>NZ_CP084273.1:0-916501 GCF_022879615.1 Caballeronia grimmiae
GCGCATGGAGCGGAATCGCGGCGAGCTTCCCTCGGCTGAAACGATGCGCGAGATCGTCCGCAGGATGAACCGGCTATCGGCGGGCGGCGTGCACATGAAGCAGAAGGCTGCGATCTTCAAGCGCCTTCGCAAGCGGACATCACGCGTGAACGCCGAACTGGCCGAACTCGACCGGCTGCATCAGCGCGATGACGAGATGCTCCACGAACTCGCACGAATGATCGGACGAGATTCGCAGGACTCACTGAAGCCCGGGCTTTTCGAAGCGACGCTCGACGCCTATGCGCGCATCGTCCACGAATGGATGGGCCGCGAACAGGGCGTGATTCTGCCGGCGGCACGGCGTTACCTGAGCTATGCGGACTGGGCCGAAATCGACTGGCGATTCAACTCGGCCGGCCTCTCAAACGATGCCACGAGAAACGACACGGCGAGCGGCGCATACGGCCCGCGCGCATCGACAGATTGAACAGACTGAACGGAGATACAACGATGGCACATGCAATTCGCTTCCACGAAACAGGCGGCCCTGAAGTTCTGCAATGGGAAGAAGTCGCAGTCGGCAAGCCCGGCCCCGGCCAGGTGCGGCTGCGTCACGAGGCCGTGGGCCTCAACTTCGCGGATACCTACTTTCGCTCGGGACTGTATCCCGTGCCGCTGCCCGCGGGCATGGGCGTCGAAGCCGCAGGCGTCGTGCAGGCGCTCGGCGAAGGCGTCGACAGCGTGCGCGTGGGCGACCGCGTCACGTACACCGGGTTCGTCAATACGCTCGGCGCATACAGCACCGAACGCCTCGCGCCTGCTGCCGCGCTGATCCGGCTGCCGGGCGATATCGAATGCGCGACCGCCGCCGCGATGACCATGCGCGGCCTCACCGCGTCGTATCTGATGCGCCGCATTCACGCGTTCAAGGCAGGCGATTCGGTCCTGCTCCATGCGGCCGCCGGCGGCGTCGGGCTGATCGTGTCTCAATGGGCGCGGCTGCTCGGCGTCACGGTAATCGGCACGGTGTCGAGCGAAGCGAAGGCCGAGATTGCACGCGCTCACGGCTGCGCGCATGTCATCGACTACAGCCGCGAAGATGTCGCCAAACGCGTGCGCGAACTGACGGATGGCGCGGGCGTGGACGTCGTGTTCGACAGTGTCGGCAAGGACACCTTCGACGCATCGCTCGATTCGCTGAAGCGCCGCGGCCTGATGGTCTGCGTCGGCACGGCGTCGGGTCCGGTTCCGCCGTTCAATCCGCAGTTGCTCGCGATGAAAGGCTCGCTGTATCTCACTCGCCCGGCGCTCGCGGACTACATCGCCGATCCCGCCGAGAAGAACGAGCTCGCAAGCGAACTCTTCGGCCACGTGGCCAGCGGGCGCATCCGCATCGAGATCAATCAGCGTTATGCGTTGCAGGATGCCGCGCAGGCGCATCGCGATCTCGAGTCGCGCAAGACCACCGGCTCATCCATTTTCGTCGTGTAAGGAGACACAGATGCGCGTCGAACCACTTACCTGCTCCATCGGAGCCGAACTCACGGGCGTCACGCTCGCCGATGCGATTCACGACGACGGCCTCTTCGCCGACATCCGCGCCGCGCTGCTCGCGCATCGCGTGCTGTTTCTGCGCGATCAGGACATCACGCGCGCCGAGCACGTCGCGTTCGCGCGCCGCTTCGGCGAACTGGAAGATCATCCGGTCGCGGGCAGCGATCCCGAGCATCCAGGGCTCGTGCGGATCTACAAGAACCCCGAACAGCCGAACGACCGCTACGAGAACGCGTGGCATACGGATGCCACCTGGCGGGCCGCGCCGCCGTTCGGTTGCGTGCTGCGTTGCATCGAGTGCCCGCCCGTCGGCGGCGACACGATCTGGGCGAACATGGTCCTCGCTTACGAGAATCTGCCCGCGCACATCAAGACGCAGATCGCCGACCTTCGCGCGCGCCACAGCATCGAAGCCAGCTTTGGCGCGGCCATGCCGATCGAAAAGCGCCACGCACTGAAGGCTCAGTTTCCCGATGCCGAGCATCCGGTCGTACGCACGCACCCCGAGACCGGCGAAAAGACGCTCTTCGTCAACGCCTTCACGACGCACTTCACGAATTACCACACGCCCGAGCGCGTGCGCTTCGGCCAGGACGCGAATCCCGGTGCGGGCCAGTTGCTGAGCTATCTGATCAGCCAGGCGTACATCCCCGAACATCAGGTCCGCTGGCGCTGGAAGAAGAACAGCATCGCGATATGGGACAACCGCAGCACGCAGCACTACGCGGTGATGGACTACCCGCCCTGCCATCGGAAGATGGAGCGCGCAGGAATCATTGGCGACGTGCCTTATTGATCCGAAACGCGCCCTCGCATCGCATCGACTATCCGACTCTCTCATTCATTGACGCTGGAGCAACACATGCAATTCCTCGACGATTCCCTGCACCCCGAAAACCAGGACAAGGTCGTGATCACGGTCGCGCCGTATGGCCCGGAGTGGATGCCGTCCGACTTTCCAGAAGACATTCCGGTGACGATGGACGAGCAGATTCAGAAAGCGGTCGACTGCTACAACGCGGGCGCAACCGTCCTGCATCTGCATGTGCGTGAACTCGACGGCAAGGGCTCCAAGCGCCTGTCGAAGTTCAACGAACTCATTGCCGGAGTGCGCGAAGCGGCGCCGGACATGATCATTCAGGTCGGCGGCTCGATATCGTTCGCGCCGGAAGACGACGGTCAGGCGGCCAAGTGGCTGTCCGACGATACGCGCCACATGCTCGCCGAACTCGATCCGAAGCCCGATCAGGTGACGGTCGCGATCAACACGACGCAAATGAACATCATGGAGCTGCTGTATCCGGCGTATCTGGAAGGCACGTCGCTCGCGCATCCGATGTATCAGGCGGCCTACAGTGAAATGACCGTGCCAGCGGGTCCGGCATGGGTCGAGGAGCATCTGAAGCGCCTTCAGGCGGCGAACATTCAGCCGCACTTCCAGCTTACCGGCATCCATGCGCTCGAAACGCTCGAGCGACTCGTGCGCAAGGGCGTTTACAAGGGACCGCTGAATCTCACGTGGATCGGCATCGGCGGCGGCTTCGACGGCCCGAACCCGTTCAACTTCTTCAACTTCGTTCACCGCGCGCCGGACGGTTGCACGCTGACCGCCGAATCGCTGCTGAAGAACGTGCTGCCGTTCAACATGATGGCGATGTCGATGGGCCTTCATCCGCGCTGCGGGATTGAAGACACGATCATCGATCAGCACGGGAACCGCATGACGTCGGTGCAGCAGATCGAGCAGTGCGTGCGCGTCGCGCGCGAACTGGGACGCGAGATCGCGACGGGCAAGGAAGCACGCGCGATCTATCGCATCGGCGTGCAGTACGAAACCGTCGACCAGACGCTGGCCGCGAACGGCATGTCGCCGAACCGCAGAGCCGGTCAGGTCAATCTTCCGCTGCGCGCAGCCTGAAACCGCTGATGCGGACGTCGTCCGCATCGTTGAATGAACCGTCCACGGCGCACACAACAAAGGGTCCCTGCGTTCAACGCATGACAAAGACCCGCGCCGGACATCGGAGGAGACAATCTTGGATATCCATTGCATCGAGCAGCCAACGGGCGGCGTTCGCGCCGTCACGGCCGCCTCGCGCAAGTACGCGTGGGTGGTGTTCGCATTGACCTTCGGCCTGCTGTTATCCGACTACATGTCGCGGCAAGTGCTGAACGCCGTGTTTCCGCTGCTCAAGCACGCGTGGGGCTTGTCCGACACGCAACTCGGCTCGCTGAGCGGCGTCGTTGCATTAATGGTCGGACTCCTGACGTTTCCGTTCTCCGTGCTCGCAGATCGCTGGGGCCGCGTGCGCAGCCTCATTCTGATGGCGACGCTCTGGAGTCTCGCGACGCTCGGCTGCGCGATCGCCACGAACTATGGCGAAATGCTGCTGGCGCGCGCGCTCGTGGGTCTCGGCGAGGCGGCGTATGGAAGCGTGGGCATCGCGCTGATTCTCAGCATCTTTCCGGCGCACCTGCGTTCGACACTGACCGGCGCATTCATGGCGGGCGGCGCGTTCGGTTCCGTGCTCGGCATGGCGCTGGGCGGCTTCGTGGCGGTGCATCTGGGATGGCGGGCCTCGTTCGGCGCGATGGCGTGCTTCGGCTTCGTGCTGGTGATCGCCTACCTGTTCGTCGTGTCGGACAAACGCATCGCCGCGCGCTTTCCCGATGCGCCGTCCACGAAGCGGCAGGCGGGCGGTATGCGAACGAGCCTGCGTGCGCTGCTCGCCGGCCTGTTCTCGACGGTCTCCGTGGTCTGCGCCTATCTCGGCAGCGGCTTGCAGCTCTTCATCATGGGCGCGGTGATCGCGTGGATGCCGAGCTTCCTTAACCGCTACTACGCGCTACCCGCCGATAAGGCCGCCGCGGGCGCTGCGGTGTTCGTGCTGCTGGGCGGCGTCGGCATGGTCTTGTGCGGGGTCGTGACGGACCGCCTTTGCCGGAATGCACCCTCGCGCAAGTGGATGACGGCGATCGCCTATTGCCTCAGTTCGGCGGTGTTGCTGTCCATCGGCTTTCGTCTGGATGCCGGCGCGATGCAGCTCGTGTTGCTCGGCGCGGGGATTCTCGTGGTGGCGGGCACGTCCGGGCCGGCCGGCGCGATGGTGGCCAACTTGACCCCGGCGGCGATTCACGCTTCCGCCTTCGCGACGCTCACACTCGCCAACAATCTGCTCGGCCTCGCGCCCGGCCCGATCGTCACCGGGGCGATTGCCGATCGCATCGGTCTGCTGGGCGCGCTGCAAATCGTTCCGCTCGTGAGTATCCCGGCGATGCTGGCGTTCGCCATCGGCAGATCGAGATACGCGCGCGACCTGGACCGCATCGACGCACTGCGCGGCGCGGCGGCGACGAAACAAGCATCACCTACGGGCAATCAGACATGACCATGACTTCGACTCCCACGATTCTCATCGTTCCGGGTCTGCGCGACCACGTCGACGATCACTGGCAGACGCTGCTGGAACGCCGGCTGCCGAGTGCGCACTCGGTGCCGCCGCTCACGCACGGCAAGCTCGACTGCGCAGCCCGCGTCGCCGCGCTCGATGCCGCCTTCGCCAGGATTGACGGCCCCGTAGTGCTCGTCGCGCACAGCGCAGGCGTGATGATCGCCGCGCATTGGGCGCAGCGTCATCCGCAGCATCAGCGACGGATTCGCGGCGCGCTGCTCGCCACGCCGCCCGATTTCGACGTGCCGCTGCCGGACGGATACCCCACGCCGGACATGCTTCGGCAACACGGCTGGCTGCCTGTTCCGCGCATGCGCTTGGGCTTCCCGAGCATCGTCGCCGCGAGCAGCAACGATCCGCTGGCGAGCATCGGGCGCGTCGCGGAACTGGCGAAGGCATGGGGCAGCCGCTTCGTCGATATCGGCGCGGCCGGTCATCTGAATCCCGCTTCGGGATACGGCGAGTGGCCGCTCGCTGACGAATTCATCGCCGAGCTGTGTCTCGAGCCTTCGCATCACCGTTACGCATAACTATCAGGAGAAGCACGAATGTCTGAACTCACCATCAACGCT
Organism: Caballeronia grimmiae; assembly: GCF_022879615.1. Lineage (NCBI taxonomy): Bacteria > Pseudomonadati > Pseudomonadota > Betaproteobacteria > Burkholderiales > Burkholderiaceae > Caballeronia > Caballeronia grimmiae. The sequence continues at coordinate 5,561 of NZ_CP084273.1, forward strand.
GACGTCGACGCCGCAGAACAACAACCGGCTACGTCATCCGGCACGCCTGTCAAAACATCGCCGGCTACGCCGGTGCGGACATGGGCATGGGGCTGCACCCGCGAGCCCTACGACTGGATGGACGGGCACACGCCATCCGGCGCGCTGGATTCCTGGCGAAGCTGAAGGATGCGGCCATGACGCGAACCATTCACATCGCTCACGCCCGCGACGTCGCGCCCGGCTCTCGCAAGCTCGCATTCGTCGATGGACGCAGCGTCGTGCTGTTCAACATCGAAGGCGTGATTCACGCAATCGACAACGCGTGTCCGCACAACGGCGCATCGCTTGCGAATGGCCGTCTCGATGGACGCATCCTGCAATGTCCCGCGCATGGCCTGCGGTTCGACCTCGTATCGGGCTGCATGGTCGGTGCGCCCGATGTGTGCCTGACGAAGCTGTGTGTCGAAGGCATCGAGTAGAAGGAGAGAGAAAGTGATCAGGCAACATCGCGAACAGGCGAGTCCCGGCGCGGCATTCCGCGCCGCCGTCGAAACGAATCCGCCGCTGCAAGTGGTCGGCGCGATTACCGCCTACGCGGCGAAGATGGCCGAAGCGGTCGGTTTTCAGGCGCTCTATCTGTCGGGTGGCGGCGTGGCCGCGAACTCGCTCGGCATGCCGGACCTCGGCATCAGCACGATGGACGATGTGCTGACCGACGCGCGCCGCATCACCGATGCGACGAACCTGCCGCTGTTCGTCGATATCGACACCGGCTGGGGTGGCGCGTTCAACATCGCACGCACCATCCGGTCGTGCATCAAGGCGGGCGTGGCGGCGGTGCATCTCGAAGATCAGGTCGGGCAGAAGCGCTGCGGTCATCGTCCGGGCAAGGAAGTGGTGCCGATGGCGGAGATGGTGGATCGCCTGAAGGCGGCGGTGGATGCGCGCACCGACGATAGTTTCGTCATCATGGCGCGCACGGATGCCGCCGCTTCCGAAGGCATCGATGCGGCGATCGAGCGCGCGATGGCTTACGTCGAAGCAGGCGCGGATATGATCTTCCCTGAAGCGATGATCTCGCTCGACGATTACCGCCGCGTCAAGTCCGCCGTGCGCGTGCCGATTCTCGCCAATCTGACGGAGTTCGGCTCGACGCCGCTTTTCACGACCGCTGAACTGCGGGATGGCGGCGTCGATATCGCGCTCTATTGCTGCGGGGCGTATCGTGCGATGAATGCGGCCGCGCTGAACTTCTATGAAACCGTGATGCGCGATGGCACGCAAAAAGCCGCCGTCGAAACGATGCAGACGCGCGCCGACCTGTACCAGTATCTCGGCTATCACGCCTACGAAGACAAGCTTGATAAGCTCTTCGCGGCGAAGAAATGACTCAAGTTCCGGAGACGAATCGAATGAGCGAAGCAGACAACAGCAAACCGAACAGCGGCACGTTCAAACCGAAGAAATCCGTCGCGCTGTCCGGCGTGACGGCGGGCAATACCGCGCTGTGCACGGTCGGCAAGACCGGCAACGACCTGCACTATCGCGGCTACGACATTCTCGATGTCGCGACGACTTCCGAATTCGAGGAAATCGCGTATCTGCTCGTGCACGGCAAGCTGCCGAACATCGCGGAACTGACGGCGTACAAGGCGAAGCTGAAGGCGCTGCGCGGACTGCCTGCGAACGTGAAGGCCGCGCTCGAATGGATTCCCGCGTCCGCGCATCCGATGGACGTCATGCGCACCGGCGTCTCCGTGCTCGGCACCGTGTTGCCCGAGAAGGACGATCACAACGTTCCCGGCGCGAAGGACATCGCCGATCGCCTGATGGCGTCGCTCGGCTCGATGCTGCTCTACTGGTACCACTACTCCCACAACGGCCGGCGCATCGAAGTCGAAACCGACGACGATTCCATCGGCGGTCACTTCCTGCATCTGCTACATGGCGTGAAGCCGCCGGAGTCGTGGGTCAAGGCGATGCACGTCTCGCTCAATCTCTACGCCGAGCACGAGTTCAACGCATCGACGTTCACGGGACGGGTCATCGCGGGAACGGGTTCGGACATGTACTCCGCGATCACCGGCGCGATCGGCGCGCTGCGCGGCCCGAAGCATGGCGGCGCGAACGAAGTCGCGTTCGAAATCCAGTCGCGCTATCAGACGCCCGACGAAGCCGAAGCCGACATTCGCCGCCGCGTCGAGAACAAGGAAGTGGTGATCGGCTTCGGGCATCCGGTCTATACGATCTCCGACCCGCGCAACAAGGTCATCAAGGAAGTCGCGAAGTCGCTGTCGAGCGAAGCCGGCGACACCAAGCTCTTCGATATCGCGGAGCGCCTCGAATCGGTCATGTGGGACGCGAAGAAGATGTTCCCGAACCTCGACTGGTTCAGCGCGGTCTCGTATCACATGATGGGCGTGCCCACCGCGATGTTCACGCCGCTCTTTGTCATTTCGCGCACGTCGGGCTGGAGCGCGCACATCATCGAGCAGCGCATCGACAACAAGATCATCCGCCCGAGCGCGAATTACACGGGGCCGGATGACCTCGGGTTCGTGCCGCTGGCGGAGCGCGTCTGACATCCGTTATGCTCGCTGCCGCAACCCTCGAATCTATTCCGGGCCTTTGGGCTATGAACACCGAATACCGCAAACCCCTGCCCGGCACGCGCCTCGATTACTTCGACGCACGCGCCGCCGTCGACGCAATCCGCCCCGGCGCCTACGACACGCTGCCCTACACCGCCCGCGTCCTCGCCGAAAACCTCGTGCGCCGCTGTGCGCCGGAAACGCTCGCCGCATCGCTCGGCCAGCTCGTCGAACGCAAGCGCGAACTGGACTTTCCGTGGTTTCCGGCGCGCGTCGTGTGCCATGACATCCTCGGTCAGACCGCGCTCGTCGATCTCGCCGGGCTGCGCGACGCCATCGCGGCACAGGGCGGCGATCCGTCGCTCGTCAATCCGGTCGTGCCGACGCAACTCGTCGTCGATCATTCGCTCGCCGTCGAATGTGGCGGCTTCTATCCCGATGCGTTCGCGAAGAACCGCGCGATCGAAGACCGGCGCAACGTCGACCGCTTCGACTTCATCGAGTGGACGAAGAAGGCGTTCGAGAACGTGGACGTGATTCCGCCCGGCAACGGCATCCTGCACCAGATCAACCTGGAACGCATGAGCCCGGTCGTGCAGGTGAAGGACGGCGTCGCGTTTCCGGACACGCTCGTCGGCACCGATTCGCATACGCCGATGGTCGATGCGCTCGGCGTCATCGCGATCGGCGTGGGCGGCCTCGAAGCCGAAAGCGTGATGCTGGGCCGCGCATCGTGGATGCGGCTGCCGGATATCGTCGGTGTCGAGCTGACGGGCAAGCCGGGGCCGGGCATCACGGCAACCGATGTCGTGCTGTCGCTGACCGAGTTCCTGCGCAAGCAGAAGGTGGTCGGCGCGTATCTGGAGTTCTATGGCGCGGGCGCGGCGAGCCTGACGCTCGGCGACCGCGCGACCATCGCGAACATGGCGCCCGAGTTCGGCGCGACCGCCGCGATGTTCTACATCGACGATCAGACCATCAAGTACCTGAAGCTCACGGGCCGCGACGATGCGCTCGTCGCGCTGGTCGAAACCTACGCAAAGCAAGCGGGCCTCTGGGCCGACAGCCTGCAGCGCGCGGAATATGAACGCGTGCTCACGTTCGATCTGTCTTCCGTGGTGCGGACGCTGGCGGGGCCGTCGAATCCGCATCGGCGGTTGCCGGTGTCGGAACTGGCTGCGCGCGGCATCAGCGGCACGGTCGAGAACGACGAAGGCAGGATGCCCGATGGCGCGGTGATCATCGCCGCGATCACGAGCTGCACTAACACCAACAATCCGCGCAACATGATCGCGGCGGGCTTGCTCGCGCGCAACGCGAACCGCGCCGGACTCGCGCGCAAGCCGTGGGCGAAGACCTCGCTCGCGCCGGGATCGAAGGCGGTCACGCTGTATCTGCAGGAAGCGGGGCTGCTGCCCGAACTCGAGAAACTCGGTTTCGGCGTGGTGGCGTACGCATGCACGTCGTGCAACGGCATGTCCGGCGCGCTCGATCCGGCGATCCAGCAGGAAGTCGTCGAACGCGATCTGTACGCCACCGCCGTGCTGTCCGGCAACCGCAACTTCGACGGCCGCATCCATCCCTATGCGAAGCAGGCATTCCTCGCATCGCCGCCGCTCGTCGTGGCCTATGCGATCGCAGGGACCATCCGCTTCGACATCGAAAAGGACGTGCTCGGTCACGATGCCGACGGCCGACCGGTGCGGCTCGCGGATATCTGGCCGACCGACGAGGAAATCGATGCGATCGTCGCGTCCAGCGTGAAGCCCGAGCAGTTCCGCAAGGTCTATGAGCCGATGTTCGCGCTCGCCCCCGACGCCGGCGAGCAGGCGTCCCCGCTCTACGACTGGCGTGCGCAAAGCACGTATATCCGCCGTCCGCCGTACTGGCAAGGCGCGCTCGCCGGTGAGCGCACGCTCCGCGGCATGCGCGCGCTCGCCGTGCTCGGCGACAACATCACGACGGACCATCTCTCGCCGTCCAATGCGATTCTCGCTGACAGCGCGGCCGGCGAGTATCTCGCCCGCATGGGATTGCCAGAAGAGGACTTCAACTCCTACGCGACGCATCGGGGCGATCACCTGACCGCGCAGCGCGCGACCTTCGCGAACCCGACGCTCAAGAACGAGATGGTGGTGGACAACGGCCAGATCGTGCAAGGCTCGCTCGCGCGCATCGAACCCGAGGGCAAGATCACGCGCATGTGGGAAGCCATTGAAACCTACATGGAACGCAAGCAGCCGCTGATCGTGATTGCGGGCGCGGACTACGGCCAAGGTTCATCACGCGACTGGGCCGCCAAAGGCGTGCGCCTCGCGGGAACGGAGGCGATTGTCGCGGAAGGCTTCGAGCGCATTCACCGGACGAACCTCATCGGCATGGGCGTGCTGCCGCTGGAATTCAAGGCGGGCGTCAATCGGCTGACGCTCGGCATCGACGGCACCGAGACGTTCGACGTCATCGGCGAGCGCAAGCCGCGCGCCGACCTGACGCTCGTGATTCATCGCCGCAACGGCGAGCGTGTCGACGTGACGGTCACATGCCGGCTCGATACCGCCGAAGAAGTCTCGATCTACGAAGCGGGCGGCGTGTTGCAACGCTTCGCGCAGGACTTCCTCGAATCGTCGCAGGCGACGGCGTAAGCGCGCTTTACTCGACCCAGCACCGGATCAGAAGAACTGACATGACTCACGCACCGCAGATCAGGATTCCCGCCACCTACATGCGCGGCGGCACGAGTAAAGGCGTGTTCTTCCGTCTGGAAGACCTGCCCGAAGCCGCGCGTGCGCCCGGCCCCGCACGCGACGCGCTGCTGATGCGCGTCATCGGCAGCCCCGATCCGTACGGCAAGCAGATCGACGGCATGGGCGGCGCGACGTCCAGCACGAGCAAGACGGTGATCGTCGCGAAGAGCAGCCGGCCGGACCATGATGTCGTTTACCTGTTCGGTCAGGTGGCCATCGACAAGCCCTTCGTCGACTGGAGCGGCAACTGCGGCAATCTCTCCGCCGCCGTGGGGCCGTTCGCGATCGCGAGCGGCCTGATCGATGCCAGCCGCGTGCCGGATAACGGCGTGGCCGTCGTGCGAATCTGGCAGGCGAACATCGGCAAGACGATCATCGCGCATGTCCCAATGACGAACGGGGCGGTGCAGGAAACGGGCGGTTTCGAACTCGACGGCGTGACCTTCCCCGCCGCGGAAGTGCAGCTCGAATTCATGGACCCGGCTGCCGAGGAAGACGGCGGGGGCGGCGCGATGTTCCCGACCGGCAATCTGATCGATGCGCTCGACGTGCCGGGCATCGGCACCCTGACGGCGACGATGATCAACGCGGGCATTCCGACCATCTTCGTGAACGCGGAAGAAATCGGCTACACGGGCGCCGAGTTGCAGGACGCGATCAACACCAGTCCCGCCGCGCTCGCGATGCTCGAAACCATTCGCGCGCACGGCGCGGTCCGCATGGGCCTCATCGGACATATCGACGAAATCGCGAGCCGGCAGCATACGCCGAAGATCGCGTTCGTCGCGAAGCCCGCGAGTTATGTCGCCTCCAGCGGCAAGCGCGTGGCCGCCGAGGACATCGACTTGCTGGTGCGGGCGGTGTCGATGGGCAAGCTGCATCACGCGATGATGGGAACAGCCGCGGTGGCGATCGGCGCGGCGGCGGCTATTTCCGGCACGCTGGTCAATCAGGCCGCCGGCGGCGGCGTGCGTGAGGTCGTGCGATTCGGACACCCTTCGGGCACATTGCGCGTCGGTGCGCAGGCGAGCGAAGCCGATGGCAAGTGGACCGTCACGAAGGCGATCATGAGCCGCAGCGCGCGCATTTTGATGGAGGGCTGGGTGCGCGTGCCGCAGTGAGCGGTGGCGCGCTTGGTTAACCGGCCTGGCTAACCGGCTTAGTCATCGCGCCTGGACCAACGTCCCGCCCGAGGCGCGGCGCAAGGACCCGAGTGCTTCCCATCCCAGATTGGAGAAGCATGGGCCTTGCGTGGCTTCGCCGAACTTGACGTCGTTGTGTTCAGCGTTCCATTCGAGCACCACGACTTGCCCGCTCGCGTCCACGGTGACGTCCCAGCCGATACAGCGCGCAAACGGCACTTTCGCATGCAGCTCGATGACCTTGCCGACGCACTGCGCAAACGCGGGCAGCGTCAGGCCGCTGAAGGCGACCTTCGAATCGGGGTGCGCGTCGACATCGGTCCAGTCGTTCAGATAGCCGGTGCTCGACAAGCGGCCGCTTCTTAGATCGACCGCGACGCAGACTTCGCTGTCCGGGCGGATAAAAGTGTCCGTTGCCCGTCCGAGCCGCAAGAAGCAGGCGCGCAACGAGATGCGACCCGCATCGTCGACGACGGTCGTCAGACGCACCGTGGCGACCGCCTTCGATGCGAACTGGTCGAACCACTTATGCTGCACGATGAACCGCTGCAGCACGCCGTTGCCGAGCGACTTGATCTGCGCGACGCGGAAGTCCTTGCGATCCAGCAGAAAGACGCCCCTGCCCTGCGATGACTGATCGAGCTTGAAGGCGACGCGCTCGCTCGTGCTGAACACCAGGTCCGCGACCTCGGACTCGGGAATCGCGATGTGATCGGACGAAAAGAACATACCGTTCACGTAGTACGCGATATCCGGGAACACGTCGTCGCGAAAGAGCAGCCGGGAGACGGGCTTTAGATGCGACATCTGTCCGTAAAGGCCCTTCAGCTTCGGCACGACTACCCAGCCGTAATAGTTGTCCGGAATCCAGCCTTCCCGGAAGGCGCCGGTGAACGCGGTATAGGCCTGCAGCCACGGTGCATAGCACGCGTCGCCGAAGACATCGCGTGCGTAGGCATCGGCGAGCGCCAGTTGAGCGGGGTCCGTCCTCCCATGCCGGCTTTCTATCGCCCGCCGAATGCTTCGCGCTTCCACGCCATGCCGCCAATGAAACCTTCGACATGCAAGGTTTCGCCATGATCCTTTGACAAGCGTCTCGACATGCTTCGGTGACATAGAACGATTGATCCGTTTCTGGGACGTGCGACAGGTTAACCAGTGCGACCTGATGGGACGCTTAATGAAGCGCAAATTGGCGGAAAAGCGCTGTCGATTGACGCGGCGTCGACGCTCGCAGCCTGCACGTCTGCGAATGCACGCGCTTTTATTACGAACGAGTCAGTCATTCATTAAGCTAATCGTAAGTAATCCTTCATCTGCCGCGCTTGCTCAAACCGTGCGCGGTATTGTGAGAGGAAAGACGGGATCGCAGCTTGCTGAGTCTGCCGTCTGCACGCGGACCTTTGCCACTGCCCGGAAGGTCCGCTGCTCACCTACATTCGGAGAGGACACGATGAAGACTGCAATGAAGTACCTCGTAACGACCGCTCTCGCGCTGGGCTTGTCCACGGTTGTGCTTGCACAGGGCAATGCGGGTGGAACACCCGGCGGCAACGGCGCTGGCCGCGGCGGCGTGGGTATCGGCACGCCCAACGGCAATGGCGAAACCGGCACGCCGTCCGGCCCGACCGGCAAGCATTCAGCGCCGCCGAAGCGCCACCATAAGGCGAAGAAGACGAGCTGAGGCAAGCGCATCGGACAAGCCGGAAGGAGCATGTCGCGGCCCGGGCCCGGGATTTGCGGCATGCGCCCGGTCTAACAACCACGAGACCTCGATATGAAACTCTTGCAGCGCCTCACCCTCGCGACCGTCATTGGAACCATCAGCCTGGGTGCTCATGCACAGGTGGCCGGCACGCAACCGCTCAGCGTTACCGTGCAGCAATCGCAAGCGCTACTGGAAGGATGGAGCACCAAGAAAAGCATCCTCGGCAAGTCGGTCTATAACGACAAGAATGAGAAGATCGGCTCGATCATGGATCTGGTGATTTCTCCCGACGCCACGGTGTCAGCCGCGATCATCTCCACCGGCGGATTCCTCGGCGTGGCCACGCACGACGTTGCAGTGCCGATCGCTTCACTGGAGCTTCGCAACGGCAACTTCTATCTGCCGGGCGCAACGAAGGACGCGCTCAAGAACACGCCGCAGTTCGAGTACAACAAGGTGAAGGCGCCGCCGAAGCCGAAGAAACTGAAAGAAGGCCAATAACGTATCGAGCGGATCGATGACGGGCGCAGCCTTTCTTCATCGGTCCGCTTTCACCACCCTCTCGAACGCCTCCCTGACGTCCACACAGAACGCTTCAGCCACCACGGGCATCGGCTGGGCAGCATTGGTCACGATGTAGAAGTGGTCCGGCACCTCGGGCGTGAAGCGCCTCACCGCGACGCGTTCCCTCGCATATGCGGCAGTGACCGGATCGATCAACGCGACGCCCGCGCCGTTCGCGACCAGCGCGACGATCGCCTGCGACAGTTGCGCTTCGATCACGAGGTCGCGGGAAACGCCCGCTTCGACGAACACGCGATCGATGGCGCTGCGCGCATCGAAGCTCTGCGGAAACGAAATAAAGCGCTCGCCGCGTAAATCGGCGGCTCGCAACGACGCGCGCCGTGCAAGACGATGCTTGCGCGGCACGATGCATCGCATCACCGCATTCGAAAGCCGCTCGCTTTTCACGGCGGGATGCGGGATCGGTTCGGCGATCAGCCCGACATCGCACTGGCCGGACGCTACCTTCTCCACCACCGTGGTCGCGCTATGCGCAAGCAGGCTGACGTCGATGCCCGCATGACGCTCGGCAAAACGCGCAATCACCGCCGGCAGCAGGTCGAGCGCCACCGCCGGCGATCCCGCCACGCGCAACGAGCCGCGCCGCATCGCGCGAATCTGCTGCGCCGCGAGCGTGATGCGGTCCATGCCGACGAACGCGCGCTCGACTTCCTCGAACAGCACGCGCGCCTCGGCCGTCGGCACGAGCCGGCCCTGCTGCCGCTCGAACAGCACGAAGCCGACGCGGCTCTCCAGATCGGCGAGAAGGCGGCTCACGGCCGGCTGCGAAACATGCAGCGATTCGGCGGCGCTCGTCACCGTACGGCGCAGCATGACCGCGCGAAACGCTTCGATCTGGCGAATCTTGAGTGCTGTCGTATCCATAACATTGGATTATAGGCGACGCATGAACCGGCATTTGACGCCGATTTTCGTCGCGTTCAAAGTGCCATCGGATACATGACACAGGCGGGAAAGGCATTCGATGCACGAAAAACAGGCCCATAACAACGCGCGCCACTACGACGTGATCGTCGCGGGCGGCGGGCTCGTCGGCATGGCGATCGCGTATGGGATCGCCCGCACGGGCAAGCGCGTCGCCGTATGCGACGGCGCGGACTCGGCGCATCGCGCGGCGCGTGGCAACTTCGGCCTCGTCTGGGTGCAGGGCAAGGGCAGCCGCTGCCTGCCTTACGCGCAGTGGTCGCGCGAATCGTCCGCGCGCTGGAGCGCGTTCGCGGCGCAATTGCAGCGCGAGACCGGCGTCGATGCGGGCTTCGAGCGGCCCGGCGGCATCGAACTGTGCGAGACCGCCGAACAGCTCGATGCGGGGCATCGCTTGCTCGAATCGATCCGCGCGCAGGATGCATCGCTCACTTACGAGGTGCTCGATATCAAGGCGCTGAAGGCGCGCGTGCCGACCGCCTCGGACGCGCTGGCCGGCGCGCTCTACTCGCCGCACGACGGCCATGCGAGTCCGCTTTACACGCTGCGCGCGATGCAGGAAGCGTTTCAGCTTCACGGCGGCGCGTATCTGCCGCGCAACGAAGTTCGTGAGATTCGTCCTCGCGCGGGCCGCTTCGAAGTCGATACGGCGAACGGCACGCTCGAAGCGGAGCGCGTCGTGCTGGCCGCCGGTCTCGACAACGCGCGGCTCGCGCCGATGGTCGGCATGCACGCGCCGATCACGCCGCTGCGCGGCCAGATCATGGTGACCGAGCGGCTGCAACCGTTTCTCGACTATCCGACGCTCGTCGTCCGTCAGACGCGCGAAGGCTCGGTCCTGCTGGGCGATTCGGCGGAACCGGCCGGCTTCGACGATGGCCAGACGCGCGCCGTGATGGCCGATATCGCGCGGCGGGCACGCACCGCGTTTCCGCTGCTCGCGCATGCGCGCATCGTGCGGTCGTGGGGCGCGCTGCGCATCATGACGCCGGACGGCCTGCCGGTCTACGAAGAATCGCCCGCGCATCCCGGCGCGTTCCTCGCCATCTGTCATAGCGGCGTGACGCTCGCCGCCGCGCACGCGGACGTCATCGCGCCGTGGATCGCGGGCGGCGGCAAGCCTGCGATCCTTCATCCTTTCGTCGCTACACGCTTTTCAAATCCGACCGATGCCCACGCTCTTTGAACCCCTCGCCACCATGCCGGCACGCACGGTCCGCATCGACATCGACGGCACCGAGCGGCACGTGCCGACGCATTACTCGATCGCCGCCGCGCTGCTCGAAAGCGGCGCAGCCTCGTGCCGCACGACGCCCGTGAGCGGCACGGCGCGCGGCCCGTTCTGCATGATGGGCGTGTGCTTCGACTGCCTCGTCGAAGTCGATGGCGTGCCGAACGTGCAAGCCTGCATGACGCGCGTGCGCGACGGCATGCGGGTGCGCGCGATGAGCGGCAAAGCGAGGCTCGCATGACGCAGGTGAAGTGCGATCTGCTGATCGTCGGCGCGGGACCGGCGGGCATGTCGGCGGCGATCGAAGCGCGTGCGGCGGGCCTCGATGTCGTCGTCGCCGACGAAGGCCACGCGCCCGGCGGGCAGATTTATCGCGACGCGGCGCAATCGCCACTCGCCAATGCGAACGTCCTCGGCGACGACTATCTCGCCGGACGCGCGCTCATCGAAGGATTCGCCGGCAGCGGTGCGAAGCATCTCGCTCGCTGCGTGGTCTGGCAAGTCGCGTTCGAAGACGGCCGCGTGATCGCGATGCTGACGCGCAAGCCTCACGATGAACGAGGCGGCACGCTCGAAGTCACGGCGCGCGCGGTGCTGATCGCGACCGGCGCGCAGGAACGTCCGTGGCCCGTGCAGGGATGGACGCTGCCGGGCGTGATGGGCATTGGCGCGGCGCAAACGCTGCTCAAGTCGTCGGGACTCGCGCCGTCGCAGGATGCGGTGCTGGCGGGCAGCGGGCCGCTGTTATGGCTTTTCGCATCGCAATTGCTGAAGGCGGGACGCCGTGTGCGCGCGATCGTCGATACCACGCCGCCGCACGCGTGGCGCACCGCGCTGCCGCACGCATTGCCCGCGCTCGCCGGGGCCGACTATCTGCTCAAGGGCTTGCGCATGATGCGCGCGGTGAAGCAGGCCGGCACGCCGATTCATCGCGGCGCGAGCGCGTTTTCGATCGAAGGCGATGGCCGCGCCGAACGCGTGCGTTTCGTCGATGCAAGCGGCGCGCAGCACGTCATTCACACGTCGCTCGTGCTGCTGCATCAGGGCGTGATTCCATCGACACAACTGCCCCGGTCGCTTGGCTGCGAGCACGAGTGGGACGCGCCGTCCGCATGCTGGCGTCCCCGCACAGATGCGCGCGGGCGTTCCAGTGTCGAGCGCGTCTGGATTGCGGGCGATGGCGCGGGCGTCGGCGGCGCCATCGCCGCGATGCACGCGGGCACGCTCGCGGCGCTCGACATTGCGCGCGAACTCGGCGCGCTCGACGCCGCGACGCGCGATGCACGCAGCCGCCCCGCCTTGCGCGCGATGAAGCGGCATCTCGCCGTGCGTCCGCTGCTCGATGCGCTCTACACGCCGCCCGCCGCGCTGCGCCGTCCCGCCGACGGCGTGATCGTGTGCCGCTGCGAAGACGTCAGCGCGGGCGAGATTCGCCGGATCGCGGCCCTCGGCTGTCAGGGACCGAATCAGATGAAGGCGTTTTCGCGGTGCGGCATGGGGCCGTGTCAGGGCCGATGGTGCGGCACGACGGTCAGCGAACTGATCGCACAAGTGCAGCAGCGCCCGGTCGGCGATGTCGGCTATTACCGCATCCGCGCGCCGGTCAAGCCCGTAACGATCGACGAGATCGCCGACTCCATCGCCCTCGACGACGACTTCACGCGCGGCGAATTCCCGAGCTGATTGCAAGACCCGCCCACTCTAACGAACGCTAACTACGGAGCCTGAATGAAGACCTCGCGCACAACGACGATGAAGACCGCCGCCGCACTCGCCCTGATGGCGGCGAGCACGATGACGATGGCCAAGGAATGGAGCACGATCCGCGTCGGCGTCGATCCGACTTATCCGCCGTTCGAGTCGGTGACGAAAGACGGCGCCGTGCAGGGCTTCGACATCGACCTCGGCAACGCGCTGTGCGCGAAGCTGAAGGCGAAGTGCGTGTGGGTGCAGAGCAGCTTCGATGGCCTGATTCCCGGATTGCAGGCGCGCAAGTTCGACGTCATTCTTTCGTCGATGGCCGCGAACGAGAAGCGTCGCCAGCAGATCGACTTCACCGAGCGGCTGTATCGCAACCAGACGCGCTTGATCGCGAAGGAAAGCGCGCATTTGCTGCCCGAGGCGTCGAAGCTCGCGGGCAAGCGCGTGGCCGTCGAACAAGGCACGGTGCAGGAAACGTACGCACGCGAGAAGTGGGCGGCATCGGGCGTGGACGTGGTCGCCTATCCGAGCTATGACCAGGCCTATGCGGACCTGACGGCGGGCCGTGTCGACGCCGTGCTGATGGACGCCGTGCAAGGCAAGCTCGGCTTTCTGGCGACGCCGGCGGGCAAGGGCTTCGCGTTCGCGGGCGATGTCGTCTATGACCCGAAGATCATGGGCGACGGCGATGCCGCCGGTGTGCGCAAATCGGACCCCGACCTTCGCGATGCGTTGAATGGCGCGATTGCGGACATCCTGCGCGATGGAACGTATCGCAAGATCGAGGCGAAGTACTTCGATTTCGACATGTACGGAAAGTAAGCAGTTTGCGGTCTTGCGGTCCGGTCAGCCGGCTCGCTCGACCGCTTCCCGTTCCCGGCGGGTAGCCGCCCTAATGACACAGCTCTTCGAGACGCTTGCCGTTGGTGCGCGGTCCGAATACGCCGATGGAAACCACGACCACCAGCATGCAGGCGGTAATGCCCGCGAACACGCCGACCACGCCGAAATCCCGCAACAGCGCCGCGATGATGAAGCCCGACATCATTGCGCCGATGCGGCTTGCCGAGTACACCAGCCCATTGGCGCGGCATCGGATGGCGGTCGGGAAAAGCTCGGCCTGATACGCGTGATAGCACACGGAGATGGTCTGTCCGGCGAGGCTGATGAGCACGCCGAGCGCGATCAGCGCCGGCACCGACCGCGCCTGACCGAACGCAATGCCGCTCACGATCACCACGAGCGCGCCGCCGACGATCAGCCACTTGCGCTGGATGCGATCGGCGTACAGCATCGCGAGCATCGGCCCGACGGGTAGCGCGAACGCAATGATGAACGAATACAGCAAGCTCTTCGTGACCGTGATGCCCTGCCCGATCAGCAGCGTCGGCACCCAGTTCGCGAAACCGTAATAGCCGATCGCCTGACACAGGTTGAACACGACGAGCATCACGAAGCGCGACCGGTACGGCGGTTGCAGCAACTCCGCGAACGACGCGCGCCGATGCACCGGCTGCTCGACCACCGGCAACGGCGGCGGCAATGGTCCCTTCGCTTGCCGCGCGACGATCGATTCGATATCGCGCACGATCGCATCGGCCTTCTCGGGCTGTCCGTGCTAGGCGAGCCATCGCGGACTTTCCGGCACCGAGCGGCGGATGAACCACACGAGCACCGCTCCCGCCGATCCTGCGAGCACCACGACGCGCCATCCGTCGATACCGAACACGGTCGTCGGCACGAGCCAGTACGACATGATCGCGGCCACCGGCGCGGCGGCAAACATCACCATCTGATTGAAAGCCATCGCGCGGCCACGCATGTGCTGCGGCACGAGTTCGGTCACGTAGCTGTCGATGGTGATGATCTCCACGCCCACCCCGATGCCCGTGATGAAGCGCCAGAGAATGACCGCTTCCGGCGTCGTCTGAACCGCCATGATCGCGGAGCCGATCGAGTACCACAGCAGGGAGACGGTGAACACAGCGCGGCGGCCGTATCGGTCCGGCAGCCAGCCGAAACAGAACGTGCCGACGAACAGGCCCGCGAACGTCGCCGCGATGAATCCGGCAATGCCGGTGAAGCCGAAGAACGAATGAGTCGTCGTGGCGAGCAGGCCGCTCTTCGCCATGCCCGGCGCGATATAGCCCGTGAAGATCAGATCGTAGATTTCGAAGAAGCCGCCGAGCGAGATCAGCAGCACGAGCATCCACAGATGCCGCGTGATCGGCAGGCGATCCATGCGCGCCGAGATTTCCGCGCCCGGCTGATTGCCGACGCGCACGTTGGGTGTGACGAGCGGGGGACTGCCCGCGGTGACGGTCTGCTGCATGTGTGTCTCCTGATCTTCATGATGCCGGCGGCTCGTCTTGCTGCGAGCCTGCCGGGACGCTTGACTGGAATCGTGCTGCTTTAAGCGGTCTGGTCGAGCTCCCGCCGATACTTCTCCGCGCGCGCGGCGTAATCCGCCGCATTGGACGCAAGACCTGCGATCTGCTCATCCGTCAGTTCGCGCACCACTTTCGCGGGCGCACCGAGAATCAGCGAGCGGTCGGGAAACGTCTTTCCTTCGGTCACGACCGCGCCCGCGCCGACGAGACAGTGCTTGCCGATGACCGCGCCGTTCATCACGATCGCCTGAATGCCGATGAGCGAGCCATCGCCGATGGTGCAGCCGTGCAGCATCGCCTGATGCCCGACGCTGACGTTCGCGCCGATTAGCATCGGATAGCCGGGGTCGGCGTGCAACACGGCGCCGTCCTGCACGTTGCTGCCTGCGCCAATTTCAATTGCTTCGTTATCCGCACGAATCACCGCGTTGAACCAGACGCTCGCACGCTCATGCAGCGACGCGTTGCCGATCACGACCGCCTGTGGCGCAACCCATGCCGATTCGGCCAGTTGCGGCTTGCCGTTGCTCAATCCGTAGCAGCTCATGCCGTCACCCGGCTCTTGATGCGCGACAGCACCTCTTGTGTATGCTCGCCAACGCGCGCCAGCGCCTGACGCACGCCGGGACGGCGGCCGCCCATCGTGATCGGCAGGAGGACGACATCGGTCGTATCGCCATCGTCGGTCTGCATCGGCGCGAGGCCGCCGCTCGCCTTCAGATGCGGATCGTCGAGCAACTGGTCGGGCCGCACGATCGGCGCATACGGAATGCCGGCCGCTTCGAGCTTCGGCGCAAGCTCGCCGACGTGTCGATCTTTCAGGATCGCGCCGAGACAGGCGAGCAGTTCGGGCCGCACCGCGACGCGCATCGCGTTGTTGGCGAAGCGCGGCTCGGCCGCGATGTCCGGACGCGCGAGCACATCGCACAGCGTGACGAACTGCTTGTCGCTGACCGCGCCGATGAACAACTGTCCGCCATCGGCCAGCGTGAACACGTCGTAGACGCTCCACGCGGAGACGCGTGCGGGCATCGGCGGCGGCGCTTCGCCGGTCATCGCGTATTGCTGCATGTGTTGCGCGGAGAGGAACACGCAGTTCTCGAAGAGCGCGCTCTGCACTTCCTGGCCGCGTCCCGTGAAGTCGCGTTCGCGCAGCGCGGCAAGCACGCCGATGGCGCCGAACATGCCGCCCATGATGTCGTTCACCGATGTCCCCGCGCGCAGCGGCCGTCCGACGGGACCGGTCATGTACGAGAGGCCGCCCATCATCTGCACGACTTCGTCGAGCGCGAGACGCTTTTCGTATGGGCCGGGCAGAAAGCCCTTGTGCGATACATAGATGAGCGCGGGATAGCGCCGGCTGAGCGTGCCGTAATCGAGGCCGAGCTTCTCCATGAGACCGGGACGGAAATTCTCGAGCACCACATCGCAGGTGCCGATCAGTTCGGTCGCGGTTTCACGGCCCTCCGGCGTGTTGATGTCGATGACGACGCTCTTCTTGTTGCGATTGAACGACCGGAAGAAGCCGATGCCGAGTCCCGGCAGCGTGCGTGTCTTGTCGCCGCCGGGCGGTTCGATCTTGATCACTTCGGCGCCGAGATCGGCGAGGATCATGCCGCACGTCGGTCCCATGACCATGTGCGTGAACTCGACGACGCGCACGCCGTCGAGCGGAAGTCTTGCATTCGAAGTCATGTGGAAAACCTCAGGCGGTCAGCGCGGCGCTCGCCGCATGTTGCGCGAATGATTTGGGAAGACCGGCACGCCACAGCGCGCCGTGCAGGGTTTCGCCTTCGAGCCATTGCGCGACTTTCTCGCGCAGCGCAAGCAGGCCGGTTATGTCGATGCCGGTTTCGATGCCCATGCCGGCCAGCATGAACGCAAGGTCCTCGCTCGATGCGTTGCCGCTCGCGCCCGGCGCATGGGGGCATCCGCCGATGCCGGCGAGCGTCGCATCGAAGCGCGCGACGCCCGTTTCGAGCGCGGCGTACACGTTGGCGAGCGCAAGGCCGCGCGTGTCGTGAAAGTGGCCGCACCAGAAGCGTTCGCCGGCGATGCGGCGCGCCTTCTCGAACAGCTCGCGAACGGCGCGCGGTCCCGCATAGCCGACGGTATCGGCGATGCTCACGCGATCCGCGCCCGCATCGAGCAAAGCCTGCATGCAGCGCAGCACTTCGCTTTCTTCGACGCGTCCCTGGATCGTGCAGCCGAACGCCGTGCCGATGCCGCCTTCGATCAACGTCTTCGCGCCCGATGCATCGCGGGCGGCGCGGATGCGCGCCACTTCCGCGACCACTTCATCGGGCGTCTTGCGCAGATTCGCGAGGCTGTGCTCGCGGCTCGCCGAAAGCGGCACGAGCAGCAAATCGGCTTGAGTCTCGAACGCGCGTTCCGCGCCTCTCAGGTTCGGCACGAGCACGGAAACGAAGAGGCCGGGCAGTGTCTTCGCGAAAGCGACGAGTTCGGCGGTATCGGCAAGTTGGGGCAAGAGGCGCGCGGGCACGAACGACCCGACCTCGATCTCGCGCTGCCCGGCCTGGTAGGCGTCGCGAATCCATTCGCGCTTGTGTTGCGTCGGCAGAATCCGCTGAATGCTTTGCAGGCCGTCGCGCAAGCCGACTTCGCGTATCGCCGCGTCAGTGGGGAACAAGGGCATGAGCCGTCTCCGTGATATCGCCGGTCATCGTGTCGCCGGCGTTGTGCTAACTTTAGACCTTCCGCCGCGACTCAGAAGCGGTATGTCGGAAGCGTTGTGATTCCGAACCGGCATGTCTAAAAAGGAAACGTCCGTGCGCGATATCGACCTGAAGACGCTGCGCCTCTTCGTCGCCGTATGCGATCACCGCAACATCGCGCGGGCGGCGGAGGAGCAGCACATCGAGCCATCCGCTATCAGCAAGCGCATCGCGCAGCTCGAAGCGGACCTCGGCGTGCCGCTGCTGTCGCGCTCGCGGCGCGGCGTCGAGCCGACCGGCGCGGGCATCGCGCTGCTCGAACACGCGCGCAACGTCCTGTTCACGCTCGATCGCATCGGCAGCGACGTCGCGGCGTTCGGCAGCGGGCTGCGCGGGCGCGTGAGCATCTGTGCGTCGGCGTCGGCGATGGCGGAAGCCTTGCTCGACGATATCGCCGCGTTCATGCGCGAACCGGCGAACGCGAACATTCGGGTCGACGTGGAGGAGAGGTTATCGACGGAGCTGGTGCGGCAACTGCGCGAGGGCGCGGCGAGCATCGGCGTCTGCTGGGACAACGTCGATCTCGAAGGCTTGCAGCACGCGCCTTATCGTCAGGACCGGCTGGCGCTGGCCGTGCATCCCGATCATCCGCTGGCGAACGAAACAAGCCTGAGCTTCGAAGACACGCTCGAGTACGAGCACGTCGGGCTGCTGCCGTCGACCGCCGTCCATACGATGTTGAGGCGATCCGCCGCGAGCGCCGGCAAGACGCTCTCGTATCGCGTGATCGTGTCCAGTTTCGATGCCGCGTTTCGCGTCGTCGCCGCGGGCCTCGGCATCAGCGTCGTGCCGGTGGAAGTGGCGGCGACGTATCAGTCGGTGTTCGGCGTCGCGGTCATTCCGCTTGTCGATGCCTGGGCGGAACGGCGCTTCGTGGTCTGCTTCAAAGGCTTCGACACGCTGCAGCCGGCGGCTCAAAGGATGGTCGAGCATCTGACGAGCCGGGCGCGGCAAGCGGCCTGAGCGCCGCCAGCCCGCTCACACTCGATTCAACTCGACTCAGCTCGTATAACCGAGATGTTGCGCGAGAATCGCGCAGCCGACGCCGATCAGCACCACCCCGCCGACGATCTCCGCCCGCTTGCCGATGGTCGCGCCGACGAGCCGGCCGATCATCACGCCGACCGTCACCATCAGCATGGTCGCGAAACCGATGGTGGCGGCGGTCGAGAAGATATCGACGTCGATGAAAGCGAGGCCCGCGCCGACCGCCATTGCATCGATGCTGGTCGCAAAACCGGTGACCGCCAGCACCCAGAACGAATGCGAGTTGGGCTTCTCGTCCGCGTGTCCGGCGCTGCCGCAACCTTCGCGGATCATGCGTGCACCGAGCAGAAAAAGCAGACCGAACGCGATCCAGTGATCCCACGCGGTGACGTACTGCGCCGCCGTCCGGCCGATCGCCCAGCCGACGAGCGGCGTGATGGCTTCGATGACGCCGAAGATGAGGCCTGTCCGGAGGGCTTCGGTGACGCGTGGCTTGCGCAGGCTCGCACCCTTGCCGACGGCGGCCGCGAAGGCGTCGGTTGACATGGCGAAGGCGAGGAAGATCGTGGAGGCGAGGTTCATCGAGTAGGGCTCTGGCCGGGCGAAGAAACACGACGCAACGCGCCGCCCGGCTTGAGGGCGCGTTCCGTCGATGGTCTTGCCAACCTTTGAAGGCTGCGCATGCCACGGTCCCTGTGCGCGGACCGAGTGTGTTGACATGCGCGCTTTCCGTGTGACGGAAAGCCGGCTACTCCCCAGCGAGAAGCGAGAGCTTAACACGGCCGATAGGCTAAGACTCGCCATCGGACAGCGTCGACAGCACCTTCGCAACGATGCGATCGCACCGCGCCCCGCCGAACTCGAATACGTCGCGCTCGGCGAGATCGAAGGCCTGCGCAAGCGATTCCCGCAACAGGCTGCGCGCCCGAAAATGCCGGCTGCGCACCGTCGCTTCCGGAATATGCAGCCATTGCGCGGTCTCCTCCACGCTCATCTCTTCGATGGAGCGCAGCACGAACACGACGCGAAACAGGTCCGGCAATTCATCGAGCTTGCGTTCGAGCAACGCGCGCACTTGCGCACGCGCGAGCGCCTGGTCGGGGGCATCGTCGTGGGAGCGGGTCGTATCGGCCCGTTCGATGGCGGCGGGCGCATCCACGATCGGAATCACGTTCTGACGACGCGCCGAGCGCCGCAATCGCGCGAAGCATTCGTTGAGCACGAGCCGCGACAGCCACGTGAGCAATTGCGAATCACCGCGAAACTGGCTCATCGACCGGAACGCGTGCAAGTACGCATCCTGCAGCGCGTCCTCCGCTTCGGCCTCATTGCGCAAGGTGGCGCGCGCCAGCCGATACAGCCGGCGGTTATGCCGCCGCATCATCGCTTCGAACGCGGCGCGGTCGCCGGCAACGATGCGGCGCGCGATGGCGAGTTCGTCGTTGGTGGTGTCGGTCGCGGGAATCATCGTCGTCATGGCCGTACGTTGAGGACCGCGTGCATCGCCGGATGCAGCGCGCATGAATAGGCGTAGCGTCCGGCATCGCGCGCCACGTAACTCCACGATGCGTTCGCCGCGATGCCGTGCGAATCGAACGCTTTGGCATCGGCGGTGGCGGTATGCGGGAACAGGTCCTTGTTGACCCACATCACGCGATCTCCGCGAGCGACCGTCAGCGCGGGCGGACTAAAGCGCATGCCTTCGATGACGACGACATGCGTCGCCGCACTCGCATCGACGGGCAACGCGAGCGCACTCATCAGCCAGAGCAGCAAGCGCATGTCACGCACCGTTTCTGGCGAGATCCGCCTGCACATGCCGCGCGTGTTCGAGATGCGCGACGAATGCCGGCCGCACCTTCACCAGCAGCGCCTTCAGTTCCGCGTTCTTCGCGCTGGGAATGAGCGTCTTGTCGAGCGCATCGAGCACGCTTTGATGATAGGCGACCTCGTGATCGATGTACGCCTTGTCGAAGCTGCCGCCCGATAACTGCTTCAACTTGGCGATGTTCGCGTCGCCGCCTTGCTTGAGGCTCTGGCTCGCCGGGCTGTCTTCAGGCGTGACGTCGAGCTTCTTCACCAGATCGGTCGCGGCCTTGTTGACGCCGCTGTGATCCGTGACCATCTGCTGTGCAAACGCCTTCACGTCCTTCGATTTCGCTTTGTTGCCAGCGAGCTTGCCCGCGTCGATATCGACCTGATTGGCGGTCACGACGATCGCGGCGATTTGCGGATCGGTCGGCCCAGCCCCTTGCGCCCGGGAAGCGATGCTCGTCAGCGCGAGCGCCGCCGCGAGCGCGAAATGAGTGCGTTTCATATGACATCTCCGCGTATGAAGTGGCAGACACGGCATTGGATGTCACGTCGAAGAAGCGCGTTCCCGATCCGCAGTCCAATCGCGGATTGCCCGCGCCGGCGGATCACGGTTACACTCGGACGCACACGAACCGGGCCTCGATCCAAGCGCATGCTCAACGATCTCTGGTACAAGAACGCGGTCATCTATTGCCTCTCGGTCGGCGCATTCATGGATGCGAACGGCGACGGCGTCGGCGATTTCCAGGGCTTGTTGCGGCGGCTCGACTATCTTCAGGGGCTCGGCGTCACTACGATATGGCTGATGCCGTTTCAGCCATCGCCGGGCCGCGACAACGGCTACGACATCTCCGACTATTACAACGTCGATCCGCGCTACGGGACGCTCGGCGATTTCGTGGAATTCACTCACGCATGCCGTCAGCGCGGCTTGCGCGTGCTGATCGATCTGGTCGTGAATCACACGTCGGATCAGCATCCGTGGTTCAAGGAAGCGAGGCGCGATCCGAATTCGAAGTATCGCGACTGGTACGTATGGTCGAAGAAGCGGCCGGCGGGCGCTGACGACGGCGTGGTGTTTCCCGGCGTGCAGAAGTCCACGTGGACTTACGACAAGCAAGCGGCCCTGTGGTACTTCCACCGCTTCTACGAATTCCAGCCCGACCTCAACACAGCCAATCCGCACGTGCAGGCCGAATTGCTGAAGATCATGGGTTTCTGGATTCAGCTCGGCGTCTCGGGGTTTCGCATGGACGCGGTGCCGTTCGTCATCGCGACCAAGGGCGCACAGGTGAAGAAGCCGGCCCGTCAGTACGACATGCTGCGCATGTTTCGCGAGTTCCTGCAGTGGCGCGAAGGCGACGCGATCATCCTCGCGGAAGCCAACGTGCTGCCTCACACCGACATGCAGTATTTCGGCGATGCCGGCGAGCGGCTGCAGATGATGTTCAACTTCCAGGTCAATCAGAACACGTTCTATGCGCTCGCGAGCGCCGATACCGCGCCGCTGAGAAAAGCGCTCGAAGCGACGAAATCGCGGGCGGCAACCGCGCAATGGGGCGTGTTCCTGCGCAATCACGACGAACTCGATCTTGGCCGCTTGTCGCCGAAGGAACGCGAAGCCGTGTTCGCGGCGTTCGGTCCCGAGCCGTCCATGCAACTCTACGAACGCGGCATCCGCCGGCGTCTTGCGCCGATGCTCGATGGCGACCGTCACCGGCTCGAACTGGCGTACAGCCTCATGCTGACGCTGCCGGGGACGCCGGTCTTGCGTTACGGCGATGAGATCGGCATGGGCGACGATCTGCGTCTGCCGGAACGCGAAAGCCTGCGCACGCCGATGCAATGGTCGACCGAGCCGCATGCGGGCTTCACGAAACATGCGCGCCCGGTTAGCCCGGTAATCTCGGGCGGACCGTATGGTTATGAGCGCGTGAATGTCGCCAGCCAGCGCCGGGACCCCGATTCGCTTCTGAACTGGATGGAGCGGATGATCCGCATGCGCAAGGAAGTGCCCGAGATAAGCTGGGGCGATTTCGCGATTCTTCGCACCTCGCGCGACGACGTGCTCGCGCTGCGCTACGACTGGCGCAACAACTCGGTCGTCTGTCTGCACAACTTCAGCGCGGCCGCGTGCACGGTGAAGTTTCGGGTCGGCGCGGCAGTGGGAGAAAGCGGCAAGCTCGTCAACCTGCTCTCCGGCGATCACAGCGAAGGCAACGCGAACGGCCAGCACAGTGTCGTGCTGGAGCCGTATGGGTATCGCTGGTATCGCGTGGGCGGGCTCGACTATCTGCTGAAGCGAAGCGAGGTTTGAGCCGGATTTGACTTCGCGTCAGCCCTTGACCAGTCCGCCGTCGACGACGAGATTTTGCCCCGTCACCGCACGCGCCCACGGCGAAAGGAAGAACAACACGGCGTCGGCGAACTCGGCCGGCGTGGTGACGCGCCGCAGCGGCGTGAATCCCGCGACCATGTCGAAGACCGCCTCGGGCGTCGCGCTGCTCGCGTCGGTCGTGCGCAACAGGCCGCCCGACACCATGTTGACGGTAATGCCGTCCGGCCCCAGATCGTTCGATGCGGTTCTCGTCAGCGCGAGCAATGCCGCTTTTGCCGCCGTGTAATCGTGATACGGCACGACGGGATTCTGAAAGAGATTCGTGCCGACGTTCACGATGCGGCCAAAGCCAGCGGTGCGCATGTCGGGCAACGCGGCCTGGATTGTATTGAGCGCGCCCTTGAGCGCGCCGTCGATCTGCTGCTGAAAGCGCGACCATTCGATGTCACCGATCTTCGGGCGCGCGTCGCCATCGAAACTGAAGTTGGCCAGTGCGTTGTTCACCACCGCGTGCACGGGCCGGCCGGTTCGTGCGCGCGCCTCGTCGAAAAGACGCGCGACGGATGCCGCATCGGTGACATCGCCCTGAAGCGCGACGACGCGCGGACCGAGCCGCTCGGCGAGCGCCATCGCCCCGCTTTCGCTGCGGCGATAGTTCACGACGACGCCCGCGCCTTCGCGTGCGAGCGCTTCGACGATCGCGGCACCCAGCCCGCGTGCGCCGCCGGTCACGAGTACGTTCTGTTCAGACAGCAGCATCGGCACCTCGAATTCGTTGTGGCATGGTCGAGGCACTATGCCGGATGCCCTCGCGATCCGAAGGCGCGTTCCGCTCCATCCGCATCGACCGTTACGCCGTCTTGACCGGATTCGCCGCAATGAAGTTCTTGAACGTGGCGTACGCCGGATTCTTCGTGACGCCATCGCCCTGAATCAGCCCGTAGCTCGGGTCGATGACCGCGTACATCATCACGCTTTCAAGGTTGTACTTGTCCTTGATTGCGTAGTACGACGCCATCGTTTCCTGCACATACGCCGATTGCGCCGTCGCCGAATCCGCCGAACCGGACCAGCCCCATTCCGTCAGCCAGATCGGCACGTTGAACGAGTCCTTCAGCACTTGCAGCACGTTGATGCACGCGTTGTTGCGCCCCGCGCACTCGATCTTGCCCGAGCTGTGATACCAGTGATACGTCGTGTAGTCCCACTGAAGCGTCGCCGCGCCCGATACGCCCGTGGCCGTGCCGTTCGGCGTGATGCCGTTCCAGAGCATTTGCAAAGCGCGATACGCCATCGGGATACCGACGTTCACGCCGCACTTGATGGTCGGATCGACCGCCTTCACGCCCGCGATCATGCCGCGGATCACGCCCCGGAACGACGGCCACTCCGCCGGGTTCCAGTCCGACGTCTGGCTGCCGTCGCCACCGAGTTGCAGGCCGACGGTATCCAGTTCATTGCCGCATTCGATATGCGTGACGAGGCCCTTCAACGGTTGCGTGCAGCGCACCGCGAAGTCATAGCCGAGCGAATAGGCGGCGGCTTCGGTGCCCTTCGGGTCCCAGCCTGCCGAACGCGGATTGAGCACCGGCATGATGCCGACGCCGCTGCCCGCAAAGCATCCGCGCAGCGCCATCGCGAGCGTCATCGACATGCCCGCGTCGGCGGTGTCGCAGCGATACATCGTCACGCCGAGGTCCTTCAGGATGGCGAGCTGCTGCTCGGCCGTCATCGTGTAGTAGATGCCGGAGCCCCAGGCCATGTGGCCGTTGACGCCATAGAACAGCGACGTGTTCGACGGCTTCACCACGTTGCGCGGATCGATCGTGCCGATGTTCTTCCACGGCGAGCCGTTCTGGTACCAGACGCCGCTCGAATTTTGCGCGTAGATGATGCCGTTGAAATACAGGATCAGCGCCTGCGCGACGCTCGAACCCGTCGACACGCCCGTGCCGTTCTTCATCACCCGGCCGTTGAGGAGCGTCCACACCGCGCCGCTGCTGTCGGTGATGGATGCCGCCGGCGGAGTCGTGGCGCCGGACAAAGAGACCGTGCTCGCCTTCGCGACGCTTTTCGCGACGCCCCCAGCGTCGCCCGCGGAGTCGGAGCCGCCGCCACATGCCGACAACGCCGCGCCACCGGCGCCGGCCATCAACACCGACAGAAATCTGCGGCGCGAGAACGGCGCATCACTGGACGAGACCGGTAAAAGTTCCTTGGTGCTTTCTTTTGCGTTTTTCATGACAGGTAAGGAGGACCGTTTAAGTTCAATGATATGAACTATATGCAGTTCTTTTTTACCTGTCGTCGTTACACTTTTTTACGTATGAAAATAAGTCGAAACATATTTCGCCCGGGCGGCGCGCGAAAGAATCGCTTATTTATCGGTCGAAAGGGAAAACGTTTGCGATCGCGGGCAGCCAAGCTGGTAAGTAATACTTGAGCGCGGCGAGGGGACGCACTCAAGTTTCGCAAACGTTTGAAACTGAGAAACGAAGTCCGATAAAAATTACCGGGTACGTTTTACCGGATCGAGCGATTACATGTGGTCTGCTTCGATCACCGCATCGGCGAATGCCTTGGGCGCTTCTTGCGGCAGGTTATGCCCGATGCCGCCCGACACGTTGCGATGCTTGTACTTGCCCGTGAACTTCTTCGCATACGCGGAAGGATCGGGATGCGGTGCGCCATTGGCGTCGCCTTCCATCGTGATGGTCGGCACGCTGATAGTGGGGGCGCTCGCAAGACGCTGCTCTAGCGCGTCGTATTGCGGCTCGCCCTGCGCGAGACCGAGACGCCAGCGATAGTTGTGAATCACCACGGCGACATGATCGGGATTCTCGAACGATCGCGCCGAGCGGTCATAGGTCGCGTCATCGAAGTCCCATTTGGGCGACGCGAGTTGCCAGATCAGCTTGTTGAAGTCGCGACGGTTCGCCTCGTAGCCCTTCTGCCCGCGCTCGGTCGCAAAGTAAAACTGATACCACCACGCGAGCTCGGCCTTCGGCGGCAGCGGCGTCTCATTCGCCTTCTGACTGCCGATCAGATAGCCGCTCACCGACACCATCGACTTCACGCGCTCCGGCCACAGCGCCGCGATGATGTTCGCGGTGCGCGCGCCCCAGTCGAACGCACCGAAGCTGGCCTGCGGAATCTTGAGCGCATCCATGAGCGCGATGATGTCCACCGCCACCACGGCCTGCTGGCCATTGCGTGGCGTGTCGGCGGACAGGAAGCGCGTCGAACCGTAGCCGCGCAGATACGGCATGATCACGCGATAACCCTGCGCCGTGAGCAGCGGTGCGACCTCGGCAAAGCTGTAGATGTCGTAAGGCCAGCCGTGCAGAAGAATCACGACGGGGCCATTCGCCGGCCCTGCTTCCGCATAACCCACGTTGAGCGCGCCTGCATCGATCTGGCGGATATCGGCGAAGCCCGCCGTCGATGATGCCCGCGCCGGCCTGGATGTCTGCGCGAACGCGAGGTCGCTCAGGCCGAGTTGCATCGCGCCGACGCTTCCGATGGTCGTGCCGAGAAAGCGGCGGCGCCGCGCGTTGATCTCGTCCGTCATGGTGTTTTTCTCCTTTCCGTTGATGTTTCTTGTCGAATGAGCGAGGCGGCGATAGTCACGCAGCCGACGCGCGCAACGCGCCCAACGTCGGCCCCATCGGACGCACACGCATGCGCGCGTCGAGCTTGCGCCACGGCAGATCGGCCGGATCGGCGGCCATCGGACCCGGCGCTTTGGCGACGAGAATCCGCGCCGCTATCGGCTCGAAATCGGCGCGAAAATGCACCGAGCTCTTGTTCACCAGAACTTTCATGCGTTCAGGCTCGATGCCCGCTACACGAAAGAGATTGCGATCGAACACCTGCATCTTGATGCTGCTCACCGCGATCCGTACGCCTTCGATGCGCAGGCACGCGGTCGGCCCGAGTTCGCCGGTCATGCCGTTGAGCATCGGGCCATCGAAACGGAAACGGCCATCCGACAGATACTCGACTTCGAACTCGCCTTCAAGGGGTGAGTCGCCCGGCACGTTCGAGCCGCCGCCGAGCGCAAGCCTGATGCGCGCGCCCACGCCCGCCCGATGCGCGGCTTTTGCCGCGTGCTCGTCCCAGATGACGCCCACGGCGGCCTCTTGCGCGCCGTTGCGCAACAGCGCTCGCACCATGCCCATCGTGTTCGAATCGCCGCCCACGCCGGGGTTGTCCTGCGTATCGGCGATGATGACCGGGCCGGATGCATCGCGGCTCGCGTCGATGGCTTCGCGGGCGGCTTCATCCGGCGTGAGGAACGGCACGTCCCAGCGGGCTTCATCATCGACGAGTTGCGTGAGGAGCGTATCGACCGCACGGTCCGCCGATGCCTGATCGAGCGCGTAGCCCCAGAATACCGGTCCGCATTCCTCGAAGTCCGATGCCGGAAAACCCGGCGCGAAGGATAACGAAACAACTTCTCGTTCGAGCGTTTGCAGCGTGCCATACATGCCGCGCGCCGGCTCGACGAGCGTGCACATGCCATTCACCGGAATCAGGAACGGCACGCGGCGCATCGCGCGATGGAACGGCTTGCCATGCTCGATGCGTTGCGCAAGCAAGTGCCCGCCGCGCAGTCCGGTCTCGGCCATGTCGACATGCGGATACGTTCGATAAGCGACGAGCGCATCGGCGAGTTCGAACATGCGCGACGTCACGTTGGCATGCAGATCGAGCGATACGACGAGCGGCATCGCATCGCCGACGATGCGCCGCACGCGCGCCAGCAACTCGCCTTCGCCGTCATCGAGATGCTCGGTGACCATCGCGCCGTGCAGGTCTAGATAGATCGCATCGAAGCCGCCCGTCCTCACCTGATCGACGATGACGCCCGCGATGCGCTCGTACGCATCCTTCGTCACGTGCGCCGATGCACTCGCGCCCGCCCAGATGACCGGCAACAGTTCGTGGCCGCGCGCTTCGGCCCATCGAATGAAGCCGCCGATCGGCACGTTCACGTCGCGCAGCTTCAGCACGTCCGCGCCGTGCGCCATCGGCGGGAAGCCTTCGCCCTGGATGAAGCTCTGGTAAGTGGCCTTCGTCGGCGCGAAGGTGTTCGTTTCGTGCTGGAATCCTGCGATCAGAATCTTCATGCTGGCGCTCCTTGGGAGATCGTCTTCGATGGAAAATCAGGCGGTGCGCGCTTTCGCGGCGGCAACCGTTCGCTTGTTCGTCAGGATCAGCACACAGGAGAGCGCCGCCATGCACGCCATCAGAAGCAGGCCGCCGCTCGTGCTGCCCGTCGCGGATTTCACCCAGCCGAGCGCCGCCGGACCCCAGAATCCGCCCGACAGGCCGATCGTGTTGATGAGCGCAATGCCGCCCGCCGCAGCCGGACCCGCAATGGTCTCCGACGGTATCGCCCAGAACACCGTGTAGGCCATCCACATGCAGGCCGTTGCCGCGGTGAGCAGCGCGAGCGTCGCGACGAGATGGCCGGATGCGTACGGCGTAACAGCCAGCAGCGCCGCCGCGGCGAGCGCCGGCAATGCGCTGTGATAACGGCGCTCGCCCACTGCATCGGAACGGCGTCCAGCCGCGTACATGGCGATTGCGGCGGCAACATACGGGATCGCGGCGTACCAGCCGAGGCGGAGCGTGTCGTTCACGCCCTGTTCCTTGAGGAGCGTCGGCAGCCAGAAGCTCATCGCGTAGATCGGAAAGATGATGCAGAAGTACGCGAGCGCCAGCCGGTAGACACGCGGATTACGCAATACTTCGGAAAACGAATCGATTCGATGTTCATGCCCGCCGTTGCCGCCGACTTCCGCTTCCACCAGACGCTTCTCGTCTGGCGTGAGCCAGCGCGCATCGGCAGGACGATTGGCGAGCGTGAACCAGACGAGCGCACCGAGCGCCAGGCACGGCAGACCTTCGACGAGAAACATCCACTGCCAGCCGGACAAGCCGCCGACGCCCGCCAGCGACGACATCAGCCACGCGGATAACGGCCCGCCGACCACACCGCCGATCGGCCCCGCGACGAACACGAGCGCGATGGCCCGCGCCATGCGCTTTGGCCCGTACCAGCGCGACAGGTAATAGATCATCCCCGGCGCGAAGCCCGCTTCGAACACGCCGAGCAGGAAGCGCATGGCATAGAACGCGGGCACGTTGCGCACGAACAGCATGCATGCCGACGTAATGCCCCACAGCACGAGGATGCGGCTGAACGTGAGCCGCGCGCCGATCCTCGGCAACATCAGATTGCTCGGAATCTCGAACAGCACGTAGCCGATGAAGAAGATGCCCGCGCCGACGCCATATGCGGCGTCGGAGAAGCCGAGATCGCTTTGCATCTGGAGTTTCGCAAAGCCCACGTTGACGCGATCCAGATACGCGAACATGTAGCACGCGATGAGCAGCGGCAGCAGCCGCCAGTTGATTCTGCTGTAGAGCGCCGCAACCGCGCGGCTGCCTTGCTGCATCTGAATCGTCGACATGGGCGTCTCCTGTGTCTTTTCCCTTCATCGGGTGAGGCCATGTTGAGCCTGTGCTACTGTGCGAGCAAGAGCAACTAAGTTCACGTATCGTTGCCTTTTGAGCAACACAAAGGGACGTCGACCATGCGCGAAATCAACCAGCAACGCCTGCGCTACTTCCACGAAGTGCTTTCGCACGGCACGATTCGCGGCGCGGCGGATCACCTCAACACATCGCCGTCGGTGATCGCGCGGCAAATCAAGCTGCTCGAAGACGAACTCGGCACGACGCTCTTCGAACGCGAGGCGCGCGGCGTGCGGCCAACCGAAGCGGCGTTTCATCTGCTCGAGTTCTGGCGCGGCTATCGCTCGCAACAGGAGAAGCTCGAAGACCAGTTGCACGCGTTGAAAGGCTTGCAACGAGGCCACGTTCGGCTTGCGGTAAGCGAAGGCTATGTCGATACGCTGGTCGACGACGTGCTCGCGCCGTTCTGCGCTCGCTATCCGCGCCTTCAGATCGACGTGAAGATGCTCGCCGTCGACGACCTGCTCGATGAAGTGGCAGAGAGCCGCGCGCATATCGGACTCGCGTATAACCCGCCGCCGCACGAGCGCATCGAGATTCGTGCAAGCTCGCCGCAGCCCGTCGTATTGCTCGCGCGGCGCGATCATCCGTTGGCGAAACGCGGGGGCGTCGCGCAGATCGGCGACCTGCTCGACTATCCGCTCGCGCTGATGCCGCCGAGCTTCGGCATCGGTCATGTCGTGAAGATGCTGGAGACGACCGACAACCTCGCCATCCGTCCGACGCTCACGACCAACTCGCTCAGCGCGTTGAAGCGCTTCGTCGCGGCGGAGAATTTCATCACGCTGATCGGCGAGTTTGCGGCGTATCGCGAGCTGGCCAGCGGCGAGCTGACCATCATCCCGATCGCGCATCCGCTCTTCGAAAGCGCACAGGCCAGGCTCCTCGTGAAGACGGGACGGCCGCTCGCCGCAGGTCCGCAGGAATTGCTCGACTGGATTCTCAGCAGGATGCCGATGTTCGCGCAAGGCACGCCCGGTCGCGGCAAAAGCAGGCGGGCACATGGATGAGGGGCGTCATGCTTGTCGGGGACGCGCGATGTGTGGTCACGCACATCGCCGCAAGCGATGCGAAAGGCGGTCTGCTTGAACTGATCCGAGCGTCATGTGTGAGCGCCGATTCTCGCGCGGCAACGGATCGCAATATGCATGGTCCGAGTCGTATCTGGCCTTTCCCGCCACCGATCGCAGCGGACCGCCCCTCGTTCAGGCGACGATCCCCCTATATCGGCCCCGATACGCAGCCGAGCGATATCACGATCCGCTCCGACGGAGCGCACGATAAGTGCAAGGTGTTGGGCGCAAGCAGTTCCGTGCCTCAGGTGTCTACGGAGAAGGCATGGCATCGCCGGGAACGAACTTCTTGCTGACGCAGCGTTATCCGGAGCCTCTGACTGTCGCTTATTGAAGCGACTTCCATCACAGCGCAATCAGATACGCGCATCGAACTTCGACGCGAGCCTGCCTTGCTCGAACGTCGACACGACGAAGTCGATGAATACTCTCGTTCTCGCCGGAAGCAGCGTCCGCTTTGGATAGTAAAGCGAGATCGGATTCTGTTCCGCATACCATGCGGGAAGCAGCCGGACGAGCGTGCCGTTCGACAATCCCGGCGCGGCGTGAGGCATCGGCAGAAGCGCAAGACCTTGTCCGAGCATCGCGGCATGCGCGATCGCTTCGGGATCGTCGAAGATCATCCGCGTGCGGAACTCCGCGACGCACTGTTCGCCCACTTGATTGATCAGCGTCCACGCACGCAGCCGCCCGGTCGTGGGCGAGCGCCGCGCGATGCCATCGAAGCCGATGAGTTCGGACGGATGCGTCGGCATCTTCCGCCCCGCCATGAACGAAGGCGACGCCACCACGACGATATGCGTTCGCGCCAGTTCGCGCGCCACGATCGTCGATGTCAGTTCGATGCCGCCGCCAATCGCCACGTCGAAGCCTTCCGCGATGATATCGACAGGCCGGTTATCGAAGTGCCAGTCGGGCACGATGCCGGGATACCGATCGAGAAACGCACCGAGCATCGGCACCAGATATTCGCGGCCGAATGCCAGCGCCACGCTGACCTTGAGCGTCCCCGACGGTTTGCCGTCGATCAACGCCGCGCCTGCGAAGGCATTGCTTATCGCCTCGAACGGTCCGGCGATCTCGCGCTGGAACTGCTCGCCAGCCGGCGTCAGCGTCAGGCTGCGCGTGCTGCGCTGAAAGAGGCGAATGCCGAGTGTCGCTTCGAGCCTCGCGATGTTTTTACTGACTGCCGCCGGCGTCATGCCGAGCCGCCTCGCTGCCGAGGAGAAACTTCCAAGCTCCGCGCTCAGAAGGAATGACTCGACGAAGTTGAGAGCTTCCATGATCATTCGATACCGGCGGTTGAAAGTCATAGTCTAAATCGACGCTACTCAACGCCCGCCGGCGCGGCGATACTTCGTGCATCGACTACTCAGGAACACACTCAAATGACCTCGACTCTCTCTGGCAAAGTGGCTTTCGTGACCGGCGGCGCACGTGGCATCGGCGCGGCAATCGTTCGAAGACTGGCGCGCGATGGCGCCACGGTTGCCTTCACCTATAAGGGATCGGCTGCCTCGGCGAATGCGCTGGCGGAAGAGATCGTCGCAAACGACGGTCATGCGCTGGCTTTGCAGGCCGATGCCGGCGACGCCGTCGCGCTAAGCCGTGCAGTCGACGAGGCCGCCGCTGCGTTCGGCAAGATCGACATTCTCGTGAACAATGCGGGCGTCCTATTCCTCGGACCAGTGGACACCTTCTCGCTCGAAGACTTCGACACCACGTTGCAGATCAACGTGCGCGGCGTGTTCGTCGCGGTGAAGGCGGTGTTGCCGCACATGGGAAACGGCGGGCGAATCGTCAATATCGGCAGTTGCAACGCGGAACGCATGCCTTTCCCGGGCGGCGCCGCCTACGCCATGAGCAAGTCCGCGCTACGAGGCCTCGTTCAGGGCATGGCGCGCGATCTCGGTCCGCGTGGCATCACGGTCAACAATGTCCAGCCCGGTCCGACGGACACGGACATGAACCCCG
The DNA here is from genome assembly GCF_022879615.1 of Caballeronia grimmiae. Taxonomy (NCBI): domain Bacteria; kingdom Pseudomonadati; phylum Pseudomonadota; class Betaproteobacteria; order Burkholderiales; family Burkholderiaceae; genus Caballeronia; species Caballeronia grimmiae. The sequence goes on from NZ_CP084273.1 coordinate 38,027, forward strand.
GGTCGAGCGACTTCGCCGCGTCGCTGCATGGGCTCATGGCGCTGCAACGCCACGCGCACCCCGATGAAATCGCGGGAATGGTCGCTTACGTCGTTGGCCCCGAAGCGGGATTCGTGACTGGCGCAAGCCTGACGATCGATGGCGGCTTCAACGCTTGATCTTTCGCTGCTGGAACGCCGATTGAACGACGTTGCACGGCCTTGCCGGTCGCGCAACGTCTTTGTCATACAACGCGCCTGAAAACCAGGACGCTTGCGAAATGCGTCGCCTTGAGTCGTCTTCTTGAAGACGTGCGTTTCCTTGCGTCATTCGAAGTCGGTTTCACGGGTTGACCGTTAGTCGCATTGCGGCGGTCGTCAGGCATCGATTCCCTTTGACATCCCCTCACCCGAAACCTAACGTTCAAGCCAACGATCACGCTTGACACCGTCGGAGACCGGCTCATGGACACTGCCGCTGAACGCAACTTGATCCGCGACGTTTCCCGCGATGTCCTCGCGCAACTCGCGCCCAACGAGCTGCCGCTCTTCACGACGATCAGCGCAGCGTGGTTCGCCGATCCGCAAGCGGCGCAGAAGGCATCGCGCAACGGTGATGCCGCCCTCGGCTTCGGTCCCGATCCGTTCTCGGTTCTCTTTGCGCCGCTCGTCCTTCAGGTCGTTTCCGAACTCTTGCCGATGCTTGGCAACATCGCGTTGAAGGCCACGGAGACGGTCATCGGCGAAGAAGTGTCAGTCGCGGTCAGAAAGCTGTTCCGCCACGGCGACGCCCCCGCCCCCGCCGATGCTGCGCCGATCCTCACCAGCAAGGAGCTGGGCGAAGTGCATCGCCATGTGATCGCCGCCGGCAAACGCCTGCGCATCGAGCCTGCGCAAGCCCAGCGGCTCGCCGATGCGGTCGTCGCCCAGTTCGTGATGCCCGACAAGTGAGCGCATCATGCCGGACCACGACGCATCTGCGGCGAGCGCGCGGCGGCTCAACCCGTTGCCTTTTCCGTCCGACATCACGTTAAGATTCGATCTCCTGATCATTCTGATCGTCTGTGTCAGCAGCCAGTTCTACGCACACTTCTGGGAAAGCCTTCACACCGAACAAAGAGATGCGCTCGCGGCCTGCGCATCGAGCGTGGTCAACGAAGTGTTCAATGCCGCACAGGAAGCGTCGCAGCAAACGATCTTCGCGCCTCGGGTCGCGACGTGCATGGCGCTGCTCAGGCCGCAATCGACGTGCAAGATCGCCGGCATCGTCGTCACGCTGACGCTCGGCGGTCTGCTCTACTGGTTCTTTCCGCTCTGGAAGCTCAGGACGCAACGGCTCGTACCCGTCGACCGTAACGATCCCCCCGGCCTTTTTAATGCGCTACAAAGCCTCTGTGACCGGGCGCACCTGAAGCCCGCGCCGTCCTTCGTCTGGAACCCGCTTGCAAGCGGTCTGCCCGTCGCGTTCGGCCGCCGTGGGGATTACACCGTCGCGTTCAGCGGGGCGTTCGTCGCGCAGTGCTTCTATGCGGACCGCGCCGCGTTCAACGCGATCATCTTTCACGAACTGGCGCACATTCGTAACCGCGACATCGACAAGACCTTCATGACGATATCCGCGTGTCTCGCGTTCGTCGTGGTCAGCGCCGTACCCTTGCTCGGCGTCGGCGTCTTCAGCGCGCACGCGTGGCATCAAACGCTCTTCCTGATAGCCAAGACGGCGCTCTGGAGCGCGCTCGTGTTGCTTTCGGGCGCGTCGGTGCTGCGCGTGCGCGAATTCTATGCGGATTTGCAGGCATCGCAATGGGACGGCTCGCCCGCCGCCGTCGATCGCGTGCTCGCGCGCATGAGCGCCGCTGCTTCGCATGGACTACGCTCATATCTGAGCCTGCATCCGCGCGGCGATGCGCGTCGCGCCGTGCTCGCCGATACCACGCCGCTCTTTCGCCTCGACAAGTGGGACGCGCTCGGCATCGGCTTCGCGGCGGGAGTCGTCATCGAGACGGTGAACGGGTTTCTCATCGGCTTCGTCCCGTCAGGGTCGACGAGCGCGGTGGCGCGCGTGTCGGTGATCGCGTCGCTCATCACGCCGCTCGTCGTCATGGTGTTCGCCATCGGCGCGCTTAGCACCGGCATCTGGCGCAGCGCGTATGCGGCGGTGCTCGATGGGCGCAATCCCGTCGAAGGCACCGCTGCAGCCGGCGCGCTCTTCGCGTCGGGCTACTTCCTGAACCAGGTGCTCATCGGCGCGGAATTCATGCTTGGCGGCCCGTCCGCGCCGCAACTCTCAGCGGACCATGCGCTCGGGCTGCTGGAAGTACACGTGATCGCGCTCGTCTTCGCGATCATCGGCTGCTGGCTGATCTGCAACTGGATCGCGCGGGCGGCAGCCGCGTGGGTCGGCGTGACGGTCAAAAGCGCGTCGCCGTTGCCGGTGCTGATGCTGACCGGCGCGCTTTCCATCGCGCTCGTCGGAGCGATGTTCGGCTGGGGCGCGTTCGCGTCCGCATCGCTCGTGGCGCTCGGGCCTGACAACAGCTTCTATACGTCGCTCGTGATGATCGCGCCGCCGCTCGTCGTCGGCGCGCTCGCGGCGTGGCTGTTTCCGTGGTCCGCGCGATGGTTCGGGCGCACGCGCCGCGACCGGCCGGTTTCTGCATGGGTCTTTCTCGATGCCGCCCCGGGCGTCGAACGTTCGTTGCGTTTCGCCGAATTCCGCCCGGCGCGCGGAGTGTCGACGGGACTGGTGACCGGTCTCGTGTTTTGCGCATGGATAGCATTGCTCAGGTATCGCAAGTTCCTTCCGGCCGGCCTCGCCGACGCGATTCACGCGTCGTTCACGCCGCTCCTTCGCATCGCCGAACGCGCGGGCAGCAGCGGCTATGCGCTCGTCATGCCGATTGCCCTCGCAGCGGCGCTCGCGGCGCTCATCGCGGCATCGCGTCCGGGCGCGTTCAATGCGCTGTACGGCCTGTGCGCGGGATCGGTCGCGGGAATCGTGATGAGCATCGGCGGGCTCGTGACCATCGAACTGAACGCGCAATCGACGCTCGATTCCGCGCTGACGTCGGTTCTGCTGTATCTGTGCGTCGCGTCGCTCGCGGCGCTGCCCGGTGCGATGGCGGGCGCGATCATCGGCAATATGCGTCGCCATGCGAAGCCGCAACGCGCGCTTTCGATGCCGGGGAAATCGCTCATCGTGCTGCTGGTTCTCGCGGTGCTGGCTGGCTGGATCAAGTCGATTCACGACATCTGACGCAACAAGACGCGCGTCAGTTTTGCAAGATCTTCGATCCCTTCATCACGATATCGCTATCCGCCTTGACGTTGATCTTGCCGCTCCCGTCGATCAGAATATTCTTCCCTTTGATCTCGATCGTGCCGTCCTTCTTCAAACAAGACGCGCGTCAGTTTTGCAAGATCTTCGATCCCTTCATCACGATATCGCTATCCGCCTTGACGTTGATCTTGCCGCTCCCGTCGATCAGAATATTCCTCCCTTTGATCTCGATCGTTCCGTCCTTCTTCATCGTGATGCTGGCATCACCCGTGACGAGCGTGATCGAATCGCCCGCGTCGATCTCCAGGTTCTTACCGACGGTCAACGTATCGTCTTCCGTGACGGACGTCGTGCGCGCCTTTTTCACCGTGCTCGACTGCGCGCCGTCGATGGTCTCGCTCATGTCCTTGCCAACCGTAACAGTCTGCGCACCGGTCACGGCGAGCGTCTGATCGCCGCCGACCGTCGTCTTCTGATCGCCGTCGACATTGACGGTCTGATCGGCGCCCACGCTCACCTTCTGGTACGCGACGACCTTCAGTGTCTGATACGCACCGATCACGATCTCCTGCGCCGCGCCGACCGTAATGGTCTCGTTGATGCCGACGAAATGCGTCCGCTGCAACAGCACGCTGGCCGTTTCCATCATCTTGACGAGAATGGTGCGGTTCTTGTCGATGGTGATCTTCTCGTTCGCACCGACCGTCTCGGTGCGGTTCTGGCCAATCGCGATGGTCTCGTTCTGCCCGACCTTCTCGTTCCGGTCGACGACGACCTCGATCTTCTCGTTGTTGCCGACGGTCTCCGTCCGGTCATGCTTCACGACCGTCGTTTCATCGTGGTCGATGTTCTTCTTGCGGTCACGCCCGACCCAGTGCGTTTCATCGTTCTCTACTTCGATATCCTGATTTTTCTCCGCGTGGATCAACACCTGCTCCGCGCCCTTCTTGTCCTCGAAGCGCAGCTCGTTGCAATTCGCCCCGCTGCCGCCCTTGCTGGACCGGCTCTTGATGCCCGACTGCGTCATGTTGGCGGGCAAGTCGTACGGCGGCATCTGCTCGGCGTTATAAACGCGGCCGGTGATGATCGGCCGGTCGGGATCGCCTTCCAGAAAATCGACGATCACTTCCTGCCCCATGCGCGGAATCGCAATCGCGCCCCAGCCCTTGCCGGCCCACGGCTGCGATACGCGTATCCAGCATGAGCTGTTCTCATCGCGCTTGCCTTGCCGGTCCCAGAAGAACTGCACTTTCACGCGGCCATATTGATCGGTATAGATTTCATCGCCGCCCGGCCCGACGACGACCGCCGTCTGCGGACCCTGCACGAAGGGCTTGCGCGCGGTGCGGGCCGGCGCGAACGGCTGCTTTGCGTCGATCGCGGAGAACCAGCATTCGCAGCGGTTCGACTGCGCGCCGTCGAAGGCTTCGTAATCGGCGATATCGATTTCATATCGCGTGCGCGTGACGAGATACTGCATGTTCTGATCGTTGCGCGGATGCCGCGTCAGCTTGAGCAGCGCCCCGGCCCGCACGCTCCTGCCATTCGTGCGGCCCTCGGCTTCATGCCAGTTGATACCGGGATCGTCCGGCACGCTGCCTTCCACGCGCCATTCGTCCGCTCGCGATTTCGCGCGGCTGTCGCCGTGATCCGCTTCGACATATCCTCCCGGATAATCGAAATGTTCGAGGCCCGAGAACGCGTCGAAGCCTTCCATCTGCTTGACGGCCTGTTTCTGCAGCGGCCGCGACGGATGCTTGAAATCGTAATCGGTGAGAAGCCAGTTGCGCGTTTCGATCGCGTGCTGCACGCGCCATTCGCTGACCAACTCGGCATCGGGCGCGGCGGCCATCACCGCGCCATACGGCAGCGATTCGCAGCCCGCGACGCTTTCGTGCGCGGCGAGCGTATCGGTGAGTATCAGCGATTCCTTGCCGTCCTTGTCCTGCAGCCAGTAGTAGATGCCCTCGTCTTCGAGCAGGCGGCTCACGAAGTTGAAATCCGATTCGCGGTACTGCACGCAGTATTCGCGCGGCGGGTGCTTGCGCGCATTCGCCTTCCATTTTATTTCGCCGAATTCGAGGCCCTTGTACACCGGATCGGCGAACACGGCCTTGACGATTTCCTCGACCGTCTTGTTCTGAAAGATGCGGCAGTTGCTGCGCCGCGAAAGCAGCCACAGCCACGGCCGCACCGCCGCTTCATAGACGTGGAGCCGTCCGCGCATGCCGGTTTGCCGAAAGCCGACGACGTAGCCGCCGAACACGCGCGGCTTCGCCTTCGGCACCGTGAGCGAGACGCTCACGCGCTTGCCCAGGATACGGCTGAAGTCGATATCCGCCCGCCTGGCGACGAGCGTGAGTTCGCAACGCGGCATGCGCCCGAGTTCGGCGCTCGCGCGCAGGCTCAGGAAGCGCACGTCGTCGCCGAGCGGCGTATCGACGGTAGCGAGCGGCTTTTGCGCGACGGCTTCGTTCATGGCTATCGGTTCGGCATGACATCAACGGACTTCGGTGCTGCGCACGTCCCAGCCGAACTTCACCGCGCCGCCCATCGCTCCCTTGTCGTCCTGCGGCTTGTATTCGAATTCGATATCCGCGAACGACAGCTCCACCGTGTTCTCCGGATAGCCGCGCTGGTCGCACTTCATGTCGACCTTCGATACCGTCACCTGCTTCATCGTGACCGTGAGGAACTCCTTCTGCCCGTCACCCGACTTGTTCATCGTGAACTTGACGCTCGCGATGTGCTTGCCGGTCGCGCAACTCTTCTGGATGGTAGGCGCGGCCTTGTCGTAGAGATGCGTGAACACGAACACGCCCGGCATGGCCTTGCCGATGCCGCTGCCTCCGCCCGTCGTCGGATTGCTTGCGTTGGCGACTTGCCAGTCGAAGCCCTGTACCTCGATCTGCCCTTCGGCCCCCTTGTGCTTGCTCTCGCCCTCGATTCCGTCAATCTTCACATAGCAGTCGATGGTACTCATGCGGTCCTCCGTCGTGGTCCGGTCCAGTGCGTTGCAGGCGTCGTACGCATGCAATCCAACCGGTAAACGAAACGGGACGCATGCTTTTGAAGTTGAAAATCGTCCGTGGCGCGCCGTCTTATCTTCGATGACCTATCACCCGGATGAGCACGATGCCAACCAACGAGCCGCCGCGCCTGCACAACAGCCTCACGTTCGACGTGCTGAGTCAGTTCGATTTCCTCGCGCTCACGCAATCCGACGACATGTTCCTGCACGTCGTGCCGAAGCGCAGCAACACGCCGGTCAAGGGCGAAGCGAAAAAACGCGGCGACTGGGACACGCCGATGCAGATTCACGGCTGGCGCTGGGCGCAAGGTTATGAAGCCGCGCCGCATGCCGCCGCGCTCAACGCGAACGACATGCGCGTGACGGCGCTCGGCGTCATCAAGATGGTGGACTCGGCTTCGCCTGTTCTCGCGAAGCTCTGCGCGCAGGCCGAACTGCTCGCGCTGGCGCATGTCCGCTGCTACAAGGCGGCAGGGACGGACAACGGCGTGCAGATCGAATATCTGTCGATGAAGCTGGAGCAGGCGTATATCCGCAACTATCACATCTTCACGAGCGCACGCTTTGCGCGGCCCTGCGAAGTGTTCGAGTTCTCCGCGCAGCAGATCACCATGACCTGCGCGCCGCAGACCGAAACCGGCAGCCGCGGCGCGGACGTGATCTTCGCGCTCGATGTCTCCACGCGGCGGATAAGCTGACATGGACCACGACCGCCTGCAGCCGTCATTGCTCGATCGCCTGATCGACGACGATCCCGCCGCCCCCGCCGATCCCGCCAGCGAGCGCTTCATGTCGCATCGAAGCCTGCGCGCGGCCGTGCTGCGCGACGTATCGTGGCTCTTCAACACGACGAACATCGGCGGCGCGATCAGCGAGGAGCACTTCGCGCATGCGTTCGCGTCGGTGCTCAATTACGGCTTGCCGTGCCTGTCGGGGCGCTTCGCCTCGACCATCGACACGGTGATACTCGAACAGGCGATCCGTCAGGCGATCGAACGCTTCGAGCCGCGCATCGATCCGTCGTCGCTCGAAATCGAACCGGTGCTCGACCGCTCCGTGCTCGACATGCACAACCAGATCGCGCTCGTCATTCGCGGCCTGTTGTGGGCGCAACCGGTGCCGCTCGAATTCGCGCTGCGCACGCAGATCGATCTCGAGGAAGGCGGCATCACCGTCATGGAGTTGCCGCGCTGACATGGACCCGCGCCTTCTGCGTCACTACAACACCGAGCTTGCGCATCTGCGGGAGATGGGCGCGGAGTTCGCGCAGCAGTTTCCGAAGATTGCGGCGCGGCTCGGGATGAGCCGCATGAACGGCATGGAGGTAGCCGATCCGTACGTCGAGCGTCTGCTCGAAGGCACCGCGTTTCTCGCGGCGCGCGTCCAGTTGAAGATCGAAGAGGAGTTTCCGCGCTTCACGCAGCAACTGACGCATGTGGTGCTGCCGCAGGCCGCCTGTCCGACGCCTTCGATGCTCATCGCGCGTCTCGCGCCCGATCTCGCGAGCCCGAATCTCGCCGATGGCTTCGTCGTGCCGCGCGGCGCCGCGCTCATTGCGCCGATGACGTCCGCTGACGCGCCGCCCTGCGAGTTCCGCACCGCCGCCGATCTCACGCTGTGGCCTGTCGAGTTGACCGAAGCGCGCTATCTCGCGCAGGTGCAGGACGTGCCGCTCGCGGCGCTGTCCGGAACGCGCCCGATCGCGAATCGCGTGCAGGGCGCGCTGCGCATCCGGCTTGCGGCGGCCGAAGGTTTCTCGTTCGATACGCTCGGCCTCGATGCGCTCAGCCTCTATTTCGCGGGCGGCGACGAAACGGCGTATCGGCTGTACGAAACGGTGATGGCCGGCACGCTTGCGATCGTCGTATCGACGCCCGAGCGCCCCAGCCGCACGCTCGCCGTTCTTCCCGCCGACGCCCTCGCGCCCGCCGGCTTCAGCGACGCCGAAGCCCTGCTGCCCGTCACGCCCAATGCGTTCCAGGGCTATCGCCTGCTGCACGAGTATTTCGCGTTGCCCGAACGCTTCCGCTTCGCGCGCATCGACGGTTTGGCGGACGTGCTGCCGTCGTTCGCGGCGCGCGAGATCGAAGTGTCCTTCCTGCTCGCGACGAGCGATGCGACGCTGGAGCGCATCGTCACCAAGGACCACGTGCTGCTCGACTGCGTGCCCGCGATCAATCTCTTCCCGAAGCAGGCCGACCGCGCGCTCGTGACGGACGCCGCCGCGCGCTTTCATGTGGTGCCGGACCGCACGCATCCGCTGGATTTCGAAGTGCATTCGGTGACCGGCGTGTCCGGCTATGGCGCGAGCGACGACGCCGAGCAGACGTTCCACCCGTTCTACGGCGACTTCCTCGCGGACCGCCCCGGCGACGCGGGCTACTTCACGACCGAGCGCGAGCCGCGCATCGTGCCGGCCGGGCGGCGCAAGAGCGGCGCACGCACCGAGTATGTCGGCAGCGAGACGTTTGTATCCATCGTCGATCCGAACGCCGCGCCGTATCGCGGCTCACTGCGGCAACTCGCGTTCGCGACGCTCTGCACCAACCGCGACCTGCCGCTTCTGATGCCGCGCGGCGGCGCGAGCGGCGGATTCTCGCTCGACATCGCCGCCCCCGTCGCCGACGTGCGCTGCGTGAGCGGTCCTTCGCGGCCCGCGCCGGCGAACCTCGACGCCGCGCGAAGCTGGCGTCTGATCGACCAGCTTTCGCTGCACTATCTGTCGCTCGGCCACGGCTCGCGCGATGCCGCCGCCGCCCTTCGCGCGTTGCTCGCGCTGCACGTGCCGGACGTCGATCAGGCCGGCCGCGCGCAGGTGGCGGGCGTCGTCGCCGTCGATGCAACGCCCGTCGTGCGACGTCTGCCGATGCCGGGTCCGATCGCGTTCGGGCGCGGCCTGACGATCGACGTGCGCGTCGACGATCTCGCGTTTCAGGGCGGCAGCGCATGGCTCTTCGGCTGCGTGCTGGAACGCTTCTTCGCGCGCTATGTGTCGATCAATTCGTTCGTGCAGACCGTCCTTTCGACGAGCACGCGCGGCGAGATTCTGCGGCTGCCACCGCGATGCGGCACGAGAGCCATCTTCTGAGCGAGGCGGCGCGCGACGAGCCGCCGCCTGCGCTCCCGCGCGAGCTGTCCGACCTGCTCGATGCCGTCGCCGCCGCGCCGCATCGGCATGATTTCTATCGCGTGATGCGGCACATCGAAGCAATGACGCCGCACCTGCCGCGCCTCGGCTGCGGCGCGCGTCCTGTCGATGAGCCGGTGAGGCTCGCGCAAGACGTGTCGCTGGCCTTTGCGCCCGCCCCGCTTGCGGCGCTGGAACAGACGGACGGCGCACGCGCCCCGCGTCTCGCCCAGCGCTTCTTCGGCTATCTCGGCCCCAACGGTCCCCTGCCGCTGCATCTGACCGATTTCATCCGCGAGCGCGTGCTGCATCACGGCGACCGGGCTTTCGCACGGCTGCTCGATGCGCTGCTGCATCGCTTCCTGCTGCTGTTTTATCGCGCGTGGGCGCAGGGCCGGCCGGTCAATGCGCTGGATCGGCCGGGCCACGACCGCTTTGCGTTCTACACCGGCGCGCTGATCGGTCTCGCCGATGAAGCGAGCCGTCATCGCGATGTCGTCTCCGATCACGCGAAGCTGCATTTCGCGGGCCTCTGGAACATGCAGACGCGCCCCGCCGATGCGCTCGAAGCCATCGCCGGGGCGCTCCTGCGCGTGCCGGTACGGGTTGAGCCGTATCGCGGGCACTGGATGACGCTGCAAGCCGACGAGCGCACAGCGTTGCGACGCAAGGGCGCGCATCTCGGGCGCGGCGCGGTACTGGGGCGCGCGGTGTGGGATCGTCAGCATGCGTTCCGGCTCGTGATCGGGCCGCTGTCGCTCGCGCAGTTCGAATCGCTGCTGCCGGACGGCAGCGCGCTGCCGACGCTCGTCGCGCTCGTGCGGCAGCATCTGAACGGCGAACTCGCGTGGGACGCGCAACTCGTGCTCGCCGCCAACGAGGTTCCGACCGCGCAACCCGGCCGCTATGGACGGCTCGGTTATTCGACGTGGCTCGGCCTGCAGAGCCGCCACGCCGATTGCGCCGACCTCGCGCTCGATGCCGAATCGAAAGCGCCTTGAAAATGCCCGCCGCCGCGCCGTCTTATCGGATGAGGACGCGCCGTCGGCCGGCGTGCGCGCATCCACGAAAGGAGTCGGACGATGGCGGAAATCAGTCGCGTCGCGCTGTTCGGCAAGCTGAACAAGCTCGGCTACAAGACGGTCGAAGGCGCGAGGGTCTATTGCAAGATGCGCGGCAACCCGTACGTGGAGCTTGCGCACTGGATCACGCAGATCGTCGAGACGCCGAACTCGGACTGGCAGCGGATCGTCGCGCACTACGGCATCGACGCCGCCGTGCTCTCGCGCGAGATGACCGCGACGCTCGATCGCCTGCCGCGCGGCGCGACATCCATCTCCGATATCTCGGAGCACATCGGCGACGCCATCGAGCGCGGCTTCGTCTACGGCGCGCTGCTGTTCGGCGCGACGAAAGTCCGCACGGGCCATCTGCTCGTCGGCATGCTGAAGACGCCGCGACTGCGCAGCGTGCTGTTCGGCATGTCGCGGCAATTCGAGCGCATCAAGCCCGATGACCTGTCCGATAACTTCGCGCGCATCGTCGCCGGTTCGGTCGAGGATCGCGAAGACGAGCCGCACGCTTCGACGCCCGCGCCCGAAGCCGACGCGGCGGGAAGCGGCACGGCGCGGCAGGAAGCACTGCGCAAGTACGCCACCGATCTCACGGAGAAGGCGCGCCGCGGCACGCTCGATCCCGTGACGGGCCGCGACGACGAAATCCGCCAGCTCGTCGATATCCTCATGCGCCGGCGGCAGAACAATCCGCTCCTGACGGGCGAAGCGGGCGTCGGCAAGACGGCGGTCGTCGAAGGATTCGCGCAACGTCTCGTGCGCGGCGACGTGCCGCCGCCGCTGCGCGAAGTCGCGCTGCTGTCGCTCGATCTCGGGCTGCTGCAGGCGGGCGCGAGCATGAAAGGCGAGTTCGAGCAGCGTCTGCGGCAGGTCGTGGAAGAAGTGCAGGCGAGCCCGAAGCCGGTGATTCTCTTCATCGACGAAGTGCATACGCTGGTCGGCGCGGGCGGCGCGGCCGGAACCGGCGACGCGGCCAATCTGTTGAAGCCCGCGCTCGCACGCGGCGATCTGCGCACGATCGGCGCGACGACGTGGGCCGAGTACAAGAAGCACATCGAGAAAGACCCCGCGCTCACGCGGCGCTTTCAGGTGGTGCAGGTCCACGAACCCGACGAGGACAAGGCCGTGCGGATGCTGCGCGGCGTGGCGGCGGTGCTGGAAGGGCATCATCGCGTGCAGTTGCTGGACGAGGCGATCGAGGCGGCCGTGCGGCTGTCGCATCGCTATATCCCGGCGCGGCAGTTGCCGGACAAGGCGGTATCGCTCGTCGATACCGCGTGTGCGCGCGTCGCCGTCAGCCAGCACGCGACGCCGCCGCAGGTGGACGACTGCCGCCGCCGCATCGAGGCGCTCGAAGTGGAGGCGCAGATCGTCGCGCGGGAAGCGAATGCGGGCGTCGATACCGGCACGCGCGCCGCCGATGTCGCCGCGATGCTGGCCCGCGAACGCGATGCGCTCGGCGGGCTGGAGTTGCGCTGGGAGGAAGAGAAGCGCGTCGTCGACGAACTGTTCTCGCTGCGCGCGGCGCTGCGTGAGAAAGGCCAGGCCGTCGATACAGCATCGGACTCGCGCGATGCGCTGCTTTCGAAGCTCGCCGGCCTGAAAGCGCGTCTTGCCGAGCTACAGGGCGACGCCCCGCTCATTCTGCCGAGCGTCGATGCGGGCGTGATCGCGGGCGTGGTCGCGGACTGGACCGGCATTCCGGTCGGCAAGATGCTGAAGAACGAGCTTGCCGCCGTGCTGAATCTCGCCGATGCGCTCGACCGCCGCGTGATCGGCCAGCGCCACGCGCTCGAGATGATAGCGAAGCGCATCCAGACATCGCGCGCGCGGCTCGACAATCCGGACAAGCCGGTCGGCGTGTTCCTGCTCGCGGGCACATCGGGCGTCGGCAAGACGGAAACCGCGCTCGCGCTTGCCGAAACGCTGTACGGCGGCGAGCAGAACGTCATCACCATCAACATGAGCGAGTTTCAGGAGGCCCATACCGTGTCGACGCTGAAGGGCGCGCCGCCCGGCTACGTCGGTTATGGCGAGGGCGGCATCCTCACCGAAGCGGTGCGCCGCCGGCCGTATAGCGTCGTGCTGCTCGATGAAGTCGAGAAGGCGCATCCCGATGTTCACGAGATCTTCTTCCAGGTCTTCGACAAGGGCTGGATGGAAGACGGCGAAGGCCGCGCGATCGACTTCCGGAACACGATCATCCTGCTCACGTCGAACGTCGGCTCGGAGCTCATCATGTCGATGTGCCGCGATCCGGCCAATCCGCCCGCGCCCGAAGCGCTCGCGCGCGCGTTGCGCGGGCCGCTGCTCGACGTGTTTCCCGCCGCGCTGCTCGGGCGGCTCGTCGCGGTGCCGTACTACCCGCTGTCCGACGCGATGATGGCCGACATCGTGCGCCTGCAACTCACGCGCATCCGCCGCCGCGTCGCGGACAATCACGGCATTCCGTTCGACTACGACGACGAGGCCGTGAAGCTGATCGTTTCGCGTTGCACGGAAGCGGAATCCGGCGGGCGCGTGGTCGACGCGCTGCTCACGAACACCGTGCTGCCGCGCATCTCGATGGAGTATCTGACGCGCCTCACGGAAGGCCGCGCGCTCGCGCACATTCGTCTGTCGGCGAGCGCGGACGACTTCGTCTATGCGTTCGACTGAATCGGCGGAACCATGCTCACGCTCACGGTGACGCTTCATAACGGACAGCCGCCGCGCGTGCCGCTCGCGGCGACCTTCGATGCCGACGGCGGGACGGTCGGCCGAGCGGCGACAAACCGGCTCGTGCTCGACGACGCCGAGCGCACCGTATCGCGCCTGCACGTTCAGATCGTGCGGCGCGACGGACATTACCGGCTGATCGATCGCGGCAGCAATCCGGCGCTCGTCAACGGCGCGCCGCTCGATCCCGGCCAGGACGTGCCGCTCGCGCATGGCGACCAGGTGCAGATCGGCGGCTATCAGTTGCGCGTGGATGTCTCGGGCGACGACGACACGGTCAGCAGCGAAGCGCCATCGGACGATCCGTTCGCCGGGCTGTTCGACGCGCCGCGCGCCAAGGCCGCGCCCGAAGCCGAGACCGCCGACGAATTGCTGCGCGCTCCGCCCGCGCCTTTGCCGCGCGCCACCGGCGACTTCGACTTTTCCTTCGACGATCCCGCGTCGAAACGGACCATCGACGAATTGTTCGATCTCCGCGCGGGCGCAGTCGCCGATCCGCTGATCGATCCGCTGTCGCAACCGAACACCGCCCACGCCGCCGATCCGTTCGCGAGCCTGACGAGCGGCGTGCGTCCCGTCGAGCCGCCGGCGACGCATTCCGACGCCGGCTCCGAACTGCATAGCGCGTTCACGCCGCCGCGTCCGCAAGCCGCGCCCCGGCCCGCCGCGCCTCGCGCGGAGCGAGCGGCATCGGGCGACGATCGCGCGCTCGTCGATGCATTCCTGCGCGGCCTCGATGCGCCCGGCGTGCATATCGACGCCTTATCGCCCGCGCTGATGCAGCTCGTCGGCCAGTTGTTGCGCGAGGCGACGCGCGGCACGCTCGAACTGCTGGCGGCCCGCGCTGCGCTCAAGCGCGAGATGCGCACCGAGGCGACGGTGATCGCCGCAGCCGACAACAATCCGCTCAAGTTTTCGCCGAACGTCGAAGCTGCGCTCGCGCATTTGCTCAATCCGCCGATGCGCGGCTTCATGCCGCCCGCCGCCGCACTCGACGACGCCTATGCCGACTTGCGGGCGCATCAGGTCGGCGTGGTGGCGGGGATGCGCGCCGCGCTCGATGGCGTGTTCGAGCGCTTCGAGCCGGAGCGCATCGAGGCGCGCCTGTCGGGCCGTTCGATGCTCGATGGCTTGCTGCCGGGACTGAGCCGCCGCGCGCGCTGCTGGGATTGCTTCACGCAGATGTACGGTCAGCTTTCGAGCGAAGCGACCGAGGATTTTCATACGCTTTTCGGTCGCGCATTCGTGGCGGCATACGAAGCGCAGATCGACGCACTGAACCGGCGCGCTCGCCGCTGACGAGAGAATCGACATGCAACTGCAAACCGCGAGCGTCAGCGAGGTAGGCGGGCGGTCTCGCAACGAGGATGCGTATGGCCAGTGGCGGCATGGCACGCTGTTCGCCAGCGTCGTCGCGGATGGCGCGGGCGGTCACGGCGGCGGCGATGCGGCATCGCGCATCGCGGTCGATACGGTTTTAGCGGAACTGACGCGCGTTGCTTCGGCGGGCGTCGCGCTGACGGGCCTCAATTTGCTGCGCGTGCTTTTGCGCGCGAACGACGCGATCATCGATGCGCAGGAACATGATCGCGAGCGTTCGCAGATGCGTTCGACGGCGGTGCTGCTGGGCATCGACGAGACGGCGGGCGTGGCGGCCTGGGCGCATTGCGGCGATACGCGGCTTTACTGCTTCCGGCGTGGGGCGACCGTGGTGCAGACGCAGGATCATAGTCTCGTGCAGAGCATGATCGATGCGAACTTGCTCGATACGCGGGACGTGCGCGGGCATCCGCGTCGCAATGTGCTGTTTTCCGCGCTTGGCACGGCGGAGGATCTTTCGATTGCAGCTTCGGAGGAGCCTTTTCTCATTGCCGAGGGGGATGCGTTTTTGCTCTGCACCGATGGGTTTTGGGAGTACCTCGACGAGTCTTTGATGATCGACGCGATCGGACGCGCGCAGACGCCCGCGGTGTGGCTCGATTTGATGGTCGCACAGTTGCGGGAGGCCGCTCGGCCCAATCAGGATAATTTCACCGCTAGTGCGGTCTGGATCGGGGATGCGGCGGGGGCGACGGTGTTGCTCGCGGCCGATTGAGGTATTGACTTGCCGCTTGCGCGGGAGCGGGGCGGTTTAGTGGCTTCAGTGTCGTTCGCGCAGGGCTAGTGACTTCCTTCTGCGAGTGAGGCGCATTGTGCGCAGCAGATAAAGAATAAGAATCAGGACGAAAGCGAAAGAAACGGCCGCACGCGTGGATCAACATCACGAAGGCGCTGAATCGGGCTTGGTTGCCGCCGCAACTGCGCGTCCACGGCTCTATCGGCGTCACTCCGCGCTCGAGCCTTCCTGCGAACCGTCCCATGAGCAAACCAAGCCCATTTCGCATGAACCGAATCGATCTAGATGCTTGGGATGCTGGCGACGACAAGCGGTCGCTTTGTCGCAATAACGCGTGGGGTATGGTGCGCCGTGACAAGACGAACGATTGGACGCTTGATGAAGACTTAAGGCTAAGTCAGTTTGAACGCACAAGCATTGCAAAGGACAAGAACAACAGCGGATAAGGACAGCAACAGCAAACAGCACGGATGAAGAAAACGGCCGCGAACGACAAACGAATGCGGTCTGTTTTCGGGCGAGAAAAATCGTTGGCGACTGCATGGGTTTGTCGCACTCCAGCCTGATATTTCTCGTGTGCTTTACATTGGCGTGGCGCGCGGTGCCCCGGTGGTGTTGTCGAGCCAAGGGGCTCGGAGGACGTTAGTAGTCAGTGGGCGTGGAAGGTAATCCAAGGCTCTGTCAAGCTGAGTGCCACTGATATTCCACGAAGTGGCCACACGAGTCAGTGCTTCGGGCCTAAAAAAAGCTGCTTTCTTTGGTTACTTTCTTTGCATGGGACCAGAGTAAGGCGCTAAAGCGCCAACTCTGGTCGACACAAAGAAAGTGACCCCCGCCCCGGGGAGGGGCGAGCTAATAGACCGACGCGAATACAAGCAAAGCGATGCTAAGGACACTAAAGCGCGAACATCGCGAAAACGCCGAGCGAGTCGCCCGCCCCGCGCAGGGGGCGAGCAAACAAACCGCCGCGAATAGAAGCCGAATAAAAACGAATCCCTACCGCAAGCACAACACTCATGCAGCCTGCTTAGCCGAAGGCAACCGCGAGACCAACCGCAACGAAACCGTCAACCCTTCCAACTGATAATGCGGCCGCAAGAAGAACTGCGAAGTGTAGTACCCCGGCGCCCCGGGCACTTCCTGCACCTTGACTTCCGCCGCAGCGAGCGGCTTCTGCGCCTTGGTGTGCTCCGACGAATTGGCCGGATCGCCATCCACGTACTGCGTGATCCACTTGTTGAGCCAGCTCTCCATGTCCGAGCGTTCCTTGAACGTCCCGATCTTGTCCCGCACGATGCACTTCAGATAATGCGCAAAGCGATTGCAAGCAAAAAGATACGGCAGCCGCGCGGCCAAAGCAGCATTCGCAGTAGCATCCGGATCCTCGTACTCGAACGGCTTCTGCAAAGACTGCGCCCCAATGAAAGCCGCGAAATCCGAGTTCTTGCGATGTATCAACGGCATGAACCCGTTCTTAGCGAGTTCGGCCTCGCGCCGATCGGAAATGGCGATCTCAGTGGGACACTTCATGTCGACGCCGCCGTCGTCGGTAGGAAAGCTATGCACGGGCAAACCTTCGACCGCACCGCCCGACTCCACGCCACGAATGCGCGAGCACCAGCTATACAGCTTGAACGAGCGATTGATATTCACGGCCATCGCGTATGCCGAATTGGCCCACGTATAGCGCGTATGATCGGCCGAACCGGTGTCCTCCTCGAAGTCGAATTCATCGACGGGCTCGGTCCGCGCCCCATACGGCACACGCGCCAGAAAGCGCGGCATCGCAAGGCCGATGTATCGCGAATCTTCCGACGCGCGCAGCGAACGCCAGCTCGCATATTCCGGCGTGCCAAATATCTTGGTCAGATCGCGCGGATTGGCAAGTTCCTGCCAGGAATCCATCTGTAAAAGACTAGGATCGGCAGCGGCAATGAACGGTGCATGCGCCGACGCCGCAATCTTCGATATCTCGCCGAGCAATTCCACATCGGGCGGCGTCTGGTTGAAATAGTAATCGCCGATCATCACGCCAAACGGCTCGCCGCCGAGCTGACCGTACTCGTGCTCGTAAATCTGCTTGAAGAGCGGGCTCTGGTCCCACGCAATACCCTTGAAACGTTTGAGCGTCTTGCCGAGATCCTTCTTCGAGATGTTCATCACGCGAATCTTGAGCATCTCGTCGGTTTCGGTGTTGTTGATCAGATAATGCAGCCCGCGCCAGGAACCTTCGAGCTTCTGAAAGTCCGGGTGATGAATCACTTCGTTAACCTGATCGGTCAGTTTCGCGTCGATCTCGGCGATCATCGCCTGAATGGAGCGGATGGCGTCTCCGGAAATGATCTGCGTCTGCGCGAGCGCCTGCTGCGCAAGCGTCTGCACGGCCGTCTGCACGGCGGTTTTCGCCTCGTCGCTCTTCGGACGAAACTCGCGGTTCAGAAGCGCGGCGAGGTCGTCGCCTTCGAGCGTCGCGCCCTGCAACGCGGACGGCGCCTCCCCTGACGACGCGGCGGTTTGCGGAATATCGGACATGGTCGTTTCCTTTCAGGGCTCATTCAGCGGCTGCGGCAGCGGGCGGCGTGACGGCTGCATCAACGGGCGGCGTGGCCTTGGCGAGCGTGCTGAGCAATGCGGGATCGTCGAGCACGCGTGCGATCAGTTCTTCCGCGCCATTCTTGCCGTCCATGAAGATGACGAGATTGGCGAGCTGCGTGCGCGCTTCGAGCAGTTTGGCGAGCGCATCGACCTTTCGGGCGACGGCGGCGGGCGAGAAGTCGTCCATGTTTTCGAACGTGATGTCGACACTGAGATTGCCCTCGCCCGTCAGCCTGTTCGGCACCTGGAACGAGACGCGCGGATGCATCGCCTTCATGCGGCTGTCGAAATTGTCGACGTCAATTTCCTGAAACTTGCGCTGTTCGACGGGCGGAAGGGCCTCGGCCGGCTTGCCCGACAAATCGGCCAGCACGCCCATGACGAACGGAAGCTGAATTTTTTTTTCGCTGCCGTAGGTCTCGACGTCGTATTCAATCTGCACGCGCGGTGCGCGATTGCGGCCGATGAACTTCTGACTGCTGGTTGCCATGACGACTCCTTCGCGTGAGCATGAGATCACGCTTTCAAGACGATCCAGTAGTGCGCAGATTTAAAGCATCGCGAGACTGCGTTGCTGGCGCCACGCGGGCGCGGCGCAGTTGAAGAGCGCCGTGCCCGGATCGAGCAGACAGAGATGGCGCGCGGCGGCCATGCGCTGACGTTGATAGCCGTCCTTCAGCACGCCGATGCAATGCGCCTTCGATGGCGACGCGCCGCACAGATAGCGCCGGCCGCTCGCGAAGCGCGCTGCGTTCGTGCGCCACCATTGCGCAACCTTGTCCGCGTCGGGCCACGGGGCGCCGTCGTCTTCGTCCATCGAAACATCGGTGTCGTTCGGGTCGTCGGTCTGCTCCGGCGGAAGATGCGCGGGCGGCTTGCGATCGAGATCGAGCCACGCGAGATCCGCGCCGGTGATGAAGCTGAAGCTCTCGCCGGCGATGCGGGCGTACGAGTCGTCCGCCATCAGTTCGATCAGCCACGGAATGAAGCGCGGGTCGCCCGCGTGCGCGATCGTGCTGATCAAGAGGCGTTTGCTGTTTCGCTGCGCCGCAATGCGTTGCAGCAGCGTGTGGACGTCGCCGGGAGACAGCGTGCTTGCGGCGAGCGCGGCGGCGTCCGCATGGGCGAGCGCGAGTTCCAGCAGCACGGCGAGCGGCGCGTTGCGGTCGCCGAGCAGCAGCGCGGATCGCGCGGCGTGCAGGCGGCATGGCGCGTCTTCGTCGTCGAGATGCGCGATGCAGCACGGGAGCAAATCCATGCGGCCCGTTTCTCCGGCGCATTGCAATGCACGGGCGCGCACGGCGGCGTCCGGCGAGGCGATGGCCGCATCGAGCGCGCGCTTCGCGTCCACGCGATGTTGCGCGCAGGCCGCGACGCCGGCGAGCCGCGCAGCGGGGTCACCGCTTTCGAGCAACACACCGACGATATCCTGCAGACGGCTTGCGGAGACCCAGCCGAAGGCGGAATGCAGGCCGGATCGCGAAGCGGGCACGGCCTCGCTCAACGCAATGAGCTGCAGCAGCGTTTTGCCGGCGCGCGCCTCGATGCAACCGACCGCGGCGGTGAAGAGCTCGCCCTTCCCCGTACGATCGAGCGCCTGCATGCTCAGTTGCGCACCGGCGCGGTCCGCGACGGCGATGCCATCGAGGTGCGCGGCGATGCGCTCGTCGAGACGGGCGAGGTGCTTCAGCTTGACGTTAGGCGCGCGGACGACAACCGAGCGCGTGTTGCGCAGACAGGCGGCGTCTTCGACGTGCTGCTGAACGATCGGCAAAATGATGGAGCGATCCAAGCGCATGATGACTCGCGTCAGTCGTAACGTTGCCAACGCGATCCGTCGAACGACGCGATATCGTCGCGGCCGATGGACCACAACACGCCATCCTTCGACGTCAGGTTGTAGCAGGTCCGCACATTCGCCTCGCCGAAGTCCACGCGCACGAGCGCTTTCTCTTCGAGCCGGAACAGCGCCGAAATCGTCGCGACGTACAGGTGATCGTCGAACCAGTGGACATCCCAGATGTCGACGTCGAACCCGTCGTCCCACTCGATCTGCTGCCAGACATCGTGCCGCCCGCGAAAAAGGAGACCCTCCTGCCCGGCGACGAACACATCGCCATTCGGCGTGCAGCAGACGCACGTCAGAATCAGACTGGTCAGCTCGCCTCTGTCGAGCCAGCGCGCGCCGTCGTATTGCCAAATCTCGCCGCCCCAACCGGCCGCGTAGATCTCCTGATGCGAAAAGCCCTGAATCGCTTCGAACCCAGCCACCTCCTTCGGCGCGGGAAACGGCGCGCTGATGTCGAGCCAGCGACCGTCTTCCGTGCGCGCATAGGCCTGCCGCTTCATCCCGCAGGCGTACACGCGTCCTTCCACGGTGCACGCATTGCGAATCGTCACCGGATCGGGGTCGATTTTTTCCATGCGGATCTGGTCGGCGCCTCCGTACACCGCCACATCGCCATCCTGTCCGATGATCACGACCTGCGTGGACGGTACACGCGCCACGGCGATCGCGGTCGCATCCCACTCGACGTTCACGAGGCTCGCCCAGTCGCCCCGATCGATCCCGACGACGCTCGCATGCGCAAAGCCCTTCTCGATCAGGCTCTTGACCTTGCTGATGACGCAGAGCGCGTCGGAGTAGAGCGCCGCGCCCCGGATGAACTCGCGAATTGCAGCGAACTGGCTTTTCATGTGTCACCCTCGCATGGACATCGGCGCCTTGCCCACCATGTTCTTGAATTGATCCTTCAGCCCGGGCAAGTCGTCTTCGTAATTGCGCCCGGTCGGAGAATGCTTGACCTTGCCCGACGTATTGCCCATGCCTTCATGTCCCGCCGTCAACTGCGCGACGAGACACTTCTTGCTGCACTTCGGCGCGACCGCGACCGCACCCTCGGCGCAATGATCCACCTCGTCGGCGAAGTCCACTTTCTTGCCGGCGTCGACCGTGCTCATCGCCTTGTGGTGCGAACTGCGCAGACCGTGCGTGCCGCTGCAACTGCCGCCTTCCAGGCACATGCACGGGGCAACCTGCTCGTTGTACTGTCCCCACCCCGGCAGCAGTCCGCCATCGGACACGGACACCTTGAAGAACGAACTTTTCGGGACGATGTGATCCGGCGTCTGGGCGGGACAGCAGCCCTTGATGCCGTCGTTCGGCGTCGCGTTGAACTTGACGAGCCGGCAGCGTCTCGCGGCGGAGCATTTGTCCTGACTCGCCGATTTCGCGCGCCTCGTCGATGCGCCCTTGCTGTACGTGAAACCGCTGCCGACGCCCGCTTCGTCGCAGACGTCCTTGCCGTTCTTCTTGTACGGCTTGTAGCCCTTGCACGCGTTCCTTTCCTGCTTCTTCATCTTGTTGCAGGCCCGTTTCATGGACGGGTCCGTGATCATGTCGACGAAAGGCCAGGGCACGGCTTCGTTGGGCTCGGGACACGCATGATTGTTGGTCGTCATGTCCAGATGACGCACGACGTTCTCGCCTTCGATCATCACGTCCATCGACCATGCGACGAAGTACACCTTCCCCGATGTCGATCCCGATATCGCGCCCTTCTTCGCCGCGCATCCGGCTTCGTCGCCCGTCGACTTCTTGAAGTACGACTGGTTCTTGAGCATGACCTCCTTTCCGGAGATCTGCACGGACTTGCTGCCGTCGGTCGTGTCGGATGCGAACGCCGAGTTCGGATACGGGACCGGAACGCCCGGCGGCGTCGCCGGATTCTCGGGCGGCGTGAAGCACACGTCCGGCATCGCGCAGATGGTCTTGCCGTTGCCGGCGGCGCATGCCAGCTCGCGCGTGTTGGCGTAGACCTCGTTGCTCAATGCGAGCCTCCGGCGTGTGACGACTGAAGGATCATCGCGGCGCGAGCGCCTTCGTCGGCGCTCATGTGCGCAAGAATGCAGTTGCCCTTCAGATACCCTTTCAACGAAGCAGCGTGAAGCACGGCGAGCATGAGCGGACCGATTGCCGCGCCCGTCTCGCCGACGCACTCGGCGGGATGCCAGATCTCGAAGCCCGTGCGTATGGTGCGGTCCACGCGGCTGAAGGCGAGGCTCGCCTCCTTGAAACCGTATTGCTCACCGGAGAGATCGCAAATCTTGAAGGACATCTCGCTTTCGTCGCGCCCGGCGTCGAGCAGCGATGCCTTGATCGCATCCGCCAGCCCTTCGCCTTTCAGCGGCTCGCCCGACAGAACCGTTGCACGCTCCACGCCGAAGCCGACGCCGATGCAGCACAGGCCGTCATCCTGCTGCGGCTTTCCGATCAACACGGCGCTCGCGGCTTCGCCGGCCAGGAAACCATCGGAGTTGCTCTCGGTGAGCAAGCGGTCGGCGCGTTCGTATGCGCTGAGCGTCCTCCATCCGACGAGACTGTCGGCGGCGGCGACGATCACCCGGCCGACGCCCTCCTGATAAAGCAGCGTGCGCGCCTGCATCAACGCGACCGCCACCCCGACGCGCCCATGCGCGAGCACCGCCGAGCGCCGATGAAAACACGCACCAAGCGCCTTTTCGATGTCGGCGAGAAGTTCGTCATCCAGACCGTGTGCGCGGCCGGGGCGTTCCGGTTCGGCTACGCACAGCAGCAGCGCAATATCCGCCCATGCGTCCGGCTCGATGCCTTCGAGGCATTCGGCAATCGTCATCGCCGCCATCTTCGCGAGCCTCGCGCGGCCTCGCCACGGCTGAGGCAGCGTGACCTGATGCGCGAGAATCCACGCGCCTTCCGAGTCGATGAAACGCGTCTCGGTCGGCGCGCGCAACTTGGCGCGGATCGCGGCGCAGCTTGCGGTGGCCGACAGCCCCACGCTCGTGACCAGTCCGCTGCTGAGGATTTGAAGGGCGCGGTCGCTCAAGGCATCACCTCGTCAGGCGTCGGACGGCACGCCAATCAACGGAATCGGGAAAGTCACCTCCGTGCGCTCCTGCCACCATCCTCGCCCATGACGGCCGATGAGCACCTGCTCGACCTCGAAAATGTTGCGCTTCAAAGGCCGCCTCACCCGCCAACTCATCGTGAAGCGCTCCATCTCCGGCTCGAAGACGATCGTATCGACGCTCGCACGATAGTCCTCCGGCTGCCCATGCTTCGGCACGATCAACACCGGCGCTTCGAAATCCGGCAACGCGAAGTTGCGCGCGCCATCCGCCGTCAGGTTGATCAGCGTGACTTCCGCGCCGCCGACCGGCATCGCCAACTGCTGATCCTCCGGCGCGGCCTGGTAGTAGCGTTCATCGAAATCAGGCGGCAGAAACGGAAAGTGCTTGTCGATCCACACGTCGTCATACGTGCCCGCATAGCGATAACGCGGCTCCCAGCCGCGTCCGAGCACCCCGAACGACATCGGCCGGTACGCCTCGTCCGGCCGCATCACCGGGCGATTCAGCTCCTCGGTATTCGGCAGCCGGCGCCCGTCGACCCATTCGCGCCGCAGATGCCGCCGAAACCCGCGCCCGACCGGATTCGCCATGTAGGCCGCGTGCTGCATCGCATCTTCGTGCTCCTGATCAACGCCGCCGAAAGCAAGATCGTAGGTGATCGGCTTCGTCACGAACGGCACCGGCGCACTCGGCGCGATACGCGTCGCGCCGGCCTCCCACACGCGATCACCGGCCACCGCGAACCGCTTCGTCATCGTCCCCACGCGCAGTCCAACCGGCACCCGCGTCGCGGGCCGTCCGCCCGGCGCGTGCGCGGCGCCGAGCAGCAGCACGTCGCAGCGCGGCTTGTGCGGCGCGTAATCCACTTCGTAATACGGCGCGGAAAAGCCCGGCTGGCCCGTGAAGGTATCGGCCAGAACGAGCGGCGCTTGCTCATCGGCGAGGCGCACCGGCTCGCCGGGCGCGGGCAGACGGAACGTCCCCTTGACGACGACGACGAGCGATTCGCGTCCGCTCGGCTCCGTGCCCATCGTGTAGCCCGCGGCCATGCGGGTAGCGTTGATCAATTCCATCTTCATCGGCCGGTCAATTGAGCTGCACCGATCCGCCCTTGATGCGGTTCACGCCCGACGACCGGCTCGACACATACGTGCCGCGTATCAGCACCTTGCCGGCCTTCGTCAGCGTGATGCTCGCCTGCCCGCATCGCAGCACGATCTCCTCCTTCGCGTTCACGACGAGCCGCTCGCCGTCGGCATCGGCTTCGACCTGCGCGGGCGCTTCGTCGAGCGGCCACGCGCGGTCTTCCTGCAGGCAGCCGATGATGACCGGCCGCTCGGGATCGCCGCCATCGAACATCAGGAGCACCTCGCCGCCGATATGCGCGCCGCGCACATCGGGAATCGTGCGCGCGGGCAACGCCGCGCCGCCGGGCTGGCCGGGATAGACGACGAGCGGGCGCGCGCCGTCGCCGCTAAAGCCGATCAGCGCCCCGATGCGCACGCCATCGATGACGTGCATCGGCGCAGGCTGGAGGAAATCTCGTCCGCTCATCGCGCTCTCCTTCTCTCTGACGTTGGAAAGACGAACGGCGCGCGTGCCGTTTCAACGCGTCACTGCGGCTTCGTTCCGGCGATGAGGTGAATCTGCGCGAGGCCGTCGGGCGCAAGGTCCTGCATCACCGCGAGAAAGTCCTTGCCGATGAGCCCGCGCGCGCGGCGAATCAGAAGCGGCGCGGGACTCGTCGGCTCGGTGCGTTCGAGGAACGCGCACACGGCGTCGAGCGCCGCGATGGCCTGCTCGCGCGTGGCGATTTCGCCGGGGCTCGCGACACCGCGATGCATCGCCGGCACGGGCGAAGACTGCGCAATCGTCACGGCGGGTTCGTCATGCGCATCCACCGGTGCGACGGCGCGGAACTGCGCGGCGATCTGGCGCGCGGCCATCGTCAGCGCGGTCATCGACGGGGCGCGCTCGGCGCCGAGCTTCTGCGCGATGCAGTCGGCGAGCGCCTGCACGGCCTGGGCTAAGTCGAGCGCATCGGCGAGCATCGCGGGATTCTGCGCAATTGCGTCCGCCAGCATGCCTTCGACGCGCGACAGGCTCGCCGCAGCCGCGCCTTCCTGCGGCGCGAGCCTGCCCTGCGCGACGAGCATGTCGCGCACGGTCAGCCGCTCGCCATGCACGCGGCAGACTTCGCATTCGCGCAGATCGTGCAGCAGCGTCTCGGCTTCCGCAAACGGCGTGTAGGCGTCCGCGAGCGGGGCAAGCGCGTTGATGCGCAGCGCGGCATCGTTGTCATCGTCGGGATCGAGCTGCGGGTACAGGCCGTCCCAGTAGCGTTCTAGCAAGCCGGTCAGCAGGCGCATGCCCGCGAGAAAGCCGCCAAGACCCTGCACATGCGACGCGGCCCGCGTCCACGCTACGGCCACCCGCACGTCCTTGGAACGCGCGAGCAGCGCCTGCGCCTGTTCGAGCACGTCGGTCCACGGCGGCGGCTCGGCGGGCGCGTCGAACTGGCGCGCGGGGCCTTCGCGCGCCAGGGCTTCGAAGGCGAGAAAAGCCGCGTCGTATTCCAGATCGATGCCCGCGGGCGGCATCGATTCGGTCGGCGCGAGCAGCGGTTCGATGTCGATCATCGCGGCCCCGCTCAGAATTCGCCGCAACCGTGCTGCCCGTTCACGACGAGGCAGTTGTTGAGATTCGGCCGCGAGCGCACGCGCTTCCATTCCGCCGCGAGCGTGTCCGCTTCGCTCTCGGCTTGCTGCAACGCGAGGATCGGCTCGTTGGTGCCGACGCAAATATTGATGCCGCCCAGATTGCTCTCGTAGACGAAGGTCTGCTCCTGCGCCGTGAAAAGCGGCTGCAGGCCGCTGCGATTGAACACGGCGCCCTGAAGCTGCATCGGCGTGACGGTGAGCGTGCCCGGCTGCACGACGACCTCGTAGCCCACTGGCGACGAAAACGCGCCGTCGATCGGATACTTGCCCGCCGGAGAATTGGGCGTCGCGGGCGAGCCGTGCACGCCGCCGGCAAGGCTCGAGCCGCGCGAATCGCCACCGAGCAGGCCGTTCACGTCGAACGTGAAGGGACCGTTCGGCGTGCCTTCGATGCGCGCCTGATCGCCGATCGTGACGGTCACTGTTGGCCGATCGGCATACACGAAGTGATTGCCGGTCGCCGGGACGACGTTTTGCGATAGCTGGCCGTTCCAAGTGCAGATGCCGCCGTAGACGCAGCCGTAAAAGTTCGGCAGCGCGCCGCCCGGGTCGATGCCGTTGCGGTTCTCGCCATTGCGCGTCGCGGCCCATATGCGCCACGCGTTGCCCGCTGCCAGCGTGCCGCCCGCATCGTTCTGGAATACGCCCTGTTGCATCACGAGGTCGATGTCGCCGCCCGCGCTCAGTTGCGAAGGCGCGCCGGGCGTGCCGAGCGCGATCGCGCCCGTATCGGCGATGGCGGTCAGGTTGCGCGTCACGTTAGGCTGCTGTGCGCCGATCGCGGCGACGCTGCCCGCCGCGCCATCGAAGCCGTTCGCGCTCGCCGTGCCGATGACGAATCCGTG
The DNA here is from genome assembly GCF_022879615.1 of Caballeronia grimmiae. Classification (NCBI taxonomy): domain Bacteria; kingdom Pseudomonadati; phylum Pseudomonadota; class Betaproteobacteria; order Burkholderiales; family Burkholderiaceae; genus Caballeronia; species Caballeronia grimmiae. Next base: position 64,400 of record NZ_CP084273.1, read on the forward strand.
CGGGTTGGAGACCTGGACATCGTGCGCCCCGGCGAGCGCGAGCAGGCCGACGTCGTTGCCCGCATCGACGAGCTGAAAGTCGCCGCTGCCGCCGCCGAGCAGCAACGTCTGCGCTTGAATGCCGCCCGGATCGGTGACAGGGCCGGAGGAAAGGAGCGCGAGCGTCTTCCCGGGCAATGCAATGCCGGACGGAAGGTCGATGCCCCTGCTTCCCGCGCCCGTGTTTTGCAGCGTGAGATTCGTCGCGACGGCGGGACGCGGCACGCAGCCCGTGCCGCCCGCGCACGCGCCTTGCACCGTGATGCGCCCGCTCTGCGTCGACGATCCGAGCACGAGCGTCGAAATCGCGGGCGAGAACGCCTGATAGCTCGCGGCGTCGATCGAGAGCCCCGGTGTCGCGCTCGTGCCGAAGAGCGTGATCGGGATGCTGACCTGCGCGATCACGGCGAAGCTCGACGGATCGACCGAGCCCGGCGCGATAGCGACCGTGCCGCCCGGCGCGGCGATGGACGCCGGTCCGCTGCGCACGGCGAGACTGCTGTCCGTGCCGTTGTTCGCCGGACGAAGGATCACGGCGCCGCCCGTGCCTGCATTGATCGCAAATCCCGGCGCGGCGAGTTGCGCGTTCGGCGGGAGGCTCACCCCGCCAATGCCGATGCCCGGCGTGTCCGTACTGGTCGAGCCAGCGACGCGCACGTTCGCCGCCGCGATGGATCCCGACCACAGCAGCGCGCCATAGCCATCGGCGGCCGCGCCGGTCGTTGCGCCGCGCACGTCGACGGTCCCGTTCGGCGCTTCGATCGATGCGCCGTCGAGCACGGCGACGCCGTGGTTGCCCGCGCCGCTGCCGGTGCCGTAGATGCGTATCGCGCCGCCGCTCGCGGAGTCGGCCGCCAGCGAGACGAGCCGCGTCGGGCCGGGCGTCACGCTGGCCGGGTTGCCCGCATTGCGAAGGATCACGCCGCCGCCCGCGTTCCCTGCGGGATTCAGGCTCTGGCCTTGCACCTCGATGGTTCCCGTGCCCGATGAAACCGTCGCGTCGTTCAGGTCGACGCCGTAAGGCGTGCCGAAGGCCGGGAACGATCCGCCGCCATCGCCGAGCGAAACCTGCTGCGGCGCGACGCCATGCAGCGTGACATTGCCGCCGCCCGCGCCGCCGCGCGTGTCGATGTCCGTGGACCGGATTTGCAACGTCGCGCCGTCGAAACCGGCCGCGCCGCCGTCGAGCGTGCCCATCGTGACGTTGCCGCCGCTGGTCGCGAAGCGGATGCGATACTCCCCGCCTTCGCCCGCATTGCCGAGCGCGATGATCGCGTTGCGCGCATCGGCGACGATGTCGAGCGGCCCGCCCGTCGACGTGATGTCGTTTTGCAGGTTCAGCACATCGCTCGAATGGAAGGCGAGCGTGGAAGCCCCGCTTGCGGTTTCGACGATCGGCACCGGCACGAAGATGTCGCCCGGGCCGCTTTCGCCGCCATCGGTCGTGCGCAGATCGACACTGCCCGCCAGCGTCGCGCCGGCGCCGCCCGGCGGCACGACGCGCGCCGTCGCGCCATCGAACGTGTAACCGCCCGGATCGGCGATGCTGATGTTCCCCGCGCTCGTGAGCCTGACATCGCGCGTGCCGGAGAAGCTGACCGAGCCGACGCTGTTGGGCGCGGTCGCCAGTTCGAAGACGCCCGGCCCGACCAGGTTCAGCGTCGATGCCTGGATGCCCGCGCCGTTTTCCGTCACCGTGCCGGCTGACTGCAAGGTCAGCGTATCGCCGGAGAAGCCGGCCGGCAGCGCGATCCCCTGACTGCCGTTGCCGCCGTTCGCGAGCGTCAGCGCCTCTGCACCCGTCGTCGGCGCGTTGACGTTGAGCGTGATCGGCCCGGTATGCGTCGACGATCCGACGATCACGTTCGAGACATTCGGCGAAATCTGGCCAAGCACGGGCTGCGTGACCGTGAAACCGTTGCCCGCGCCGCCGACGCTGATCGGCGTGTCGTTCCGGGCGACGAGGTCGAACGTGTCCGGCGCGAGTCCGCCCGGCACGAACACGAGGTTGCCGCCCGGCGCGAATAGCGACGATGACGCAGCGGTCGACACCGTCGTGATCGTGATGGGCACGCCCGCGCCGCTCGTCGCGCGCAACACGAGCGTGCCGCCGGTGTCGGAGATTTCATACGCGTCCGGGTCGCGTCCCGCCGAGACGACCGCGTCGTTGAGCGCGATGGCCGGCGAGACGCTGGGCGTCTGCCCGGTGATCGACAGCAAATGGCCGTTGCCCTGCGCAGTCACGGACGCATTGTTTATTTGCACGCCGGGAAAGAACACGCCGTCGTCGGGCTGATTCGTCGTGTAGCCGCGAATGTCGATATCGCCGTTGGCCGCGCGGACATCGACCTGCCGCACGTTGCCGCCGCCGGGCCCGCCTTGCAACGACACGCCCGGCAGCGCGTTGCCGCCGCCGTAGATGCGTATGTCCGCGTTGGCCGAGGTGATCGTCGTCGATGCACTTGCGCCGCCGGTGACTGAAACGCCCGTTCCCGGCACGCCGGCAGGCACGCCTGGCGCGGGCTGCACCGTGCCTTGCACGAGCATGCGCCCGCCCGCCGCGAGATTCGCGCTGACCACTTCGACGCCGTCGACGAAACTCGTCCCGGCATTCACGTTCGCCGGATACGCGGGCGCGCGGCCCGTGACCGATACATCGCCGCTCGCGGTGCTGATCGTCGCGCGTTCGAGACGCACGCCCGCGCCATTGACCGATGTCGACGCCTGCACGTTGGGCGCGGTGCCGTCGATACTGATATTGCCCGAGCCTGCCAGCACGCTTGGCGCTACGGTGCTGCCCGACGTCGGAATAAGCGCGACGCCCACAGCCGATACGCCCGTCGACAAACTCGGCGACGAAGCCGGCACGGTCTGCGCGACGCCCCGAATGCCGATATTGCCGCTGCCGGAACTGATGGCGGTGTTGTCCATGATCCGCACGCCGCCCAGCGCGAGCGGCGGCGCGTTGCCGCTTTCGCCGGTGATCGAGATCGCGCCGACGGAGGTCGCGAGCGTCGAATCGATCATGTTGACGGCGGCGAGCGGCGTGTTGGTTGGGAATTGCGTCGGCGTCTGGCCCGAGCCGTCGGGCGGAATCGGGACGGTCAGCGCGCCGCGACCGTTAATGGTGATGGAGCCGGTCTCCGTTCCCGGCGATGCGGTCTGCACGGTCGTATTGATGCTCGCGCCGGACAAGCCGATGGCCGCGCCATCGAAAGCAGTCGCGGCGGCGGGCGTGCTCGCGAGCGCGGCTGGCACGCCGATTGTCACGAAACCGCCGTTGGTGCTGATCGACGCGCCGGACAGCACGACCCGGTTCGCGCCGTCCGCCGCCCTGCTTTGATTGGCGTCGAGCACCACGTTCAGGCGTCCCGCGGGCGACGCTTGCCCCGCATCGCCGCCGATCTGCCCCGACACGATGATCGACCCGGCCGCGCTCAGCGTGAGCGTTGCGTCGGGCACGGGCGTCGGTCCCGCCTTCGTGATGACGACGCCACGGTTCATCGTGATGTCGCCGTTGCCGGGCGTCGGGTCGGTGGCGGTGGTCGAGACCGTCACCGAGACGCCCTCGCTCAACTGGTTGCTGACGGTATTCGCGAGCACGTAGCTGTTGCCGGTGCCCGGCGTGAAGGTTACGGTGTTCGTCCCGGCATCCACGCTGGACTGCGGCGCACTGAGCGTCGACGGCGCGGTGGTCACGATCTCGATGTTCGCGGGATCGAGCAGCCATTGCCCGCCGTGGCCCATCGGTGCGCCGAGGTGAATTCGCGCGCTGTCCGTGTCGAGATACTTTCCGGACGTTTCCACGAGCCCGCCGTTCCCGCGTTGCGCACCGCCTCGCGCCGACAACGTTCCGTAGACGCGCGCCGCCTCGGTCCCGTACATGACGATGTTGCCGCCGTCGCCGGCGACGAGCGCATCGGCCAGCACGTGCGCATTCGGGCTCATCCACAGCGCATCGGCGTTGCGGATATCCGTCTCCTTGCCCGCCGCGCCGCCGCCCACGCGCACGCGCCCGCCGCCCGCCGCGCCGCTCGCGTCGATGCGCGCGCCATCGTTCACCGCGACGTGATGCCCCGTCACGTCGATACGCCCGCCCGCTCCGCTATCCGGCGCGCTGGCGTCGATAGTGCCGGCGATGCCGGTCATGCCCGACGTCCCGCCATCGAGCACGATGCGTCCATTGCGCGCCTCGATGCTTCTCGCGCGCACCGTGCCCGTCTGGTTCAGCACGCTCGCGGCGGCTTCGTCGGCGGCGCGCACCGACATCACGATCTGCCCGCCGTCTGCCTCGAGCACGCCCGAGTTTTGAACGAGCGCGTTCGCCACCTTGTCGTTCACCTTCAGCATCGTGAGACCGTCGCCCGCGAAGTCGAGCGTGATGTCGCTGCCCGCGCCGAGCGCGATCTTGCCGAGCGTCGCGCTGACGCGGCCGCTGTTGTCGACCTGCGCGCCGAGCAGCGCCACCGCGCCGCCCGGCGCTGCGTTGATCGTCGCTTCGTTCGTCACCTTGCCTGCACTCGAGCCTTGCTGCGCGAAGTGGTATTTGCCGGCGAGGAACGCGTCGTTCGAGATGCCGAGCGTCGACGCAACGAGCGATCCCACGTTGATCGACGCGCCGCGTGCGAACACCACGCCCGCCGGGTTGACGAGGAACACCTGCCCGTTGGCATTGAGCTGCCCGGCGATGCGGCTGGGGTCGTTGCCGACGACGCGATTGAGCAGCACCGCCTGCGCCGACGGCTGCGAAATATCGACACGCTCGTTGCCCTGAATCGAGAAGCCGTTCCAGTTCACGATGCCTTTTTGCGAGCCTTGCGTGATCGTCATTGCGTGCGGGTTCGGCCGGTTGACCGCGACACTGCCGGCGACGACGTTTTCGCCAACGGGCAGCGCGAACGCGCCGGGCGCGGCCACCAGCACGAGCAGCGGCAGCAGCGCCGACGCCCGCACGTCGAGTCCGGCGCAGCGCGCGGCGCGCTTCGCCAGCCGCCTGACCGCGCGCTCCCATTCCCGGCGATGCCTGCGGGCCCGGAGACAAGTGATGTCGTTCATTGCGCGCTCCTAGGGTCTGTTCACGGATGAAACGGCCATGCGTTGCCGCATGAAATGCCGTGCGTAGCGGCAACGTCCACGTCGAATTCGAGGTTGGCGGGCGCGCTAGATCGTCTGCATCGCGGTGTCGCGCGTCGTTTGTTCCGGATAGCTAGACGGCGCGAGGCGAGGTTTGCACTGCCGCCGGTTTCCAAGATTCGCATCGCCGTTTCCATGTGGACCGGCCTAAAACGACTTGGAAACCTGCACGTACACGCGCGGCAGCTTGTCGTCGCCGGTCGTGTCGGGGCCGGTCGTCCGCCACGCGATGCTGCCGTCCACCGTGATGCCGTACGGCCCGGTCCAGAACGCGCCGATGCCCGCGCCGCTGCGCGTCACCGTGTTCGCGCCTTGCCCCGGAATCGAGCGTGCGTTGTATCGTCCGACGCCGATATCGAAGAATGCGGACAGCGTCAGCGACGGAATCACCGCATAGCGAAGCTGGGCCGTGCCGATCAAGCCCTCGTCGACGACCGCCTCAGACGGCGAATATGCCCGCACCGCGCGTGGCCCGCCGAGCGTGATGCGCGACGAACTGTCGAGGTTCTGGTTGGCCCATTGCCCCGACACGCCGAGGAAGACGCTCGTCTTCTGGGTGATCGCGTTGAGGCGGTTCGCCTGCATCGTCAGGCGCACGCTATTGCCCTGCGTGTGGCGTCCGAACGGCCCCTGGTCGATCTGCTCGGCAAGGGCCGAATCGATGTTCAGGTGCGCGAACGAAAGCTGCACGTCCGCGCTGTTGAAGCCGCCGCCGAGGAAGCTGTCGCGGCTTTCGTACGACAGCCCGACGCTCGCGACATACAGCTTTTGCGGATTCTCGAAGCTCACGCTGCCGATCTTGTCCGTCAGCGAGCGATACTCCAGCGCGCCGCGCAACAACAGGTTCTGGCTGCGCGAGCGGATCAGCGGATGCGAGATCGACGCGGTCACGACATCGGCATCGCCGTGGGCGTCGAGCGCCGAGAAATTCTTGCCGAGGTAGTAGTAAAGATGCGAATACGCGATGCCCGCACGCGTGCCGTACGCGTTGACCGGCGCGTCGTAGCCGATGCGCCCGTAGACGGTATCGGCGCGCTCCGCCGCGAGCAGATTGATGTCGAGGTTGTCGCCGATGCCGAACGGCGACGCGAGCCGCCCGACTGCGCCGAGCCGCCAGCGGCCGGCGGGCGCGGCGCCGTAGTCGTCGACGGCGACCGCGAAGTTCCATCGGCGCACGGGCTCGACGGTCACGTTCAGATCGACGGTGCCGGGCGCGCTGCCCGTCTCCAGCGCCGAACTCACGCGGATGCCGGGCAGGTCCGACAGCAGCAGCATCGTGCGTTCGAGTTCCGCCTGCCTGAGCGGCTTGCCGGGCTGGATGGCGGCGAGCCGCGCGCGCACCATCGATTCCCTGATCGGCGCGCCCGGCGCGACCGTCAGCCTCACGCGGCCAATCTTGCCTTCGAGCACGGTAAAGGTCAGCTCGCCGCTCGTCACGTCCTGCGGCGGAATCACGACTTGCGCGAGCGGATAGCCGCGCTCGCGATACGCCTGCGCGATCCGTGCGGCGATCGCGTTGAGATCGTTCATCGACACTTGCTGGCCGATGCTGCCGGCCACCAGCGCGAGCAGCACGTCGGACGGCACGGCCTCGTTGCCCGCGAAACGGATGCTTTTCAACGTGAACTTCGTGCCTTCCGGCGCGGCGGGCGCGGCGACGGGCGGCGCAGGCAGCGCATTGGCGTCACCGGGCGGCGGCGCGGCTGTCGACGGACGCGGCTGCTGGTTGAGCAGCGTCCCCGCGCTCGGGGTCTGCTGCGTGCCGGGAAGCGGAACCTGCTGCGCCCGTGCGTCCGGCGCGCCGAGCGCACCCAGCGCGCCCGCACACGCGAGGCTCGCGCCGGCTGCGCGCACGATCCCGCACGGGCGCTTGTTGATACGGATAGCGAAGGATTTCATGGCATCGTTCACTGCTGCGTCGTTATCGAAACGAATCGGGCCGTGGCACAACTTCACCGCGCGACCGTCAGCCGCCAGTTGCCTATCAGGTCGAAAGGCGCCCAGTAAAACGGATGGGCGAACTTGCTGTTGGCGAGCACGGCGAGCTGCGCGTCGCGCATTGCGTCGACGGCCTCCGCGCCTTTCGTGAGCGAGCCGTAAAACGTTCGCATGGTGAGCGCGGTCGATTCATCGGCGACGGGCCACATCGACACCAGCAGCGCCGATGCGCCCGCATAGAAGAACGCGCGCGTGAAGCCCATGATTTCGTCGCCGCGCTCGATGCGCCCGAGCGCCGTCTCGCACGCGGACAAGGTGACGAGCGCGACCGAATCGAACTTCAGGTTGTAGATGTCCTGCGCGAGCATCGGGTCTGGGCCGTCGGCGGGCTGCGTCGCGGGCGCGAGCAGCACGCGCGAGTGCAGCGGATCGATGGTGTCGGCTTGCGCGTGCGTCGCCACATGCACGATGCGGCCCGCCGGCGCGTTGTCGCTGAAGGTCTTGCGGGTGACATCGCCCTGCAGGAAGGCTTCGCGTTTGGCGAACAGCGGACTGATCGCGCGGACTTCGGCTTCCGCGCCCGGCAGATCGAACTCCGGTGCGATACGCGGATTGCCGAACGCGACGAGATCGCTCGCGATGCGCTGCGGCCGCCGCACGAGTTGCACCGCGATGCTCGCCGATGGCGCGAGCGCGAGCGCGTGGCGCTGAATCAGGAATCCGTTCGCATTGCGCAGCGCCTGGAACGGCATGTAGTGCAGCGCCCCGTTCGGCACGATAATGAGCCGCTCGCCGGGACGCAGACCGAGCGGCGCGATCAGAAGTGCATCGAGCTTCGCGCCATACGTCAGCGCCCGCGGACGCCCGCGCACGATCGCGCTGCGAAAGTCGTTGACGGCGAGCGCCATGTCCTTGCGTGCGATCGGCAGCGTGAATCCCTGGATGCCATCGGGGCGCACGACCCACGCGATCATCCGGTCGGTGAGGCCGTGAAATTCGACGATCGCCTCGCCGGGCTTCAGCGCAGCGCGCACGTCGTCGAGCGAAAGCGCGCGGCCGTTGAGTTGCGTCTCGTCGACGTTCGCGGCGAGCCGGTTGCGCACGACATCGAGCAGCGCGCGGCTGCGGCTTTTCTCGGACAGCGTCCATGCTTGCGCGTAGTCGCCGTCTTCCACGACGAGCGCGATCGCTTCCTCGAACACCGTCTGGGTATCGGAGAAGAGACCGGTCTTGAACTCGTCGCTGCGAAAACGCGCCCGGATCGATTCCGATTCGTCAAGCGCGGCGAGCCACGCGTCCCGCGCCTTGCGGCGGTCGCCGAGCGCGAGATACGCGCGGCCCATCCCTTCCTGCGCCCAGAGCTTGTCGTAGCTCGCGTCGGAGCCGCCTTTCGCGGCGCTCGCGGCGAAGGCGTCGAGCGCGGCTTGCGGCTTGTTTTCGGCGAGCAACAGATTGCCTTCGATGCGCTTTCTCAACGGCGCGAGCAGGCTGTCGTCGACGCCCGCCGTCTGCTCGAAGGTCGCGCGCGCGCCAGCGGCGTCGCCGGTTGCGATCTGCGCGTTCGTGATCGACAGCAGCACCATCGGGCGATAAGGCGGCGACGCCGCCGCGAGCGCCGCCTGGTACTCGCCGAGCGCGCCCGCCGGATCGCCACGCCGCGCCGCGATATCGCCGAGGACTTTGTGCGACGGCGCGAGCACTTGCTGCGGATTGCCCGCGCCCGCCGCGATGGCTTCCTTCGCGTAGCGTTCCGCATCGGGAAGATCGCCGGCATAGCTATAGGCGATGGCCAGATCGCGGCGCGAGAGCGCGGCGAGATTGGCGTTGTCCGTCTGCCCCGCGACGACGAGCGCGCGCGAGGCCGCCTCGATGCTCTCGCGAAAATCGCCGCGCTCCGCCGCCGCCACCGACATGCTGCAGTACGCGTAGCCGTCGAGCTTCACCTGATCGCGTGAGAGCAGCAGCCGTCCTTCCTGCGACAGCGTCGCGATGGTCTCGGCGTCGCGCACGCGGGCTTCGGCCTGACGCGCGGCGGGCGTGGGAGCTTCGTCGCGCGCCGCCTGCGCATCGGCGGGCGGTGCGACGCCGAGCGCGCCCAGCAGCGCCATCGCCGCGACGACCCGCCTTGCCGCGTCGCCGGCGGCCACGCGCATACCGTCCCCGGCAAGGGCCGGCGCCATCCGTTGAGTCGGTTTCACGAATGCGCTCCTCGATGACCGTCGCTCTGCACTCACCGCCGGCGCGCTGCCGGCGCGGTGCCACGATTAGACGAAACACCGCAGCCGATTTAAAAAACGCGGCGGCATGGTTCGTCTGCTGCTGTGTCGCTAGTCACCTACCGGGTCAGACATGAACCGCGTGCGTTTTCTCGCCGTGCCGCTGTGCGCGCTGGCGCTCGCCGCGTGCAAGTCCGCGCCGCCTCCGCCACCCGCACCGACCATCGTGCGGATCACCGTGAACGCGCTCGATACCGCGAATCCCGATCGCACGGGGCGGCCATCGCCCGTCGTCGTGCGCGTGTACGAACTCAAGACGACCGCCGCGTTCGACAGCGCCGACTTCTTCACGCTCTACGGCAAGGATCAGGCGACGCTCGGCGGCGATCTCAACGCGAAGAACGAATTCCTGCTGCGTCCCGGCGACAGCCGCAGCGTCGAGCAAACCGTGCAGCCGGGCACGAAGTTCGTGGCGGTCGTGGCGGCGTATCGGGATATCGAACGATCGCGCTGGCGCGTGACCGAGCCGGTGCCTCCGAACCAGACGACGGTGATGAACGTGCGCGTCGATGCCGCCGACGTGACTATCGCCGCGCAGCCCGCGCCGCCGCCGCCGTCGGGCAAGAAGAAGCCCGCGAAGTGACAGCGCCGCAGCGCCAGGCGCGCTGGCGGCGGCTTCCAAAATCGTTCCGCTCAATCGTTCTTTGACCGGAGCGTCCGGCGCAGTGAAAGCGCCGGACGCAAGGCAACGCGTGAAACTTCGAGCCACCATGACCTGGCACCAACGCATGATCTGGTCCGAGGGCCTGTTCCTCGAACCGCAGCACTTTCAGCAACACGACCGCTTCATCGAGCATCTCGTGCGTTCCCATGCACGGGCGACGGAAGCCTGGTCGTGGGGCTGGGCTGACGTGAAGATCGACGACATCGCGCTCGGGCTCGGCAAGATCGCGCTGTCGTCGGCGTTCGGCGTGCTGCCCGACGGCGCGGCGTTTTCGTTTCCCGACGATGCGCCCGCGCCGCCGCCGCTCGACATTCCGCCCGGCACGCGCGATGAGCTCGTGCTGCTCGCGCTGCCCCTCGTGCGCGCCGGAGCCAAGGAGTTCGACTCCGACGGCATCGCCGATGGCCGCGCCGATGCGCTGCGCTATCGCACGAGCGACACGTCCGTCGCCGACATCACGACGAGCACGGATCGCGTCGCGCAGATTCGCGTCGGCGCGCCGAACCTGCGGCTGATGCTCGGGCGCGACGCCACCGACGCCTTCGCGACCATCGGCCTGGCGCGCGTGCTGGAGCGGCGCGCGGACAATCGCGTGCTGCTCGACCCCGCCTATATCCCGCCGATGCTCCACGCGCTCGCCGACCCGCGTCTGCTCGGCTATGCACAGGAACTCGCCGGGCTCGCGCATCAGCATGCGGACCGGCTCGCGAGCCGGCTGGCGAATCCGGGGCGCGGAGGCGTCGCGGAGATCGCGGATTTCTTGCTGCTGCAAACGCTCAACCGCTTCGAGCCGCAGTACGCGCATCTGCTGCACTCGCCGCTGCTGCATCCCGAGCGCCTTTATCAGACGACGCTCGCGTTCGCCGGCGATCTCGCCGCCTTCGACGAGCGGCGTCGCGTGCCCGCGTATCCGCCGTATCGGCATGACGATATCGCCACGTCGTTCGAGCCGGTCATGCGCGACGTGCGGCAACTGCTCGCGCAAGTGCGGGAGCCGGATGCGGTCGCGATCGAATTGCAAAGCCGCAAGCCCGGCGTGCGCGTCGCGATGATCAACGACCTCGAACTCGTGCGAACGGCTGGCTTCGTGCTGGCCGCGAACGCGCAGATGCCCGGCGAGGCGTTGCGCACGCGCTTCCCGACTCAGGTGAAAGTCGCGCCTGCCGAGAAGCTGCGCGATCTCGTCAATCTCGCGCTGCCGGGCATCGGGCTGCGCGCGATGCCGGTCGCGCCGCGCCAGATTCCGTTTCACGCGGGCTTTTCGTACTTCGAACTGGATCGCGGCGGCGAGCTGTGGAAGGAGCTGGAGCAGACCGGCAATCTGGCGATGTACATCGCGGGCGAGTTTCCGGCGCTGCAGCTCGAGTTCTGGGCCATCCGACACTGAGCATCGATGACATGACGAACCACGACGATCCGTTCGCCGGATTCGAATCCGACCAGACGATGATCAAGCCGAACCCGGGCGCGCGGCGGCGCGTTCCGGGCGCGAGCGAATCGCGTGCAAGCGGCGGGACCGACGGCACGTTAGCATCCGACGCCGACCCGCGCGCCTTCGATGCCGCGTTCGTTCGCGGCGGCGCGGTCAATCCGCTGGTCGCCGCGTGTTCGCCGCTGCTGCAACTCGCGCCGCGCATCCGGGCGATGAGCGCGTGCGCCGACCCCGCCGCGCTTCGCGATTCGCTTGCCGCCGGCGTGCGCCGCTTCGAGGCGGAGGCCCGTGCGGCGGGCGTCCCCGCCGAGCAGGTGACGGCGGCGCGCTACATGATCTGCACGATGCTCGACGAAGCCGCGTCGGGCACGCCGTGGGGCGCGGGCGTGTGGGCGCGGCAAAGCCTGCTGGTGACGTTTCACAACGAAGCGTGGGGCGGCGAGAAAGTGTTCCAGTTGCTCGCGGGCCTCGCACAAAAGCCCGCGGTGCATCTGCATTTGCTGGAATTGTCGAACATCGTGCTCGCCCTCGGCTTCGAGGGGCGCTATCGCGTGGCGGCGCAAGGCAGGCAGACGCTCGACGCGATCCGCGTGCGGGTGCATCAACTGATCCGCAAGGAGCGCGGCGAGCCGGAGCGCGCGCTGTCGCCGCACTGGGAAGGCGTGCCCGCCGCGCGGCGGCGCGCGACGGACGTGCTGCCCGTGTGGGTCGCCGGCGCGCTCGCCCTGCTGCTGCTCGCGGCCGCCTATCTCGCGATGAGCTTCCAGCTTGGCCGCCTTTCCGATCCGGCGTTCGCCACGCTTGCGTCGATCCGGGCGGGCGCGCAGCGGCCGCTCGTCGTCACGCAGGCGGCGAAGCCGCGTCTCGCCGAATTCCTCGCGCAGGACATCCGCGATGGCCTCGTCAATGTCGATGACCGCGTCGATCGCTCCGTCATCACGCTGCATGGCGACAACGTCTTCAGTCCGGGCAGCGCGCAGGTATCGGCGCAGACGAAGCCGCTGATCCAGCGCATCGCGGCGGCGCTCGGCGCGGTGCCGGGCAACGTGCTCGTCACCGGCCACACCGACGACCGGCCGATTCGCTCGGCGCGCTATCCGTCGAACTGGGAGTTGTCGCAGGAGCGCGCGGCGAACGTGCGCGACCTGCTCGCGGCGAAGGTGCCGGCCGCGCGCCTGAAGGCCGAAGGCCAGGGCGACGCCGATCCCGTCGCGCCCAACGACTCGCCCGCCGGCCGCGCGCGCAACCGGCGTGTCGAGGTGACGCTGTTCGCCAGGCCGGGTTCGTGACCATGAAGAAGATTCTGTCGATCCTGTTCCATCCGGTGCTGCTGACGATCATCGGATTTTTGCTGACTGCCGGCGCGATCTGGATCGCGGGGCCGCTGCTGTCGTTCGCGGGCAACTATCCGCTGGAACCGGAGATGGCGCGCTTCATCGCCATTGGCTGCGTCGCGCTATTGCTGCTGTTGCGGCGGCTGTACGTTGCGTGGCGCGCGCGGCGCACGCAGGCCGCGTTGGCGGCGGGCCTCGCGCGTCACGACGGGCCGCCTCCCGCCCGCGCCGCCGCGCCGAGCGCGGGCGAAGCGGAAGTCGCGACGCTCGCGCAACGCTTCGACGAGGCGCTCGCCGTGCTGCGCGAAGCGCGCCTCACCGCGTCGGGCGGCAAGCCCGGCTGGCGCGACTGGATCACGTTCTCGGGACGGCAGTACCTGTATCAGTTGCCGTGGTACATGTTCATCGGCGCGCCGGGCGCGGGCAAGACGACGGCGCTGGTCCACTCGGGGCTGCGCTTTCCGCTCGCCGGGCGATTCGGCACCGACAAGATTCGCGGCGTCGGCGGCACGCGCAACTGCGACTGGTGGTTCACCGACGAAGCGGTGCTGATCGACACGGCGGGCCGCTACACCACGCAGGAAAGCGACCGCGACACCGATCACACCGCGTGGCAGGGCTTCCTCGCGCTGCTCAGGAAGACACGCCCGCGCCAGCCGATCAACGGCGTGCTGCTCACCCTCGCCGTCCCCGACCTGCTCGCCGCCACGCACGCGAGCGCCGGCGACATGGCCTCGACGTTGCGCGCCCGCATGCGCGAGCTGATCCAGGCGTTCGGCACGCGCTTTCCGGTCTACGTGCTCGTCACCAAGGCGGACCTGCTCGCGGGTTTCACCGAGTTCTTCGCGGATATGTCGAAGGAAGAGCGCGCGCAGGTCTTCGGCTTCACGTTTCCGTACGAGCCCGGCCGCCCCACGACCGATGCCGAGTTCGCCGCACGCGTCGACGCCGAACTCGATGCGCTCGAAGCGCGGCTCGTCGCGCGCCTGCCCGATCGCCTGCACGCGGAAAGCGGGCTTGCCGAGCGCGCGGCGATCATCGGCTTTCCGCAGCAGTTCGCGGCGCTCAAGCCGCTGCTGGCCGAAGCACTCAGCGCCACCTTCATGCAGTCGAAGCACGACGAGTTGCCGTTTTTGCGCGGCGTCTATTTCACGAGCGGCACGCAGGAAGGCACGCCGATCGACCGCGTGATGGGTTCGCTCGCGCGCGCCTTCCGCATGGACCGCATCGAGCGCGGCATGCAGCCGCCGCGTCCGTCGAGCGGGCGCAGCTATTTCATCGAACGGCTGCTGAAGCAGGTCGTATTCGCCGAACAAGGGCTCGCCGGATCGAACCTGCAATGGGCGCGGCGCCGTCATGTGCGGCGTTTGTCGGCGTATGCGGGCATCGCGGCGGTGAGCGCGTGCGTGCTGGCGCTGTGGGGCACGAGCTATCTGCGCAACCGCGCCTATGTCGAGAACGTGGAGCGGACCGCGCGGACGGCGAAGGAAGCGGTGGCGGGGACATCGGCGGCGAATACGAGCCTCTTTGCACTGTTGCCGTTGCTGTCGGCGGTGCAAAAGCTCGGTTCCACGCCGCAAGTCGATGCCGCGCATCCGCCGCTCGCGATGCAATGGGGCCTATGGCAAGGCGCGAAGCTCGACGCCGCCGCGAACGGCGCCTACGACCGGCTCCTGACCGATCTGTTCCTGCCGAAGCTGGCCGCGCGCATCGAGGAGCAGGCGCGCAGCGCGAACGCGTCGAATCCGGGCTACGCGTACGAGGCGCTCAAGGCGTATCTGATGCTCAATCAGCCGGAGCATCAGGACCCCGATGCGCTCAAGGTGTGGATCGTCACCGACTGGGACCGCTCGCTGCCGCGCGAAGTCGGCAACGCGGAGCGCGCGGCGCTTGGCCGTCATCTCGATGCGCTGCTGTCGCGCGGCGTCGTGCATCCGAATCTGCCGTTCGACGAACGTCTCGTCGCGAGCGTGCGTTCGATGCTCGCCGCCAGCACGCTCGCGCAGCGCGTCTACGGTCGCGTGAAGCAGCAAGGCGTGGGCGCGGAGTATCCCGAGTTCACCGTCGCGCGGGCGGGCGGGCCAAATGCGCAGCTCGTCTTCGTGCGGGCGAGCGGCGCGCCGCTCACGCGCGGCGTGCCGGGCCTGTATTCGTTCGACGGCTATCACAAGGCGTTTCTCAAAGCCGTCGACGATACCGCCGCGCAACTCGCCGCCGAAGAGCCGTGGGTGCTCGGCATCCGCGATCAGAGCGGCCTGCCGCGCGGCGATCCCGCAGCGATGCAGCGCCTGACCCAGGATGTGCGGCTTCTGTATTTGCAGGACTACGCGCGCACGTGGAGCGAGTTCCTGAACGACATACGCATCGTGCGGGCGGACAGCCTGTCGCGATCGGCGCAGATCGCGCGCATTCTCTCCGCGCCCGATTCGCCGCTCGCGATGCTGGTGCGGGCGGCATCGCGGGAAACGACGCTGGCCGCGAAGCCGCAGGACGAGACGAGCGTCGTCGACAAGGCGAACGACAAGATCAGCGCGGCGCGCGAGCGGCTGGAGAAGATCATCCGCGGACCAGACCCGACGAAGATCGCGCCGGTCGCGCCCGGCACGCGGCTGGAGAGCATCGTCGACGACCGCTTCGCGGCGCTGCACGCGCTCGCGACGAGTCCCGGCGCGGGGCAGCCCGCGCCGATCGTGCAGACGCTCGCGCTCATCAACGATGTCTACGCGTACCTGAGCGCCACCGACGAAGCCTTGCAGCAGAAGACCGCGCCGCCCGCCTCCGACGCGCCCGCGAAGCTGCGTTCGCAGGCCGCGCGGATGCCCGAGCCGATCCGCACCGCGCTGCTGGATCTCGGCAGCCAGGGCGCGGCGGAAACGCTGCAGGCGCGGCGCGTGAATCTGTCGGCGGACCTGAAGGAATCGATTTCCGCATTCTGCGATCGCGCGGTGGGCGGCCGTTACCCGTTCGTGCCGGCGTCGGGGCGCGACGTGCTGCCCGAGGATTTCGGCGCGCTCTTCGCGCCGGGCGGCAAGTTCGACGAATTCTTCCAGAAGCACCTCGCGCAGGACGTCGATGTATCCGCGAAGCCGTGGGCCTTCAAGAAGTCCGATTCCGGCGCGACGCAGATCAGCCCCGCCGGGCTCGCGCAGTTCGAGCGCGCGGCGACGATCCGCGGCGTGTTTTTCCGCAGCGGCGGCAAGACGCCCGCGCTCGCGCTGCAGTTCAAGCCGCTCGACATGGACCCGACGATCCTTTCCTTCACGCTCGACATCGACGGGCAGATTCTCACCTACGCGCACGGTCCGCAGGTCCCGGCGGCGATCCAGTGGCCCGGCTCGCGCAACTCGGGCCGCGTGAGCCTGCAACTGACTCCGCCGCCTTCGAACGGGGCGAGTAATCTGGTCTTTGAAGGACCGTGGGCGCTGTTTCGCATGTTCGACCGGCTCGACGTGCAGGCGACCGGCCAGCCGGAGCGCTTCATCGTGACCTTCGACGTGGAGGGGCGCAAGGCGCGCTTCGAAGTGACGGCGAACAGCGTCGAGAATCCGTTCCGGCTCGCCGATTTGCGCGCGTTCTCGTGTCCCGAACGCCTTTGAACGCCATGAACGCCCATGAACGCCGATGAGCGACGATCCCGCCCACGCCCTCGCCGATGAAACCCCGGCCATTCCCGGCTGGTACGGCAAGCTGCCTTCGCTCGGCGACTTCGCGGCGCGGCGCTTGTCGGATGCGTTCGTCGCGCCGTGGGATGCGTGGCTTGCGCAGCGCGTCGCCGAGACGCAACTGGCGCTCGGCGCGGACTGGCTGGCGTCTTATCTGACGTGTCCGGTATGGCGCTTCTTCGCGATGCCCGGTGCGATCGCTCCGGCGCTCACGCAGTGCTGGACGGGCGTGGTGATGGCGTCGGTGGATCGCGTGGGCCGGCATTTTCCGCTGACGATCGCGGCGTCGCTGCCGTGCGCGCCCGCGCGGGGCGGCGAGATCGTCGCGCTGTGGGAATGGCTGTCGGCGATCGAAGGCGTCGCGCTTGCCGCGCTGGACTTCGATCACAGCATCGAGCGGCTCGATGCGCAACTCGCCGCGCTTCCCGCGCCTGCGCCCGCGCCGCCGTGCGACAACGCGCGGGCAGCGGTGTTCAGCGAGCCGTGGATCGTGCAGTCAGCGGCCACGCTGCCCGATGCCCTCGCGCGCACCTTCGCGCCGATCTGGCAGACGGAGCTTTACGGCATGAGCATGTGGACATCGGCGCAGTCCGCGCCGGATGAAGCGGAGCAACCCGAGGCCGCCGCAGAGCCGAAGGAAGCGGGGCCGCCCGCGACGCCCAGGCCGTTCACGATCTGGCCGGTGTACGGCCTGCCCGATACGGCGCTTTTCACGACGCTGTTGCGGGAGCGTCCATCATGAACGCGACCGGCAGGCGTCCGGGCGAGCCGGCTCCGCACCGCGGCGACGAAGGCAAGACCGAAGTCAACATCGAAGCCAGCGCCGGGGACGACAAGACGGTGATCGTGAGCGGCGCGCGTGCGCCCATGCAGGGCATGACCGCCACCAATGGCGTATTGCCGCCCGGCACGCGGCTGGGCGAGTTCGAGATTCTCGGGCTGATTGGCGAAGGCGGCTTCGGCATTGTGTATCGCGCGCTCGATACGTCGCTGGATCGCGAGGTCGCGCTGAAGGAGTACATGCCGTCGGCGCTGGCGGCGCGCGTCGGTGCGACGCAGGTGCAGGTGAAGTCGTCGCGATACGAGAGCATGTTTCGCGCGGGGCTGAAGAGTTTCATCAACGACGAGGCGCGGCTGCTGGCGCGCTTCGATCATCAGTCGCTCGTGAAGGTGTACCGCTTCTGGGAGGCGAACGGCACCGCGTACATGGTGATGCCGTACTACCGGGGCGTGACGCTGAAGGACGCGCTGAAGTCGATGCAGCGCCCGCCTGACGAAGCGTGGCTGCGCGCGTTGCTGACGCCGCTCATCGATGCGCTTGCGGTGCTGCATGCATCGAACTGCTTTCACCGCGATATCGCGCCGGACAACATCATTTTGCTGGAGGACAGTCATCGGCCGGTGCTGCTCGATTTTGGCGCGGCGCGTCGCGTGATCGGCGACATGACGCAGGCGTTGACGGTCATTCTGAAGCCGGGCTATGCGCCGATCGAACAGTATGCGGAGGTGTCCTCGCTGAGGCAGGGGCCGTGGACGGATCACTACGCGCTTGCTGCGCTGGTCTATTTTGCGATTACGGGCAGAACGCCGCCGCCGTCGGTGGGACGCATGGTGAGCGACAGTTATCAGCCGGTCGCGAAGCTGGCGGCGGGACGCTATTCGGATCGCTTTCTGAGGGCGATCGATCATGCGCTGGCCGTCGTGCCCGCTGATCGTCCGCAGACGGACCGGCAATTCGCTGACGAACTGGGGATCAAGCTCGACGCGGCATCGGCGCAGCGGGCGGCGGGCGTCGCCGATGGAGCGGATGCGCGGCGCGGTGGGGCGGCGGCACGGCGTCGCGTGCGCTGGGTCGTGGGTGCGGGATGCGTGCTGGCGGCGGCTGGGATCGGCTGGTTCGTGCCGAAGATGATGTCGCATCGGCCGGCGGCGGTGCAGGTTCAGCGCGCGGCGAGCGGGCCGGATGGGGCGCGGTCGGCGGGGTCGGCGGGGTCGGCGGCGATTGCGGCATCGGCATCGGCGGCGGTGAACGCGAGCGGGGCGGCGTCGGTGGCGGCGAGTCGGCCTGCGGTGGTTGTGCCGCCGCCGGCGTTGCCGCCGTTTACGCCTGCTGGTGAGTTTGCGCGTATTGCGTCGTTGGCGGATCCATCGGTTGCGGTGAAGGTGGAGGTGCCGCTTGAGCGTGCGGTGGTGGATCGGGACAGGTTGCGTTTCATTGTGACGAGCAATCGCGCGGGTTACCTGTATGTGTTTGCGGTTGATCCGGCGAACCAGTACTTGCAGCTTTTCCCGAATGAGTTGGACCGTGACAACCGTGTCGTGGCGGGCAAGCGCGTGGTGTTGCCGCGAGCGGCGTGGCCGATGCAGGCGGGCGAACCGATTGGCGAGAATCATTTCATGGCGATCGTGTCGCTGGCCCCGCGCGATTTTTCGTCGCTGGACATGGCGCATGACTCGGTGTTCGGGAGTCTTTCTTCTGCGGCGCAGGCTGCGGCGGCGGCGCAACGGACGCTGAGTGCATCGCCGTTTGCGGGAGTGCCGTCGTGCGGCAGTGAGGCGCCGTCGTGTCCGGTGGCGTATGGCGCGGCGACGTTCAAAATCGATGTGGTTGGATCGTCAAAGTAAGGAGAAAGCGTAGGCGCACGAAGGGGCGCAGAGCACTACGACGAGCGTGGATAAGGCGTTGGTCACGAGCCAAGGGGCTCGGAGGACGTGTGCGCTCAGCGGGCGGAAGGTTATTCGGGGCTGTCTACAAGCTGATTGCCACCGATGTTCCATGAAGTAACCACACGCAAGCTGCGTCAGCCAAAGAGCGCTGCTTCCTTTGGTGCGTTTCTCGCGTGGGAGCAGATAAGGCGCTGGAGCGCCAAGTTTCGGCGACAGCCAAGGACGTGACCCGCCCGCGGAGGGAAGTTATTTGCTTGGATGGTCAAAGAAGGAAAGAAGAGATCGGTGTTAACGAGCCAAGGGGCTCGGAGAACGTGGCGCTCAGCGGGCGTGGAAGGTGATTCAGGGCTGTCTACAAGCTGAGTGCCACTGATCTTCTACGAAGTGGCCACACGAGTCATTGCTGCGGGCCAAAAAGGCTGCTCTCTTTGGTTACTTTCTTTGCATGGGACCGGAGTAAGGCGCTAAAGCGCCAACTCTGGTCGACAGCCAAGAAAGTGACCCCCGCCCCGGGGAGGGGCACACTAATAGACCGACACGAAAAATAAGCATCCCAAATGAAAATAGTCGCACCGCCAACTCGAGAAAGACCATGTCAGAACGAGCATCGACCGCCCGATCCGCATCGATAGTTGCAGCAGCGGCACTGCTACTAGCAACCGGCTGCACGACCGCGCCCCCGCCGCAGGCACAAACCGCAGCGCAACAAATCCAGACCGATCAAGACCAACCCAAAGACCAAGAACAATCCCAAATGATCCCCGCAACGCCGACAGGCCCGGAACCTGGCATAACGAACCCCTTGCCAGCGAGCCCATCGGCATCGATAACCGGCACCGCGACCCCTTTCGCGACAAAGAACGCGCTCTATACGCCGGTATCGTTCGCAACCCTCCCCGGCTGGACCAACGACGACGTATCTGAATCCTGGGAAGCATTCAAAAGAAGCTGCTCCGTGCTAGGAGCCAAACCCGCCTGGGCGTCCCCGTGCGCCGCTTCGCGCGGCATCCGCGCAACCGACCGCACTGCCGTCAGGCGCTTCTTCGAGGACAACTTCACCGTCTACCAGATCCGCAACGTAGACCGCACGTCGCGCGGCGTGCTGACCGGCTACTACGAACCGGTGATGCGCGGCAGCCGCCGCTACGATCCGCCCTACGTGTACCCTGTCTACGGCGTCCCCCGCGACATGCTCTTCCTCGATTCGCGCAAGCTCCCGCCGGGCGCCCGCTCCGAACCGATGATGGCGCGCATCGAAGGGCGCACGGTGGTGCCGCTGACCGCGCTGTCGATGAGCCGCGCCAAGGGCGTGTACGCGCTCGACCTCGGCAACAGCGTCCCCGATATCCGCGACAAGAAGCTGCGCTTGCGGCTCGTGGGCGGCCGCATCGTGCCGTATCTGTCGCGCGCGCAGATCGAACGCGGCCGCATCGACGCGCCCGTGCTGGCCTATGTCGCGGACCCCGCGATGCTCTATTCGATGCAACTGCAAGGCGCAGGCAAGATCGTCCTGCCCGACGGCGTGAGCGTCATACGGCTCGCCTATGCGGAACAGAACGGCTACGCGTTCAATCCGCCGGTCGCGAGCGCGCAGAGCAAGGGCCGCAAGATTCTCGTGCGCGGTGTCGAAATCGCGCTCGAAGAAAGCGCGATTTCCGTCGAGAACAAGCCCGATACGGCCACCTCCGACGACACCCCGCAATCCCCGCTGCTGCGCGGCGCGCAGGACGAACCCGCTGCCGACGAGGACGCCTCCCCCGACTCCCCGCTGCTGCGCGGCTTCAACCTGGCCAAAGGCGCGACGCCCGCGGTGCGCCCGTCCCGCGTGAGCACGCCATCGCCGGCGGGTAAGACAGGAAACGCAGGCGCCGCCCCGATCGATTCGCCCCGCGCAACGAACCCGCCGGTCGCGCCGCTCGCGACCGCCGCGCCCATCGCCTATAAGTTCGCGGCATCGGACCCGAGCTACGTCTTCTTCCGCCCCATCCCGGATTCGGCGGCGGGTCCCATCGGCGCGCTCGGGGTGCCGTTGTCGCCGGAGCGCTCCGCCGCGATCGATCCACGCACGACGCCGCTCGGCGCACCCGTATTCGTCGATGCCAGCGAGGGCGGATCGGGGGCATCCATCACGCGGCTTTTGATGGCCCAGGACGCGGGCGGCGCGATTCGCGGCGCGGTCCGCGCGGACTATTTCTTCGGCACCGGCGCACAGGCGCAGCAGAAGGCGAGCAGAATGAAGCAGCCGGCGCAGATGTGGGTCCTGCTGCCGAAAGGACTGCGCATTTCCGCGAAGGAATCGGGCGTGCGCGTGCGTGGCGGGCCGGCGATGCCGAGCGCCGATTGCGTCGTGAGCGATCCGGACTTGTGCGTCGACGATACACAGTGAATGATGCGGTGACGCGCACGCAATTCATCGCGCGTCACGCCATCTGAGCATGGAGACATGCATGAGGTTCCTCGTCGCCGACGACCACGAACTGATCCGTCAGGCTGTCAAGTCGCTGTTGCGCGGAATCGATCCCGACGCGCAATTCGACGACGCCGATAGCTGGGACACGCTCGCCGCCGCCGCACGGCCCGAAGCGAATCACGATCTCGCGATCGTCGATCTGCACATGTCGGGCATGGCGGGCGCGTCGTCGCTAACGGCTCTGCTGAAGGCGAATCCCGCGCTGCCGCTCGTGGTGCTGTCGGCGGAAGAATCCGTCGACGAAATGCGCGCCGTGCTCGCCGCGGGCGCGCTCGGCTTCGTGCCCAAGCGCGAGCCGGCCAACGTGATGCTCAAGGCGATCGAACTCGTGCTTTCCGGCGGCGCGTACGTGCCAATCGAGGCGCTGAGTCTCATCGGCGGATCGCGTGTTGCGCCACCGCGCACGGCTGCCCCTTCGCCGAACACGTCCTGCAGCGGTCCCGCCGTCACGCTTGCGCCGCATCATCTGCATCTGATGGAAAACCTGTCGCCACGCCAGCGCGAAATCATGCGGCTCGTCCACCAGGGCTGCACGAACAAGATGATCGCCCGCGAACTGCAAGTGGCCGAAGGCACGGTGAAGGTCCATCTGTCGGTCATTTTTCGGGCGCTCGGCGTGCATAACCGCTCGTCTGCGATCGCGGTCATCAACGGCTGGCTGCAGGCCGGGCGCGAACTCTGAGCGCGGCGTGCATCGGCGCCACGCGCCGTCACGCCGCCTCGTCCTGGCCGCTTTCCTGCAGCAGCAGATCGAGCGTGCGGCGCAGGCGCGTCGGCGTCACCGGCTTGCGCAGGACCGGCACGCCATCGGCGGCGAGCGCGGACAGTTCGGGCGACGCCATGTCGCCGGTGATCATCACGCACGCAAGCTGATTGTGACCGCGCCGCCGCAGCGTTTCGCGCACCGCGCTGATCGCATCGACGCCCGTCTGATGGCGGCCGATCTGGTAGTCGCATACGAACGCGTCCGGCACGAAGCCCTCGGCGATTGCGCGCACCGCCGAGAGTTCGTCGCGGCAGCCGCGCACGATGCAGCCCCAGCGCGTGAGCAGCGTGCTGAGGGCATCGAGATTGGCGGGATCGTCGTCGACGCACAGGATATGGCGGCCTTCGATCAGCGCGCCCACGGACGGCGGCGCGGTCAAACTCGCGGTGATCAGACTTGCTTCGCCCAGTTTCACGGGCACGCGAACGGTGGTGCCCCGTCCGAGGTCCGAGCGCAGCGTGAGTTCGTCGCCGAGCAGGCGAATCAGGCGGCGCACCGTCGACAGGCCGAGCCCGTGGCCCTGCCGCATCGCATGCTGCGGCAGCGGCACCTGATAGAACTCTTCGAATACCAGCTCGTGTTCGTGCGGCGCGATGCCGATGCCCGAGTCGCGCACTTCGATATGGCAGCGCTCGGGATCGTTGCCATGCCGCACGCCGATCCAGATCGCGCCGCACTCCGTGTAACGCACTGCGTTGGATACGAGATTGATCAGGATGCGTTCGAGCAGCACGGGATCGGTCTTCGCGATACACGCGGTCGGCGCGATGCGGAACGCCAGCCCTTTCGCGGCGGCAGCAGGGCGGAACTGCTTGTCGATGCGCGCGAGCAGTTCCGACAAGCGGAAGTGTTGCGGGATGACCTGCGTGACGCCGCTCTCGATGCGCGCCAGATCGAGCACCTGATTGAACAGGTGATTCAACGCCTCGACATTCGCGATGATATTGCGGGCGGTTTCATCGCGCTCCTCGGGCTTCGCGCCGCGCTCGCATAACGCTTGTGCGAGCAGGCCGATCGCATGGAGCGGCTGCCTGAGGTCGTGACTTGCGGCGGCGAAGAAGCGTGTCTTCGCGCGGCTCGCGTCTTCGATCAGGCACTTCTGGCGCGTGATGGTTTCGGCGAGCCTTTGCTGGTCGACGAGCGCCGCAACGATGCACCGGTGACGCCGCCGGTACTGCGCCGCGACGAGGCACAGCGCGACGCCGAACGCCGCGAGCAGCAGGCCCGTCGTGACAGGGCCATGCGCGGGCTGCACGAGATGCATGGCAACGGCCGGCGTCATCAGCGCCACGACAGCCGCGCACAGGTTCATCGAGCACAGGAAGTTCGACGCATAGGCAAGCCCGGCCAGCGCCACGATCAGGACGATATGAACGGCGAGGGCATCGCTGGAATCAATCTGCGATGCCAACCATATCGAAAGACCGGGCGCACCGTAGAGGACGGCGTTTTCGAGCGCGTGCAGGCGGACCCAGTCACGCGCATCGAGCGCGAACGGACGATGACGACGCCATGCCCACAAGCACAGCGCCGCGAGGTTCGCGATGCCATAGACAGACATGCAGACAAGGGCGATTCGCCTGTCGACTTCGCGGGGTAAGTAGATGGCGCTCAGAAGGACGAGTGCGCAGCCGTGTGCGACGAAGGCAACGGGATCCGCGGCGTACAGCGTATTCGCGAGATCGGTATCGATCTCATTCTGCTCACGATCGCCATGCATGCTGTCATCCCCTTGTCGCGGCGCAACGCTCGGTAACGTCAGCAAGCGGCGGAAGTCTCCGTGCTCGACCGGTTTACCCGAGGGTTTAGGCGACGGCTATCACTTAATCCATATTGGACGATCGGTACGAAAAAACCATACTCCTCGCGTAGCCACCGATATGGGGGGACATGATGGATACCTTGACGATGAACGCCGCGGCGGACGCCGGTTCTGTATCGACGTTGGCCGCGCTCTGGCGGCGCAGAACGCATCTGTCGCACGACGAAATGGTTTCCATCTATACGCTCGTGAAAAGCGCGTTGCGCAGCTACCATCCGCCCGAATTGCAGTCGCTGAGAGAAGACAAGGAAGAGCTGATCGCGCAGTTCATCTATTCGAAGGTGTTGAGGCTCGAACCGGGGCATACGGAATCGCATTCGGGCGAACAGAGCGCGCCATCCACCCGCTATGCCGTATGCGCCTATTTCAGGCGCTTCCTGATCGACTGCCTGCGCAGCGCGAGTTATCAGCGCGACCTGTCGATCGAACTGGACGGCATCGGCCAGCAAGTCGACGAGCACGCTCATGCGGTCGCCGATCCGGTCGAATCGGTGCTCGTGCAATACGGGCTGAGCGAGGCGCGCGTGCGGCTGCTTGCGCGCGATTTCGTCGATGGCCTCGACAAGTACGAGCGGCTCGTGCTGGCCGGCACGCTCGGATGGTCGTCGGGCGGCAAGGGCGGACTGTCGGGCGTCGCGGCGCGGCATCATATTCCGTCGTATCACTATCGCGCGGTGAAGCTCGGCGTGACGGTCAAGAAGTCCGCGCAAAGCGACGACTTCGCGGCCACGAAGATCGGCCGATGGATCAGCGCGACGCTGGGCATCGCGATCAGCGTCGACAATCAGCCGGCGATCTTCATCGTGCTGAACCTGCTCGCCGTCGAGTCCGGTCCCGGGATGGAGTAACGGAGAGACGCCGGGAAAAATTACAACGCGCTGTCAAACGCATTTCACATTCATTTCCTACAGTGTTGCGTCATCCGGCAACCGCGAGTCGCGCAGGCTCGCGGACACGAACTCGATTCGCCGGGAACAACCCACAACAAGGAATTGAATCCGCACATGGCGCAGCTCCACGACCTCTCCCGACGCAAAGCCCTGAAGATTCTTGCTGGCGCACCGATGCTGCCGCTCGGCCTCGCATCCACGTCGCTGCTCGCCGCGTGTGGCGGCAGCGATGTCACGACGCAAGCGCCGGCAGCCGCCGCCGCGTTCACGACGGCTTCGTTCGGCAGCATGGCTGCGCCGTCGCTTGCGAATCCGGATGCGATGGCGACGACCACGGTCGCATCGACGATGACGGCCAGCTTCGCCGATGGCAGCACGCGCAGCTACAAGCTCGCGTATCAGCCGTTCTTCGTCACGGGCGACGTGGTGCCAAACACGGCAGGCGGCAGCATCGTCGCGGGCGGATATTTCGACATCGGCAATCAGCCGATCATCGACCGTTCGGTGGCGGGCAGCGAGCGCCAGTTTTTCTCGGATTGCCCGGACGGGACGTCGCTCATCCGGCTCGACAACCCAACGGTCAAGGGTGTCAAGGGCAACGCGGTGTTCGCGGTCGTGCAGTTCGAGTACACCACGCGCGACCGTGCGAGCGAGGACATGTACGGCAGGCTGCCGTCGCCGATCGCCGTGCTGACGCTCGATCAGGACCCGTCGACGGGCAAGCTCTCGCTCGTGAGCTACGCGAACGTCGATACATCGAAGGCCAACGGTCTGTGGATCACGTGCGGGGCGAGCCTGTCGCCCTGGAACACGCACTTGTCGAGCGAAGAGTACGAGCCGGATGCGGCCACGCTCGCGACCAACACGCAGTTCAAGGCCTACAGCCAGAACCTTTACGGCGATGCAGCGAAGGCCCGCGCGTATCACTATGGTCACCTTCCCGAAGTGACGGTGCATCCGGACGGCACGGGCACCATCAAGAAGCACTACTGTCTTGGACGCATCTCGCATGAACTGATTCAGGTGATGCCCGACAAGCGCACCGTGCTGATGGGCGACGACGCCACGAACGGCGGCCTCTTCATGTTCGTCGCGGACAAGGTAGCGGACCTCTCGGCCGGCACGCTGTACGTGGCCAAGTGGACGCAGACTTCATCGGCGGGCGCGGGCTCGGCGACGCTGACGTGGCTCAATCTCGGCCACGCCACGAGCGATGAGATCGAGGCGCTCGCCAACACGCTGACGATTGCCGACATCATGGACATCGTCACCGACGAAAAGAATCCGCCGAGCGATGCGAGCTACACGCGCATCCACTACAGCGGCAAGTACAACTGGATTCGCATCAAGCCGGGCATGGAGAAGGCGGCGGCGTTTCTGGAAACGCATCGGTATGCGGCGCTGCGCGGCGCGAGTCTCGGCTTCACGAAGCTGGAAGGCACGACAGTCAACGCGAAGGACAAGGTGCTGTACACGGCGATGTCGCAGATCGTATCGTCGATGGTCAGGGGCAATGCGCATAACGTGGATATCGCCGTCGACCACGCGATCAACTCGGGCGCCGTGTATGCGCTGAACATGAAGAGCGGCCAGCGCGATCTGACGGGCGCGGCGATCGACAGCGAATGGGTGCCGGTGGATATGAGCGCGCCGGCTGCCCTCGTCGGCGAGGACATGGCCCCCGATGCGCTCGGCAATACGGCCAATCCGGAGAAGATCGCCAATCCCGACAACATCAAGTTTTCGGAGAAGCTGCGCACGCTGTTTATCGGCGAGGACAGCAGCATGCACGTCAACAACTTCCTGTGGGCGTACAACGTCGATACGAAGACGCTGTCGCGCATTCTCTCGGCTCCGGCGGGCGCGGAATCGACGGGGCTGCATGCCGTCGACGAGATCAATGGCTGGACCTACATCATGAGCAACTTCCAGCACGCGGGCGATTGGGGCAGCGTCCACGCCAAGGTGCAGGCGACGCTCGATCCGCTGGTGCGCGCGAACTATAAGGACCGGTATGGCGCGGCGGTGGGGTATTTGACGGCGGACGCGAGTTCGATTCGGTTGGGGTAGGTTCTCCAGTTTCAGATGGGCTTGGCGGGTGTCCGAAGTCCGGCGCCCGGCCATGTTCATCCTCGCGTTGTTTCAAGCCACGCAGCGCGTTGCATGCACGCTTCGCCATGCTGCTTCACGCCGAATTGCGCCTGTGCAAACGGAAGTGTCCGGACGCTGAAGCAGGCTCGTTAGCAAATCACAGGCCGCAACGAGACGCCAGCTTGTTCGACACAGAGTCCTATTAGCGTCTGCCTCATTGCTGCAAGTGTCCGACGAATGCGTCGATCGACGACGCGTTCATCAGCAGACCATCGTGCTTGCGCAATCTGCGCAACTTCAATCCCACTCCGCTCCACTGACCATTCGCCCTGTCCTCCTCTTACTCCTCATTGAATTTATCCGTTCGGGTTATATTCTGGATACTTCACCGATTCGGTGTGCCACGCAACGGGAGGCGTCATGCGCAATGGGTCGTCTGTTCACGGCTGGCTGGTAAAACCAGCCGCGATCGTTTTCTTAATGGGCGTCTCACTGCCAGTCGCCTTCGCCGCCGGGCCGCTGCCGCAAAACGGCCAGTTCGTCGCAGGCTCAGGCAGCATCACCGCCACCGCCAACCAGGTGAACATCACCCAGGGCACGGCGCGCGGAGTCATCGACTGGAACAGCTTCTCCATCGGCGCGGGCAACAGCGTCAATGTCAACAACGGCTCCGGCGCCACGCTCTCGCGCGTCACCGGCCCGACCGCCTCCGCCATCGACGGCGCGCTCAACGCCACCGGCAGCTTTTATCTCATCAATCCGCAAGGCGTCGTGATCGGACGAGGCGGCATCGTGACGACCGGCGGCCGCTTCGTCGCCGCCACGCTCGATACGCCCAACGACGCATTCATGGCGGGCGGACCGCTGACCTTCTCCGGCACGAGCAACGCTTCAGTCGTCAATCTCGGCAAGATCAGTTCGACCGGCGGCGATGTGTTGCTCATCTCGCTCGCTCACACCGAAAACGCAGGTTATATCGGCGCGCCCAACGGGACGGCCGAACTCGTGACCGGCAACCAGGTATTGCTCAAGGATTCCGCCAGCGGCACGCAAGTCTTCGTGCAGCCGGGCACGCACGGCGATGTCGTGAACAAAGGCTTTATCCGCGCCGCACAAATCCATCTCGAAGCCGCCGACGGAAACGTCTATGCGCTCGCAGGCCGCCACGCGGGACTGCGCGCGACCGGCACCGCCACCCGTGATGGCCATGTATGGCTCGTCGCGCGTGAGGGCGACGTGCAACAGCACGAAAGGATCAGCGCAAAGAACAGCGACGGCACCGGCGGCATCGTCGATACCCTCGCGAGAACCACGGAACTCGAAAACACCACGGTGACCGCCGCGAAGTGGAACATCGGCGTGAGCGAGCTGAACGCCGGGCCTCACAATGCGGCTGCGCTGTCGCAAAGCCTGTCGAACGGCACGTCGGTGCGGGTGAACGCCGACAACGACATCAACATGCTGTCGACACTGCGATGGACCGGCAATGCATCGCTCGTGCTCGCCGCCGGGCATTCGATTCTGCTCGGACCGCTCACCACGATCTCCAACAGCGGCGCGGGCAATCTGTACCTGCGCGCCGATGCCAAAAGCATCGACAACAACGGCAGCGTGAACAACGCGGGAACCATAGACTGGTCGCAGAGCACAGGTGTCGTCGCAGCCTTCTACGATTACAACGGCGCGTTCACGCCCGGCAGCTTGCGCAGCAACGCGTCGTGGAGCGCCGCGCCCTTCAGCGGCCTGAAGACGCAAGTGACGGCGTATCAGCTCGTCAATTCGGTCGCTGAACTCGAGAACATCTCGCAGAACCTGAGCGGAAACTACGCGCTGGGCAAGGACTTGTCCGCGACCGGCTCGTTCACGCCGATCGCGCTCAACGCCACGACCGGCTTCACCGGCCAGTTCGACGGCTTCGGGCATACCATCGACGGCATCTCGTTCAGCACGACGCCCGACTCGGGCTCGCCCCCGCTCGGCATGTTCGCCACGATCGGGGCATCGGGCATCGTGCGCAATGTCACTCTGACGAATGCGTACGCGTCGCCGTGGGCCACGCTCGCGGGACTGCTCGCGGGCAGCAACGCCGGGTTGATCGCCAACGTGCACGTTTCAGGCGAGATGAGCACCGAGGAGATCGGCGCGGGCGCGATCGGCGGCGTCGTCGGCGAGAACTCGGGAACGATCTCGCGCGCCACGAGCAACGTGTCGATGTATGCGCAAGGCTCGATGGGCGGCATCGCGCTGTCGAACTCCGGGCTAATCGTGCAATCGTGGTCGGCCGGAGACTACGGCGGCGGCACGCACGCGCACGTGGGCGGCATCGCCGCAGGGAACGGCACGACCGGCATCATCAGGCAGTCGTATTCGACCGCGAGCGCGGGCGGCGTGACCGACGGCGGGCTGACTGACTACAACTCGGGCAGGATCGAGGAATCGTTCGCGGCGGTGCCCTCGCCCGGCTTGCCGCCCGGCTACGTCGGCGGCATTACGTCGACGAACGTCGGCAACATCGCCAAGGACGTGTACTGGGATCGGGAAGTGTCGGGCCAAAGCGTCGGCGCGGCCACCGGCACGCCGATCCCCGCCGCGAACGGGCTCACGACCGCGCAAATGGGCATGGCGTCGAGCTTCGCGCCCACGTGGAACTTCGCGCCGGGCGGAACGTGGACGTTCATCGAAGGCGTGTCGCATCCGGTCTTGCAGTGGCAAGTGACCAAATAGCGCGATGTGACACGCACCGTCACGAGCCGAGCACGATGTACAGCATCCCGACCGGGGCTTTGGAACCGGCGGGCACGGCGGCGTGCAGCGGAAAGCCGAAGGTTCCGCGCACGTTGATGAAGCGGCTGACCTGAAAGCGGAAGCCGCCGCCGATGCCGACGAGCGATCCGTTGTTCGGCTCCGTCGGCTGCTCGATGCGATTCCACACGCGGCCCGCATCGACGAACACGAAAGGCTGGATCGCGACGCCGCTCGTGCCGATGCTCCACGGCGGCGTGCGTACCTCCGTCTGCACGTTCCAGCCGCGATCGCCCTGCACGACATAGGGCAAGTAGCCGCGCACGCTGCTGTCGCCGCCCAGTCCCATCTCTTCGCTCGGCAACAGGGTGTCGGGCGTCCATTGCAGCATCACCCGTCCCGATGCGATGAATCCGCCGCCCAGCGCAAGATCGCGCTGCGCCGATAGCTGCGCGTACATGTAGCGCGGCGTCGCACCATGCCGCGCGCTTTCGAACGCGGCGTCGCGATTGTCGGCATCGAGCCGACCGGGACTGAGCACGACCGTCGCGTTGGCGCGCGTCTGACCTGATGTATCGCTGCGGCTCAGTTCGTACGCGAGCAGGAACTGATGAATGTGTGTGTTCGAGTTGAACACCTGAAATCCGCCGAACTCCAGATTGTTGTTCGACCGCTTGTAGTCGTAGCCGAACTGCGCCTGCTGCTGCCAGCCCGAGAACGGCGTGAGCCGCCAGTCATAGCGGATGCTGGCCTGAGCCGAAATGCCGGTCTGCCCGTAGCTATCGGGCAGGCGCGGCGTGCTCTGGGCATAGACGCCGAACAGTTCGATGCGATCGTGCCACGGCAGCGGCGCCGAATAATTCAACGCGTGCGCGACGAAGCGCGGACGGTTCGGGCGCCCTTCGATATCCGGGTTGCCGCTCAATGCGTCGTTGCTGGCGGTGACCTGATAGGCGATCTGCTGATCCAGCCCGAAGAGGTTGCCGTAGTCGATGCCCGCGAAGAACCGGTCGCGGCCGAGTTGCGGCACGCCCGCGTTGTCATAGCCCGCGGAGACGCGCATCGGGAAGCGGTCGGCGGTCTGGAGGATCACGTCGGTGGTGCCGTCGGCGTCGCCGGGGGCGTAGATCACATCGACCGCGCGGTAGGGATTCGCGTTGAGCAGCGCAAGCCCGGTGGCGACGTCCGATTCGCGGATCGCATCACCGGCGGTGAGCGGCATGTCGCCGGTGAGGAGCGTATCCGAGAAGTAGCGATTGCCTCGCGGGATCACGCGGCCCAGCCGATAGCTCGCCACCGCGATACGCACGATGCCGTCCGTGACGTCCTGCTCGGGCACGTAGACATCGACGAGCGGCAGCCCCGCTTCGCGATATTGCGCGACCACTGCCCGGCGTATCTCGGCGAGCCGCGCGAACGTGAGCGGGCGATCGAGGTCGGCGGCGAAGCCTTGCAGGAACGCGTCGTCGAGCGGCGCGAGGCCACGCGCGACGATGCGTCCGTCGGCTGCGCGCGCGACGGCGGTCGTCGGCGGCGACGCCCCTGACGCCGACGCTTCGATGACCAGTCCGCGAAGCGCGGCGACCGCGACTTCTGGCGATCCGCTTTGCGGCTCAGGCGGCGGGGGCGGCGCGGAGGGACGAGGGGCGGCGGGCGGCGGCGTGGGACTGACATCGCGATAAGCCTGCGCGTGCGCCAGTGCGCTGGAGAGCAGCAGCGTCGCGAGGCCGAGGCGTGCCAGCAGGCGCGGCGGTGCGGGATGACGAACGCCCGCGAGAATGCGAGCGCGATATGGCGTGAACGGATTGCGCATCTGGCTCCAATGAGGTCGGGCACGTCGACGATCGAATCGGCGTGCTTTGGGTCGAAGCAGCGGCGCGGGTGCGCAGTCAGCGATGTTAAGGGGGAAACGGGATGGGCGCTAGAAGCAGGGTTGAGCGGGCTGCCGCACCCAGCCGCCTCATCCCGAGGGAAAACCCTCCTTCCCCGTCCGTCCCCGCCCCGCCTCGCCGCCCGGCCGCAGCGAGAACAATCATTACCCTCCGGATAACGATCGCATACTCAAGGTGATTGAACCGGCATTTCCCGCTCTTTAGACTCGTCTCATGTCTTCAGCGAGAGCATCCATGTCCGACCAAACTCAAACCCCGTCCCGCTGGGCCACGCGCCGGGCGGACAAGCATCGCCGGCTCGCGCGCGTCGCATCGATCGCGGACGGTATGGTGCTGCCCACCGACCGCATCGTCGACGTATTGCAGGCGCTCGTCGCTCCCGGCGATCGCGTCGTCGTCGAAGGGAACAACCAGAAGCAGGCGGATTTCCTCTCGCGCTCGCTCGCGAAAGTCGATTCCGGCATCGTCCACGACCTGCATCTCATCATCCCCAGCGTAAGCCGCGCCGAGCACCTCGATCTCTTCGAGCGCGGCATCGCTCGGAAGCTCGACTTCGCCTACGCCGGCGCGCAAAGCCTGCGCATCTCGCAGTTCCTGCAGGACGGCATCCTCGAAGTCGGCGCGATCCACACCTACATCGAACTGTACGCGCGGCTCTACGTCGATCTGACGCCGAACGTCGTGCTGTGCGCCGGCTACAAGGCCGATCGCCAGGGCAATCTCTACACCGGTCCCAGCACCGAAGACACGCCCTCGCTCGTCGAAGCAGCCGCATTTCGCGACGGCATCGTGATCGCGCAGGTCAACGAAATCGTCGACGATCCGAAAGACCTGCCGCGCGTCGATATCCCCGGTTCGTGGATCGACTTCGTCGTGCAGTCGGACAAGCCGTTCTTCATCGAGCCGCTCTTCACGCGCGATCCGCGCCTCATCACGCCGATGCAGGTCTTGATGGCGATGATGGCCATTCGCGGCATCTACGAAAAGCATCAGGTGCAGTCGCTCAATCACGGCATCGGCTTCAACACGGCCGCGATCGAACTGATCCTGCCGACCTACGGCGAAAAGCTCGGCCTCAAGGGCAAAATCTGCCGCCACTGGACGCTCAATCCGCATCCGACGCTCATCCCCGCCATCGAGACCGGCTGGGTCGACAGCGTCCACTGCTTCGGCGGCGAACTCGGCATGGAAGCCTATGTCGCCGCGCGGCCCGACATCTTCTTCACCGGCCGCGATGGGTCCATGCGTTCGAACCGCACGATGTGCCAGCTCGCCGGGCAATACGCGGTGGACATGTTCATCGGCTCGACGCTGCAAATGGACGGCGAAGGCAATTCGTCGACGGTCACGCACGGGCGGCTCACCGGCTTCGGCGGCGCGCCGAACATGGGCCACGATCCGCACGGCCGCCGTCATGCAACGCCCGCGTGGCTCGATCTGCTGCAAACGGACAGCCCGCTCGAACGCGGCCGCAAACTCGTCGTGCAGATGGTCGAGACTTTCCAGGCGGGCGGGCAGCCGACCATCGTCGAATCGATCGATGCCGTCGATGTGGGCCGCGAATCGGGCATGGCGCTCGCGCCCGTGATGATCTACGGCGACGACGTCACGCACGTGCTGACCGAGGAAGGCATCGCGTATCTGTACAAGGCGCGCTCGCTCGAGCATCGCAAGGAGATGATCGCGGCGGTGTCCGGCGTCACGCCGATCGGCCTCAGCAGCGACAAGAGCAAGCTCCCGGCGCTGCGCCGCGACGGCTTTGTCGCGCTGCCCGAAGACCTCGGCATTCATCGCAGCGAAGCGAGCCGCTCGCTGCTCGCCGCCAAAAGCATGGCCGATCTCGTCGACTGGTCCGACGGGCTGTACGACCCGCCCGCGCGCTTCCGGAGCTGGTGATGCGCGATGAACTTGCCCTCCGCGCCGCGCGGCCGCTGCGCCCTTCGCCCGAACGCGCCGATCGTCTCGCCGCTCACGTCGTCGAAGCACTGATCGACGAGGTGACGCTCGCCCCGAAGCCCGGCCTCGTCGATATCCGCAGCCGTGGCGCGCATCACGATCTCGACTGGACGCTCATGTGCGTATCGGCGCTGGCGTTGCAGCCGGCGTTCGTCGAGATGGCGCGCGCAGGCATCGACATCGGACCGATGCTCGCGCTGCGCGAACGCATCGGCGCAATCGGGCGTGACGGCGAAGCGCGCATGCTGGACGCGACCGGCGGCGTCAACACGCATCGCGGTGCAATCTGGGCGCTCGGGCTGCTCGTGACCGCCGCCGCACGCGAGCCGTCGAACTTGGCGCCTGATGCGGTCGCCGCGCTCGCCGGATCCATCGCACGCATTCAAGATCGCCACGCGCCAATGCGCACGGGCAACAAGGGCGAACAGGCGTGCATCGACTACGACGTCGGCGGCGCACGCGGACAGGCGCAGGCGGGCTTTCCGCACGTCGTGCACGTCGCGCTGCCGGAACTCGCGCGGTCGCGTATGCGCGGCGACAGCGAAACGTCGGCGCGTCTCAACGCACTGCTCGCGATCATGGCAAGCCTCGACGATACCTGCGTGCTCGCACGCGGCAAACGCGCGGCGCTCGCCGAGATGCAGGACGGCGCGCAACGCGTGCTCGACGAAGGCGGCGCCGCCACGCTCGCGGGACGCCGTCATCTGCGGGCGCTCGACCGGCGTCTCGTCGAACTACACGTATCGCCTGGCGGCGCCGCCGATCTGCTCGCCGCCGCGCTCTTTCTCGACCGGCTTCAAGGCGAAGCAACCGAATCGCAGAACACTTAGGAACCCATATGGAAAACATCGTCCTCGAATTCCCGGCCGGACAGCCCGCGCAAGGCCGCGCGCTGGTGGGCGTGGTCGCGTCGGGAGACCTCGAAGTCCTGCTCGAAGCGAACACCGCGCATCGCACGGTGGTGAAGATCACGACATCTGTCGATGGCAAGGGCCGCCTGTGGGAAGCCGTGCTCGAACGCATCTTCGGCGACGGCTCGCTGCCCGCCGCCAAGCTCGAAATCAACGATGCGGGCGCGACGCCCGGTGTCGTGCAACTGCGCATCGGGCAGGTGTTCGAACAACTGAAAT
Organism: Caballeronia grimmiae; assembly: GCF_022879615.1. Classification (NCBI taxonomy): domain Bacteria; kingdom Pseudomonadati; phylum Pseudomonadota; class Betaproteobacteria; order Burkholderiales; family Burkholderiaceae; genus Caballeronia; species Caballeronia grimmiae. The sequence continues at coordinate 99,304 of NZ_CP084273.1, forward strand.
CCAACGGCGGAGCATGAATCATGGACGCACAGCAATTGCTCGAACGCCAGAGCTTCATCGAACTCGATGCACGCAGCCGCGCGAAAAAGCTGCTCGATGAAGGCACGTTCACCGAACTGCTCGATCCGTTCGAGCGCGTGACGTCGCCGTGGTTGGCGCGGCAGAACATCGTCACGCAGTCGGATGACGGCGCGGTCGTCGCGAAGGGAACCATCGACGGTCAGCCCGCCGTGGTGCTCGGCATCGACGGCGGCTTTCAGGGCGGCAGCATGGGCGAGGTATCGGCGGCGAAGATCGCGGGCAGCCTCGAACTCGCCGCTGAAGACAACCGCAACGGCATCCCGACGCGCGCCGTGATTCTCTTCGAGACGGGCGGCGTGCGCCTGCAGGAAGCCAATCTCGGACTCGCGGGCATCGCGGATATTCACGCGGCCATCGTCGATTTGCGGCGCTATCAGCCGGTGATCGGCATCACGGCGGGACCTATCGGATGCTACGGCGGCATGTCGATCGCGGCGGGGCTGTGCAGCTATCTGATCGGCACGCGGGAAGCGCGGCTCGGGCTCAACGGGCCGGCCGTGATCGAGCAGGAAGCGGGCATCGCCGAATTCGATTCGCGCGACCGTCCGATGATCTGGAGCTTCACCGGTTGCGAGCAGCGGTATCGCACCGGACTGATCGACGTCTTCACCGCCGACGACGCCGATGCGATCCGCGCCGCCGTCATCGACCTGTTGCGCGCCGGACGTCCCGAAGCCTGTCGCAGCGAACGCGTGGCCGGCTTCCTCAAGCGGCTCTCCGAAATCGATACGACGGCGCAAGCCACGCCGCAACAGGCAGCCGCCATCTATGGCAAGGGATTCGAATCATGAGCACACGAGAGCTTTCGAAACGCGGCGCGGTCTGGCTCGACGCGCTGACCTACAGCGCGCCGTTGCAGCCGGGCTTTCCGCCGTCGGTGCGGGTGGCGGATGCGCGCATCGGCGATGATCCCGCGCGTTTCATCGCGGTGGTGCCGGACCCCGACAACCCGTTCCCGCGCGCACGCAACGGCGAAGTGGGCCTGATCGAAGGATGGGAACTCGCGCGCGCGGTGCGTGAAGTCATCGATGCGGACGCGAAGCGCGATACGAAGCGCGCGATCGTCGCCGTCATTGATGTCGCGAGCCAGGCGTACGGGCGTCGCGAGGAAGCGTACGGCATTCATCAGGCGCTCGCCGCCGCCGCCGATGCTTACGCAAGCGCCCGCCACGCCGGGCATCCGGTGATCGGGCTGATCGTCGGCCGCGCGATGTCCGGCGCGTTTCTCGCGCACGGCTATCAGGCGAACCGGCTGATCGCGCTCGCCGACCCGCAAGTGATGGTTCACGCGATGGGCAAGGAATCCGCCGCCCGCGTGACGCTGCGCACCGTCGCCGATCTCGAAGCCTTCACCGCGCACGTGCCGCCGATGGCCTATGACATCGACAACTTCGCCTCGCTCGGCTTGCTGTGGAAGCTGCTTTCGCCCGCCAACGCCGATGCCCCCGCCGCCGCCGATCAGTCGATGGTCGAAACCGCGTTGAAAGCCGCCCTCGACGACATTCGCGCCGATTCGTCACGCGGACTGGAAAGCCGGCTCGGCAGCCCGCATCGCGCGGCTTCGGCCACGGTTCGCCGGAAGTTGCGCGAGGCATGGCGCTAACGCTTCGCCCTTGAACATCGGCTCGTCAGAAGCCAATCCGCACACCTCAGGAGACGGTAATGATCATCTATGGAACTGCATTGCTCGCGTTCTGCCATCTGGCCGGACTCTTTCTGGGCGATCTGCTCGGCACCGCAATAGGCGTCAAAACGAACGTGGGCGGCGTCGGCATCGCGATGCTGCTGCTCATCTTCCTGCGGCTCTATCTGCACAAGAAGGGCTGGTTGCCGAAGGAGACGGAAGCGGGCGTCGGCTTCTGGGGCGCGATGTACATCCCGGTCGTCGTCGCGATGGCGGCCAATCAGAACGTCGTCGCCGCGCTCAAGGGCGGGCCGGTCGCGCTGTTGTCGGCACTCGGTGCGGTCATCGCGTGCGCGGGCTGCATCGCCGTACTTTCACGCACGGGCCGCGACAGCACGTCGTTCGCCAATGCCCCGAAGCTCGAAGAAATCTGAACGCGGAGACTGCCATGTTTCAAATGATCGATAAGGTTCTGATCCACAACGGCCTCGTTACCGCGTTCGCGCTGGTCGGGCTCATCATGTGGGTGTCGTCGGTAATCTCGAAGAAGCTGACGTTCGGGCGCGTGCATGGATCGGCGATCGCCATCGTGATCGGCCTCGTGCTCGCTTACGTGGGCGGCGCTTTCACGGCCGGTCAGAAAGGGCTCGCCGATCTGCCGCTGTTCGCGGGCGTCGGGCTGATGGGCGGCGCGATGCTGCGGGACTTTGCCATCGTCGCGACTGCTTTCGAAGTGCAGGCGACCGAAGCGCGCAAGGCCGGGATGATCGGCGTCGTGTCGCTGCTGCTCGGGACGGTGCTGCCGTTCATCGTGGGCGCGAGCATTGCACACGCGTTCGGCTACACCGACGCCGTCAGCATGACGACGATCGGCGCGGGCGCGGTCACGTACATCGTCGGTCCGGTGACGGGCGCGGCGATCGGCGCGAGTTCCGACGTCATCGCGCTCAGCATCGCGACGGGCCTCATCAAGGCGATCATCGTGATGATCGGCACGCCGCTCGCCGCCGGCTTCATGGGCCTGCGCACGCCCCGCTCCGCGATGATTTTCGGCGGGCTGGCCGGCACCGTGAGCGGCGTGAGCGCGGGACTGGCTGCGACGGATCGCCGGCTCGTGCCTTACGGCGCGCTGATCGCGACGTTCCATACGGGCGTGGGCTGCCTGCTCGGGCCGTCGCTGCTGTTCTTCGCGACGAAAGCGCTGATGGGCGCGTGAGGCGCCGGGAGACTCGTTGTGTCGATCGATCGTGAAGCGCCCCGCCCGCACGACCTCGTGTGGATCGAAGACCCGGAAGACATCGTGTCCACATCGGCGATGCCTGCGTGGGCCACGCGCGAGTGGCTCTCGATTGCGCCGGCCGTCGTGCGGCGCGAGGCGGTCGAGCGCGGCGTCGTGCCGATCGGTCTGCGCGGGCGCGCGCGCAACGAGCGCTGCGCGGCCTTCGTGAATGTCGAGCGCATCGTGCGATGCGTGACGCCGGAAGCGCTCGCCGAGTCACGCGGATGGCTTGCTGCCGACGCTGTGCTCGCGAACTTGCCCTGCATGCGCGCGCTTGCCTTCGCCGCGCCCGAACTCGATGCGTTGCAGTTGACGTGGGGCGTGACGGGCAGCGTCGGCTTCGCGCTGGCGAGCGGCGTAAGCACCTTGAGGCAGGACAGCGACCTCGATCTGCTGCTGCGTGCCGATCGGCCCCTGCCGCGCGACGGTGCGCACGCGCTGCTGCCGTCGTTGCTGTCGCTATTGCAGGCCGCGCCCGCGCGCATCGACATGCAGGTGGACACGGGCCACGGCGGCTTCGCGCTCGCGGAGTGGGCCGGGCAATCGGGGCGCGTGATGCTGAAGACGGGGCGGGGTCCGTTGCTCGTCGCGGATCCGTGGGCGACACACGCATCATGAGCGTTCTCTTTACGTTCCCCGGTCAGGGCTCGCAACGCGCCGGCATGCTGCACGCGTTGCCGAACCATCGCGAAGCAGCGCGCACGCTCGAAGAAGCAAGCGATACCCTCGGCTACGATGCGCGCACGGTCGACGACGCCACCGCGCTGCGCTCCACCGTGTCCGTGCAGCTTTGCCTGCTGATCGCGGGCGTCGCGCAGGCGCGGGTGATTCAGGCTCAGGGCCACGAACCTGACATGGTGTCCGGACTGTCGATCGGCGCGTATCCCGCCGCGGTGACGGCCGGTGCGCTCGCTTATGCCGACGCGCTCAGGCTCGTCGCGTTGCGCGGCCATCTGATGGAGGATGCGTATCCGCGCGGATTCGGGATGACGGCGATCGTCGGCCTGACCCAGCGCGCGCTCGAACCGCTGATCGCGCAAGTGAACAGCGACGCGGAGCCGGTCTTTCTCGCGAACATCAATACGCCGACGCAGATGGTCGTCGCCGGTAGCGATGCCGCGATGCACCGTCTCGCGGTCATCGCAACCGAACACGGCGCGCAACGCTGCGAGCGTCTGGAGGTCGCGGTGCCGTCGCATTCCGCCCTGCTGGATGCGCCCGCCGCCACCCTCGCCGATGCGTTCGAATCGGTCGATGTGTGCGCGCCGCGCATCGTGTATCTCAGCAGCAGCGCGGCGCGGCCGCTTTTCGATGGCGGGCGCATCGCTGCCGATCTGGCCGGCAACATGGCGCGGCAGGTGCGCTGGCACGACACGATGAGACTCGCGTGGGAGCGCGGCGCGCGGCTGGCCGTCGAGATGCCGCCCGCGAACGTGCTGACGCGCCTCGCCAGCGATGTGTTCGCGCAAGGCATCGCGGTGAGTTGCAGCGAGACATCGCTGGACGATGTGGGCGCGCTCATCGACAGGGAGCGCGCGCAGGACCAGCGTTGAAGCGTCAATCGACGTTGCGCGTGCGCAAGCGGCAGACGGCCATCAGCGCGAGCAGGTTCGGGTCGCGTTCCCGCGCGCGCAGGAAGCTGACGCCGATGGTTTGCCGCATCAGATATTGCGGCTTGAGCGGGATGAATTGCACTTTGTCGCCGAAGACGCCGCGCACGCGTCCGGGCAGCAGCGTGTATCCGACGCCGCCGCTCACGAGGTTCATCAGCGAGAAGATATCGCCGGTTCGCACGGTGACGTTCGGCTCGAAGTCCGCGACGCGGAACGCCTCGACGAAGCCGTGATAGGTCGCAAAGCCTTCGCCGAGCGAGACGAAGTTTTCTTCGCGGCAGTCGCGCAAATCGACGGCTTCCTGGTTGGCGTAGGGGGAATTGGCGGGCGCGGCGAAGAAGATGTCGTCTTCGAAGAGCGGGATGGATTCGACTTCCGGCTCGGCATCGGGCAGGGCCATCAAGGCGGCGTCGATTTCGCCGCGCTTGAGCTTGTCGATCAGCAATTCATTGGACCCGAGCACGAGTTCGACTTGCAGCGTCGGCCTGCGCACCTTGATATCGACGACGATGCCCGGCACTGTGCGGATGGTCAGCGAGTAGAGCGAGCCGATCTTCAGCCGGTCGGAGGAATAGCCGGCGGCTTCGCGCGTCGCACGGATGCCGTCGGTCATCAGCGTGATGACTTCCTGCGCGACATCGGCGAGCATTTGGGCGGCTTCGGTCGACTTGAGATTGCGGCCCTCGTGACGAAAGAGCGCGCAGCGCACGCCCTGCTCGAGCGAATGCAACGCCCGATGCACGCTGACCGTGCTCACGTTCAGCGCCTCGGCCGCCTTCGCGAGATTGCCGGTCTCCATGAACGCGAGCAGGACTTCAAGCTTGCGGAAGGTGATTTCGTCGTCGATTCGGGGCATGGGGGTCGAGGCGGTGCGAGCGGAAACGGTTGATTATCGCGGGATGAGTGGCGAGACGGAATAGCGTTTATCCCGCAGGGTTTTGTCCGTGCGGGGAGGCGCGCGGGGCGGTCGCCATTGGGCGAATAGCCACCTGGAGCAGCGTGTCGAATTGCCTTCGGGCATGAGACGCCTTTCGACTGTTCGCCCCCTTATCGAGTCGCTCACTCGTTCGGTTGGCTACAGCAATGGTTCGGGCAACGCGGACTAAACGTCACCTCTGCTCGCTGGCCGCCCTCCTCCGTTAAGCTGTTTATCGATTCGCGTTGTGCGTACATCCGACCTTGCACGTCCCAGGCATCGGGTTTCAGGCCGAATGGTTCTATCGCTTCGCGTACGTGTGTGGCTCGAATTACGGCTAGACGTTGAGCGCGCGCCTCAGTCGGCTCCGCGAGGCCACTAATGGAGATGAAATCCACGAAAAAGAAGCGTTTTATCCGTTGTGCACGGTTCGATACGCGCGCCAGTTCGCTAACCGAAATGCGATCCGAGTCGCGTGAGAACGACACGTCGATGTACTGCCCCGCTGGTTTTCTGAACCTTCGCATGCTTGTCTAGTAGAGACGGCAAACAGAAGCGTCAGCCAAATAGCGTGAATCAGCATAGACGCAATAACCCGCGACGCTGTCCGCATTTCTCATTGCCAGTCGAGGTCTTGTTGCCCCCAGTCACGCAGGAAGCGGGTTATGGTGTATTTCTCATCTCGCGTTGCCATAGTGTACTGACCGCCAAGCGGCAGGCAGTAGCCAACGCCCAGGACCTGCAAAGGCTTTTGTGCTGTGCCGAGCCGCTGCGCTAACCATCGACTGCGATGCTGGTTCCTAAAGTGCGCTCGGAACCACAGCCCTTCGTACCCTGCGCGCTCAATGCCGAATAGAAGCATCGACACGCCGTTCGGAACGCCAACGACCCAGAACCAGAACCATGCACCGCTCGTTGGCTCAGTTTTCGGCCAGAACGTAAGCACAATGGCAGTGCCGAGTACGCCACAAGCCAGCCAGATGCAACACCACCACGGCCAGAACCGTGGACGGCGCGGATAGGCGCTGGTGCGTTCGGCGGGAAACAGATCAACCGGTATTACGCAATATTGACGTTCTGCAGCGATGAAATTAGCGCGCAGCCACACACGCAACGATGGCCGTTCATGGCGAACCATTTGCCGTCGCGGTCGGGGAACTTCTCTAAGCCTTCGTCGATCGAGGTCGGGCCGTGTAGGTCGCAGAGCGCTTCGTCGCCCTTGCGGGCGAGTGGGCCGCCCATGAAGTCGGTCCACGGTGAACCGCCGGTCACTTCGCCGCCGTACTCGAGTTTGTCGCCTTTGCGGATGGGAGATTTCATTTTGCCTCGTCCGCTTTACAATGCTGCCTCTGAAAGTCAGGTTCCGATAACGGATCAAATGACTTGATTTTCATTGTTCTCGTGTCAATGATATCGAAACCAAATCGACTGGCCACGAAAATGAAACGGGGATCATAACCGACTTTGACCTCATAGATTCCACCGCCATATGTTTTTCTAAGTAGTCTGCGAGGTTTTCCTTTTGTGACGAAGATTGAAAGAATCTCCGATTGAGGGCTTCTTTGATCCAACTTAGCTGCCAAACCATAAACTATCAGTAACTCGCTTGTCGAGTCGAACACGCCTCCTACACTATCGTGATCAATCTTGACTGATCCACGTTTTTTGCCCGCGCGTTCGAGAGTCAAGATATTTGGATGTTGTGCCGATACGAGCAGACACTCGCCCGTCACATGATGTGACAGTGCTTACCTTTACATTTCCCGAAAACGCCAGGGCAACAACTATTAAGAGAAATAGCTTCAAACGGAGTCTCCTAATACCTTAAACGCATCTTGAGTTTCTTGCCATCGCTTGGGCGGACTAGTAGTGTCGAAAGCATTCACGATCTTTGTGACAGCTGTTGACGACGCGCTAGAAAATGGCTTGTCCGCTGCAACATGAATTTTGTAGTGGGCGCAAAAGAAGCCAGCGGTGTCGACGCAGGAATGATTGTCATTCCCCACTCTTTCGGGATCGTTTATCACGGGACCAGGCATCGGAAGACCATTAATCTTCTTCGTAACCAAGCATGATCATATGCCCTACCGTCGAGCCATCCTCTGTACACCCAGTATTCTGAATAATTAAACCTTCCCGTAAGCTGCTTAAACCCTCGCCCCCGAAACTTGACTCCGTCGCCTGGATCCGTATTTGCAAGAGCCGCTTATAAGCATCGAAATTTCCTGCCCAGGTAAGCTGCTTTTGCGACTCATGAAGGCGGTCCACGGAGAACCGCCGGTCACTTCGCCGCCGCGTCCGACTGTCGCCTTTGCGGATAGGGAATCATAACCGCGCCAAATCGACTTACTTATATGCGCTGGAACAGTCGATATTTTTGCTCAATTTCTTACTCGCCGTTAAATAGCATTGTGTCGGCCTGTAAATTTTTTCTTTCCTGCTCCAAACGTAAATGACATGGATCTCCGGATAACCTGGTGATGCTTGGGTAGATGTTTCCCAACTCTCTGGCCGCCGCCGCCTTCCTTTCTCAATTACCGGCGTAAGGCTGGCGACAGGTGGCGACGTTAGCACAACGCACCACATTCCCTTCTCGCGCTTTCGAACACAGTGCGAGATATATTTGTTCCGGAGGTGCGATCGCCAGCAAGAACCATCTCACTGCCACCGAGGTTGACATCATTTCGAAAAATGTTGTCGTCAGATAAATAGTCGTTTCCGTATATCTTTGCCATCCCATCTGCGACTTCGTTGTAACACTCGCCGTAATGTGAGTCCGTCCACGCTTCAGGCAGGTTCAACGTACCAACTGCAATAGCAGGTCCAGTAACAATAAGACAGAGAAGGCTAAGGAATCTGTGGCACATGATTAATCGCTACGTTTAGGGTGTAAGGGACGACGGTCGGTGGAAACGTTCGACAAAGGACCGGGTTACCCGGCGGAGCTAATGGCGGGTAGCTCAAAACTTGTGAACTCGTTCCCATCGGAACATCAAGAACGGTGTCGGCCAGTAGTGCTGCGAATTGCTGGCGCTCCTTGTAACCATTGCCACCGCCGTTGATTAACCAGCTGATAAAGCTAATGAGTAAGGGCGAAACACTGATGTCCGCGGCGCGATTGATATTGTTTGTCCCACGGAACGTCTTCGATATCCAGTACATCGCGGATGACTCAGCCGCATGCATGAGATCTGCAGCGACAATTCCGGGATCAAACAGCGGTGCGCAGCGCCGAGCGGGCGCACCGTCTGACCAAAAATGGGTCGACGTTGATGTAATCCGAGGGTCGGAATATGAGCCGCCACCATGATTCGGTATGCATCTGTAGTTCTTATATTTTTCGTAATTCTGTGGCCATGTCAACTGAAGGTAACCTCGCCCATAAAACGGACCGTACACGTGACCATGTCCAAGAGAATCTTCTGTCATCGTCCGAAGGCAGCCCGTTTCGATATAGGCTTTCGCGAGAAAGTGCAGCAACCGATCCGCTCGACCATTTAAGCAGCGTCCGAATACATAATTCACATAGACGTGGTGATTGCATGCCCTGCTATAGGCAGTATCCCAGTCGATGTTCGCGGAAATAGACGATCGAGGCAAGCACCTCGCGAGTTCAATCGAACTCAACCACCCACACTTCCTAAACTGCCGAATAAACGCCAATGGATGGAAGTACCAAAGCTTCTGTCCAAGTTGAAACCCCGTCTTATCCCAGAACTGCAGGTCTCCGAGGTATTTCAAGAACTTGTCATAGCCGGTTTGATTGCCGTGATAGAACTCGCCATCCTCAAGCAGTTTCGTGAAGCGGGTCTCGTTATGGAACTTGTCCCACTCGCTCGGCGCTTCGCAGATAAATCCGCACAACTGCCGACGCACCTGATCACTGGTCCGCACGTAGCGTGAGAGCGCATCCGCCTTCTGCCTTTCCGTGGTCTGCGCCCGCTCTTCAGGCGTCTCATGCCCCTTCTCATCGTGCAGCAGTCTCTTCAACGCCTCGACGTCGCACATCCCGTCGTCGCTAAGGGTGTGTTGCCTTCGCTGATCTTCTGCCAGCTCATAAAGAACGGGAAATCGGCGTCGGACAGTTTCTTGATGGCCGAGCCGTTGACATCGATGTAGCCCTGCTGCCCGGCAGCGTATGTCACTTTCAGCCACGTAGCGCGAGCTTCACCAGCTAGAGTAGCGGGTGTCGACAAGATGCGCCCGAAGCGCTCCAGTTCATAACCGTCGCTTGCGCACGTGGAATAAAGATTCTTTGCGCGATTGTACAGGTCGTACTCATAGTCCTTTTCTTCGACCGGCTGCGTTGTGAGCAGCGTACGCGTCCCATCGCTCGCAATACTCCATACATTCGTGTACTTCGATCCTTTGTTGAAGTACATCTCCACCGCCAGCGGCAGCGTATTGCTACCTTGCTGGCACGGCGCAAACTCGATGCCATGAAGTTTATTGTGGCTGTCCGTCCCCGGCGGCAGGCGATTGAAACTCTGGCCTGCCGGAATGAGGAAGTAGTATGCCCCCAGCAATCCGAACTCGTCGCCGAAGGCGGTGCGGTATTGCCCAACTGGGTGTGGCCGAAATACGCATCGAAGTCGTCCTTCTCATGAAGATTTCGAAATGCAGGTATTTCAGACCCTGGTACTGCCCAAGAAAACCCAGCACGTCCTTACGCATGACGCGCTTTCCACCACCCGCGAGCGCAGGCGCAACTTGACCGGTAGCTACCTGCCCGGACGGCATACGTAAAAATGCCGGCAACTTACTGGCGTCATGCCCGAGCGACTGATACTGCGCCAGCGACAGCAGATGCATATAGAGCGAATAGAACGTGATCGTGCGACCATCGCCTGTTTCTGTCTCATGCCTGAGCAAAACGAAGCCTGCATTGCTTTCGTTCGTATCGATCGGATTCTGGCACACGCGATACGCCACTACCTCGCCATCGGCGATGGCGTACACGTTGGCCTCATCACCGTGCATGTTCGGCGCCAGATGCACGCCGCAATGCCAGCGCCGGTCGTGCGCCACGGGGTAGATGCCATGCGCCAGTTCCAGATCGTCGATGAGATCCATCATCGGATCCGGCTTCGCGTTATTGGTCGAAGTCAGACCTGCTGGAAGGAGGAAGGGAGGGCTAATGATCATTATCGTTTAATGCGTATGGGAGTACAGGTCGTCCGTCTTGAGTTCACTTTGCGGCAAGCGCGGCAACGGCGTCGCAGCATTACCCGGCCCCTGGAACGTGAACGACGCCGCCTTGATGACGAACGCGCCTGGACAGTTGAACGTCATGTTGCCGTTCTCGATCACCAGCGACGCCCCGCCGCTGTTGAGCGTGATCTTCGATTTGGCCGCCACCTGCACCTCCGCGCTTTCGCTGGCCATGCGCAATTGCTGTTGCGCGAACAGATCCATGCCGCCCGTTTGCGCGGCGATTTCAACCGGCCCTTTCGCCGCTGTCAGTCGCAGCCCGAGCTTGTGCGCACAGAGAGAAATCAGATCGCCCGCCACCATGCGCAAGCGTCGCGTGATGCTCACGTCCATGCTGGCCATGCGATGCCGGCGACCGGCCTGTGCAGTCGGGCGGCTACCGTGACGGATGCCGGCCAGCGGAAAAAGCCCGGCGCAAGCAGGATGGCCACGCAACCTTCGGTGCTTTTTTCGGGCGGTCCCGCTTCGTGCCAGGCAGTCGCCACAATGAGTAGCGGACGCCGCTCGTTGGCATTCAGCCACGCATCCGCCACTATTAGGCCGTCCGACGCCGGTGCGGCTTGCACAGCGAGGGGCGGTAGATTCGCCCTTCGCAACGCGTCGCTTACCTGCGCCAAATAGGCTTGCTCTTTGCCCGGCGGAGCCAATACGCGAACCTGCGGCCACCAGACAGTTTCGTAGCGCGTCAGGACGAGCACGCTGTCGGCGAGTGGCTTGAGCGCTTCGGCCATCTTCAGGGTGAGCAACGAAACCTGTTTTGCAGATCTTTCTGCATCACGGCGTGGCTCGCTGTCGTCTGGAAGATCGTTGTCCATGGGATCGTCGATCAGCCAACCCGCTCCTTCAAACGCGCGTGCTCGATGAGACCCGGACCGGTGCGGGGAACTTGTGAAACGGGCAATCGTACTCCAGCTTCGATCACGCTCGAAAGTGACTGACCGCTAAGCGGCAGGCAGTAGCCGACGCCGAGGACCTGCAAAGGCTTTTGTGCTGTGCCGAGCCGCTGCGCTAACCATCGACTGCGACGCTGATGCGCTCGGAACCACAGCCCTTCGTACCCTGCGCGCTCGATGCCGAATAGGAGCATCGACACGCCGTTCGGAACGCCAACGACCCAGAACCAGAACCATGCACCGCTCGCTGGCTCAGTTTTCGGCCAGAACATAAGCACAATGGCAGCGCCGAGTACGTCACAAGCCAGCCAGATGCAACACCACCACGGCCAGAACGGGGGACGGCGCGGATAGGCGCTGGGGCGTCCGGCTGGAGACAGATCAACCGGCATTACGCAATATTGACGTTCTGCAGCGATGAAATTAGCGCGCAGCCACACACGCAACGATGGCCGTTCATGGCGAACCATTTGCCGTCGCGGTCGGGGAACTTCTCTAAGCCTTCGTCGATCGAGGTCGGGCCGTGTAGGTCGCAGAGCGCTTCGTCGCCCTTGCGCGCAAGTGAGCGGCCCATGAAGTCGGTCCACGGTGAACCGCCAGTCACTTCGCCGCCGTGTTCGAGTTTGTCGCTTTTGCGGATGGGAGAATGCATAAACCAGTAGTCCGAATCGTTGTGGGTTTCAGTTGTGCAATGACACGGTGCGAGAAAAAATGAATTTTTGGCCGTTCCACAAGTATTGATTCAGCGAATAGTCCGGGTTATCCGGATCAGTAACGCTGTATTCAAAAATTGTTGGGACTCCCGCTTTGTTGACTTTAACCTTAATTCCTGCTCCATATGAGACAAATTGGAACGCATATTCGCCACGCTTGCTTGCAAATACACCCGTATATGAATTGGCTGCCGTCAAAGTGGGTTCAACGAGGCAAACCGAAAAGACCTGCCCATGATATAAAACTTTAAATCTTTCAAATTTCAAACCCCTCTTGAAATCCTCTATGGAGCATGAATCACTCGCGCAGACAAATCTTTTCATATCTGCATCCCCATGAAGCTTCTCGGCCATTTTCTCGCGTTGATCATTAGTTCCGCATGCGGACGCCTGTCCAAACAAGCATAGGAACGCGATAAATATGTAAATATGTTTCATGGCCGCTGCTTCTCCAAGGAGATCTGAATCGTGTGCGTCGTGGGCATATATTTTTTCTTCGGGTGGTGCGTGACCGGATCTAGGACCGGATTTCCCCCCGCGTCAAGCACAGGCTCCTGAGCTGAATTTCTCCGCCACACAAAGGATAGGGACTCTGAAGAACCTCTCTCAATCGAATCTAACAAGATATATTTAATGTAGATGAACGACTGCAACCTATGCTCAAGACCATTAATGTTCTGATTCGCAACGTTGCCGTTAGTGGATCTAGATGCTTGAATTGCCGTCTCAAGCTGCAATCCGCCCGTATCGGTTATCTTGATGGTATTCGTGCCTGTGGCGGTCATAGTTTTGCAAGTCCAATATAGACAGGCGCTATCCGCACAATTATGCCGATTGAAAGCCGAATTTGTATTGGCGAGGAGTACATCGGGGTTCCACCTGAGACTAGCGAATTTTACGGGAACATTCGGGTCGATTGGAAATCTCCTAAATTCACCGTATTTTGAGTAATTCGGCATGTGCGTAAGCTGAATCAAACCCCGACCGTAGTAAGGGCTGTAGGGCCTATTCTCCCCATAATATTCCCGCACGGCTTTGAGCCACCCGGACTCCTCCATTAACTGAGCGAGCATATGAGCAGCTCTCTCCTTTGTTGCGCTGATGCGGTATTTGCGCAGCGCCAAGTTCAAATCCAACTTCCAAGCATTACCTTGCAGCAAGGCATCATTCCACGCATTTGTTAGTCGCACAAATTGCGTGCCGCTCAGCGACCGTATCGATCGTGGGATACATTGCGCGATTTCTTCAGCGGAGAGCCATTCGCATCTCCTGAAAAGCCCAATAAACGCCAATGGATGAAAGAACCAAAGCTCCTTCCCAGCGAGCGGTGTCTTATCCAGAAACTGAGACTTGCTCAGAAACGCGAGGAAATTCGAGTAACCATAGGGATTGGTCGGCGTCTGCTTACCAAAAAAACCATCAGGAGCTTTCAGATCTCGATAACGGTCCTCATTGTCGGACGGGTCCCACTCGCTTCGAGCTTTGCAGATCAGCCCCTTCAGTTTGGGACGAACGCCGTCCGCATGACGCACATACCCCGCAAGCTGCTGGTTGGCATGGTCGGCGTTGTTCTTGTCGTACTCCAACGGCTGCACCATGCCGGCAGTCGTCTGTGGGTCCGCTACGCCGGTTACACGACAAAGCTCATCGTATCCGCATAGTCCATTTTCCCTGAAGGGCGTGTTGCCATCATCAATCTTTTGCCAATCTTTGAAAAATGGAAAGTCGGCGTCAGACAATTTGATGACTGCGTCGGGCGCAACATTGACGTAACCCTGAGTGCCAGTCTCGTTGAATGGCACTGCAATCCAGGTGGCAGGAGCCGCTCCAGAAGCGACCGGATGCGAGAGAATGCGCCCAAACCGCAGCATTTCATAGCCATCGCTTGGGCATGCCGAATAGAGAGCCATTGCGCGCTCATACAGGTCGTACTCGTACTGCTTGGTGTCGCTATCGTAGGGATCTGCAATAGGACTAGGCGTTAGCAGAGTAACCTTGCCACTATTGCCGCGGTCGATCCAGGCCTTCGTATAGCGCCGCCCTTTGTGGAACCATGCCTCGACATACAACGTGTCATGTTGACCGACTGAGCCGCCGGGCACACGCGGAAACCACCTGTCGCCCATGCCCGCCGGCTGCGCCGCCAATTCCACTGGCCCCTTGATAATGAAATAGGAATGTCCCCAGTAGTCAGTCGAGGTGGGCTGAATCGGGCGCTTCTCGCCTAATTGAACCTTGTGCCCGGCCTGCTCGAACCACGACGTGAAGTCACCCGTGGTCATGAAAATCTCGAAGTGCAGATGTGGCACGCCCTGATGCTGCCCCATGTAGCCAAGAATGTCCTTGCGATATACCTTCTTCGTTCCACCCGGCAGAACCTTCCCATCGTTGCCGCCTGATGTGTCGAGCAGCCACTTCGGCAACGCATTCGCCGATCCTGTCTCTGGAGGATTGGTCGGCTGCGGAACGATTCGCTGCTGACCGTTCATGTCCAGCAAGTGCATATAAAGCGAGTAGAACGTGATCGTTCGCCCCTCACCCGTATCGGTCGTGTGTTTGAGCAGCACAAAGCCAGCGTTCGAGTTTAATTTGGGATGGCCGGTGGTTGCGTCGATCGCGCCGTCAGAGATGGCGTTTTGGCAGACCCGATACGCTACGACTTCGCCATCGGCGATCGCACGCACGGGCTCTGCGTGGCCCGCGCCCTGCGTGCCCGGATTCAAATGAATCCCGCAGTGAAAACGTCGATCGAAGGCAATCGGATAAACGCCGTGATGGCCAATCTCGAACTCGTCGACAAAGTCCATCATGGGGTCCGGCCTCGACGCATCGTTAGACGTCAGGCCGGAAGCGGGTAGAAATGGAGGGCTGATAATCATTGTTTTAGTGCGACGACGAATACTGGTCTGAAATTTTCAGGCTACTTCTTGGCAGCGATGGCAACGGCGTCGCAGCATTACCCGGCCCCTGGAACGTGAACGACGCCGCCTTGATGACGAACGCGCCTGGACAGTTGAACGTCATGTTGCCGTCCTCGATCACCAGCGACGCCCCGCCGCTGTTGAGCGTGATCTTCGATTTGGCCGCCACCTGCACCTCCGCGCTTTCGCTGGCCATGCGCAATTGCTGTTGCGCGAACAGATCCATGCCGCCCGTTTGCGCGGCGATTTCAACCGGCCCTTTCGCCGCTGTCAGTCGCAGCCCGAGCTTGTGCGCACAGAGAGAAATCAGATCGCCCGCCACCATGCGCAAGCGTCGCGTGATGCTCACGTCCATGTCCTGGCCTGCCGTGACGATCACGCTCTCGCCCGCAGAATGCTGGACCGATTTCGGCGTGACGAAGCCCATGCCGCCCGGCGCGCTGGCCAGCAGGCCCGCATCGCGAAGCTCGTTCAATCCATCCAGCAACGCCGATTGCGTCGCACGATCCGCTGCATCGCCCTGGGCCTGTGAGGTCGCGGCCGCCAGATCCGTCACACGTTGCAGCGCAGCCTTCAGTTGCGCCACCGCAGCGGGCATCTCCAGATGCGGCGTGTCAGCGCCAGCCGCTGCGTCAGCGGAGAAAAACAGACCTTTTGCTGCGCGAACGGTCGCCCAATCCCGGCTGGTAATTTCGACGCCGGTCCCACGCGCAAGCTTCTTACTATCGAGCAGATACCCGAGGTTCACCGCCGACTGACCATGGACCGTGGCAATACGCGCGCTCTCCTTGCCCTGCAAGTCATTGAACACGGTTTCCGCGCCACGCAACGGCGAACGCCAGATCGCGTAGCTGAACATCGCGTCTGCGCCATGCACGACATCGGGATGGGAATAGTCGTGCAGCGCCCCGGAAATATGCATGCGGTCCACATCGCCGTGCGCTCCTTCCAGCAAAACCTCTGTCGATGGAAGCAAAGGCGCGTGAAAGCCGCCCTGATACGACGACGACGGACGCAACAAGCGCAGGTTAAGCACCTGCTTTTCGACGCTGTCCGAGCCTTGCAAAAACTTCGGCAACACGGGATAACGCCCGTGTTCGTCCATGCATCCGTAGGGCGAGCTATCGAACGTAGTCACCACGCCGACAACCGGACCGCTCAAAAAACGCCAATGCTTCTCGTAATCGAACTTCGGACGGTAGACCAGATGCGCGGGCATCGCCTTGAACCGGTTGTGCGCCGGCTTCGTGCGGCTGCCCTTCATGATCATCGACTTGATCACGAACCCGTATGGGGCGATGGGCGACTTCGTATTAGTCAGCTTGACCACCACGCCCGGCAGGAGCGCCTTCACGTTACTCGTGCCACGAACCATGAGCTGACGGGAAACTTGCTCCTCGCGCCGAATCTGCGCCCGAGCGTTGCCTCCTTCCTGCGTCAGATGGAATTCCGTGCTTCGGTTGATCTGACCGAACACCGAGCGGTCACCGTCCTCGTCGGACACACATGTTGCGGCCCGCAGCGGCTCTTCCGGCGTGCGATAGTTGCGCTCCCACAGTTCGATCGTCTCCGGCACCAATGCGCGCTCGCCATCGAGCGTCAGGATCGCCTCGTGCCAGTTGTTGTTGAGCCCGGATGCCGGTAGCAGCGGAACGTCGATTGAACGCACATAGGCGCGCGGGTTGTCCGCAAAGACGATCGTGTCGAGCTGGCCGTCCTTGCCGCGCCCTTGTTTGTAGTACCAGACGATCCCGTTGCGTCGGCAATGGCGCGCGATAAACGCCCACACGGACTCTTCGTACATCACGACCTGTTCGAGCTTCTCTTGCGAACCTTCCAGCTTGAACTCGACATCGACCGCATCGAAGTTCCTTCGGTCGACCAACAGTTCTGTGACAATTTCCTGAAAGGTCTTATCGACGAAGCGCCGGGACCCGTGCACGCGCTTGCAGAGCGCAGCGAACCGTGGTTCGATGCGTAATTTATAGGCAGACTCGTCCCGGCTCGTGCGGATGCGTTTCCAGCGGGTGACAACGCCATTGAAGGCCGCCGCATCATGATCAACGGCATCGACATAGTTGACTGAGGGCACCGTGACGCGCTCGTCGATATGCAAACCCGCGCGGCGTCCGACACAAAGCTTGCCGTCGATGTCGAGCTGCGACGAAGTTACCGTGACATCCACGACGTAGTCTTCGCAAAAGCCAGAACGCATCTTGAATTTGAGCACGTCAAGATCGAACTCATGTGTTCCGATCCAGATGCTCATGTGCTGACTGAGGCGCGCGCTTGGATGACGCAGCGCGTCGATCAGCGGTTGGATCACAGCACTCATACGGCAACCTTTCTTGTTCAGAGCAACGACGTAAGATCGTTGTACGCCCATTTTTTTTGACCTTGAATTTAGGATTACGTCGTATCCAGGTCAATGCCTCGCATGATCCGCGTATTGAAAACCCTACACTTCGGTGAAAATTGGTGACGAATCACATGCAGCAGATGTATCAAGGCCGATTCGCGTGATAAGCGAGCGCGCCTAAGCAGGCCGAAATACGATTGCCAAACATCAATTACTTGATTGGACACGGTGCTTTATGGCTGCTTGTACTCAAGGCTCCGCCGACTGAGACAGCCGCCTCGCTCGGTCAACCTTCGCCTCGGGCACGGTGAGCGTACCGCCGTGGCTGCTGCAGAAGCGCGGATGGATAGCCATTACGTGCGTAGCAGTGTCCGGCTGACATACATGTGCACCAAGACCATCCGAACGCGGATGAGGCACGCAACCAACAGCACGGTCCGCATCGCTGTCGTTTCTCACAACATTGTGGGGGCAAAAGTTGGCAATGACTTCGCGGACTTTCTTCAGTCCGTCTAGCAGATGCGACAGCGTTGCTTCGTCATTCTTTCCAAACCATTGAAAGACTCGTGTCTTCTCCCAGCTTCCCGGTGTATTAGTGCTGCAATTCTCGCGTCAAGCAACTGAAGAGCTTCGGCTTGCGCGTTTCTGAAGACTTGGCGAAACTCCGCGTTGGTCATATTCGGGCAAATCGACAGTGACTTCATGTGTCGATCCCTCCTTTGCGTTGGCCGTAGCAGTCGCTACTGGGAAAACTCTTGCTTTGCCATTCGCCTCACGCCCCTGCTATTCAAGTCGAAGTGTATCGGGGCCATCCGCCCGGATTCGGTTCGTCCGCCCTGCGGCGTCTGTCCGTCCGCTTGCGATAGCCGCTCCATATGCAAGCACTTGATACGACACGTCCGCCAACGGCTTTCCACTCGATGCGTCGCGCAGGACGAATTGTTCGTCGTATGCTGCCTGTCCGCCCTCGATTGAGACGCCGTCATAAGTGAATCCCATCGTCGCCAGTTCGTTGCCTCCGAATGATTCGAACATTGTGTCTTGCGAAGCGAGCATTGGCATGCACAACGATTACCGTCCAGTGCCGCGTCTTTCCCCAAGAACATGGTTGGTCGTCGCGGGCCGCGGGGAATTAGTCGACCAGTAGCCCCACAAGCGTGGCAGTCGACTGCCGCGCCGAGATAAGTCAGCGCAGTGCCTTCATGTGTCGTGGTCGGATCGCCTTCGCGCACGAATCCGCCGGCAGACGACATGTCGCCGAGCTTCAGAAAGTAACGTCTCATGCTTCGATTGAAATATGAAAACCCGCCTGAATGGCGGGTTTGAGGGATAATTTATTGCAATGCGACCGCATCAGAACAACCCGTAGAGGCTACATGGGTCACGACACTGTTGTATGGCTTTTGGTAAACCTTCGCTTTGCAATCCTTGTTAATCAGCAATGAATCGCGGATCACACCGCACAGAAATCACGATCGAATGTAGTCCCAAACGATTCACAACGAAGCAGCAAAGTAATCGCAATCGTTCGGCAGAAAAGGACGTACCTCTAGCCACCGGCATCGCCAACCTACCGCCGAACGTCACTCCCCCTCCCCAAAATGCGTCACCACCCCCCGCACCCCCGCCACATTCTCCGCCGCGACCCTCAGCGCATTCCCCTCTTCCACGCTCTTCACAGCGCCCCATAAATGCACCGTCCCCTGCTCGACGACCACACTCTCGCGTGCGATCGCCCACGGATGCCCTTCCATCGCCAGCAGCACCGCGTCACGCAACGCGGCGTCGTCGCATTCGCCGGCATCGGGCGGACATGGCGTCCTCGTCACCAGCGCGCGAATCAAATTCGCCCGGCTGATCACGCCGACCACCCGGCCATCGCGCATCACGGGCACTCGCTTGATATGCCGCCGCGCAAAGAGATCGGCGATGTCCCCGATCGGGCACGATTCGGTGATCGTCGCGACGTCCGTCGACATGACGTCCTTGACCTTCCGCGCGTGCTCCTTCACGTACTGACTCGCCATGTCGCGCGCCGACGGCAGCATCTCCAGCCACCACGCGCGGTCCTTCAGCCCCGTTCCAAGCTCCGCGCGATGCATGAGATCGCCCTCGGTGACGATGCCAAGCAGCTTGCCCTCCTCGTCGATGACAGGCATCCCGCTGATGCCCGCGAAGACCATCGTCCCCGCCGCGTCGCGCACCGACATTTCAGGACTCGCAGAAATAATTGACTTCGTCATGATGTCGGATGCTTGCATGTCTGGCTCCATCGAAACCGAAAGGACATCGAACCGGAAGAAAATCGATTCCTACGTTATACGCATTCGATGCGCAAAACACGAATCTTTTGCCTATGATTCGACTCAGGATCGTGAAAGCACTTTGCAGGCATCTTCCAGTACGTCTCACGTCCGCGACTCCGAACCGTCCGCGGCCAAGGAGTCGTTCCCATGAAAGCTCCGCAGCGTTCGACGCGGGTCGCGCTGATGGCGCCGCTCTCCGGCGTCATGGTCCCGATTGAATCCGTGCCCGATCCGGTCTTCGCCGAGAAGATGGTCGGCGACGGCGTGTCCATCGACCCGGTCTCCGCCGAACTGCTCGCTCCTCTCGCCGGCAAGATCACCCAGCTGCATCGCGCCGCGCACGCCGTCACCGTGACGGGCGACAGCGGCATCGAAGTGCTGATCCACATCGGCCTCGACACGGTCATGCTGCGCGGCGAAGGCTTCACGGCGCTCGTGCACGAAGGCGACACGGTCGAAACCGGCCAGCCATTGATCCGTTTCGATCCGCTCTTCGTCGGCGCAAAAGCGGTGAGCCTGCTCACGCAAATGGTCATCGCCAATGGCGAACTCGTGACGCGCTACGAACCCGCGACAGGCATCGTCACGGCGGGCAAGGACGTCGCGCTGTCGGTGGAGTTCGTCGGCGCGGCGCGGGGCGCATCGGGCGACGGCACGGGCAAAGCCGTCGTCTCCGATGAAGTGGCGCTGCCGAATCCGGCCGGGCTGCACGCGCGGCCCGCGGCGGTCGTTGCGAGCGAAGCGAAGAAGTTCAAATGCGACATCCGTCTCGTGCGCGGCGGCGATAGCGCGAACGCGAAATCGGTCGTGTCGATCATGAAGCTCGTCACGCGCATGGGCGACAAGGTGCGCGTCGAAGCCACCGGTCCCGACGCCGGAGCCGCCGCCGCCGCGCTCACCGCCCTGCTCGCCGCCGGCTCGGGCGAGAAAGCCGCCGATGCGCCCGTTCCAAGAGCAGCAGACGCAGGCGCGCCACCCGCGCCCGACGTGCTGCGCGCGACGCGCACCGACGCGAACGAATTCACGGGCGTTTCAGCGTCGCCGGGGATCGCGGTCGGCGCCATCGTGCAGTTCCGCCAGGAAGTGATCGATGTCGCCGAAACCGGCGAATCGCCGCAGCGCGAGCGCGCCCGGCTCGACGCCGCCCTGCACGACGCGCGCCAGCAGATCGAATCACTGAAGCTCAAGTTGAGCGGCCCGAAGGCGCAGATCATCGACGCGCATCTCGAACTGCTGGACGATCCCGATCTCAACGATCTCGCGATCGCCGGCGTCAGCGCCGGCAAAAGCGCGGCCTTCGCGTGGCGCGAAGCCTTCCAGCAACAAGCCGCCAGCCTCGAAGAGCTCGACGATGCGTTGCTGCGCGAACGGGCAAGCGATATCCGCGATGTCGGACGCCGCGTGCTCGCGCTCATCGCCGGGGTGAAAGAGGCGCGCATCGGCGTGCCGGCCGATTCGATCCTCGTCGCGGAGGAGTTGTCGCCTTCGGATACGGCGTCGCTCGACCGCGAAAAGGTGCGCGGCTTCTGCACGACAACCGGCGGCGCGACGAGCCACGTCGCCATTCTCGCGCGCTCGCTCGGCATTCCGGCCATCTGCGGCATCGACGAAGATGCGCTGCAACTTGCCGACGGCACGCTCGTCGTGCTCGATGGCTCACGCGGCATCTTGCGCCGCAATCCGGACGCCGCGGAACTGAAAGCCGCACGCGACGGCATCGCGCGGCAGGCGGCGCGGCGCGAACAAGAGCAGTTGGCCGCGAGCAAGCCCGCCATGACGGCGGACGGTCACCGCGTGGAAGTGGCCGCGAACATCCGCAATGCCCAGGAGGCGCGCGATGCCGTCGCGGCGGGCGCGGAAGGCGTGGGCCTGTTGCGCTCGGAGTTTCTTTTCGACAACCGCGACACCGCGCCGAGCGAGGACGAGCAGGCCGCCGCCTATTGCGCCGTGGCCGAAGCGTTGGGCCGCGAACGGACGCTCGTCGTGCGAACGCTCGATGTCGGCGGCGACAAACCGCTTTCCTATCTGCCGCTGCCGCACGAGGACAACCCGTTCCTCGGCTTGCGCGGCGTGCGCGTGAGCCTCGACCGTCCCGACATGTTTCGCACGCAACTGCGCGCGATTCTGCGGGCGGCGTCCATCGGCAAGCTGCACGTGATGTTTCCGATGATCACGACGATCGAGGAAGTGCGCGCGGCGCGGCAGATGTTGCGCGAAGAAGCGGGCGATCGCGCGAGCGAGGTGAAGGTCGGCGTGATGATCGAAGTGCCGGCCGCCGCGCTGATCGCGGAGCCGCTCGCGCGCGAAGTCGACTTCTTCTCGATCGGCACGAACGATCTGACGCAATACACGCTCGCGATGGATCGCGGTCATCCGAAGCTCGCCCGGCAAGCCGACGCGCTGCATCCGGCCGTGCTGCGGCTGATGCAGATGACCGTCGAGGGCGCGCACCGGCATGGCGCGTGGGTCGGCGTGTGCGGCGGCATCGCATCCGACGCGATGGCGGTGCCCGTGCTCGTCGGCATTGGCATCGACGAGTTGTCGGTCAGCGTGCCCGCCGTCGGCTCGATCAAGGCGCAGCTTGCGCGCTTCACCCTCGACGAAGCCCGCACGCTCGCCGCCGATGTCCTCGCGCTCGGCACGGCCGCCGAAGTCCGCGCACGTCTCGCGCCTTACGCGGGCTGAAGCGCGTCCACACGCCATCCTCGTCCCGATCCGGAGCGATCGCCATGTTCAAGAATGCCTTCGGCGTCGTGCAGAAAGTCGGCAAGTCGTTGATGCTGCCCGTTGCCGTGCTGCCCGTCGCGGGTCTGCTGCTCGGCCTCGGCGCAACCGATTTCCACGGCCACGTGCCCGCCATCGTGCTCGCGCTGATGCGCAACGCGGGCGATGTCATCTTCGCGAACCTGCCGCTCATCTTTGCAATCGGCGTCGCGCTCGGCTTCACCGAGAACGACGGCGTGTCGGGCATCGCCGCGACCATCGGCTTTCTCGTGATGACGGCGACGCTCGGCGTGATCGCGAAAGCGCAGGGCGTCGAGACGGACACCATCATGGGCATTCCGTCGATCCAGACCGGCGTGTTCGGCGGCATTCTCGCGGGCGGGCTCGCCGCCTGGATGTTCAACCGCTATTACAAGATTTCGCTGCCGCCCTATCTCGGCTTCTTCGCGGGCAAGCGCTTCGTGCCGATCGTGACGGCCATCGGCGCTATCGTGCTGGGCGCGATCCTTTCCGTCGTATGGCCGCCGATCGGCGGGCTCATCAAGGCGTTCTCGCACTGGGCGGCGGTGTCCGATCCGCGCATGGCGGCGACCATCTACGGTTTCGTCGAACGGCTGCTGATTCCGTTCGGGCTGCATCACATCTGGAACGTGCCGTTCTTCTTCGAAGCCGGCAGCTTCCTCGATCCGGCGACAGGGAAGATCGTCCACGGCGACATCAACCGTTTCTTCGCCGGGGACCCGACCGCCGGCATCCTCTCGGGTGCTTTCATCTTCAAGATGTTCGGCCTGCCCGCCGCGGCAATCGCCATCTGGCATTGCGCGAAGCCTGAAAAGAAAGTCGCGGTCGGCGGCATGATGGTGTCGGCGGCGCTCACGTCGTTTCTGACCGGCATCACCGAGCCGATCGAGTTCGCGTTCCTGTTTGTCGCGCCGGTGCTCTATCTGGTTCATGCGTGCCTCGCGGCGCTGGCGCAGTTCGTCGCGAACACACTCAACATGCACATGGGCTTCACGTTCTCGCAAGGGGCCATCGACTTCGTCATGTTTAACCTGATCGGCAACAAGTCGACGCACGCCTGGTACGTCTTCTTTCTCGGTCCGATCTATGCAGTGATCTACTACGGCGTGTTCCGCTTCTTCATTTCGCGCTTCGATCTCAAGACGCCCGGCCGCGAAGACGATGTTGCCGACGCTGCGTCACCCGGCGCTGCGCCCGGCCCCGGTGGACGCTCACGCGATCTCGTGCTCGCGTTCGGCGGACGCTCGAACATTGCGAGCCTCGACGCGTGCATCACGCGCTTGCGCATCACCGTCGATAACCCCGCGCTCGTCGACGATGCCAGGCTGAAGGCGCTCGGCGCGGCGGGCGTGCTGCGCATGGGCAACGGCGTGCAGGCGATCTTCGGCCCGCTCTCGGAGAACATGAAGACGGACATGCAGGAATACATGAAGACGGCGGGCAGCGAGGCGGATCTCGCGCCTGCCGATGCCGCCGCCGCAGCCGCGCCGCCCGCCACGGCAACTGCGACGGCCGCCGCGTCCCCGGCCCTCGCGATGGCGGATATGCCGGCGCGCGCCGAACGGATTCGCGCGGCGCTCGGCGGTGCGGGCAACATCGGCTCGCTCGATGCGCTCGCGCTCACCCGCCTGCGCGTGCGGCTCGCGGACCCGGCGCGGCTCGACGCCGCCGCGCTCCGCTCGGCGGGCGTCCCGGCGACACAGCCGTTGACGAACGGCGAGATCGATTTGATCGTCGGACTTGGCGCGGCTGATCTCGCAGGCGCGATGCGCTGACACAGGGACACGCCCACAGAGCAGCGCACGGCCCGCGAACCGCATATCAAGGCCCCGACGACTCCGCCGCCGTCACCGCCTCGCGATCTCGCCGCACCCAGCGCCAGAAAAGCTGATAGCCGACGGCCAGCATCACAGGCCCGATAAAAAGCCCGATGACGCCGCTCGTCACCATGCCGCCGAGCGCGCCGATCAGCACGACGGGCATCGGCACGGAAACGCCGCGTCCAAGCAGCAGCGGTTTCAGCACGTTATCGACGAGTCCCGCGATGAACACGTACACGGAGAACACGACGGTCGCGACGTTCACGCCATGGGTGACGATCACGAACACGATGACCGGTCCGGTGATGAGCGTCGCCGGCAATTGCATGATGCCGATGAGCAGCACCGCGAGCGCCAGCAGCCCCGCGCCGGGCAGCTCCATCATCACGAACGCGACACCGATCAGCACCGTTTGAATGAATGCGATTCCGACGACGCCCTGCGCCACCGCGCGGATGGTCTTCGTGCAAAGCTCGACGATGCGTGGCCCGTTATCCGCGCCGGAGATGCGCGAGGCGATCTGCAGCGCATTGCGATGTCCCTTCTCGCCGTGCGCCATCACGATGCCCGCAACGATGAGCGCCACGAAGAAGATCACGAGCCCCGCGCCGAATCCCGTGACGGTGCCCAGCACGGTGCGCCCCGCGACCTTCAGCTCAGGCGCGAAGCGATGCAGCACGCCGGCGAGATCGGTCGACGCCTGCGACCAGAAATCGAACACGCGCTGGCCGATGAGCGGCCAGCTCGCCACCGATGCATCCGGCGGCGGAACGTGGATGCTTTCGCTACGAAGGACCGCGAACGCATGCTCGACCGAATCGGCCAGCGCGAGTGCGAGCATGCACGTCGGCGCCAGCACGACGGCAAACGCGACGAACACGATCAGTGTTGCAGCGAGGCCGTCACGGGCGCCGAAGCGCTGGCGCAACATCGTCTGCAGCGGATAGAGCGTGACCGCGAGAATCAGCGCCCAGATCATCAGGTTGAGAAACGGCGCGAAGATGCGAAAGCAGAACACCGCGAGCACCGCGATCAAACCGACCCGGATCAACACATCGAGCAGCTCTCTGGACAGCTCACGTTGAAGCGGTCGCGGGTGCAGCATGGTCGTCTCCTGCCGGACGCCGCCCGGCTGGCCGGCACTGCGTTCCAGTCTAGGACAGCCGCGCACGACGATCAACGCACATGCGAGGCACGTCTGCATGCCTAGCCGAAACATTTACTTCGGACAAGAAAGCATTCACGTTGTCAGTCAGCGTTTCATAAATCGATACGAAAGAGGCGCTTGCCGGAAGCTCACGAACCCTATGGCGTTTTCATCGGTATTCGGCTATTAGTAGATTCGTCAGCGCACTGCAATGAAGCGTGACCGCCCTGGCCGATCGCGCAAGCGGCTCTCTCGCCATAACGCAAATCATCGAAAACGGAGGCAGCGACGGCACATTCGAAGCTCGGGGCTCGCGTCCGGTGACATCGGCACGTCCATCCGTTTTCGCGCGTGATTCACCGCGTACTGCGAGCAATCGACGGCGAGCGCGCCACCCTGCGCCCGCATTCTGTTAAGGCCATCCCACGGGGGAGGCGCTCATGGCGTTGGTGTCGGAACGAATACTGAATGGCTGGTTCGCGCGGGCATCGCGGGAAACGCACCGGATGGGCGCTCATCGCTGTCTGCCGGTCGCCGCGCTGGCGCTGATCTCGCTGGCCGGTTGCAAGAAGCCGCCTGCCGAAGCGCCGCGCGCCGCCGTCGACGTGACCGTCGTGACGGTTGCCACCAAAACGACGCCGGTGGAGTTCGAATTCACCGCGCAAACTCAAAGCTCGCGTGAAGTCGAGATACGCGCGCGCGTCGACGGCTTCCTCGAAAAGCGCATGTACACGGAAGGCGCGCTCGTCGAAGCCAACCAGATCATGTTCCTGATGGACAAGCGCCCCTTCGAGGCCGCCCTGCAAACGGCCAAGGGCGCGCTGTCCCAGCAGCAGGCGCGGCTCCTCGTCACGAAGCAGAACCTCGCCCGCGTGCAGCCGCTCGCCGCGATGAACGCATTGAGCAAGAAGGATCTCGACGACGCCGTCGGCAACGAGAAGAGCGCGGAAGCCGCCGTGATCGCAGCGCAAGGCGAAGTGCAGACCGCGCAGCTCAATCTCAGCTATACGACGATCCGCTCGCCGCTCAAGGGCCTTTCCAGTTTTGCACGCGTGCAGGAAGGCAGTTACGTGACGCCGACGCAATCAGGCCTGCTCACGTATGTCTATCAGCTCGACCCGATGTGGGTGAACTTCAGTATCTCGGAGAACGAGTTGCTGATGTATCGCGAGCAGATACAAAAAGGCCAGTTGCGTTTTCCGGCCGACAACAAGTTCGATGTGACCGTCATTCAGGCCGATGGCTCCGTCTATCCGCAGACCGGGCGTATCGATTTCACGAATCCGGCCTTCAGCACGCAGACGGGCACCTTCCTCGTGCGCGCATCGTTTTCGAATCCGAAGGGCACGCTGCGTCCGGGCCAGTTCGTGAAGGCGCGCGTGTCGGGGGCGCTGCGGCCGAACGCGATTCTCGTGCCGCAACGGGCGGTGCTGCAAGGCGCGAAGAGCCACTTCGTATGGGTGCTCGACGATCAGTCGAAGCCGCATCAGCGTGTGATCGATGTCGGCGAGTGGCATGGCGACGACTGGTTCATCACGAACGGCTTGCGCGCGGGCGAGCGTGTGATCGTCGATGGCGCGATCCGCGTCGGGGCCGATTCGCAAGTGCGCGTCGTAAGCGCGCCGGCTGAAGGCGCGCCGCCTGCCGCACCCGCGTCCGCTGCGATGTCGGCATCGGGCGCGCAGGCGTCGATCGGCAGCACAAAGGCATCAGGCGAGAGCCAGCAGTGAGCAGGCCAGACTAAGCGGCTTAATCGAATAAGCGGAGCCACGGCGAGCGGAAAAGGCCAATGAACATCTCACATTTCTGCATCGACCGCCCGATTTTTGCCTCGGTCATCTCCATCATCATCACGCTCGGCGGCGCGCTGACGATGCTCGCGCTGCCGACCGCGCAATATCCCGACATCACGCCGCCGCAGATCACCATCTCCGCGACGTATCCGGGCGCGAGCGCCGAAGTCGTCGCGAACAACGTGGCCGCGCCGATCGAGCAGCAGGTCAACGGCGCGGACAACATGATCTACATGAGCTCGTCGAGTTCATCGACGGGCAACCTGACGATCAACGCGTACTTCGAAATCGGCACGAACCCGGAACTCGCGCAAGTCGACGTGCAGAATCGCGTGAACCTTGCGTTGCCGCAACTGCCGCAATCGGTGACGGCGCAGGGCGTGCAGGTGCAGAAGAAGTCGCAGGCCTTCATGATGGTGGTCGCAATCTATTCGCCCGACGAACGTTACGACGCCACCTACATCGCCAATTACGCGAACGTCTATGTGCTCGATGCGCTGAAGCGCATCCCGGGCGCGAATCAGTCGAGCATCTTCGGCACGCCGGACTACGCGATGCGCATCTGGCTCAAGCCCGACCGCATGGCGCAGCTCGGCATCACCGCCGCCGATATCCAACGCGCGGTCGCCAATCAGAATCAGCAGTTCGCGGTCGGCCGTCTCGGGCAATCGCCGACGGGCGCGCCGGTCGAGCAGTCGTTCGCGGTCACGACGACCGGGCGACTCACCGAGCCTGCCGAATTCGAGAACATCATCATTCGCGCGGAATCCGGTGGCGCGGCCATCGTGCGGCTGAAGGACGTCGGGCGCGCGGAACTGGGGCAGAAGGATTACTCGATCCGCAGCCGCTTTCAGGGCAAGTCGGCGACGGTGCTCGCGGTGTATCAGCAGCCGGGCGCGAACGCGCTCGACGTATCGAAGCAGGTGCGCGCGCGTCTTGCGGAGATGAAGAAGACGTTCCCCGAAGGCATCGACTACCAGATCGCGATGGACACGACCGAGTTCACCCGCGCGTCCATCAGCGATGTCGTGCACACGTTCTTCGAAGCCGTGGTGCTGGTGGTGATCGTCGTGTTCGTGTTCCTGCAGAACCTGCGCGCGACGCTGATTCCGGTGCTCGCGGTGCCGGTCTCCATCGTCGGCACGTTCATGGGCATGCAGGCGCTCGGTTTCTCGATCAACATGCTGACGCTGTTCGGCATGGTGCTCGCCATCGGCATCGTCGTGGACGATGCGATCGTCGTGATCGAAAACGTCGAGCGCAACATGACGGTCAACAAGCTGGACCCGAAGACCGCCGCGAAGAAGGCGATGGACGAAGTGGCCGGGCCGGTCGTCGCGATCGTGCTCGTGCTGTGCGCGGTGTTCGTGCCGGTGGCGTTTCTCGGCGGCATCACCGGGCAGATGTACAAGCAGTTCGCCATCACCATCGCGATATCGGTGGTGATATCGGGCATCGTCGCGCTGACGCTGTCGCCCGCGCTGGCCGCGCTGCTGCTGAAGCCCGGCCATCACGAGAAGAAAGGCTTCTTCCGCTGGTTCGATAACCAGTTCCTGCGGATGACGCACGGTTATACGCGCGTCGTGCGGCTCATCATCCGGCGCTTCGTGATCGCGCTGCTGCTCTTCGTGGGCATGATCGCGCTCGCCGTCGTGATGATGAAGGACATCCCCACTGCGTTCCTGCCGCCCGAAGATCAGGGCTATCTGCTCGGCGCGGTCATCATGCCCGATGCCGCATCGCTCGATCGCACCGGCGCGGTGTCCGATCGCGTGACCGAATATTTCATGAAGCAGCCCGCCGTCAGCAGCATCGCGACGGTCGATGGCTTCAGCCTGCTCGACAGCCAGAACAAGAACAACGCATCGACGTTCTTCGTCGGCCTGAAGAGCTTCGATGACCGCTACACGTCCGCGAACATTCGCACGCAAAATGCCCGCGCGGTGCTCGTCGATGCGTACAAGGCGCTTTCGCAGATCAGCCAGGGCATCGTGGTGCCGCTGAATCCGCCGTCGATTCCGGGCCTCGGCACGACGGGCGGCACCGAAGTGTGGATACAGAGCAAGGGCGATACGACCATCGCGCAGTTCGCGGGCGTCGTGCAGGATTTCGTGCTCAAGGCGAAGTCGCGGCCGGAGCTGACCGGCGTCACATCGACCTTCAACGCGTCGTCGCAGCAACTGCTCGCCGACGTCGACCGCGACAAGGCCGAGACGCTCGGCGTGCCCGTGGAAGACGTCTATAGCGCGATGCAGACGATGTTCGGCTCGCTCTATGTCTCGCAGTTCAACCGGTCGAGCCGGCTGTGGCAGGTGATTCTCCAGGCGGAGCCTTCATATCGGCTGAAACCCGGCGACCTCACGCAGATTTTCGTGAAGAGCAAGACCGGCAGCATGGTGCCGCTCAAGTCCGTGGTCACCACGCGCTACGTGACCGGGCCGGATCTCATCACGCGCTTCAACAACTTCCCGGCGGTGAAGATCACCGCGAACGCCGCGCCGGGTTATTCGTCGGGTCAGGTGATTCAGGCGCTGGAGGAAATCGGCGCGGGGCTGTCTTCCGACTACGGCATCGCGTGGAGCGGCGAGGCGTACGAGGCGAAGCAGTCGGGCGGGACCTCGGGCCTCGTCTTCGTGTTCGGGCTCATCATGGTGTTCCTGATACTCGCCGCGCAATACGAGAAGTGGAGCCTGCCGCTCGGCGTGCTGATGGCCGTGCCGTTCGCCATCTTCGGCGCGCTGCTCGCGATTCTCTTGCGCGGGCTCAATAACGACGTGTACTTCCAGATCGGCCTCACGATGCTCGTCGCGCTGGCCGCGAAGAACGCGATCCTGATCTTCGAGTTCGCCGTGCTGAACGTGGAGGCCGGCAAGTCCGTGTTCGACGCTGCGATGTCCGCCGCCGAAGAGCGCCTGCGTCCGATCGTGATGACATCGCTCGCGTTCATCCTCGGCTGCGTGCCGCTCGCGATCGCGACGGGCGCATCGGCGAACAGCCGGCATTCGATCGGCACCGGCGTGATCGGCGGGATGCTCGGCGCGACGGCCATCGCCGTGTTCTTCATTCCGATGTTCTTCTGGGGCCTCGAAACGATGTCCACGCGCAGGAAGAAAAAGGCCGCACAGGCGCCCGCCCCGACGCCGACCGATACCCACACACCCGGCGGAAGCGGCCCGAATGCGACGCCGTCGGCTCCGGACAAGGGGCACTGAGATGCGGTCCGACCGGTTCTTCCGCACACTGTCGGGCGTGATCGCCGCCGTATCGCTTGGCGGCTGCCTGCTCGGACCGAACTATTCGCGCCAGC
The DNA here is from genome assembly GCF_022879615.1 of Caballeronia grimmiae. Lineage (NCBI taxonomy): Bacteria > Pseudomonadati > Pseudomonadota > Betaproteobacteria > Burkholderiales > Burkholderiaceae > Caballeronia > Caballeronia grimmiae. The sequence continues at coordinate 130,032 of NZ_CP084273.1, forward strand.
CGGTGGAGACGCCCGCGACGTATCGCTTCGCCGCCACCGATGTCGCCGATACCGCCAACACCGAATGGTGGAAGCAGTTTCAGGACCCCGTTCTGGACGAACTGATTGCGACCGCGCTCGCCAACAACAAGGACGTGAAGATTGCGGCGGCGCGCGTCGAACAGTTCATGGGGCAGTTCGTCACGACGCGCTCTGCGCTGTTCCCGCAGATCGGCGCGGGCGCGACGGCGGCGCGGCAACGCTCGCCGCTCGGCGCGCTCCAGCAATTGCCGGGCGGCGTCGGGCCGGTCTATAACAGCTTCGAGTTGTCGGTGTCGGCGGCGTGGGAACTCGATCTGTTCGGGCGCACCCGCCGCCTGACGGAAGCGGCCCGCGCCAATCTCCTGTCGAGCGAAGAAGGCAGGCGCGCGACGATTCTCTCGCTGGTCGCGTCGGTGGCGTCGTCGTATCTGAACCTGCGCAGTCTCGACAGGCAACTCGAGATCGCCAAGGCGACGACGGAGAGCCGCGCCGAATCCGTGCACGTGTTCACGCTGCGCTTCGAAGGCGGCGAAGTCTCGCAGATGGAACTCGCGCAGAGCCAGTCCGAATACGAAGCCTCGCTCGCGACGATTCCCCAGCTCGAAACCCAAATCGCGCAGCAGGAAGACGCGCTCTCGGTCCTGCTCGGCAGCAATCCCGGGCCGATCGTGCGCGGCCTGCAACTCGGTGCACTCGCGACGCCCGTGATACCGGCAGGCCTGCCGTCGGACCTGCTCGAACGGCGGCCCGACCTCTTGCAGGCGGAACAGGATCTGGTCGCGGCGAACGCGCTGATCGGCGCGGCGCGCGCGCTCTACTTCCCGCAAATCTCGCTGACGGGTCTGCTCGGCACCGCGAGCACGCAATTCTCGTCGCTGTTCACCGGGCCGGCGCGCTTGTGGTCGTTCGCGGGTCAGGTCACGCAGCCGATCTTCACGGCGGGCAACATATCGGGCCAGGTGCAGACGGCGGAAGCGCAGCAACGCGCGGCGCTGCTCACGTATCAAAAGGCGATACAGGTGGCGTTTCAGGAAGTCGACGACGCGCTCATCCAGTCGCAGAAGCTCCACGAACAACTCGAAGTGCAGGGCCGTCAGGTGACGGCGCTTTCGACCTACGCAAGGCTCGCGCGGGCGCGCTACGAAGGCGGCTATACGAGCTACATCGAAGTGCTGGACGCCGAGCGCAGCCTCTTCAACGCGCAGCTATCGGAGACGCAGACGCATGCGGCGGCGCTGGCATCGTTCGTCACGCTGTACAAGGCGATGGGCGGCGGCTGGGTCGTCACCGCCGACCAGATGACGACGCAGACGGCGACGACGCCCGCTGACGGAGCGAAGCCGGCTGCACCCGCGGCCCCGACGGTGCAATGAACACGGCAACCTCCACGGCGGCGCAGGATCGCGAGCTGACCGCGTGCCCCGAATGCGATCTGCTCCAGTTCGAGCATCCGGTGCCGCCCGGCGGCGCGCTGCGTTGCTGCCGATGCCGCGCCGTGCTCTACCGGCGGCGCCAGCGCGGTTTCGACCGCGCCCTTGCCTGCGCGCTCGCGGCCTGCGTGCTGTGGCTGATCTCGAATGCGTTTCCAATCGTCGGGTTGTCGGTCAATGGCGATCTCGTCGAGACGACGCTCTTCGGCGCGGTCCGCGTGCTGTATCGCGACGGCATGTGGCCGCTTGCGGGGCTGATCTTCGTCACGACAATACTGATGCCCGCCGCGCACGCGCTCGGCATGGTCTGGCTGCTGTTGCCGCTGCATGTGCACCGGCGGCCGTATCGTGCGGACGCAGCGTTCCGGCTCTTGCGCATCGCGCGCGAGTGGGGCATGACCGAAGTGCTGATGCTCGGCCTGCTCGTCGCGGTCGTGAAGCTCGCGCATATCGCATCGGTGGTGACGGGGCCGGCGCTGTGGTCGCTCGCCGCGCTGATGCTGCTGCTCGTCGCGGCGGCGTCGGCGTTCGACGAGCGCGCGATGTGGCGCGGCGTCGACAGCGCATCGCTTGCAATGCCGGAAAGCCCGACGCTTAAAGGACGCACCGCATCGTCGAGCGGCATATGCGTCTGTCATGACTGCGGGCTCGCCACGCGCGGCGTGCTCCGGCATGAACAGCCGTGCTGCCCGCGCTGCGGCGCGCGGCTGCATCTGCGCAAGCCGGCAAGCCTCTCGCGGACGTGGGCGTATCTGATCGCGGCCGCGGTACTCTACATACCCGCGAACCTGCTGCCGGTGATGAACACCAGTTCGCTTTTCGGCGCGCAAAAGGACACGATCATGAGCGGCGTCGCGTATCTGTGGACGTCGGGGTCGTGGCCGCTCGCGATCATCGTGTTCATTGCGAGCATCGCGGTGCCGATGCTCAAGATTCTCGCGATCGGCTATCTTGCCGCGAGCGTCAACCTGCGCATGACGCAGTACACGGAGCAACGCGCGCGCATCTACCGCATCGTCGAGATGGTCGGACGCTGGTCGATGCTCGATATCTACGTGATCGCCGTGCTCGTCGCGCTCGTGCAGTTCAGCGCGATGGCGACGATCGAAGCCGGGCCGGCCGCGATCGCGTTCGGCGCGGTCGTCGTGCTGACGATGCTCGCCGCGATGTCCTTCGATCCGCGCCTGATCTGGGACACGAGCGATGCGAAGGAGACGCCGCGATGAGCTCTCCCGGCGACCCTCCCGATGCCGAAGTCGTGCCGAAGAAGCGCTGGCGCATTCCGTGGATATGGGTCGTGCCGGCGCTCGCGGTGCTGATCGGCATCTGGCTCGCGGTGCAGACAGTGCTGCAAAAAGGCCCGGTCGTGACCATCACGTTCAAGACCGGCGAAGGGCTCGAAGCGGGCAAGACCAAGATAAAGTTTAAGGACGTGGACATCGGCATCGTCAAATCGGTGGCGCTTTCCAAGGACTACACACGCGTCGTCGCGACGGCCGAACTGACGCGCGATGCCGCGAACATGCTCGTCGACGATACGCGCTTCTGGGTCGTGCGTCCCCGCGTCGCGGGCGGCTCGGTGTCCGGCATCAGCACGCTGTTGTCGGGCGCGTATATCGGCATGGATATCGGGCGTCACAAGAACGTGCAGCGCGACTACGTGGGGCTGGAGACGCCACCCGTCTTCGCGAGCGACGTGCCGGGGCGGCGGTTCGTCCTTCGCTCGCCGGATCTCGGTTCCATCGATGTCGGCGCGCCGGTCTATTTCCGCCGGCTGCAAGTGGGCCAGGTGACGTCGTTCGAACTCGACAAGGACGGCAGCGGCGTCACGCTGAACGTGTTCATCAATTCGCCCTACGACCGCTACGTCAACGCCGATTCGCGCTTCTGGCAGGCGAGCGGCCTCGATGTCACGCTCAGCACGGAGGGCCTCAAGGTCAACACGCAGTCGCTCGTCTCGATGCTGATCGGCGGTCTCGCGTTCGAGACGCCCGCCGTGTCGCTGAGCTGGGCGCAGGCCCCGGCCGATACGAGCTTCACACTGTTCCAGACGCGTTCGGAAGCGCTGCGTGTGCAGGAACGCATCGTCGAGCATTACGTGTTCAACTTCACGGGCTCGGTGCGCGGCCTCTCAATCGGCGCGCCGGTGGAATTCCGGGGCATTCCCATCGGCGAGGTATCGGCGATCAATACCCGATTCGATCCGGCGACGGGGCGGATCAGCATTCCTGTCGAAGTGAAGCTGTATCCGGAGCGTTTCACGTCCCGCTTCGCGTCAGGCCCGAAGGGCGGGCGCATGGTGAGCGACCCGAAGGCGCTCGCGGATATGCTCGTCGCGCACGGCTTGCGCGCGCAGTTGCGCACCGGCAGCCTGCTGACCGGGCAGTTGTACGTCGCGCTCGAATTTTTCCCGACCGCGAAGAAGGCGAGCGTCGACTGGAGCCGCACGCCGCCCGAACTGCCGACGACGCCGAGCGGGCTCGATTCGCTGCAGGATTCGATCAACCGCATCATGACGCGCATCGACAAGCTGCCGATCGAGCAGCTTACCGCCAGCGCGCAGCAGACGCTCGACAACACGAGCCGGCTGATGCAGAACCTCAACACCGAGGTCGTGCCGCAAGCGGCGACAACGCTGATGGCCGCGCGCGCCGCGCTCGACGCGGCGCATTCGACCTTGCTGCCCGGCTCCGGCTTGCAGCAGGACACGACGGAAGCGATTCGGGAATTGACGCGCACGGCGGCGTCGTTCCGCAGCCTGGCGGATTATCTGCAGGAGCATCCCGAAGCGTTGCTGCGCGGAAAACCGGAGGACAAGAAGTGATGCGCCTTGCGTGGCTGTCCCTTTCGATCATCGCCATGCTGGCGGCATGCGCGTCGCCGCGCGCGAGTTTCTATCGGCTGAGCACGGACGACACGCTGACGGCGACGGCTGTGCAAGCGCCGGCGCGGCCGGTCATCGTGGGTCCGGTGACGGTGCCCGATCTCGTGGATCGACCGCAGATCGTGACGCGCAACACGGACAACGAAGTGGCGCTCAATGAGTTCGCGCGCTGGGGCGAGCCGCTGAAGAGCAGTATCGCGGATGCGATCGCCGGCGATCTGACGGTCCTGCTGGGCTCGGACCGGGTGGCAGTGGCGTCACGTGCGATACCCGAGACGCAGGCGTTGCGAGTGCGTGTGGATATTCAGCAATTCGAATCGATTCCGGGCGATGCGGTGATGATCGACGCGCGCTGGAGCGTGCGCGGCAATATGGACGATGCCGGCGCGACGGGGCGTTCGCTCGTGCGGGAAGCGGTGACGGGGCCGGATTTCGATGCGCTCGTGGCGGCGCATAGCCGCGCGTTGGGAGGGTTAGCCGGGATATTGCGGGGCGGTGGGGGTGGGGGCGTTGAGGGTGTTGCTATGGCGTTGGCGAGGTATTGCGTTGGCGGTTGCGATCGAAGACCAACGACGTGTCTCTCGCCGTACCAGGGCGGCACGCGTGCTGTCCTTATCCGGATTGAGTCCTTGACCACGCGCCGCCTCACAACACCCACCGCGCAGCATCATCGAGCGCGGTTCCAGCGGGCGGCAAGTCCCGCCGCGCGATCCGCACGATCTCGACCGCACGCGTTTCCGGCGGCTGCATCGGCAGATAAGCAAGCTCGAGCCTCACATCGGCGGCGGGCTCGTCGCTGCCCTCGTCCACGATCAGGTTCATCTGATTCACACGCAACGCGCGCTGGGTCACGCGGATCAACGCCGACGGCTCCTCGAACACGTCGATGATCGCGCCCAACTGCTGCTCGACCGCTTCGGCGCGCGAGCCGAGCGCGGCGATCGCGGCTTCGTTATCGGCGATATCGCGCTGAAGCCGCGCGACGTCCGTCGACGCATCGGCGGACGCAGACGACGCGCCGCTCAACCCCGACATCCCCGCGCCGCGTCGTCCGAGCATCTGCATTCGAGCGGACAGCAGCGCCCGCGCCTCCTGTAGCGCCTCGCGCTGCGCTTCCCTTGCGCCAACGCGCGACATGCCTTCGAGCGCAAGCTGTTCGATCACGCGCAGCACGATCTCATGCCTGAGCGCGGGGTCGGTTTCGTCGCAGATGCGAATGCGTTTTTCGTCGAAACTCACCGCGACGCGCGGCACTTCCGAGCGCAGCACGCCGCCTTCGTGAGCCACCGCCAGCACGCGTCGTTCGACGAAGCGGCTGCTCAGCACCGCATAGGCGTGCTCCGCGACGTAATGATCATCGAACCAGCCGCGCAACTCATGCGACTGGCCGATGGTTCGCGTGATGTCGTCCGCCGTCGCGAACATCGTCCGCAGATGCGGATCGTCGGCCCATGCAGCGGGGGTGGCGTCGCGCGGGGCGGGCAAGGCTTCGACGAGCTCTCGCGCATAACGCAGCGCCCCGCCGATGACCGGCGCGAGCCGCGCATCGCAGCGATTCGCGAGCCGTACATGCGGCGCAATCCGTACGACGCGTTCCAGTGCTTCACGCACGTCAGCTTTCGATGCGCTCGCATCATCGTTCGCATTCCCGAATAGTCGACGAAGCATGTTCATGCCATGATGTGCACGCCGCCATCGACATAAAGGGTCTCGCCCGACACGCGCCGCGCAAAGGGCGTCGCGAGAAATGCACACGTGAAGCCGACGTCCATGATGTCGACCAGTTCACCGAGCGGCGCACGCGCAGCGGCCTCGGTCAGCAACAGGTCGAAGTCCTTCAACCCCGATGCGGCGCGCGTCTTCAGCGGACCGGGCGATATCGCATGCACGCGGATGCCCTGCGGACCGAGTTCATACGCAAGATAGCGCGCGCATGCCTCGAGCGCGGCCTTCACAGGACCCATGACGTTGTAGTTCGGAACGACCTTGTTCGCGCCCTGATAGCTCATCGTGAACATCGTGCCGCCGTTCTTCATCAACGGGGCCGCGAGCCGCGCCATCCTCACGAACGAATGACACGAGATGTCCATTGCCGCCGCGAAGCCTTGCGCCGAGCAGTTCAGCAAGCCGCCCTGGAGATCGTCCTTCGGCGCCGATGCAATCGAATGGACGAGGATATCGAGCACGCCCCATTCGCGCTCGATGCGCTCGAAGACCGCATCGAGTTCATCCTGCCGTGACGCATCGAGCGCCATGAACACCGGCGCTTCCAGTTGCCGCGCGAGCGGCTCGACATGAGGCTTCGCCTTGTCGCTGGCATACGTGATGGCCAGCTCCGCGCCCAGTTCGCGGAACGCCTTCGCGCAGCCATACGCGATCGAGTGCTCATTGGCGATGCCGGTTACCAGCGCCTTCGCGCCTCTGAGCGGCGGTTGCGGTGCGAGTGGCGTCATGCCGATGCTCCTTGTGTCAACGCGAGCGTATGGCGCGCGATCATCAGTTCCTCGTTGGTCGGCACGACCCACGCGCTGACCTTGCTCGATGGCGTGCTGATGCGCGGGCCGCCGCGCGCGTTGGCGGCGTCATCGAGGTCGATGCCCCACCATCGTGCCTCCTCGCACACCCGCCGCCGGATCTCCGCCGAATGCTGACCGATGCCGGCCGTGAAGACGAGCGCATCGAGGCCGTGCAGCGCGGCGCCCATCGACCCGAGCTCGCGGCAGATCCGGTACACGTAGAGGTCGATGGCGAAGACGGCGCGCGCGTCGTCGGCGGCAAGCAGCGCACGCATGTCGCCCGAGATGCCCGATACGCCGAGCAGCCCCGAACGCCGATACAGCAAGTCTTCGATTTCGCGCGCATCCATGCCCAGTTCATCGAGCAGATAGAGCACGACGCCCGGATCGAGCGTGCCGCAGCGGGTGCCCATCATGAGACCGTCGACGGCGGTAAAGCCCATCGTGCTCGCGACACTCTTGCCCGCCCGCAGCGCGCACAGGCTCGCCCCGTTGCCGAGATGCGCGACCACGGTGCGCCCCGTCGCCGCTTCCGACGCGATATCCGGCAACACGCTCGCGATGTACTCATACGACAGGCCATGAAAGCCGTAGCGCCGCACGCCCTTCTTCGTCACCGACTCCGGCAGCGCGAAGGCCTGCGCAAGCGGCGGTTGCGTCGTGTGGAACGCGGTGTCGAAACAGGCGACTTGCGGCATCGACGGCATGCGCTCGGCGATGATTCGCATCGGCCTCAGATTGTGCGGCTGATGCAGCGGCGCGAGCGGCGTGAGCGTTTCGAGTTCGTCGAGGATGGCGGCGGTGGCGAGCACCGGCTGGGTGAAATTCGCGCCGCCATGCACCACGCGATGCCCCACCGCCACAAGACGATGCCCGCCGCCCTGCCCGCGCAGAAAGTCAGCGATATGCTTGATGGCTTCCGCGTGCGAAAGCTGTACGCCTTCCCCCCACGCGTGTTCGCCGGCCGGCTGGCCGTGCGCATCGAACGCGGTGAAGTGCGGCGAACTGAAGAGCCCTTCGGCCTGGCCGTGTATCACGAGCGCGAGACCGCCGGAGCCGCCGGCATCGAACGCGCAGAACTTCAGGCTCGACGAACCCGCGTTGAGAACGAGAATAAGGTCGGCCATCGCATTACCCCAGCAGTTGCGCTTCCTCGGTGCGCTTGGCGGCGACGAGCGACGCCACGGCGCACGACGCCAGCCGCGATTGCAGCGAGTCGGCCCGGCTCGTGAGGACGATCGGCACGCGCGCGCCGAGCACGATGCCCGCCGCATCCGCGCCCGCGAGAAACGACAGGCTCTTCGCGAGCATGTTGCCGGCTTCGAGATCGGGAACGAGCAGCACGTTCGCACGCCCCGCGACCGGCGAATCGATCTTCTTCGCACGCGCGGCTTCCGGGTCGATCGCGTTGTCGAGCGCGAGCGGGCCGTCGACGAGCGCGCCCGTGATCTGATGCCGGTCCACCATCTTGCAGAGCGCGGCGGCTTCGAGCGTCGATGGCACCTTTGGGTTCACCGTCTCCATCGCGGAGAGAATCGCCACGCGCACTTCGGGCATGCGCAGCGCGTGGCCCAGATCGATCGCGTTTTGCAGGATATCGACCTTGTCGGCGAGCGTGGGCGCGATGTTGATTGCCGCATCGGTGATGAGCAGCACGTTCTCGTGGCCCGGCACGTCCATCAGAAAGCAATGACTCACGCGCCGCGCGGTGCGCAGTCCGCCTTCGCGCGCGACGACGGCGGCCATCAGTTCGTCGGTGTGCAGGCTGCCTTTCATCAACGCTTCAGCCTTCGCTTCGCGCACCAGCTCGACCGCCAGCTTCGCGGCTGCGTGGCTGTGCGGGGCATCGACGATAGGAAAGCCGGCGATCTTCAGGCCATGCTCCTCGGCCACTTCATGGATGCGTTCGCGCGGCCCGACCAGATAAGGCTTGATCAGCCCCATTGCCGCCGCTTCGACCGCGCTTTCCAGCGAAGTGCGGTCACACGGATGCGCGATCGCGGTCGCGAGCGGCGGCAGCGTCTTGCAGATTTCGATGAGCCGCTGGTACTTCTCGTGCGTGTGCTCCATATCATCTCCCTTCAATGCGCCTGCGCCGATCCCTTCGCCTGCCTCGGCTGCTTCGCCGGCTTCGCGGCTTGCACGGGCAGCACCGCACGGATGCGCGCGAGCATCTCGCGCTGCGCGGCGGTCGGCTCCACACTCTGCACGCGGCTATCGGCGAGCAGCGTATCTATGAAAGTCAGAAGCTTCTTTCGATCATCAGTATCGCGAAGTAACTCCGGCAGTGCCGCGAGCGCCTGCCCGGGCTCCAGCCGCACGACGATCTCCTGCTCGCCGCGCAGCCTCCGCCATGCGTCGGGCGGCATCTGTGGCACGTACTGCGCGTACTCTCGCGTGAGTTCCTGCCGCAGCAGCATGCGTGCGAACGGAATCGGCAGGTCATGCTGCACCAGCAGACACGCGACACGCGCGAGCGCCTCCGGATAGCCGCCACGCGCGATCCCCGCCAGCGCTTCCTGCACGAACGGCAGATCGCGCGGATCGGCCGGTTCGTGCCTGGCCGCGCGGCCATCGGCGGTTTGCGCGTGATGCGTCGAGAACATGTTTCCGTAGATGGAGAAGAAGAGGCTCTCGGTAGCGGCATCGCGCATCGCGCGATAGAAGTCGAGGCCCGCGCTCGCATGTCCGACCCGAAATGCTCGACTGCATGCCATGCGCCCGGCGCGGCATCGGGCTTGCGCGCGGCTTTCACGGCATCGGCTGCGGGGCCGAGCCACGCGAGCCACGGATTCATATCGGACACCATCCAGCGTTGCGCGCGCAACGGATGAAACTGCCGCAGCCAGGTCGCGGTCACATCGTTCGACATCGCCTGCACGAACGGCTGCGCGAAAAGCTCATAGGCGCGCTGATTGAAGTCCGATACCTGCTGAACCGCCTTGAACGGCAATTCATCGATGCGCTCGAAGCGATTGAATCGCGCGACGACCTCCTCCAGCCGATGCTCGCGGAACGTCACGTCGTATTCGGTCGTACCGTCCGCCGTCTTTCGCTCGGCGATCTCCATGCCGTACAGCCCCGGCGGAAACGATTCGATCGCCTCCAGCACCGATGCAATCTGCGTGTATTCCTTCTTCGCGACCTTGCCGCTCACGAAGATGCCGAGATGCCCGATATCCTGATGCATGAGCCCGACGATCACCTGTCCGCGCGACTTGATTTCCTCGGTGCTGCCATAGACATCGGCGACCCAGTTGAACGCCTGTTGCGGCGGCGTGATGTTGTCGCCGAGCGAGGCGAAAAGAACGATCGGCGACTTGATCGCGCGAAGATCGAACGACACGCCTTCCATGCCGCGCACTTCGCCCGACCACAGCTTGTTGCCGACGAAGAGATTGCGCGTGATCCATTCGATCTCGTCGCGGTTCATCAGGTAGTAGGCGCCCCACCATCGTTCGAAGTCGAGGAAGCGCGGCGGCTCGCTGTCGATGTTCGCATAAAGGTGGTAGTACTTGTCCCACAGGCTGTTCGCCGGGTTGAGCGATTCGAAGTTCTGCACCAGATGCGCACCGTCGAACTTGCCGTTGCCAAGGTCCGCCGTGAACGACGCGAGCCACGTGCCGCCCAGCATGCCGCCCGAGTAGCGCATTGGGTTGTCGCCGTCGCCTTCGCTCCATGCACCGCTCCAGTACGACATCGGCGCACCGTTGATGACGAGCGGGCCTGTTTCGTCCGGCTCGGAACTGGCGAGCATCATCGCGGCCCAGCCGCCCTGGCAGTTTCCGACGATCGCGGGCTTGCGGCTCTCGGGATGCAATGCGCGGACGTGCTTCACGAAGCGCTGCTCGGCGGCGCAGACATCGAGCAGCGTCTGGCCCGGCTGCGGATCGCGAAAGAACGTGACGAAGTAGACCGGATGACCCGCACGCAATGCGACGCCCACTTGCGAGTCGTCCTTGAAGCCGCCGATGCCCGGACCATGCCCCGCACGAGGATCGATGATGAGATACGGCCGCTTCTTGTCGTCGATCACGACGCCTTGCGGCGGCACGATACGCAGCAACGCATAGTTCACCGGCCGCGAAAAGCCGCGACCGTCGAGAAGCATTTCGTACTCGAAATGCAGCACCGGTTCGGAGCCGCGCTTCGCCTGCTCGACGAACTGATTGCCGCGCCGGCGCAACGTATCCCAGAAGAGAATCGAACGCTGAAACACGTCGACCGCATAGTCGTAGCCGTTCGAACTGGCGTGGCCGTTCTCGAGCAGATGCTTGCCCGCCGCGCGGACGCGCTCGCCGTATTGCTGCTGCGCGGTTTGCGCGCGCTTCTGAAACACCCGTGTGACTTTGCCCGCGATGTCCTGACTGCGGGCGAACTGATCTGCATACGTCATGGCGCGGCCTCCGCTACGAGAGCTTGAGAGGGAAACGCTTACAACAGAGACGGGGGCTGCTCTCGTGGATGATTCGATTCGTTCAGCCCAACTGATCGATGGCACGACATGGCATTGATACCATCGACCAAGCCCGCGCGCAACGTGGCGTCCATCGGCAGATGAAGCGGACCGCGCCTAGTAGCGCTCGGGCACGTACCGCAAAGGACGATCGTTCTCGCGATAGCCCTCGGGCTTCTGCCGCTTCGGCAGCTTCACCTTCTCGCGCGGAACGTCGGTGTAGGGGATGTTCGTCAGCATGTGGCTGATCATGTTGAGCCGCGCCCGCCGCTTGTCGTCCGAGCGCACGACGTACCACGGCGCGTGCTCGGTGTCGGTTGCGGCGAACATCTCGTCGCGTGCGCGCGAGTAGTCGTACCAGCGGCTATAGGAGCGCAGGTCCATCGGCGTGAGCTTCCAGACCTTGCGCTCGTCGCTGATGCGCGCCTCCAGGCGGCGCGTCTGTTCCTCCTGCCCCACTTCGAGCCAGTACTTCAGCAGGATCACACCCGAATCGATGATCGCGCGCTCGACGAGCGGCACGCCGCGCAAGAAGGTTTCCGCCTGTTCCTGCGTGCAGAAGCCCATCACGCGCTCGACGCCCGCGCGGTTGTACCAGCTCCGGTCGAAGAGCGTGATCTCGCCTGCTGCAGGCAGATGCGGCAGATACCGCTGAACGTACATCTGCGTCTTTTCGCGTTCGGTCGGCGCGGGCAGCGCCACGACGCGAAAAATGCGCGGGCTCACGCGCTCGGTGATCGCCTTGATGGTGCCGCCCTTGCCCGCGCCATCGCGTCCCTCGAACACGACGCAGATTTTCGCGCCGGCATGCACGACCCATTGCTGCACCTTCACGAGTTCCACGTGCAGGCGCGCCAGTTCCTTTTCATAAGCCTTGGCGCTCAAACGCTCATGCTCCGCGACGGCCTCGTTCACGTTCATTGCGTTTCTCCCGCGTCATTCAATGCTCGTGACGCTCCGGCATGACCTGCACCACGAGCTTGCGATCCTTCCAGAGCATGTTGTGCAGGCGCGGCTGGAAGCGGCGCAGCACATGCGGCTCCACCGAGTCGAAGGTCACCACCGCCGCCGGACGTTCGCCGGTGCCCGGCACGCGTTTGATGGAATCGAAAGAAGGGAATCCGTATTTACAGAGGAACTCGCGGATCTCATCATCCGTCGTGTCCTCGTCGATATTGCCTAGCCAGAGATCGCCCATTGCGACACCCTCCATCGCCTGGCGGGGCTATCCCGCCGCTTCGGTCAGCATCCAGTTCGTTCGCCCGCACCGCGTTGCAGCTTTTATAGCGTAGTACACATTCGGCGCGATCATCACGCTTACGCGCATATTTCTACTTGCGTTGCGCGAGCGGATTCAGCGCGGCCACGAAGATGACGATGCCGATTGCAAGCGCCAGCATCCCATAACGGAATTCGGGCCGTATGTCATAGATGAGGCCGTGAATGGTTCCGTAGAGCCCGCCCAGCCAGATGAACACGCCAATGGCCGCGATCACCATTCGAAGCTCGGTTCGTTGCATCGATGCCTCCATGACGTGCGTGATGCGTGGGACTTGGCGCGCGTGAATGCTTGCACTACATTCGTTGCGTGCGCATGCCAGGCAAGCGCGCGGACAACCGCTTTGCTCGTACAACCGTAGATGGCGCAAAGCGACGTGCGGCCATCAACCGTTCAACGTATCGCCGGGACGCCTTGCATGCAACAGCCGATACGCTCATTGCGCCGGTCCTGCGCCGCGTCGTTGCTCGCGGCGTCGGTGGCCGTGGCATCCGCGGCAGCGCACGCGCAAGCCGCGCCGGCGGCGCCGGGGGACCGCACCGTCATCGCCGGCAACGTGAAGCGCTACGCCGACGCCGTGCTCGCCATCATGTCCTACACCGCCGTGCCCGACGTGACGACCAGTTCGCTTTCGATCAACAGCGGCTCCACGGGAGATCCCGGATTCGGCCAGACGCAGCTCGGCGGCGGCTTCACCATCAGCAAGTCCTTTCCTCTCTATCTCGAAGGCACGCTCGCGTATAGCCGCTACGATCCGACCTTTGTCGCCACCGACGGCAACCAGCAGCGCGCCGTCCCGACACGATGGAACACCGCGAGCACGACAGTCGGCATCGGCTGGGACTTTCCCATCACCGACGAACTGCGCATCCGGCCGATACTCAACGGCATGGTCGGCCGCGTCGCGAGCGACCTGCGCATCGCGCAAACGCTCTTCAATCACGCAGCCGACGCCAACCTCCAGTTTCTCGAAGACGGCGCGCTCAACGCGTATGGCGTCGGCGGCTCGCTGATGCTCGATCTGGAGCACTATCGCGAGCACTACGAAGTCGATCTCGAACTGCGCGCCACCGATATTCATCTGCGCAGCTTCGGCAGTTCGTCGGACGCCGTGCAAGGCTCGGCGAACTCACAGCAGTTCAGCCTGTGGGCGCGCTGGCGTGCGCCGACCGGGCTCGTCGCGCTCGACAAGCCGCTGCGCTACGTGCTCGAAACCGCCTACACGCACTACTTTGGCGACAGCGCCGGCGCCCTCGGCTTCAACGATCTGACATCGCTCGGCGTCGGACTCGAACTCGACAGCAGCAAATATCCGATCGTCATCACGCGCACGCGGGCGATGGTGCGATACGTCTTCGGCCATAACGTGCACGGCGTGTCCTTCGGGTTTGCGGTCAGCTTCTGACGCACGCTTCGACGCCGCGCCCGGCTACTTCTTCTTGATGCGCCACTCGCCGCCGGCGGTCTTGCAGGCCGTCGGCGTCCAGCTTTGCGTCTGTCCTTTCGCGACGGCCACGAGCGTCACCTGACGGCATCGCTCGCCGCCGTTCGATGCCGTATCGCGAGGCGTCACCGTCCCTTCGACATGCACCGGATTGCCCGTACCCTCGTTGCTCCACTTCATCGTTTCGCCATCCTTGTTCGATTCGAGCGCGCGTTGCGCAGCGCGATTCAATGCTTGCCGGTCAGGCGGCTTCATGTAGCTGACCGGCGTGTCCTTCAGGAAGTTGAGGTTATTGGCCAAGACGCTCGCGCACGGCAGCGCGAGCGCGGCGCACAGGATGCATCGCCTGAGACGGCACGACGAAACGCGGGATGGTGCACTCATCGTTGCGGTCCTCTCATAACACGTTCCGCTGGCTCGGATCGTAGCGGGGATCGGGCTGCTTCTGCGTCTGCCGGAGCACGCCCTGCGGGTCGAAATAGAAATGGAACAGCAGATGGTCGATGTTGTTCTCCACATACCGGTACGACCACACTTCGCGATCCATCCGCTTGAAATACGACGTCTCGAACGGGCGGCCGAAATGCGTCAGCACGTCGTCGCGCGTCCACTTGCCGATTTCAGCGCGATAGAACTCGTTGTCCTGAAGCACTTGCCGCACACTCAGGACTTTGCCCGATGCGTCGACGTCGACGGCCGTAGTGGTCGAACCCATCGGCTGAGTCGGCCACATCAGGCGCTTGCCGCCGCCGGGCAGATCGTAGCTTTCCTTCGGCGGGCCCAGACGCGCGACGATCGCCTGCTGATCCATGCCGGCATCGACGCGCGCCTCCTGCTGCGCACAACCGGCGAAGGCCAGCACGGCGCACGCGATTGCAACGCCCCTTGCGTTGCGTTTCATTGGGTGTTCGCCGGTTCGACGGAAATGGCCAGCGCCTCTGTAAAGACCGCCTTCACCTGGTTACCCTTCTTGACCTGCTTCAGGCGATCGGGGTCCTCGACGAGCAGATTCACCGTCTCGCCGCGCGGCCCGCGCAGCGTCACCGTTTTCGAATTGCGATCGACCGCGATCACGTCGGCGATGATCGTCACCTCGCGGCCGATCTCGCCGCCCGGCTTCGCGCCCTTCGGCGCACGCGCTTCGATATCCTTTTCGGTGCGCGAGAGCGCGGTCTTCGCATCGACGAGGCTCAAAGTCAGCGATTCGCGATACTGCGTGGTAACGATGTCGCCGATCTTGAGCTGGTCGAAGTTGCGCGCTTCCTGCGTCACTTCGAGTTCCAGCACCTTGCCCGCCTTGGTCTTGAGCGTGACCGTGCGGGTGGCCGGGTCGATGCCGACGATCGTTGCCGTCACTTTCGCGACGCCCTGCACCGATGCGCTATCCGGTCCTCTCACGATGCTCATGTCCGTTTCGGGTTCGGCGGACAGGACGCTTGCGGAAACCGCAAGGCATGACAGCAAAAGCAGGCTCATGCGCTTCATCATCTCCCTCCTTCGAAATCGCTCGTGACGGTTCGACGTTACTGGATCGAGTAGCCGCGCCCTTGCATGCACGCCGCCCACGCCCGGTAATAGGTGGACATCGCGCCCTGACTCTGCGCCTGTGCATTGGCCTGCTGTTCGCGCCGGTTCTGCCGCGCGCGCGCACCGCCCGCCATCGTGCCGGCTGTTGCGCCGATGGCCGCGCCCTTGCCCGCATCGCCCGCGATCGCGCCGATCACCGCGCCGCCCGCAGCGCCACGCGCCGCACCGCCGACGCGCTCGCCGCCGCCGACAGCCGGTCCGCTTTGCGGCGGCGGCGCCGTCGATGCGGTCGCCGGATCGATGCCCGTGTTGCTTTTAGCCCAGCTATAGCAGGCGCCGTCGTCCGCCTGCTGCTTTTGCGCGCTCTGCCCTTTCGACGGATAAGCGATCGGCTTGCCTTGCGCCATGACGTCGAGCGTCAGGGCGGCGATCACGATGGCACAGCTCGCTCGCAATGTCTTTGCGTTCATGTGGCAACTCCTTCCAAGTCATGGGTCCTGCACGCGCGTCCACGATGCATCCGGATCGAATTCCGTCAGCGGCGGCGCAGATGCGCCCCGGTTCTTCTGATACACCACCCCGTTGTTGTTGACAATGAAAGTCATCACGCCGCTTTCGCCGTATTGCGCCGGAGACGCGGCCATCGCAAAGCCGGCCCGCATGCGGCCATTGATGAGATAGCTGAATGCGCCGCCCGGGGCGTTTTTTCCCTGTTTCGTCAGGATTCGGAAGTGATATCCGTGATAAGCGTCGCCAGCTTTTCGATCCTTGAAATGTTGCGAGCTGGCGGCAATCAGCGGCCCGAACGGACTGGGTTCCTCGCCGCGTGCTGGGTCGGCGGGCCAGTAGAGCCCGTCCTGCTTGCCGGGCGAACTGCCCAGCTTGCGCGCGTACTGCAGCACGCCGTCGCCCACGCGGTCGCGCGTCGCGTACTCGCGCTGCGCATCGAGATTGGCGCGCAGTACTCGATGGGGCCGACGAGTTTGTCCACCTGCGCGGACGACAACGTGGCAGGCTCCGCGCCGCTCGCCGCCGGAGCCTGCGCATGAGCGGCCGTCTCGCAGACGAGCGTCCACGCGATGATGAACGCAATGAGGTATGTCGCATCGTCGTCCAGCTTGCGAGCCTGTCATGGCGGGGACACGGCCTGGTGGTTGCATTGCCGGCGCGTTTCGACGCCATGACGTCGTGCCGCAGGCTTGCCGCCTGCAAGGCGCGCCCTCGTGCGTTGCGCGGGCGCGGCCGGCAAGCGGTGAAAACGCCGGCATTGCGCTATCGGGCCGCTTGCTTGAGCGTCTTCGAATGCCCTTCTCGCCGCGGCCCTCTTGTCCTGTCCATTGCCGGCCGCCGCTTGCGATCTGCCCGACCTGAGCGATTAAGCGCCTCATGCGACGAGTCGACTCATCGCGCGCTCCCATGCACTTTGAAGATATGCAAACGCCGTTGCGTTTTCAAGCGTCGCGGGCGTCGGGTTGTCAGCTCGCTTTTACTTCGTTCTCCAAGGGTTCATTCTTCTCGAAGGCGGTCACGCTTTGCAGCGTCGTCTCGCAGATGGTCGTCAGCGCTTCGCGCGTCAGATACGCCTGATGCCCCGTCACGATCACATTCGGAAACGAGACTAGACGCTGCATCACATCGTCCTGAATGATCTCGTTCGACAGGTCGCGGAAGAAAAGACTGCTTTCCTGCTCGTACACGTCGATGGCGAGCCCGCCCAACTGGCCGCTCTTCAGCGCCTCGATGACGGCTTCGGTGTCGATCAGCGCGCCACGGCTCGTGTTGATGAGCAGCGCGCCGGGCTTCGAGCGCCTGAGCATGTCCGCGTTGATGATGTGATGCGTCTCGGGCGTCAAGGGGCAATGCAATGAAACGATGTCCGATTTCGAGCCGATCTCGCCGGGCTTCGCATACCGCCCGCCCAGCGCCTCAAATTCCGCTGAATGATACGGGTCGTACCCGATCACGTCGCAGCCGAAGCCGATCATGATCTGCGCGAACACGCAGCCGATTTTCCCGGTGCCGACCACCGCCACCGTCTTGCCGAACAGATCGAAGCCGATGAGGCCATCGAGCGAGAAGTTGGAATCGCGCGTGCGGTTGTAGGCGCGATGCACCTTGCGGTTGATCGCGAGCAGCAACGCCACGGCGAACTCCGCGACCGAATTCGGCGAGTACGTGACGACGCGCACCACCTTGATGCCGAGCCGCGCCGCCGCCTCGAGATCCACGTTGTTGAAGCCGGTGCAGCGCAGCGCGAGCAGCCGCGTGCCGCCACGGTGCAGCGCTTCGAGCGTCGGCGCGTCGGCCTTGTCGTTGACAAAGATGCAGACCGCGCCGAAGCCGGCGGCGAGCCCGACGGTGTCGAGACCGAGTTGAACGTCGAGGTAGCGCAACGTGTGTTGCTCGGCCTTGTTCGCCTCGTCGAGAAACTTGCGCTCGTAAGGGGTCGAACTGAAAATCGCGACTTGCATGATGCCCTCCCTAAGAGATGTGGCCGACGCCTGGCGGCTAGCCGCTTGCGAGCGATATGGCGATCTGCACGAACAGCACTTTGACGATGGTCATCGACGGGAAAATCATCGCGTACATGATGTCGGGCTGTTCCGTCGGCGCGATGCGATTGGCGAACGCAAGGATGGCCGGATTCCCCGTCGCGCCGCAGATGACGCCCACGGTCGTATCGAACGGCAGCTTGAATATCCACAGGCAGCATGCAGCGGTGACGCCTACAAGCACGATCAGCGTGATCGCGCCGTAGAGCAGCAGCAGCGGGCCGGCGGTGCCGACCGTCGCGATGAACTTCGGCCCGCACGAGATGCCGACCTGCGCGAGAAAGATCGTGAGCCCGAGGTTGCGCAGCACGAGATTCGCGGAAAGCGGCATGACCCACACGAACGGGCCGTTGCGCCGCAGCTTGCCGAGGCAAAGCGCGAGCAGAAGCAGCGCCGCGAGCCCCAGACTGAATGCGCCGAGGCCCGGCACGGGCAGCGGCAGCGCGCCGATCAGCAGGCCCGCCGCCGCGCCGATGCCCAGGCAGATGAAGCTGAGATCCGCCGTGCTCTTGATCGAATCGCCGAAGAACGCGCGAATGGTCGCCTGATGCGCGCGATTGACGAGCAGGCCGACGCGATCGCCCGCTTCGATCACGAGATCGGGCGTCGATAGCAGATCGGCGTCGCCGCGCCGCACGTGAGCGACCGCGCACTTCACGCCATCGGGAAAGCGGAGATTGCCGAGCGTCATGCCGACGACCGCCGGATTCGATGCGAACACGCGCATATAGTCGAGGTCCTCGCGACGGCTCGTCAGCCGCCCCGGCTGCAATTCGCCGCATAGCGCGGTGGCCTGTTCGAGCAGGCCGCGATCGGTGCCGGTGACGAGCAGCACATCGTCGGAACGGAGGATGAAGTCGTCGGCCGGCAACTGGTTGTGATGCTCGCGCCGCACCGCCGCGATCGACACGCCGGCAGGCAGGCGCGTCGTGAGTTCGGCCAGCGTGAGGCCGAAGAAGCTCTCGTTTCTCAACGCGATCTCCGCCGTTTCGAGCAGTTTCGCGGGCGGCTTCTCAATCTTCACTTTGAGGAGGACGTTCAGCGCGTACAGCAACAGAATCGGACCGGCGACGCCGAACGGGTACGCGACGCTATACGCGACGGCCGGGTCGTTGCTTTTCATCGATGCAATCGCAACTTGCAGACTGGCCGTGCTGGTGCCGCTGCCGGCGAACATGCCGAGTGCATCGGCGAACCGGATGCCGAGCGGAATGAACGCGCACGACACGAGGCCCGCGATGATCACGCCGACGCACGCGGCGGCGTTCGCTTTCGCGCCCTCGCGGCTCGTGAGACCTTTGAAGAATTGCGCGCCGTACTGAATGCCGATGCCATACAGGAACAACAGCAGCCCGAGCGTGCCGAGCAAGGCCGGAGGCGCGGACTTCGGCGCGAACGCGCCCACGGCGAGCCCGACGAACAGCACCGCACCGGAGCCGAGCGCGACGCCCTTGATGTTGATCTCGCCGATCAGATAGCCGAGCGCGATGGTCAAAAACAACGCGAACAACGACTGATTCTCGAGAAACGTTCTGACTGCGTCCATGCGGCCTCCTGTCGATACGCAGCGTCGCACCGTCGCCATACCTAGGACATTAAAGACGCTCGGCCGGGCGCAGTCCAGGGCGATGCATCAGCCGCGCCGGTGCGATTCGAGCACCACCACGCTGCGGGCGTCGAGCCGGATCGAACTTCGCGTGTCCGCCGATGTTTCGGTTGGCGAAACAATATCGCGCGGAGGATCGGCGGCCGTATCGACGATGCAGCGCCAGCAAAGACCATCTATATCAGGAAGCGCGGCCGTGCGGGCATCGTCGTTCATGTTGAACGCGATATGCAGCATCGCTTCGTCCGCTACCGTCCCTGCCAGCGTGAAAGCGACGAAACGTGCATCGGGATCGTGCCAGGCAGGCTCGTTGAGCCGCTCGCCGTGCCATGCGACATCGGCGTGATCCTGTCCGGCTGCCGGACGCCCTGTCAGGAAGGTGCGGCGCCGCAGGCTCGGATGACGCTTGCGCAGCGCGATCAGTTCGCGCACGAAACGGAGCATCGCGCGGCCATCGTCCGTGAAGTCCCAGTTCAGCCAGGAGAGTTCGTTGTCCTGGCAGAACGCGTTGTTGTTGCCGCGCTGGCTGCGCAGGCATTCATCGCCGGCGAGGATCATCGGCACGCCCTGACTCAGCAGCAGAATCGCCATGAAGTTGCGCGCCTGACGATTGCGCATGCGCGTGACTGCCGCATCGTCCGTGTCGCCTTCGACGCCGCAATTCCACGAGAAGTTGTCGTTCGTGCCGTCGCGGTTGTCTTCGCCATTCGCCTCGTTGTGCTTCGCCTCATACGTCACGAGATCGCGCAGCGTGAAGCCGTCGTGACTCGTCACGAAGTTGATGCTGCTCGCGGGCAGGCGGCCATCGTGCTGATAGAGATCGGCGCTTCCCGACATGCACGTACATACTTGTCCGATGAGACCCGCATCGCCGCGCACGAAACGGCGGATCACATCGCGATAGCGCCCGTTCCATTCCGCCCACGCCATGCCGGGAAACGCGCCCACGTGATACAGCCCCGCCGCATCCCATGCCTCGGCGATCAACGGCACGCGCGCAAGCACCGGCGACGCTTCCATCGCCCACGGCAAAGGCGGCGTGCCGAGCAGCTCGCCGTGTTCGCCGCGCGTGAAGATGCTGGCGAGATCGAAGCGAAAGCCATCGACGCCGAGTTCGCGCACCCAATATTCGAGGCTTCGAAGAATGAACGCCGTCACCAGCGGATGATTGCAGTTGACCGTGTTGCCGCAGCCGGTGAAGTCGCGGTAATGGCGTGGATCGGCACGGTCCTTCAGATAGAAGATATCGTTCGCCAGCGCCTTGAAGTTGATGACCGGTCCCGCGAGCCCCGCTTCCGACGTGTGATTGAACACGACGTCCAGCAGCACGCGAATGCCCGCCGCATGCAGCGCATCGACGAGCGCGCGGAACTCTTGCGGCGCGCGATGCGGTTCGACGCAATAGCGCGGATGCGGGCTATGAAAGCTATGCGTGCTGTAGCCCCAAAAGTTGCACAACCCTCTTTCGGCAGCGGACGCAGGCACGTCCTGTTCGTCGAAGGCCATGACCGGCAGCAGTTCCACGTGCGTAACGCCGAGCGCCTGCAAATAAGGAATCTTTTCGACGAGTCCCGCAAATGTTCCCGGCTGCGCGACGCCGCTCGATGCATGCCGCGTGAAGCCGCCGACGTGCAGTTCGTAGATGATGGCGTCATCGAGCGTTCGCACGTCGGCGCTTGCAGGCGCGTTGATCGGCTCGGTGACGATGGCCCGCATCGACGCACGATCGTCCCCCGCCGCATCGGCGGCCTGCTGGCGGTCATAGAAACGGTCGCTGACCGCACGCGCGTTCGGATCGAGCAGTTGCTTGCGGCTCGCGGCTTCGTCGTCCATTTGCGGCAAACCGCGCGGGCCATGCGCGCGCCACGTATAGCAAGAATGAGCCGGCAGCCCCTCGATGAAAACGTGCCAGTAATAGAACGTGCGGTTCTCTTCCGGCACGAGCGTGACGATTTGAAACGGCTCCATGCTTTCGACCGAAGCAAAGAGCAGCAAGTCAACCTGCGTCGCGTACCGGCAGAACACGCAGAAGTTGACGCCGCCCGGCATCGCCGTCGCGCCCGGAGGAAAGCGCGAGCCGGGCTGTGTGCGATACGCCCGGCTCGCGTCCGCATCACGCATGAGCAAGGTCGATCCTCACGGCGCGCGCTTCCCAGATGCGCTCGCAATATTCCTGGATGGCGCGATCGGATGAGAACTTGCCCGAGCGCGCCGTATTGATGATCGACATGCGCGTCCACTGCCGCACGTCGCGCCATGCTTCACTCACGCGCTCCTGGCACGCGGCGTAATCCGCGAAATCGGCGAGCACGAGGAACGGATCGTGATGCAGCAGGTTGTCGAGCAGCGGGCGGAACATGTCCGTATCGCCGCGCGAGAAGCGTCCTTGCGCGATCTGCTCCAGCGCGTCGCGCAGCTCGTCGTTCGCTTCGACATACTGCTGCGGGCGATAGCCTGCGCGCTTGCTGTCCTCGACCTGTTGCGCCGTCAGTCCGAAGAGGAAGAAGTTTTCCGGCCCGGCTTCCTCGCGAATCTCGACGTTCGCGCCGTCCAGCGTGCCAATGGTCAGCGCGCCGCTCATCATGAACTTCATGTTGCCCGTACCGGATGCTTCCTTGCCCGCCGTCGATATCTGCTCCGACAAATCCGCGGCCGGATAGATCCAGTGACCGTTCTTCACGTTGAAGTCCGGATAGAACACGACCTTGATGCGGCCACGCGTCGCCGGATCATGGTTGACCACTTCCGCCACGCCCGTAATCAGACGGATGATGAGCTTGGCCATTGCGTATCCCGGCGCGGCCTTTCCTCCGAAGATGAAGCAGCGCGGCGCGGTCACGAGATCGGGATTGCGGCAGAGCCGTCGATAGAGCGCGATGATGTAAAGCGCATTAAGATGCTGCCGCTTGTACTCATGGATGCGCTTCACCTGAACGTCGAACAGCATGTCCGGATCGACGTCGATGCCGACCGTCTTCTGGATGCGCAATGCGAGCGCGGCCTTGTTGTCGCGCCGGATCGCACGCCATGCTTCGTGAAAGGCCGGGTCGTCGGCGTGGGCGGCAAGCGCGCCGAGACGCGAAAGGTCGCTTCTCCACTCGTCGCCGATCGTCTTGTCCAGCAGTTGCGCGAGACCGGGATTGCTCAACATCACGAAGCGGCGCGGGGTAACGCCATTGGTCACATTAAGAAAGCGCTCCGGGAACATCTCAGCGAAGTCGCGCATCACCGTCTGCTTCAGCAGTTCGGAATGCAGTTCGGCCACGCCGTTGACCGCGTGACTGCCGACCGTCGCGAGATGCGCCATGCGTACCTTCTTGCCGCCGGTCTCGTCGATTAGCGACATCCGGGCGACGCGTTCCTCATCGCCGGGGAACGCGCGGCGCACGTCTTCGAGGAAGCGGCGATTGATCTCATAGATGATTTCCAGCAGCCGCGGCGACTGGCTATTGAACAGCGGCAAGCTCCATGTTTCGAGCGCTTGGGGCAGGAGCGTGTGATTCGTGTACGCAAAGGTCCGCTGCGTGATGGACCATGCCGCATCCCATGAAAGCTCGCGCACGTCGATGAGAAGGCGCATGAGTTCAGCGACGGCAATCGACGGATGCGTATCGTTGAGCTGCACCGCAAAGTGCTCCGCGAAATCCTCGATCGGCGTCCCGGTGATATCCATCAGGCGCAGCATGTCCTGCAGCGAGCACGACACGAAGAAGTACTGCTGCGCAAGACGCAGGCGCTTGCCGATTTCCGGTTCGTCGTTCGGATAAAGCACCTTCGAGAGCGTCTCCGAGTGAACCTTTTCGTGAACGGCCTCGTAGTATTCGCCTGCATTGAAGTCCTCGAAGTCGAAGGACTCGACCGCCTCGCTTTTCCACAGGCGCAGGAGATTGCAGGTATCGACGCGAAAGCCCTGCATCGGCATGTCGCATGCGACGCCCTTCACCTGCCGCGCCGGAATCCAGCGCACGCGCAGATGTCCGCTGGCATCGGCCGCGTGCTCGGTGTGCCCGCCAAAGCCGACGTAGTAGCACACTTCAGGACGTATGATCTCCCACGCGTTGCCTTTCTCGAGCCACTTGTCGGTGCGTTCGACTTGCCAGCCATCGCGGATTTCCTGATCGAAGATGCCGAACTCGTAGCGAATGCCGTAGCCGATCGCGGGAATCTGGAGCGAGGCGAGCGAATCCAGATAACACGCGGCGAGCCGTCCAAGGCCGCCGTTGCCGAGTCCCGGCTCTTCCTCGACTGCCAATAGCTCGTCGAGATCGAGCCCGAGCGCGAACATCGCTTTACGGGCGTCGTCTTCGATACCGAGATTCAGCAGGTTATTGCCGAGCTGAGGACCGATCAGGAACTCGGCCGATAAATAGCACGCGACTTTCACGCCCTGAATCGAGTACGTTCTGGCCGATGCGACCCAGCGCGCCAGCATGCGATCGCGAACGGTGTAGGCGAGTGCGAGATACCAGTCGTGCGCGCTGGCGATATCCGGATAGCGGCCCTGCCGGGAGATGAGATTGCGGATCACGTCGTCCAGCAACGCGGCGCCTTTGGTGACGGCTTCCGCTGTCGTGTTCGCATCGGCGCGCACGTGTGTTGCAAGGTCATCGGCCATGATCGGTTCCTCGCGGTTGGCTCTTGTCCCTCAGAAAGAATATGCCAACCTCTTTGGATTACCAATCAACGCACGAAATCACGCGACAGGCGCGTTGTTGACGTAAGTGAAATAGCGGCGGCGCGACCCGCCGCTATCGAAACGCGTGCCGATGTCAACCGGCGAAGCGCGGCTCCGGCAAACCTCTTACGCCTAAGCCCGTCACCGCAAACAATCCGCCCTTGTCGCGTTCTTTCTGCGGAATGCCCCACATCGGGCGGCCCATCGTCGTAACATAGAGCGTGTCGAGATTCGGCCCGCCGAACATCACGCTCGTGAGATTGCGCACCGGAAACGGCACCACGCGATCGAGCGTGCCATCCGGCGCAAAGCGCACGATGCGCCCGCCAAACACGAGCGCCGACCAGATGAATCCTTCCTCGTCGACGGTCGCGCCATCGAAGGTGCCCGCCATGTTCTGCGCCGATACGAAGAGACGCCGGTTGGTCGCCGCGCCCGTTTCGATGTCGTAGTCGTAGGCGTACATCTCCTTGCTATAGGTATCGGTGAAATAAAGCGTGCGGTTATCGGGGCTCCAGCACGGCCCGTTCGAGCAACTGATGCCGCTGTCGAGCCGCGTGACCTTGCCGTTCGTGTCGAGCCGGTACAGTCCGCCGCTGCGTGTCGAGCGTTGGCCGCGATCGGCATCGTAGCGGTCGAAGTCGTAGGCCATGGTGCCCGCAATGAAGCGGCCCTGGCGATCCACCTTGCCGTCGTTAAAGCGCGTTTCGGGATCGTCGGCCTCGGGATCGGCGATGAACTCGACGGTCTGCGATTCGAAGTCGTAAAAATGCAGCCCGTTTGCGAGTGCGACGACCGCGCCGCCCTTTTCGCGCAGGGCCATCGAACCGATGTGACGCGGCACGAAAAATCGCTCGACATCGCTGCCGTCCGCGCGGCATCGGTAGATTTCCGCAGCCGTGCTGTCGATCCAGTAGAGCCGTTCTTCCCGCACGTCCCACAGCGGGCCTTCGCCCAGATGATTGTTCGCGTCCACGAGCAAGCGCACTTCGGCCATCGTCGTCTCCTTGAGCTTAGGGTTCAGTCCTGGTCTTTCAGCGACCGCCGATGCGCGAGCAACGCCATCAGCCGGCGGTCCCGCCAGCGGCTGCGCTCTTCGATGCGCTCCCGGTCGAGCACCGCGCGGCGTTCGGCATCGAGCCGCGCGAGCGTTTCGTCCGACCAGTGGAATGGCACGCGCGTCCCGGCGATGCTGCGATACGTGCCGCCATAGCGCGATGCATAATCGGCGACGCCGCCGGGCGCGTTCAGGTCGATGGTTTCGAACGGACCCATGAACGACCAGCGCATCGCGAGGCCATCGCGCATCACGGTGTCCAGGTCGGCGGCGCTCGCATAGCCCTGTTCATAGAGACTCAAGGCTTCATCGAGCACCGCGCCTTGCAGGCGGTTCAGCAGGAAGCCCGAAATCTCGCGGTTCACCAACACCGGCTTCTGTCCCGCTTCCTCGTACAGCGCGCGCGCACGTTCGAGCGCTTCCGGCGCGGTCCACGGCGCGCCGCACAATTCGACGAGCGGCACGAGCGACGGCGGATTGACGGGATGCGCAACAAGGCAACGCGCACGCCCTTCCAGCCCTTCGGTAAAAGTCGATGCCGGCAGGCCCGATGTCGAACTCGCGAGCAGCGCATCGGGCTTCGTGAGGCGATCCAGCTCCGCGAACAGCGCACGCTTCGCTTCGACCACTTCCGCGATGTTCTCCTGCACGAGGTCGGCGTCCGCGACTGTTTCGGCGAGCGTGTCGCACGTCGAGATGCGCGCGACGATCGTATCGACAGGTTCGTCGACGAGACCGAACGACGCTAGGTCTTCGACGCTCTCGCGTATCGCTGGAATGGCGCCCGTCAGCATGTCTTTCGATGCGTCGTGGATCTTCACCGTAAAGCCGTTGCGCGCAAACACGATGGCCCACGCGCGGCCGATGCGCCCCGACCCGATGACCGCGATGTGTCTTCCTTGCATTCGATGCATCCTCGATGATGGTTTCAGGCCCGCTTGTCGCGCAGCGTGATGACCGCAGCCAGCACGACGAGCCCGTTGATGATGTCCCTGACCGCAGGCGGCACGGTCGTGCCCGCGAGCAGGGTGCCGAGCGCGGTCAGCAGAAGCGCGCCCCCGAATACGCCGAGATAGTGTCCGCGCCCGCCGGTGATAAGCGCGCCGCCCACGACGACGACCGCGATCGATGGCAGCAGATACGGATCGCCCATGCCGAGGAACGCCTGCGAACTGAAGCCCGCCAGCAGCAGCCCGACGATGGCCGAGCACAGACCCGAGAGGCAGTACACCGCGATCAGCGTCGCGCCGACGCGCACACCGGAAAGCCGTGCCGCGACTTGCGAATTGCCGACCGCATACACGCGCCGTCCGAACGGCGTGCGATGCAGCAGCAACAACGCGACGACGAGAAACACGGGCACGCTCCACGCCGCGAGCGACAGCGGCCCGAGCCGTCCGTTGGTGAACTCGCTGATCACGGACGGCGACCAGCCTTGCGGCGAGCCGTTGCAGTAGATGAGCGTGAGCCCTTGCAGCAGGCCGTTGGCCGCGAGCGTCACGACGATGGGCGGCAGGCCGAGCATCACGACGCCCACGCCGTTGAACACGCCGACCAGCAGGCCGACGCCGAGCACGACCGGCACCGCCCACGCCGCCGCTCCGTTCGCGCCGTGTGTGAGACCCGTCAGCAAGACGCCGGACAAGGTGATGAGCCACGGCATCGACAGATCCAGACCGCCCGTCAGAATGACCGCGCCCTGGCCGAGACCGAGAATCGCGAGGAACAGGGTGAGCGTCAGCAGACTGCTGTAAAAGCCCGCGCTCGCGAGCACGCCCGGCCCGTAGACGAAGCCGGTCACGACGACGACCGCGATGAAGAGCAGGTACGCGGGCACTACGTACTTCACCCATTCGCGATTGCGCTCGATCCAGTCCGACAGCGCGCGGCCCTTCAGCTCCGTGTTCTTCATCGGCTGATAGTCGCTCACTTCGAACGACACGCGCCGCGCATGTGGATCATCCTTTGCTCGCGTGCCCGTTCGCACCGCCTTGAGCCATTGCGCCGCGTGGCGCGCGCACTCGTGCGCTGCCGATTGCTTGCCGATCGACGAGCCGAGCACCGCGAGAATGAGGATCACCGCTTCGGCTATCGTCGTGAAAAACGCCGACACGTTCAGCACGAGCAGGATGTTCACGGTAAACATCAGCGTCATCGCGGCGAACACGGTTCCGGTGCAGCCGCCGCGCCCGCCGCCGAGCAGCGTGCCGCCGAGCACCACGGCCGTGAACATCGACAGCAACAGCGGCCTGCCGACGAGCGGATCGGCCGAGCCTGTCTGTGCCGAGACGTACAGACCCGCCGCTGCATAGAAGACGCCGGCGAGCGCATACGTGGCGATGCGATAGCGCGTGACCGGCATGCCGTTGGCGAATGCGCCGTCGGGGTCGCTGCCGAGCGCATACAGCCCGACGCCGAAGCGTGTGCGCCGGATGAACGCCCACACCAGCAACGCGATAATCAGTACACCGGCCGACATCGGCAGCTTCTCGGGGATCACATCGGACGTGATGAACGCGCCGAACTGCTCGCCTACCGCGCCGCCCGGCTTGTTCTGAATCAGCAGCGTGAGACCTTGCACCATGAACATCGTCGCCAGCGTGACGACGATGGATTGCAGCCGGAACCACGCGATCAACGCGCCGTTCACGAGCCCGATGCCGCCGCCGATCGCGAGAATGAGCGCCGCGCCCGCCCATTGCTCCATCGGCGTGCCGGCGACGAAGCGCACCGCGAGCACGTTGGCGAGGGACACCACCGCGGACGCGGACAGATCGAAGCCGCCCGACAGCACCACGATGGTCTGCCCGATGGCCGCGAGCGCAAGCGTCGTCGAGCTCGAAATGACCGAGCCGATGTCGTACATGCCAACCGGCGTCGCGGACAGCGACACCCAGGCGGCCAGCATCGCGACGAGTGCGCTGATCGCGATGATGAGTCCGCGATGATGATCGATGCGCGCGCCCCATCCCACGCGCGCGCCCGGCCGCACGATCTCGCTTTCGGGCGACGCAATCGCAATCTTCATGAACACTTCTCCGTAGCGTTGGACCGCTTAACTGGACAGCATCTTGCGCATCACGCTTTCTTCGGTGAGCGCGTCGCCTTCCAGCTCACCGACATTGCGCCCGCGATACATCACCGACACGCGATCGCACACGTTCACCAGCTCGGGCACGTCGGTCGAATAGAACAGCACCGCGCCGCCCGCCGCCGCGAACGCGCGCATCAGCACGAAAATCTGATGCTTGGTGCCGACATCGATGCCGCGCGTCGGATCGAACATCAGCCACACGCGGCTTTGCGTGAGCAGCCACTTCGCCATCGCGATCTTCTGCTGATTGCCGCCCGAGAAAGAGAGACACGGCTTGTAGAGCGCACGCGGATTGACTTCCATTTGCGCAAGCGACCTCGCGATGGCGGCCCGCTCGCGCTTGCGGTCGATGAGACCGAAGCGCGCATAGCGTCCGATCACCGGCAGCGAGACGTTCTCGCCGCCGGGCAGCCGCAGAAACAAACCTTCGGTCTTGCGGTCTTCGGGCAGAAAGCTCGTCGAGACGCCGGCCTTGAGCGAATCGGCGGTGCATGTAAGCGTGACCGGCTTGCCGTCGATACGAATCTCGCCCTCGTCGATGTACTGCGCGCCGAACAGCGCCTCGAAGAGTTCGCGCTGCCCCATGCCTTGCAACGCCGCGATACCGTGCACTTCGCCCGCTTTCAGCGTGAGGTCGAAGTCGCTCACGACGCCATCGACACGAATGCCGCGTGCTTCCATCGCGGGCGGCTGCGCCGCCGCTTGCGTGAGCGCGGGCGGCGTCACCTTCGGCGGATACTTCGCTTCCATCGAGCGTCCGATGACGAGGCGAATGACTTCCTCGTCCGAGATGTCAGAAGCATCGAACGCGCCGACATCGCGCCCGTTGCGATACACCGTGAGGCTGTCGCAGAACTCGCGCACTTCCTGCATGCGATGCGAGATGAACACGAACGTGACGCCGTCCGCCTTCAGTTCGTCGATGCGGCGCGCGAGCCACGCGACATCGGCACCGGAGAGCGCGGACGTCGGCTCGTCGAGCAACAACACCTTCGGACGCCGAACGATCGCTTTCGCTATCTCGATCTTCTGACGCACCGGCAACGCGAGGTCGCGGATATAGGCGCTCGGGCGGATGTCCGATAGCTCCAGTCGTTCGAGCCATTCGGACGCCTGCCGTTGCGCCTCGCGCTTCCTGATGCGGCCGAGAAAGCCCGTCGGTTCATACGACATCAGCAGGTTCTGCTCGACCGTCAGATCGCGCACCAGGGTCATCTCCTGATACGCGGTCTGCACGCCCGCACGATGCGCGTCCTTCGGGCCGCGCATCGTCACCTCGTTGCCCATCACGTGGATGCTGCCGTTATCCGGCTGCATCAGCCCGGACAGCAGCTTCACGGTGGTGGACTTGCCCGCGCCGTTCTCGCCGAGCAGTGCGTGCACCGTGCCGCGCGTGACCTTGAACGACGCGCCGTCGAGCGCGACCGTCGCGCCGAAGCGCTTGGTCACGTTCGCCACGTCGATCGCCAGCGCGCCGTTCCCGCTCATGGATGCGCTCGTCATTGCTCGCCTCCTCGCGTTGGCCGCGTCAGTCCTGGTTGCCGGTCAGCGCCGCGTTGAAGCCGACTTCGCGCGTGTCTTCCGAATAGATGTCGGCGAACCAGCCCGGCGGCACCTTGTCCGGCGGGAACGCGGTGCAACCCGCCTTCAGTTCGTCGATACTGCCGCTCTTGCAGAGCTTCGATTCGGACGTCAGCACGAGCGGCAGCTTGAGCGTCACGCGCTGCGGGAACTCCTTGCCGTCCAGCTTCTGCACGGCCATCTTGAGCGCCATCGCGCCCGAATACGGCGGCGCGCCATACGAGATCGACCGATACCCGATCGAACGATAACTGCCCTCGCCCTTCACCGTGCCCGGCGGCAGCATCTGCACGCGATGCCCGTTCGACGATTCGCCCGCACACGGCTTGATCTTGTCGTCGGGGATGCCCGCTTCGAGCTGCATCGACGCCGCCGTGTAACAGCCGACCTGCATCCACAGGCCGTCGATCTTGTCCCAGCTATTCGTAGCGAGAATCTTCGACAGTTCGGTCTTGGCCGTCGCCTGACTCCACATGCCGGTGCCCTCGGCAACGACCTTGATGTCGGGATGCTTCGCGAACACCGCCTTCGCGGCCTCCGTGCGCGCGCGGTCGACCGAGGTTCCCGGCACGCCGTTGATCATCACGATATTGCCCTTGCCGTTGATGGTCTTCGCGAGCCATTCAGCGGTCACGGTGCCTGCCTGATGCTGGTCGATGGTCACGTTGTGCGCGCACGGCTCGGTCACTTCCCCGTCGTAAGCGGCCACGACCACGCCCTTCGAACACGCGTTCTTGATCGCGCGATTCAGTGCCGTCGGCGAGATCGGATAGATGATGATGGCCTTCGCGCCCGCCTGCACCATCGAGTTGATCTGCTGTATCTGTTTCTGCGCGTCGGTGCCCGCGACCTGTACTTCGAGATCGACCTTGTCCTTCAGCGCGGGCGTGTTGGCCATCGCCTTCACCATGTTCGCCGCTTCGGTCTGCCAGTCGTTGCCCACATAGCTCATCGACAGGAACACCTTGTATTTGCCCGCTGCTTCCGCGTGCGCCGATACCCCGAGCGCCGCCGCGATTGCGACGCCGAGCGCTGCCCGGCCCGCACGGCGAATCGAATGCGTCCATGCTTTCATGTCTTCCTCCGGTCCTTCGTTATTGGTATCCCGACTACAGCTCGTGGTTCTGCGACTGTGCAACTCACTTCGCGACATGCGGAAGACGTGCGCTCGCCGGCAGCGCGATACCCGCACTTCCTGGCACCACGTTCGGATCGTGTCCGGGTATCACGAAGTCCGCGATCTGCCGGATGCGCGTGAGCGAGCTCATTTCCGCGAGCGTTTCATGCACGATGCCGACCGGCACCAGATCGACGATGTTCTCCATGCAGTTCGCGCAGTCGCCCGCAATCAGCACGACGCCTTCTTCCGTATCCACCGCCACCGATTGATGCCCCGGCGTGTGTCCGGGCGTCGGCACCACGCGCACGCCGGGCACGATATCCGTCACGCCATGCGCGAATTGCCAGCGGAAGTACGCGAGCGGTTCGCGGCCGATCAGAAACTCCTGGTAGTACGTGGCCTGCGTCGGCAGCGGATGCCCCGCGTATTCCCACTCGGCCGCCTGCACGATGAAGCGCGCATTGCGAAACAGCGTGTTGCCGCCCGAATGGTCGTAATGCAGATGCGTGTTGATGACGATATCGACTTCGTCCGCGCTCCAGCCCACGTACTCCTTCAGCGCTCGTTCGAGCCGCTCTTCCGGCGCCTGATCGCACGGGCAAACGAAGTTCGACACCCAGCCCGGATCGTGGATGCCGGTATCCACGACGATCTTCTTCTCCGCCCCGACGATGGCCGTCGACCATACCGGCACCTTGATCTGTTGTCCGAAATACCGGCCATAGACCTGCGACGAGCGGTCGACGGTGAGCCAGCCCGTCGGCATGGCGACTACCTTCAGCTTGCGCCTTGCACTGTCGTTCACGCTGCCCTCCGCATCAGAAGTTGGTGTCGCTGCCGCCCTTGAGTTGAAGCATCTCGCGCGCTTCGTCGGGCGTCGCGATATCGAGCGACAGCCCTTCGATCACCTGCTTGATCTTGCGCACTTGCGCGGCGCTGGATTCGGCGAGCTTGCCCGGCTCGATCCACAGCGAATCTTCCAGACCCACGCGCACGTTCGAGCCTTGCGCGACGCCCATCGAGCCGAGCGTGATCTGGTTGCGGCCCGCGCCGAGAATCGACCAGACATAGTCCTTGCCGAAAAGCCGGTCCGCGGTGCGGCGCATGTGCGCCAGGTCTTCCGGATGCGGCCCGATACCGCCCAGCAGGCCGAACACGCTCTGCACGAAAAACGGCGGCTTCGCGAGCCCGCGATCGACGAAATGCGCGAGGTTATACAGGTGCGAGATGTCGTAGCACTCGTACTCGAAGCGCGTGCCGTTCGCGCTGCACGAAGTGAGGATGTACTCGATATCCGCGAAGGTGTTCTTGAAGACCAGATCGCGGCTGTTCTCTAGATGCTTGCGCTCCCAGTCGTGCGTCAGTTCCTTGAAGCGATCGAGCATCGGATAGAGGCCGAAGTTCATCGATCCCATGTTGAGCGATGCGACTTCCGGCTTGAAGTGATGCGCGGGCTTGAGGCGCTCCGCAACCGTCATATGCGGGCTGCCGCCCGTGGTGATGTTGATGACCGCATTCGTTTCCGCCTTGATGCGCGGCAGAAACTCCTGGAACACGGCGGGATCTTGCGTCGGATGGCCGTCGTTCGGATCGCGTGCGTGCAGGTGCAGAATCGCCGCGCCTTCCTGTGCCGCGGCGAGCGCCGCATCGGCGATCTGCTGCGGCGTCACCGGAAGATAAGGCGACATGGACGGCGTATGAATCGCACCGGTCGGCGCGCACGTGATGATGACCTTGCGTTTGGTTGCCATGTGGTCCTCTGAGTCTTTGGATCAAAGCACTTCGACGTTGCCGCACACCGAGATGGCCTGCCCCGAAATGCCGCTGCCGGCCGGCGAGCACAGAAACAGCGTGGTGGCCGCGACTTCTTCGGGCGTCGTCATGCGGCGCAGCGAAATCTTCGCGAGATACTGCTTTTCCATGTCTTCGTAGGAGAGGTTCATCTGCTTCGCACGCGCGGCGATCACGCGCTCGATGCGTGGGCCTTTCACGATGCCCGGCTGAATCGCATTGACGCGAATGTTCGTCGGGCCAAGTTCGATCGCGAGGCTTTTCACCATGCCGACCACGGCCCATTTCGTCGCGGCATACGGCGTTCTGAACGCATAGCCGAGCCTGCCCGCCACCGACGACAGCGCGACGATCGCTCCGCCATTCGGCGCCTCGCGCAGAAGCGGCACCGCGCGCCGCGCGAAGTAGAACTGCGCGTTGAGATTGACGTCGACGGTGTCTTCCCACTCCTTCACGTCCATCTCTTCGACGCCGCCCGTGGGTCCCGCAATGCCCGCGTTATTCACGAGCACATCCAGGCCGCCAAGATGGCTTTGCACATCGGCGAATACGCGATCGACTGCTTCGCGGTCCGAAACATCGGCGAGTGTTGCGGTGATGGGGTTCAGCTCCGCATTGGCCTCCGCCTTGGCGAGGGCGTCGATCGCTTCGGGGCTTGCATCGCAGACATGCACGCGTGCGCCTGCGTCGATGAAAGCCCGCGCGATCACGAGCCCGATGCCCGACGCGCCGCCCGTGATGAGCACGCGCAAGCCCGCCTGCGGTTTCAACATCTGAAGAACCGTCATTCGCTGTCTCCGTTTGTTTTGATCTTTATTGCTGCTAGGCGCTCGCCTGCACGCCGCCTTTCTTGCCGCTTTCTTCGTTGCCTTGTTCCGCGCCTTGCAGACGCTCCGCGAGGTCCGCCGCTGCATCGCCGATATCTTCTTCGATGCCCGCGCGTGCGCCTTCGCCATCACCGCGCCACAGCGCCTCGACGATATGCCGGTGCGCGGCCATCGAACGCCGCATATGCGGAATGTCGGGCGCGACGAGGTTCAGGAACGGACCGATGCGCATCCACAGGTTCTGGATCGTCGCAAGCGTGATGTCGCTCGCGCCGTGCGTGTAGATGGCGATGTGGAATTCGAAATTGCTGCGCAGATAAGCCGGGACGTCGCCCGCTTCGACATGCGCGTCCATCACGTCGTAGACGGCTTGCAGCGCGGTGAGATGCGCGCGCGTCATGCGGGACGCCGCTCGCTTCGCGACTGCGCCTTCGAGCGCGATGCGCACATCGCGCAGTTCGCCGAGCAGCTCGAGCGTCATGGGCGGGACCATCAGCGCGCGGCCCGCTCCGTCGATCAATGCGCCTTCGGCCTGCAAGCGCGTGAGCGCGGCGCGCACCGGCATCGTCGATGAACCGACCGCTTCGGCGACGCTGCGCAGGCTCAACAACTGGCCCGGCGCGAAGCGTCCGGTCATGATCGCCTCGCGCAATTGCGCATAGACGCGGCCGGCCATCGTTTCTCGTGCCACGAGTTCCAACGCGGGAAGATCCGTTGCGGAGCGTGTCGGCGCCATGCGTTTCCGGTCCTGTGCCTGAGAGTGCGCTGCGGACACTGTGACCTGTGATCACAGTGCGATGTTTGAATTCTGGTACGTGAACGGTCGAGCGTCAACGAAGATTCGCTAGGGGAAAACGCGGACTGTGTTCGTTAGGTGGATGGGCGCGGCCGAAAACGCTCGTACGCAATCAACGCAAGATAGACGACGCCGGCGCCAAGAGTCGTGTTGCCGCTATAGCGAACGAGGCCCATCGCCCAGCCTTCATTCGCGACGGCGATGACGAGCGCAAGCAAGAGCCCGCACCAGCCAGCGACGCGAAGACTGCGGGTGTGTCCGCGCAGAATCGGCCGTTGGTGACGCTCCATCGTGAGGGCGAGACATGCGAACGAAGCGACACAGCACAGCAAGGCGATGATGTGCATCATGCGCTCTGTTTCTCGCGTTCAGGTTCGACGACGTCCGACCGATGGCCCGTCGAGCGCGTGATTCGCGGACGATGACGCGCTACGCGCAACGCCAGAACCGCATGCAGCGCTGCGAACGCCCACAGCATCAGTTCGAAGCTTGCGAACACCGGGTCGCCTTCCACGATGCTGCGCCAGAGCGGCCGCTGAGTCGTGGCCGCATTGAGCAATGGCAGCAGCGCGAGCAAGCCAGCCGCGAGCCACAACAATTCAATCCACGCGCGCCGCGCCGATCGCGTCATCGCAAAGAGGAGCGTTGCGCTCCACACGGCGAAGAAGACGTTGACTTCGGCATTCGCGCGATCCGCCATCGCAACAGGCAGCAGCCGGTTCGCCCACAAGTAAGCCGCCATCGCGCCCGAAAGCCCCGCAATGCTCGCGATGTTCAATCGCTCGACGAGCCGGAAGCCGAAGTAAGGCCGCGCAGGATCGCGCAGTTTCTGACGGCGCTTGATGGTCCACATCACGAGGCCGGTGCCGACCATCGCAGTGCCGCCGAGGCTCACGACGAAATAGAGCCAGCGCAATTGCAGATCGCTGAAGCGTCCGAGATGCAGCGCATACAGCACGCCACGCGTCTCAGCCGCGCCGCCGACGCGTTCCTTCACGTCGATCAGCTTGCCGGTGACGCCATCGAACAGCATGTATTGCGGGCTCATCGACACGCGCGCCGCTTCTCCGCGCGATACGGCGACGCGCGCGTTCGCATCGCCGGGCAGCGTGATGGTCACGCGTCCCACGTTGTCCCTGCCCCAGCGCGCTTGCGCCTGGCGAACCATCGCATCGACGGATGCAAGCGGCGCCGCCTGGCCGCCCGGTTTGCCGGGCTGAATGAACGTGCTCGTCTGCGCCGTCATCGCCTGACGTTGCGCGGGCGTCCTGAATGCGGTCTGCGTGCCCCACGGCATGTACATCGTCATCAAGGTGACGAGGCCGGTGTACGTGATCATCGCGTGAAAGGGCAGGCCGAAGATGGAGAGCGCGTTATGCGCGTCGAGCCATGAACGCTGGCCCTTGCCGCCGCGAAACGTGAAGAAGTCGACGAAAATCTTCTTGTGCGTGATGACGCCGCTTATGATGGCGATCAGCATGAACATCGCGCAAAAGCCCGCGATCCAGCGTCCCCATAGCGGCGGCATGTAGTAAAACTGGAAGTGGAAGCGATAGAAGAACTCGCCGCCGAGCGTGTCGCGCGAATTAGTTCGGAGTCCCGTCGATGGGTCGAACGTGCCTTCCTGAAACGCACGCCTGCCCGGCGTTGCGTGCGGCACGCGCCAGAACGCGCT
The DNA here is from genome assembly GCF_022879615.1 of Caballeronia grimmiae. Classification (NCBI taxonomy): domain Bacteria; kingdom Pseudomonadati; phylum Pseudomonadota; class Betaproteobacteria; order Burkholderiales; family Burkholderiaceae; genus Caballeronia; species Caballeronia grimmiae. The sequence continues at coordinate 166,363 of NZ_CP084273.1, forward strand.
CATCACGTTCGTGCGCTCCGATGGCAGATCGAAGCTCCATTGCGTGCTTCCCGCGGCGAGCGTGCCGAGCGTTGCGGTCACGCGCTCGGCCGCCCGCGCCGCATCCACCGGCTGCTGGTGATGCGGCACTTCCGGGCGCATCCACTGCGAAGTCTCGTCCTTGAAGTAGCTGACCGTGCCGGTCAGGAACATCGCGTAGAGCATCCAGCCGGCGAGCAGGCCCGCCCACGTGTGCAACTCCGACATGGTCTGACGGATGCCGCGCGGCTTGATATCGGCGGCTTCTTTCACGATGCACGCCCCGTGAGCCACACGCTCGCCGCCGCGAGCAGCAGCGGCGCCGCGCCGGCGATGAGGCCGCACCAGGCGCGCGTCGCGCTTCGCACGGCGAACACCCAGATCACCGCGCACGCATACACGATGAAGCTCAGCAACATGCCAGTGAGCACCGCTTGCGTTGCGTCGATCGGCAAGACGAGCGCGGCGACGCTCGTCAGCGCGGCGAGCGCATAACCACCGAACATCGCAGCGACGATGCGCGAGATCAGAGGCGCGGCTTTCATCGGCTCGGCTCTTCTGCGTTCAGCCTCAGAAGTTGAACTCAGCCGACAGCAGCAGCGTGCGCGGCGCGGCGTTCGTCACGTACGTGCCTTGCTGGATCCAGTAGCGGCTGCCGAAGAGGTTCTCGACATTCGCGCGCAGGATCACGTCCTTGCCGATGACGCGCATGCCGTAACGCACGCCCAGGTCATAGCGCGTCCACGAAGGCAGCCGCAGCGTGTTGCTGGCGTTGTAGTACTGCGCGCCGGTGTGAATGATGCGGCCGTTGACGCTCAGGCCCGGCACCCACGGCAAGTCGTAGTCCGCGCCGAGATTGAACGCGAATTTCGGCACGCCGACAGGATCGTTGCCATCGTTCGCGCCGCCTTCGGTGCCCTGGAGCTTCGGATCGTAGAAGGTCGCGCTCGCCATCATGCGCAGGTGGCGGAACACTTCGCCATACGCCGCGAGTTCGAGACCGCGAATGCGCGTCTTGCCGTCGTAGCCGTAGATGTTGGTCGTCGGATTCGTGACGCCGTTGGGCCGGCTAATCTGGAACACCGAGATCGAAGTCAGCACGCGGCCCCAGTCCGCCTTCACGCCCGCTTCGTATTGATTCGACTTGTACGGTGCGAACGCCTGCCCCGCGTTGGCGGTGCCGGCGGGCGCGGTGTCGCCGTTCGTAAGGCCCGACGTGAAGTTGCCATACACCGAGATATTCGACAGCGGCTTGAACACGATGCCCGCGAGCGGCGTGATCGCCTGCTGGTCGATCGTGCTCGTCTGCGCGCCGCTCGTCGGATCGTAGTTGTCGAGACCGATGGTCTGTCGACGGAAACCGCCCGTGAGCAGCAGGCGATCATCGAAGAACGACATCGTGTCGATGATCTGCTGGCTGTTGAGGCGCAACTGGCTGCTGCGTTGCGCATCGCCGCGTGGGGTGGTCATCGGCAAGAGCGGCGTCGGGTTATACAAGCTCGACGCCACCGACTCGCTCCCCAGCGCGTAGAAATAGCCCTGCTCCTGATTCAGCGAGGTCACGCCCGTGACCAGCGTGTGCTTGACGCCGAACGTGTCGAAGTGAAAGCGCAAACCGGCATCGACTGTCTTGGTGCGGTTGTACGCGTCGTAATAGCCGTTGGTCACGTCGAACGCGCCGGCAGCGGTCATGCCGCTCGCGTACGGGAAGTTCTGCTCCGACGTGCCATAGTGCTCGCCCGCCGCGCCATACACGGTCACGTAGCGGTTGATGTCGTACTCGAGCCGCGTCATGACGGCCGAATCCCGCAGCTTCAGCTTCGATCCGGGATACAGATTCGTATAGCCCGATGGCGCGGCCGGCACTGCCGTCGCCGTGCCAAAGCCGATTTGCGAGCGGAACTCGTCGGTATTCTCGGAGACGTTGTAGGCGTCGAAGGACCAGCGCAACTGCTTGCCGCGATAATCGAGGCCGATCGCGCCATCGCCCTGAAGCTGATTGCCGTGCGCGATGCCCGTCTGGCCATCCTTGAACTGGCCGTTCACGCGGATGCCCCACTGCCCTTCATCGCCGAAGCGGCGGCCTACGTCGGCGGCCACGCCGAACTGTCCCTTCGACTGATAGAGCGCGGTGAGACGCGTCAACGGTTCGTCGTCGGCGCGCTTCGTGACGATGTTGATCGCTCCGCCGATGCTGCCCGATGGCCCCATCCCGTACATCAGCGAGCCGGGCCCTTGCAGCACTTCGACGCGCTCCGCGAGATTCACCGGCATCTTCGCCGCCGACACCATGCCGTACAGGCCGTTGAGCGCCACATCCGTCGCCTGCACGTCGAAGCCGCGAATCTCGAAGACATCGCCGAACCCGCCGCTGCTCTGCTGCGTACGCACCGACGCGTTGTTCACGACAATATCGCCGAGCGTGCGCGCCTGGATGTCCTGCATCGCCTGCTCGGTGTAGTTGGTCGTGTTGAACGGCTGATCCATCACGTTCGACGTTCCCAGCACGCCGATGCCGCCGCCCTTCGCAAGCTGGCCGCCTGCATACGGCGCGGGCAGTTCGCCGGTCGTTGCCGTGCTCTTGACGACGACGGCCGGCAGCACCGTGGAAGAACCCGTCGCGCCCGATTCCGCCTGCTGGCCGGCTTCCGGCGTGGCCGCTTCCTGCGCGATCGCGACGCCCGGCGCGGCGATCGCCGCCACGACACCCACGAACCCGGCGAAAAAGCTATGCGCCGCCCACGATACCGCCGTGCGCCGGCAACGCGGCGCTTCGATTACCCGTTGAGACATTGTTCTTTGATTTTTGCTGGATGGTAGGGCGGCGGGTCGAACGTCGCCGCTGAATTGAGAATCGTTCGCAATTGTAGGCGAAGCGGGCGGCGCGCGGTAAAGAATTGTTGCTAATACTTGACTAAACGGGAAGTTTGTTCGGCGAAGCGATGAGGGCGATGCGGCCGGCCAGCGCCACGGTTCACGTGGCGCTGGCGGTAAGGGACGGGTGAAGGACCGGCGTGCGCCCGTCTATTCGACGCGCGACGTCCGTGCGTCGCGGAAACGGATCTTGTGCGGCATGCCCCACGCGATCAGCGCCGACGTGAAGATGCAGACGACCGCGATCGCATACAACCCCATCGACGCGCTGCCGAGCAAATCCTTGACCTTGCCGACCATGTACGGCGCGACGATGCCGCCGAACTGCCCCAGCGAATTGATTAGCGCAAGTCCGGCCGCCGCCGCCGCGCCCGTGAGAATCCGCGCGGGAAACATCCAGAAGATGCCGAACGAAGCGATTACGCCCGTCGCCGAGATGCTCAGGCCGAGCACGAGCAGCACCGTGCTCGTCGGCCATGTCGCGCTGATCAGATAGCCGAACGCAGCGGCAAGCGCGCAACCCGTCAGATGCCAGCGCCGCTCGCCGGTGCGGTCGGAGTTGCGGCTGATGAGTACCGTGCCGGCCATCGCGGCGAGATAGGGAATCATCGTGATGAGGCCGATGACCAGCGGATCGCTGTTGCCCGCGCTTTTCACGAGCTGCGGCATCCAGAAGAGGAAGCCGTAGATGCCCATGCACAGCCCGAAGTAAATGAGCGAGAACAGATAGATGACCGGCCAGCGCAGCGCGACCAGAAACGAATGCGTGCTGTCCACCTTGCGGTCCCGCGCGATGATCGCGGAAAGCAGGCTCTTTTCGGCGGGCGTGAGCCACTTTGCATCCTCGACGCGATCGTCGAGCACGAAGAGCACCATCAGGCCGAGCGCGATGGACGGCAATCCTTCGAGCAGGAACAGCCACTGCCAGCCCGGCATGCCGTTGACGCCATCGAAGTACTTGAGGATGCCGCCCGAGATCGGTCCGCCGATGATTCCGCACAGCGCGATCGCGCCGAAGAACAGCGAGTTCATGCGGCCGCGCCGTTCCGCCGGGAACCATTGCGTGTAGAAGTACAGCACGCCCGGCACGAAGCCGGCTTCGAGCGCGCCGAGCAGGAAGCGCAATATGTAGAACCACGTTTCGTCGCGCACGAACATCATCGCCGCCGATGCGAGGCCCCACGAAATCATGATGCGCGCAATCCAGCGGCGCGCGCCGGTCCGCACCATGATCGCGTTGCTCGGTATTTCGAACAGCAGATAGCCGATGAAAAACACGCTCGCGCCCAGGCCGTATGCCGCTTCGCTCAGGCCGAGTTGTGATTGCATCTGCAGCTTCGCGAAACTGATGTTCACGCGGTCGAGATACGCGGCCACGAAGCACGCGAGAATGAGCGGCACGATGCGCCACGTCACCTTGTTGAAGATGCGCGCCTCATCGGGCGCGCCGGCTTTCGAGCCGACATCCGCCAGGGTATCGAGCATGGTGTGTCTCCGTCGAAGTATTCTTGTCGAGTGCGGCTTTATGTTGAGACGCGATGCGCTGCTGCTATCCGCGTCCGATGAACGGCATCTTCGTCGCCATGACGGTCATGTACTGCACGTTCGCTTCGAGCGGCAGGCTTGCCATGTGAGCGACGGAGCGCGCTGCATGGGTGAGGTCCATCGTCGGTTCGGGCGCGCGTTCGCCATTCGCCTGCAGCACGCCGCCCTGCATCTTCGCGGCCATCTCGGTGAGAACGTTGCCGAAATCAATCTGGCAAACGGCGATGTCGTACTTGCGGCCATCGAGCGCGCACGCTTTCGTGAGGCCGCTCACCGCATGCTTGCTCGCGGTGTAATCGGCGGAATGAAGACGCGGCGTATGCGCGGACAGCGAGCCGTTATTGATGATGCGTCCGCCGCCCGGGTCTTGCGCGCGCATCTGGCGAAACGCGGCCTGCGTGCACAGCAGCGTTCCGGTGACGTTGATGTCGAGCATGGTGCGAAAGCGCTCGATCGACAAGTCTTCGACCGATACGCCTTCCACGCCGAGCCCCGCATTGTTGAACAGGAGATCGAGCCGGCCGAAGCGTCGCTGCACGGTTTCAAATAGATGCTGTACCGATGCGGGATCGGCGACATCGGTCGCGACTGCGAGCAGTCGATCGGCGGTCTCCGGATGGCGTTCCGCGTAGCTGCGAATCACCGCATCGAGCGCGTCCTGCCGACGGCCCGCGAGCGCGACATGCCAGCCGTCGTCGGCGAGTGCGTGCACCGTCGCGCTGCCAATGCCGCTTCCCGCGCCCGTGACGATGGCGACTCGCAATGCGTGCGGCCTTTCTTGCTGACTCATCGCTCGTGTCCCCTGTTCTTTTCGTTTGATCTGGCTGTTGCACTGACTTGCGAATCTTGCGAAAAGAAGGCCGGCCTAATATTGACAGTTTGCGATAGGGGTATGAGGGACTGTTATATCTCTGCGTCGATGACGGCGTTATTGCGTGGCGCCCCGCTTCACCGAAGCCTTACGCTGCAAGCGTTCGCCCGTTGTTGCAGCACAGCGTCCGCTTGGTGCTACGACAGCGGCAGCCGGTTGACGGCAAATGTGAATAGGGGAAGACGCGAACGGGCTTTCGTTCGGGAGCTTTTAGGCATCGCCCGTTCGCTTGCTCAGGCTACCTATCGACTGTTCGACTGGCACAAAGTGTCGCCCTGACCTCGGACGAAGGCACGTATAACTACCGCATCTGGCCTCGTCAACTTCCCCGTTGCCGCGTCAGGCCGAGCCAGCCGTTCTTCACCGCTTGCGCGCCCGCACGCGGCATTTGCCGGCATTCGACGTGCATGCGCCGTGCTGGCGCATCGGCCATGAACTTCTCGATGAGTTCGCGTACGTCGGGGTCGATGTAATCGGCACGCGAGGCATCGAGGATGACCGTCGCGCCATCGGGGATCGCATGAAGGTGCTGCCTGAGCGACACTTTGCCGAGAAACGATACGTCCTTGCGGAACGACAGCAGGTAGTGATCGTCATGCTGCGCGATGGTGATGGGCCGCTTCAGGTTCGCACGCACGGCGAGCGCGAGACTGCACGCGATGCCCAGCAGAATGCCCATCAGCAGATCGGTCAGCAACACGCCAGCGATGGTCACGATGAACGGCGCAAACCGCTCGATGCCCTGCTTTGCGACAGCCGCGAACAGCGATGGCTTCGCGAGCTTGAGCCCCGTGAAAATCAGGATCGCCGCGAGGCACGCGAGCGGAATCAGGTTGATGATGCTCGTCAGCGCAAACACACTCGCGAGCAGCAGCACGCCGTGTATGAACGATGACCAGCGGCTCTGCGCGCCCGCATGCACGTTGGCGGAACTGCGCACGATCACCGACGTGATCGGCAGCGCGCCGATCGCGCCCGCCATCATGTTGCCGATGCCTTGCGCCTTGAGTTCGCGATCGGGCTGCGCCGCGCGCTTCTTCGGATCGATCTGCTCGACCGCTTCGAGACACAGCAAGGTTTCCAGACTGGCGACGATGGCAAGCGTCAGCGCAAGGCGCCATACATCGGGATTCACCAACTGCGATACGTCGGGCAACGAAAGCGCATGCGTGAAAGACGCAAACGTTTGCATAGACGGCAACGCGACGCGATGCTGGGCTGGCGGCGAGAAGCCCGGCGCGACGGCATCGAGCAGCAGCGTCACGCCGATACCGAACGCAACAACGGCAAGCGGTGCGGGCACCGCGCGCACGAGCGCAAAGCGCCGCATCGCGCGTGTTTCCCACGCGGCCAGCATCGCCAGCGCGACGAATGCGACGAAGCACGCCGCGATCGACATCGTGCCGAACGGAGTATCGATCATGCCCGCACCGCTTGCGGCCTTTGCGCCTTCGTTAGCGAACCCTGCGGCAAGCGGTATCTGTTTGATGACCAGCAGCAGGCCGATCGCGGCGAGCATTCCCTTGATGACCGACGACGGCACGTAGGCCGCGAAGCGCCCCGCTTTCAGCATGCCGAAGCCGAACTGAATCGCGCCGGACAGCAGCACGGCAAGAAGGAACGACGAAAAGCTGCCGAGTCCCGCGATGCCATCGACGACGATGACGATGAGCCCGGCCGCGGGACCGCTGACGCTCAGATGCGAGCCGCTCAGCAACGCGACGACGAGTCCGCCGATGATGCCGGACAACAGCCCCGCAAAAGCATCGACGCCGGACGCATTGGCGATGCCAAGACAAAGCGGCATGGCGACGAGAAAGACGACCGTGCCCGCGAAAATATCGCGCGGAAAATGAGTCAGGCGGTTTATTGAGTTCATGGTTTCTTGAAGCGAGTTGGGGCCTGCAACGCGATCGACGCCACGTCGCATGCAAAGAAATGCCTGGGAAAACTGAGTCGGTTATCGGTCTGCCAGTTCGACCGCTTCGAGCATGTCGGCTTGCGATGCGCGCCGCGTATCGCGCGCGGGTTCCTCGTCGTAGCCGGAGGACAACACCTTGATGAGCCCGTCAGAGAGCCCGAAGATCCAGCCGTGCACGAGTGGGGGCGTGTCTCGATCGCAAACGATTGCGGATTGACGCAACAGGCGCACTTGTTCGAGCACGTTGAGTTCGGCAAGGCGATTCGCCCGTGCATCCAGATCGGCGCACGCGTCCAGTTCTTTTCGATGACGATCGCCCAGCGCGCACAACGGCGCAATCCGGCGATTCACGTGCGGCAACTCATTCGATAACGGCAGCAGCGATGCACGAACGCCTCCGCAGCCGTAATGCCCGCATACGATCACGTGATCGACTTCGAGCACGCGCACGGCGTACTCGAGCACGCTCACGGTGTTGTCGTCGGACGGGGAAAACAGATTAGCGATATTACGGTGAACGAAGAGATCGCCAGGGTTGGCGTTCGTCACGGTTTCCGCCGGAACGCGGCTGTCGGAGCAGCCTATCCATAGCACCTTCGGGCTTTGTCCTTGCGCGAGTCCTGGAAAGAACTGCGGGTCTGCATGCGCGGTCTCGCGAGCCCACGCAATGTTTTCAACGAGCATCCGTTTCGGTCGATTCATGCGTTCTCTCTCCAAAGATTGTCTATCTGCGCCGCCGCTCGTCGACGCACAGATCCTTACGAATCACTTTCGCATGAAAAGTTCAGAAATGTCTAAGGAAAACCAATTGGCCCTATAGGATTTTTAGTTGTTACCGCATTGACGAACCAAAAGCGTGCATCTTTGCTTCGTGTTGGTGCGTCATCCCGCATGCACCAAGCCAATCCCGCCCGCCCAAACAATCAATGCAACGCCCACCGCTCGTCCGATGAATCGTCCCCACGGCAAGTTCTTTTCTGCCGCCATGACCGCGCCCAAACCGAGCATCCAGCCGATGCTTCCCGTGCCCACCGCGAACATCAGCAGCATGAGTGTCCAGCAGCAACCGACGCAGAACGCGCCGTGACTGACACCCAATACGAAACTGTTGCGCCGAGCATTTCGTCCGGTCCAGTGCTCCATGACGAACATGAGCGGCGACCGGCACTTCTCCAGGCATCGATATTTAATGCGAGTGAACTGATAAGCACCCGCCAGCCCGACGACGCCAGCGCCCAGAACCCAGGCATATAGCGATATCACTGGCACGCGTTCGGCAACCTGATGCAAGGCCGCATCGAAGACATGCGCGGCCACGCCGAATAGCGCCCACACGCTCGCATAGCCCGACACGAGCAACGCAAGCAGGACGCGCCTGTCCGGGCGCGCGGCAGTGAGGCGTCTGAAGCCCGCCAGCAACGGAAAAACCGTGGGCAGCATCATCGCGGCGATCATCAGTAGCCAGGCCGCGCTGTGGAGCAATGCGTCGAGTAGCAGGCTGCCGCCGGGGATGGCTTCGCAGATCGCCGCCACGCCCGGCAAGTCCGACCAGCTCGCGTGATGAACATAACGCGCATACGGTCCCGCGCCCCATGCCCACAGGACGATCCATGCGCTCGCCACCAACGCGGTGAAGATCGGTGCGAACAGCCGGCCGCGTGCGTCGTTGCGCATTTCCACCACTCTTTTCCGCCCGTTATGACGCGAAACTGAACGAACCTTGAATGGCGTTATGCCCTGTGAGCAAAAGGTCGATGCCCAGTTTCTCGTCTTTCAGTCGGAACATGTTCGCTTTGCCGACGTAAGCTGGCGAACCGGGTATCGTCGAGAAGATGCTTTCGACGAGTTTGGTCGGCTCGCCCGTGGGGCCGCGATACGGCTCCATTTCGGCATCGATCGTCTGCCCGACGGTCAGCCTGCCCTTGCCGTCCTGCACCGTGAATTCGATGGGCGCGCGTTCCACCGCAACGACCTCGCCAATCAGCTTGACGAGTTCGGCGAGCGGCCCGCCGCGCTCACCGCGATGCACGCTCAGCAGCGCGTCGAATTGCGCATCGGTCGCTTTGTCATCGACGAACACCGCAACGCGCCAGTTACCGCTCAGCACGTTGCCCGGAATGAAGGCGGCGAACGCGACGGTCACGCCTGCGACGTCGACACCGTCGATCAGGCCTTTTTCGTAGTGGTAAGCCAGCGCACTACGGCATATACCGTTATCCGGATCTTCTCCGATCCAGCACGGGCAAAGCACTTTGCATTCGCATACTTCAAGAATGCTGCCTTCCAGTTGATAGCTCATTTCCGCCCTCATCCGTTGATATCGAACGTTCGGGCCGTCGTTACATAATCGATTGAACTCTCTTTCGAGCGACGTCCGCCCGCGGCGGCTCCATGCATCGAGCCGGCCTGGTTCCTGTTTTAGGCGTTCGGGCGCCGGATGAAAAGCGAAAGTCGCGAACCCGTTTCGCTTGCCCCTGTCAATCCGAAATTCGGTGTACTACGCTGGCCGTTTACAGGCCTGTATCGGCGGCGAAGCGTGCGAACGTACGTTCTCACTCGCCGCATCGAAACCATTCACCGAGGAGCGCTTCGTGATCATGTCGCTCGAATACTCTCAATTCGGAAGACGGCAACGGTCAGTCCTGACTGCGGGTCGTAACGGGTCGCACGTGCTCGTCGTCGCGGGGCCGACTGCCGGTGTCGGCAAGACCTTCATCGCCGCCAATCTTGCCGACGTCAACGCGCGAGGCGGAAAGCGCGTGCTGCTGATCGATGCGGACTTGCGTCACGGCCGGGTGGCGGCAATATTCGGATTGCCGCCCGGCGCGGGACTGGCGCATTGGCTGACGGGCCGAATCGACGCCGCGTCGGCTGTTCGTCACGTCGATGTACCGGGTCTCGACGTGATGACAGCCGGCGGCGCGCTCGCCGATCCATCCGAACTGCTCGCGAACGGGCGTCTGCCGGAACTGCTGCAACAGCTATCGCCGCTTTATGACCTCATCATCATCGATACCCCCGCGATACTCGCGTTCGATGATGCGAGCACCGTGGCCGCGCTCGGCGGCTCGACCATCGTCGTCGCGCGCCCCGGCCCACGCAGCGAGGAAGAGACCGACGATGCCGTCAGCACGCTTCAGCGAAGCGGCGCGAACGTCGCCGGCGTCGTATTCAACACCGCGCCGCGCCGTGCCGGCGAAATGGTGACACGACGTCGCCGTGCATTCACTGCTTCGTGAATTAACCGTTCCATGCCCGCGCGCTTTGAAGAAACGGGCGGTTCATGAGCCGGCCCCATTCGTAGTCGAGATGCTCGGGGTCCATCGGAAACACGCCCGCGCCCGGCGTGAAAGTCAACTCGCCGAAATAGATCCGGTCACCCGGCGCGTAAAGATCGACACGCACGTACTCGAAGCCTTCCGCAAGCGACGTCGCAACCGATAGCAGCGCTTCCAGGTTCGCCGGACGCGGCGCTGGCTGGGGACTGCGCGGATAGTGACCGATCGCGACATCGAGACGGTTCCAGTTGCCGTCATACATATCGCCACGCGGATGTTCGCCGAAACGATCCGAAATCACCGCGATGTAAATCGTCGGCTTGGCCTGGCCCTCGCTGAAGAAACAATGAATCTTGATGTCGGCGGGAATCTCCTCGTTCGACTCGATCAGAAGCTGCTCGAAGTAGATGCGCGGCTTGATCGTGCGATAGTGACGTTCGCGAGCCACGCGATAGAAGTCAGTCGCGAGCCAGCGTTGCGCGAGGCGCTGCAGTTCTTCGAACGATGTCTTCGACTTGTCGCGCACCACTTCGACAAAGCCGCTGCCGTGATTCGCTTTCATCACGAAGGCGCGCGGCAATGCATCGAACACGTCACGCGTGAACGCGGGTGGCGTGGCGATGAGCGGTATCAGATATTGCTCACCGACTTTTCGACGCACGTAGTCGCGCACGGTCAGCTTGTCGGTGAGATCGACGAAGCGCGCATCCGGATAGAGACAGCGATGCAGTATCTTTTCGTTGAACGTCTTCGGATGGCTGATGTTCGGAAATCTGCCGACCTTGCGCCGATGCGCGATACTCAGGAACACGCGGTCTGGAAGACAATCCAATACTGCTTTCACAAGGCCTTTGCCGATCGACATCATCGTTCTCCTGAACTGCTCCGTCTGTTTCAATTCCTGTGACGCTATTCTGCAGAAGATTATGGAATGACGAATGGTTTTCATTGAATTACTAACGCATTCGATATTTTCGCGGCCTGCAATTGGCTGAAAATAAGTTCAGCGCTGTAGTCACAGTGCGACAACACATGTATAAACGACATTAGTCGGATATTTACGTGCGGAAGCGCACGATAAAAGGACGACTGATCGGCGTACATTTCTTTCTGACAACCCACGACGTATATCGACTGCAAGGCACGCGTTCCTTTCTCGATGGCCTGACTGTAAAGGCACGTTGTTCGTCGCCACGGTCTCCCAGTTCGTCATCCAGCACGAGCATCGAAGCGCGATCCACCGCAAGATCGCTGGCTTCGCATGGACTGATCGTGTCGTGTTTAATTCGTCGTACTATGTACCGGAGAACATCTTGAGCCGCCTTAAACTTTCCCGACGAGCATTCCTCGGCGGCGCTGCATCGACGCTTTCATGGGCTGCGTTTCCCTATATGGCCGTTGCGGCGACCAACGTGGTCCGCGTGGAGTGGCAGCAGTACAAGCAGACCCCGCAATACGCATCGTTTCTGAACTGCGTGCGCTCCATGATGGCCAATCCCAACGCCAACGATCCGAACTCGTGGCAGTACTGGACGAATGTGCATGCGAACTACTGCCCGCATCGCGCACCGTACTTCCTCGCCTGGCACCGCGGTTATCTCTACTATCTCGAGCAGCAGATGAAGCGCATCACCGGCGATGCGAGCTTCACGCTGCCCTACTGGGACTGGTTCAAGAACCCGCATATTCCCAGTGAATTCACCGACAACGCGAGCGGCAACCCGCTGTACTGTCCGCGTCTCAACACGAACGTGTACAGCGCACTGGACCTGTCGCCGTTCTCGTATTCGGTCGTGAACTTCCAGCGCGGCACGGCGAACTCGTTCGAAGAGAAATTCGAGAGCGCTCCGCACAATCCTGTGCATAACATCATCGGCAATGCAATGGCGACGATGCAATCGCCGCGCGATCCGATCTTCTACCTGCATCACGCGAACGTCGACCGTCTGTGGCACGCCTGGGCGCTGCCCGATGGACGAACCATGCCGCCGCCGAGCGATCCGTACTGGGCGGGCACGTTCACTTACGCGCCGGGTCTCACGATCAACAAGGAACAAACGTACTCGAACCGCTCGCGCCTTGGCTATGACTATGCGGACACCACGCGTCCCACGACGATGCCGCCGTCCGCGCAACGAGGAGGCATCATCCGCGTGCAGGCGCAGGTCGCGCAGATTCGCGCTCGCCCGCCCATCGCCACCTTTGCTGCAACGGCGGCGCGCAACATTGCAAACGGCCGCCGCTCGATTGGCGGCATCAAGGGCCTGACGCTGAGGGAAGCGTCGGTCAGTGCGCGCGTGATCGGCGAAGCGAATTCGACCAAGCCGTTGCAGGATCTTTTGTCGACGACTGCGGAGAGCTTCGATGCAGCGTCGCGCGGCGCGTCGAACGCTGCATCGCCTGCAGCCAGCAAGTCGAGCCAGTACAAGTCCGTCAAGATCGTCCTCGACGACGTGATGCTGACGACTGCCGGCGCAGCGGGTGGCTACTTCTATAACGTCTATCTGAATCTGCCGGACGGCGTCGATATCGATGAAGTGCGTTCCAAGCATTTCCTCGGGACGGTTGGTGCATTCGAAGTCGCCGGGGCCGCGCATCACGGCATGGTGACGCTCGAGTTTCCGGCGACCGCAGCGCTCCTGAAGATGGGTGGCCCAGCCGGGCGGGAGTATGCGGTGTCGTTCGTGCGCGTGAACGGCAGTGCCGCGCCCAAGGGCGATGTGATGTCCGTCGGAGAAGTCCGAGTGGAGCTGAGTACCGAGGCCCCGTACATCGTTTCCACCAGCGTGCGCGCGCCGGCTGGCACTTACTGATTCAGCGGTCCGGCTTCGGACCGGACTCGTTGTGCGAGAAACCCGTCGAAGTTCGGCGGGTTTTTTTTCGTGCTCGAGTTGGCCGGGTAGTCATTCGCTTGCGGCGAGCAGCGCCGAGATCGTCAGACTATGTCTTCCCTCAAGCGGGTTTACATGGATAAAAACCCGCCGAAGACCTTCATATAGTCTACCTATCTCGACGCCGCGTCCTCGCAAAGACAAAAACCCAAATAGCGAGAGAACAGCCCCTCTGGCGGCCGCGGGATACCTGAAAACAGATTCAGACGTGCATTCCAAAAGCATTCGAAGACCAATAATTCAACAGCGAACGAATGGAGGAAACACTGATGAGACGCCGCACCGTATTGGCCGCGATGGCCGCTGCATCATTGAGCGGCATGTTGCCGGCAGTGAGTTTCGCGCAAAAACCCATGGTGCTCGGCTTCGCGCAAGTCGGCGCCGAGAGTGAATGGCGCACCGCGAATACGCAGTCGATCAAGTCGAGCGCCAAGGAGGCGGGCATCGACCTGAAGTTTTCCGACGCACAGCAAAAGCAGGAGAACCAGATCAAGGCGATCCGCTCGTACATCGCGCAACGAGTCGATGTCATCGCGTTTTCGCCCGTCGTAGAAACGGGATGGGACACTGTGCTCATCGAAGCGAAGAACGCAAAAATCCCCGTCGTGCTCACCGATCGCGCAATCAGCAGCAAGGACGAATCGCTTTACGTCACCTTCATCGGCTCCGACTTCACCGAAGAAGGCCGCAAGGCAGGGCGCTGGCTCGTCGACAAGATGAAGAGCAATCCCGGGCCTGTGAATATCGTCGAATTGCAAGGCACGGTCGGCTCCGCGCCCGCCATCGACCGGAAGAAGGGCTTCGAGGAAATCATCAAGGCGGACCCGAAGTACAAGATCATCCGTTCGCAGACCGGCGACTTCACACGCGCCAAAGGCAAGGAGGTGATGGAAGCGTTCCTCAAGGCCGACGGCAAGAAGATCAACGTGCTCTACGCACACAACGACGACATGGCGATCGGCGCGATTCAGGCGATCGAAGAAGCGGGCATGAAGCCGGGCAAGGACATCATCATCATTTCGGTCGATGGCGTGAAGGGCGCGTTCGAAGCGATGATGGCCGGCAAGCTGAACGTATCCGTCGAATGCAGTCCGCTGCTCGGGCCGCAGTTGATGTCGGTAGTGAAGGACATCAAGGCGGGCAAGCCCGTCCCGAAGCGTATCGTGACGCAGGAAAGCATCTTCCCGATGGAAGTCGCGGCGAAGGAATTTCCGAACCGCAAGTACTGAGCGACGATGACATCGCCAAGGCCGACGGACGCCGCGCCCGTACTCGAGCTGCGCGGCATCGACAAGCGCTTCGCCGGCGTGCATGCGCTGGCCGGCGTGAACCTCACCCTCTATCCGGGCGAGGTTCATGCGCTGATGGGGCAGAACGGCGCGGGCAAGTCGACGCTCATCAAGGTGCTCACCGGCGTCGTCAGTCTCGACGCCGGCGACATCATGCTCGATGGCCACGCAATCCGCCCCGGCTCGCCGCAAGAGGCGCAGCGGCTCGGCATCAGCACGGTCTATCAGGAAGTGAATCTCTGCCCTAACCTGTCCGTCGCCGAGAACATCCTGAGCGGATCGTTCCCACGGCGCGGGGCGCTGCATGCGTTCCGCATCGACTGGGACGCGACGAATCGCGAAGCGCGCGAGTTGCTTGCACGCATCGGGCTCGATATCGATGTGACGCGCCTGCTCACGAGTTACTCGGTCGCCGTTCAGCAGATGGTGGCGATTGCGCGTGCGTTGAAGCTGTCATCGAAAGTGCTGATTCTCGATGAGCCGACGTCCAGTCTCGACGAAGAAGAAGTGCGCCTCCTCTTCGACGTACTGCGCCGCTTGCGCGCGCAAGGTCTTGCGATTCTCTTCGTCACGCACTTTCTCAACCAGGTCTATGCGATCTCGGATCGCATCACCGTATTGCGCAATAGCCGCCTCGTCGGCGCATGGCCCGCGAGCGAGTTGAATGCGCAAGCGCTGATCGCTGCGATGCTTGGCCGCGAACTGGCCGCCGCGCAGGCGCGGCAAGCACCGCCCGAAGAAACCGATACGGCCTCGGCCGACGACGCGCTGCTCGACGCCTCACGCCTTGGCCAGAAGGGGCAATTGCAGCCGCTGGATCTGCGCGTGCGCGCGGGCGAAGTCGTCGGCGTCGCGGGCTTGCTCGGCTCGGGCCGCACGGAACTCGCGAGACTGTTGTTTGGACTCGAAAAGCCGGACGAGGGCGAATTGCAAATCGACGGCGTGCCGGTCGAATTCGCAACGCCCGCACACGCGATCCGTCACGGTCTCGCGTTTTGCCCGGAGGAGCGCAAGGCGGACGGCATCGTCGCGGAGCTGTCGCTGCGCGAGAACATCGCGCTCGCGTTGCAGGCGCGGCTCGGCGCTCGGCGCTGCCTGTCGCGTGCAGAGCAGAACGCGCTCGCCGAACGGTTCGTGCGTGCGCTCGGCATCAAGGCCGCGACGCTCGACATGCCTATCGGGCTGCTGTCGGGCGGCAATCAGCAAAAGGCGCTCATCGCGCGATGGCTTGCCACCGAACCACGCCTCCTGATCCTCGACGAACCCACGCGCGGCATCGACGTGGCGGCGAAGCAGGAAATCATGGATGAAATCCTGCGGCTCGCTTCGACGGGCATGGCGGTGCTTTTCATCTCGTCTGAGATATCGGAGATCGTTCGGATAGCGAATCGTATCGTCGTGATGCGCGACCGGCGCAAGGTCGGCGAATTGCCTGCGGGCACGAGCGAGGACACCGTGTGCGAAATGATCGGAGCCGAACATGGATGATGCCGTGCGACCCAACGCGCTACGCGCTGCGCTCGAACATCGGCTGGGCTGGCCCATCGTCACGCTCGCGCTGCTGCTCGCGTTGAACGCGGCGTTCAATCCCGGTTTCCTGCACATCGAATGGCGCGATGGCCATCTGTACGGCAGCCTCATCGACATTCTCAATCGCGCGGCGCCGCTCGCCGTGGTGTCGCTCGGCATGACGATCGTGATCGCCACGCGCGGCATCGACATATCCGTGGGCGCGATCGTCGCGATTGCGGGCGCGGTCGCCGCGTGGGCCATCGGCGGGTCGATTGCAGGCAACGTCACGCGCTTTCCGCTGCCCGTCGTGCTGTTGGCGGCGCTCGGCGTCGCGTTGTTATGCGGCGTGTGGAACGGCTTGCTCGTCGCGCGTGCGGGCATGCAGCCGATCATCGCGACATTGATTCTGATGGTCGCGGGACGCGGCATCGCGCAGCTCATCACGAGCGGTCAGATCATCACCATTTACTATTCGCCGTACTTCTTCTTCGGCGGCGGGTATTTCCTCGGCCTGCCCGTATCGATTCTGATTGTCGCGCTCGTGTTCGCGCTGCTGTATCTCGCCATCACGCGCACGGCGCTCGGGCTCTTTCTGCAGGCCGTCGGCATCAATCCGACCGCAGCGCGCGTTGCCGGCGTGCAGGCGCGGCGGCTGACGCTCGGCGCTTATGCGTTCAGCGGCCTGTGTGCAGGCGTCGCGGGCATTCTGATCAGTTCCAACGTGAAGAGCGCCGATGGCAACAACGCCGGCCTGCTGCTGGAACTCGATGCGATCCTCGCCGTCACGCTCGGCGGAACGGCGCTCACGGGCGGGCGCTTCACGTTGGCGGGCAGCGTGATCGGCGCGCTGATCATCCAGACGCTTACCTATCTCATCTATTCGCTGGGCGTGCCGCCGGAAGTGAATCTCGTCGTCAAGGCGATCGTCGTGTTCGCGGTGATGATGCTGCAATCCGGCGAGTTTCGCGCAACGGTCGCGAAGTTCGCGCGCCGCCCTGCCCTTTCCGATCGTGAGGTGCACCGATGAATTCGCGCTTGCCGAAACCGCCAAGCGTGCCGATCACGCCGGGTCATGGCGGCCGCGCACCATGGCGCAGCCGCACGCAGAGCCGCTATCTGCCGCTCGCCGCGACGATCGCGCTGTTCATCGCGGTCTCCGTGATCGGCTCGACGATGTACACCGGCTTTCTCTCGCCGCAAGTCTTCCTCAATCTGCTGATCGATAACGCGTTCCTGATTGTCGTCGCGGTCGGTCAGACGTTCGTGATTTTGTCGGGCGGTATCGATCTGTCCGTGGGATCGGTGATCGCGCTGACGACGATGGTCTCCGCCGCGCTCGTCGAGAAAGCGGGCTGGCATCCGCTCGCGGTCATCCCGCTCGTGCTCCTGATGGGCACGGCATTCGGCACGTTCATGGGCTGGCTCATTGCGCGCTTCCGGCTGCAGCCGTTCATCGTGACGCTCGCGGGCATGTTCCTCGCGCGCGGCCTGTGCTATCTGATCAGCATCGATTCGATCAGCATCACGCATCCGTGGTATGCGGCCGTGTCGCAGATTCGCATACCGGTAATGAGCGATGCATCGCTTTCGATCGGTGCGGTCATTGCGCTCGTCGTGCTTGCGATTGCCGTATTCGTCGCGCACTACACGCCGTTCGGCCGCTCCATTTATGCGGTCGGCGGCAATCCGCACTCCGCGTTGCTGATGGGCCTGCCGGTGCATGGCGCCACCATCGGCGCCTATGCTCTGTCGGGCTTCTGCTCGTCGCTCGGCGGCGTGCTGTTCACGTTCTACATGCTCTCAGGATACGGTCTGCATGCAATGGGCCTCGAACTCGATGCCATTGCGTCCGTCGTCATCGGCGGGACGTTACTGACTGGCGGTGTCGGCTATGTAATCGGCACGCTGTTCGGCGTGCTGTTGCTCGGCATCATTCAGACGCTGATCTCGTTCGACGGCTCGCTCAGTTCGTGGTGGACGAAGATCGCGGTCGGCGCGCTGCTGCTCGTGTTCTGCCTGTCGCAGCGCGCATTCGGTCATCGCGCGGCATCGCGCTGAGGAACGGCATGGACTATCGCCATCCCCTTCCCCGCAAGAGCATGCACGCGCGCATCGTGCAGGAGCTTGGCATCGAGATCGTGAGCGGCAGGCTTTCGCCCGGTGAGCGCCTGCCCGCCGAGGCGAAGCTGTGCGAGTCCTACGGCGTGAGCCGGCCGGTTCTGCGCGAAGCAACCCGCGTGCTGGTCGCGAAGGGGCTCGTGCTGTCGAAGCCGCGTCTCGGCAGCATCGTGCGGCCGCGCGACGAATGGCACATGCTCGATCCCGACGTGCTCTTCTGGACCATGAACAGCGTGAACGAGAGCACGTTCTTCAACTCGCTGCTGGTCGTGCGAAGGATCATCGAGCCGGCTGCGGCGGCACTTGCGGCATCGAACGCGACGGACGACGATCTCACGCGCATCCGCGATGCCTTCGAGCGCATGTCCAGTGCGGAGACACCTGAAGCGCTGCTCGCGCCCGACCTCGACTTTCATCGCGCGATCATGTCGGCGACGCACAACGACATGCTCATGTATATCGGCCATATGCTGTCGCTCGCGCTGTCGGAGTCGATCAAGCTGACGAGCCGTCATCCGGATACGCACGCGCTTTCCTTGCCTCGCCATAAGGCGATCCTCACTGCAATCATGAACCGCGATCCGCTCGGCGCGCGTCATGCGAGCCTCGTCCAACTGGATAACGCGCAGACGGATGCGGAGAACGTGCTGTCGGCGGTTTATCAGGAGTAGCGGCGCGGCATTGCAATACGCACGTTCACCGCGCATGCCGTGCGAACGTTCATGCCTCGATCTCCCGTTAATTGCTTACGTCGTTGCACGCTTCCTATACTTCGTGCGCCACACACTGCAGGCATCGCCGCACGCCGAATACGGCAGCGTCTCGCATTGTCGGTACTTGTACGTACGACGAAACAATCATGGAGACAAGCGATAAAGAAGACAATTGCGTGCCTGAGCGCCTGCGCCGCGCTGTTCGCGGCCGCGCCGTATATCGTTCATGCAGCGGATGACGCTTTGGCGCAGAAGGCCAACGCGGCCTGGGACAAAACCTTCAACAGCGGCGATGCGAAGAAACTCGCCTCGCTCTATGACGAGAACGCCGTGGTATCGCCGGGAAATGGCAAGACGGTCAAGGGCCGTGCGGATATCGAGAAATTATTCGACGGCTATTTCAAGGCAGGCGTCGGCAACCACACGACGGATGTCGTCAATGCGCGGCGCGTCGGCAACGTCATGTACGAAACCGCCAACTGGACCGCCGTAGCCGACAAGGACGGCAAGAAAACGCAGTATCAAGGCGTGCTGCTCAAGGTGATGACCAGGAGCAGCGACGGACAGTGGCGCACCACCGCGCATACGTGGAATGCAGCGCAATAGAGCGGCTCCCGCTTAGCGAGGATCGGCGGAGCCGCCGCCGATCCTTCGATCCTCCGCACGATCACCCTAAAGCATCGCGTCCTCGCGACGTAAACCAGCTATAGCCCTTCGGCCACTTCGGGCCGAGCTGGCCGCTCGTCCACCGCACGTCGGTATTGCTTCGCACATGCCTCAAACCATTCGTCCCGGAGCTTCGGCAGCCCTCCCTATTCGCGGCGAGACACCGCGAATCGCGTCGTCCGCCCGTAACCAGGGCTTTCTCTCCTTTTTCCTGTCGATGCGCGCGAGAAGCGCCACGTCGCTGCCGCTCGCGAGCATCGCGCAGATTTTTCTCGCGGCTGCGGGCGCGTGGGCGCTGGCCTGGTTCGCGCTCGCGTCGGTATCGGAGGAGGCAGCTTTCTGCATCGGCGCGGGGGCCGCTATGCTCGTCCTCATGGCCGGGCTGCGTCATGCGCGCCGTCAACACACACGCGCGAAGGCGACATCGGCGCTCGCGAAAGCCTTGCTCGATGCCAACCGCGAATGCCTGAAACTGCTCGACGCCGATGGCCGCATGTTGCGCATCTCCGAATACGGCGCCGAACTGATGCAGGCGAGCGGCCCCGAACAACTCGCGGGCGCGAACTGGCTGGGCTTCTGGTCCGGCGATGAGGCGAGCGCCGCACGCAGCGCCTTCGATGCGGCGATGAAGGGCTCGCGCAGCGCGTTCGTTGCCTCGTGTCCCACCACGGCGGGCGTGCCGAAGAAGTGGCAATCGCGCCTGATTCCGATCGACGACGGCCAGGGCGGCGTGCACGCGATTCTCTGCGCATCGCTCGATATCACGCAGGAAGCGGAGCTTGCCGCCGACCTGCGCGCAAAAGAATTGCTCATGTCCGAAATGGAGGCGCACGTCGGCCTCTGCTTCTATTCGTACAGCGCGGACTACACCTATTTTCACCACGTCAGCGCGGGATGCGCGTCTGTCTTCGGCATCGACGCGCGGACGATGCGCGAGCGTCCGCAGGCGTGGATCGATCTCGTGCTGCCCGAGGACCGGCAGCAGCTTGACGACGCGATGCACCGCATTACGCGACTGAAGACGGGCGGCCGCGCCCGCTACCGCATTCAACATCCGCGCCGCGGCGTACGCTGGATTCAAAGCACCGGCAATCCCGTATTCGATGCACGCGGCGATCTGGTGCGTATCGTCGGGATCAGCGAGGACATCACTGTCGAACAGGAGCGGCTTGCCGAGCTTGACCGGCTGGCTTTCTCGGATTCGCTGACGGGTCTCGCCAACCGTGGCGCGCTGGTGCTCAAGATTGAGGAGCGGTGCCGGCGAAACGCGGCGTTCGCGCTGATGTTCATCGACCTCGATCGGTTCAAGGTGCTCAACGATACGCTCGGCCATACAGCCGCCGATCGCTTGCTGAAGTCACTGAGCGAGCTGATTCAGGCCGCGCTGCCTCACGACTCCGTGCTTGCGCGCCTCGGGGGTGATGAGTTCGCTGTCCTGATCGATCACGCTTCGGACAAGCAGCGCCTTGCCGGCATCGCGGAGGACATTCTGGCTGCGCTCGCGCGATCGGGCGATCCATCGCGCGCCGATGCGTTCGTCACGGCGTCCATCGGCATCTCGGTGTTCCCGGAGAACGGCGCGGACCACGAGACGCTTCTGACGAGCGCGGACATCGCCATGTATGCCGCAAAAAAGGCAGGACGTAATGGCTTTTCGTTCGCAGACAAGGCGTCGACGGAGCGCATCGTCGACTTCAAGCTGGAGCGCGATCTGCCCGCCGCGCTCGCGAATCGCCAGTTCCTGCTGCACTATCAGGCGATCCACGAGCCGCGGACGCTCGAAGTCCGCAGCGTCGAAGCGCTGATACGCTGGCGGCATCCGACGCGCGGGCTGGTATCGCCGGGCGTGTTCATTCCGATACTCGAAGAAACGGGCTTTATCAACGAGATCGGCGCATGGGTGATGGACGAAGCGTTGCGCCAGCTAGCGCTCTGGCGGCGCGCGGGCGCGCGTTCGCTGGGCGTGTCGGTGAACGTGTCGTCGCGGCAGTTGCGCGATGCGGCGATCGTCGAAGTCGTCAATGATGCGCTGAGCCGCTATGAATTGCCGGCGTCGAGCCTGCAAGTCGAGCTGACTGAGAGCGCGTTGATGGAGAATCCGGAACTCGCGCAGCGCACGTTGTCGGCGCTGAAGGCGCTGGGCGTGCGGATCGCTATCGATGATTTCGGCACGGGTTATTCAAGCCTGCGCTATCTCGCCGATTTCTCGCCCGATACGCTGAAGATCGACCGCTCGTTCGTTGCGCGCCTGCAGGATGATCGCGCGACGCAGGGCATCGTGAGCGGGATCATTCAGATGGCGCGCACGCTCGGCGTCAGTGTGACGGCCGAAGGCGTCGAGCAGACGGCGCAACTGGAGTTGCTGCGTGAGTCCGCATGCGATCTCGTGCAGGGGTTCTTGTTGAGCCGGCCTGTGGCGCCGGACGAGGTGCTGGGGCTGTCGATCAAGGCGGTGGATTGATTCAGGTGCGGGGCTTTAACGCAAGTGCGCAATCGTCATGATGATGCTTACGGTGGTCCATTGCGCCGCTGCCGTGGCGACAGCTGATTTCATTAGCCGCACCACGCCCCTGGGCGCGAAGGTGTAATGGGCGACCCGACTTGCGGGCACCGATCCAGCCAAGGGGTGTTAGTGCGTGGTCGAGATGCGGTAGCGTGTCTTTAATATTTGATTCGGATGCCAAAGCGTTATCAACCGTGGCATCCCCTAGCGCAGCGAATACAGGGAACTGCGAATTGCGCGGCCCGCGTAGCCAACGAGGCGACAATTGCGCGCACGCTGGATAAAAGCCATCGTTGGATGCTCACCGTGGCTCGCCATTGCGTGGACGAAGCGAAAGCAAGAACAACGTCTGCTCATGCTTCGCCGGTCTTTGGCGCCGCTGTCACCGCATCCACCGTGCATCCGCCGGCTTGCTGCAGCATCGCTTCGACATCTTTTGCGCGCGCCTCTTCCACCTGCGCGGTAAGAATGAAACGTGACACTTCGCCCTGATGCCTGAACCGGGCGTCGTATTCCTCCTTCCAGCCGATCGAATCGGTGCTGTCGCCGGTCAGGAAATTGCCGCGTACCGGGCCGGCTTCGTCCGCCTGGAAGCTCAGGTCGATTGCATCGCGGGGAACGCCCGACTGCACGAGCGCGTCGCGTGCCTTTTCCGCTTTTTCCATGGACTGAAATATACGTGCGATCGTCGTTTTCAATTGACACTCCTTGCGGTGCTCGCTCGATCAGCGCTGATGCGCCGGTGCGACGATGCACGCAAACCGCATGCCGCGCGGAGGACTGCGACGTCGCCGGCTCGCGTCCTCGCGGCGCTACGCGTTGATGTCCAGCGCAAAGGGTCGGCGCAGGCCGACGAGAATGCCCGGTAGGCCGAACACGAGCCACGCAACCGCTTCGTGAAATAGCCGAACTTTGGCTGCAAGCGACCTGACTGCGCGGCGGCGCCCAACAGCACCGCCATTCTCCACGCACGACATCCTCCCAGCACCGCACGTCCCTCAAACAACCGCCCCTTCCATACGAAACTGCGACACCGTCCGCGACAGCACACGCCCCTGATCATCGAGCGCCTGTGAAGCCGCCGCCGCCTGCTCAACGAGCGCGGCGTTCTGTTGCGTGACGCGATCCATCTGCGCGATCGCCTGATTGACCTGCTCGATGCCGCGGCTCTGTTCCCCCGAAGCCGCCGCGATCTCGTCCATGATGTCCGACACGCGCGTCACCGCTCGCAGCACGTCGCTCATCGTCGTGCCCGCATCCTGAGCGAGCGCGAAGCCCGCTTCGACTTTCGACACCGACGCGCCGATCAGTTCCTTGATTTCCTTCGCCGCAAGCGACGAACGCTGCGCGAGCGAGCGCACTTCCGCCGCCACCACCGCAAACCCGCGTCCCTGCTCGCCGGCGCGTGCCGCCTCCACCGCCGCGTTCAGCGCGAGAATGTTGGTCTGAAACGCGATGCCTTCGATGATCCCGATGATGTCCGCGATCTTCAGCGAGCTGTCGCTGATGGCGGTCATCGTCTCGACGACGCGCGTCACCACCGCGTTGCCCTGTTGCGCCACCTGCGACGCGTTCGCCGACAGCGTGCTCGCCTGTTGCGCGTTGTCGGCGTTCTGCCGAACCGTCGACGTCAGTTCTTCCATGCTGGCCGCCGTCTCCTGAAGCGACGATGCCTGCTCCTCCGTCCGCGCGGAAAGGTCCGCGTTGCCGGAGGCGATCTGCATCGAACCCGTGGCGATGCCATCGGCCGCCATGCGCACTTCGCCGATCAGCGCGACGAGGCTCTTTTGCATCGCATCCATCGACGAGAGCACGCTGCCTGCGGGCGCTGTACGCGTCATCCCGACCGGGCTGAGATCGCCCGAGGCGACGCGCTGCGTGATTTCCTTGAGCGTCGCCGGCTCCGTGCCGAGCGCACGCGTCAGGCCGCGCGTGATGAGCACGCCCGCCAGCACCGCAGCGGCAAGTGACCCCAGGCAGATGGCAGCAAGAATTTGCATCTGCGCCACGTAGTATTCGTGCGCGTCTGCCACGAGTTCCTCGGCGCGCCTATGGGTGTGCGTCGAGTAGGCGTCGGTCGCGGCGACGAGCGCGGCCAGCAGCGGCCGGCATTCGTCGTTGATCTTCCGGACGGCTTCCTCCTGCCGATGCTCGCTCGCGAGTTCGACGATGGATCGCGCGACCGGCGCATAAAGCGATTCGACGCGTTCGATCTCGGCGATCAGCGCGCGTGCTTGCGCAGTCGTGTCGCTGCTCGATGCGATCATCGCGTCGAGCTTGGCGAGATTCGCGGTGACATCGGCCTGCGCGCGGACTTCGGCTTCCTTCTCGAGCGCGAAGTCGGCGGGCGACGTGACGAGCGCCATGTTGCGCGCTGCGATCGCACGACGGTCGACCGCCGTGCGAACCTGCGCGGCCATCGCGGCCCGCGCGTTGGCGCCGTCCACATAGCCGGAGAAGCGCCGGTTCGCATCGCCGAGCGCGTTGATCGATACCGCCGATACGACGAGCACGACCCCCGTAAGAAAACTGAATGACAAGGCGAGTTTCGCCTTCATCGACATGGTGTTGAGATTCATGGCTTTGTTATGTGTTGCGCCGTGGTCCGCGGCGTTGCCGGCGATTCGCGCCCGCTTCGTTATCGAGACATTCCGTTTTTATCAATTTCAGCCGTCTTGCTCATCGACTCGATGGCAGCCATAATTACCTGCACTCCTCGTAACTGCGGGTAATTGCGACCGATGGACGCAGATGACAGCGCGATAGCTGCGTTAAGCGTAGATTTAACTGAGAAACCGCGCAAGCGAAAAATTGCCGTTTCTATCAAATTCGGCGATTGTGCTTTAAGCCGAAGCCAGCTATCGTTTGCGACCTCAACTCAAGGAGCCTCATGTCAACCAACGACGATCCCATTCTGACCAGCCGAGACGCAGCGGCCATTCTTGGCGTGTCGGTCAAGACGGCGCAGACGTGGATCGAACAGGGGATGATCGAATCGTGGAAGACGCCGGGCGGTCATCGTCGCGTGCGCAGAAGTGCGGTCATCGCGTTGCGCGAGCAACTCGGAAACGGGCGGCAGGCTGCGGCGCGCGTGGAGAATGCGATGGCGCTCGTCGTGGCATCGGAAGCCGCGCTGCCGGACTTCCTGGAGGCGGTGGCTGCGGCGGGAATGCACGGCATCGGCCAGAGCGATCCGTTCAACGCGATGCTCGACGCGGGCGTCGCCATGCCGGCTGTCATCGCGATTGAACTGATGCGCGGCGACTGGGAGCGCCTCTCGATGGCGCGACGCCTGCTGCAGTCGCGCGACCTTGCGCATATGCGCATGCTCGTCGTGACCGATTTGAGCAGCGCGCAGCTGGAGGCGGACCTCGGCAGCCTGTCGCGCGTGACGCTGCTGCACACGCCAGCCGACCGCCCCGCGTTCGCGGCGGCGCTGCTTCAATCCCTTGCGCTTACGCCTCCCGACGATGCTGCGTCGTCCTATCCTGTCGCGCCGAATGAAGATGCGCGCGTGCAGGCCGTGGCGCGCACGGGTCTCGTCGATACGCTGAGCGAGCCGGAGTTCGATGAAATCGTTCAGCTGACGGCCGAGGTACTGCGGGTGCCGATCAGCCTGATGACGCTGTTGACGCCGGATCGTCAATGGTTCAAGGCGCGTTGGGGACTCAATGCGCAAGAGACGCCGCGTCCGTGGGCGTTTTGCAATTTCACGATCATGCAGAACGATGTTTTTATCGTCGATGACGCCGCCGCCGATGTGCGCTTCAGTGCGAATCCGCTCGTGACCGGCGAGCCGCGCATTCGCTTCTATGCCGGTGCGCCGTTGCGCGACGCGCAGGGCAATGCGCTGGGCGCGCTGTGCGGCATCGACCGGCAGCCCCGCTCGATCGATGCGGTGCAGAAGCGACGGCTTGTGAATCTGGCGGCGCTTGCGTCGGACCGGATTGCGCTGGTGACACGCAAGCGGTTCGAGCGGTGGAACAAGGGGGTGTGACGGCTGATCAGCGGGACCGCTGAACATTGCGGGCGCGCGTCACGCTAGAAACCATGCCCGCGTGATATGCCCGGTGTTTGCTCAACGACTATCGCCGCCCTTTTGTTCGTTGTGCGTTTTTGACGATGCTCGATCGCGCCTTCTGTGCGGTCTTTCCTCAGAGTTGCGCCATCACCTGGAAGCCAACGGTTACGCGGGAAGTCGCAAACGCGGATGGCTTGTGAATCGGCGTTCCTGCGAATAGGTCATAGCTCAGTCCCGCATACTTGCCCGGGATGCCCCCGCGCACGCCAACTACAGCACCGACCAATTGCGTGCCCGCCAGGAACGCGGTGTTCGGACCAAACACGCGTCCGTAGTCCATGCCGGCATAGAGCGACTGGCCGGTCTTGCCGATCGGCGCCTGCAACTCGTTGCGCCAATAGAAACCTTTCTCACCCGCCAGCATCTGCTCGCCATCGAAGCCGCGCACCGTGTAGCGGCTGCCGATCGTCAAGTCGTCGACGTAGAACAACGTATCGTTCGTGTATTGACCGTGGAACGTCGTCACGTAGCGAAGCGTCTGGCTCGCGACAGCGAACGGCACCGACAGATTCGCGTCAAACACGGCCATGCGGAAACGATACGTCGGGCCGCTCGGTTTCGTCGCAGGCGTCGGTGCGATGACGCCATCATCAGGCGGCAATGCCGGATCCGGCGTCGCACCCAGCCCGCCGATGCCTTGCCGATACGCCAGCGTCCCATCGAACTGCGCACCGCCGAAGTAATGTCGATCGGTCAGTCCCGCTTCGAAGAACGTGTTGTTGCAGTGTTGCAGCGTGATTTCAGTGTCGTCGATGAAACTTGCGCCGAAGCGCTTCGACAATTGCACGTAGCCGCCGAACACATCGTTCTGGTCACGGCGCAGCACACGGGCCAGTTTCAACCCGGCCGACTGCGAATTGCCGCTCGACACGAAGGTCTGGTTCACGCCTGCGATCTGCTGGTAGTACGTGTTCGTGTTACCGAACAGCGTCGCCGTCCAGTAGCCCCACGGCATCGAGTACGAACCGTTGAAGCCGTGTGAGCCGAGCGCCTTATCCTTGAAGTACAGATCCTGGCTGGCCCCAAGCGTCAAGATGTCGTTCAACCCAAGCAGGTTGTCGATGCCGAGACTGACGTTGCCTTGCAGCTTGCCCGTCGCGCGGCTGCCCGAATTGTCGACCGATGCGACGAAGCTCCACGGCTTCGAACGCTTCAGCGTGAGCACGACATCGCTTTCGCCGGGTACGCTGGTCGGCTCGATCTTCATCGCGACGTCCTGACTGGCGACGCGCTTCATCTGTTCGAGGCATTGTTCCAAGTCGCGCAGATTCAGTACGTCGCCGGGTCTCGCGGGGAAGGCGGATTTCCAAGTGCCCCATGAGACGGGATCGGCAAAGCGCACTTCTCGGATCAGCCCGGGCACCAGCGCGACCTTGAGCGTGCCGCTCGACAGGTCTTGTTCGGGCAGCAGCACGCGCGTCGTGACCAGACCACGGCTGAGAATCGCTTGTTGCAGGCCCTTTCGTGATCAGGTTCACGCCGTCCTTGCCGACGCATTGCCCTTTGTAGTGATCGAGCCATTCACGCGCGAACGCGAACGGGTCCAGCGGCAGTGACGATGCGCCTTTAGCGCGCACCGCCTCGGGCAACGTCGCAGGCGTATCGAGTGCGAACGTGTCAACGCGAAAGCACGGTGATTCGCTCGGCAGTTCGGGATAGACCCCGGCTGCTGGAACCGCCGAACGCACGGCTGGCGCTTGTACGGCGGCGTCGCGTTGTTGCGCTTCGCGTTGCTGCTGAATCTGCTGATTCTGCTCCGCGTTGGCGCGTGCCGCAGCGGCTTGGTCCGCTGGCGTCGGCGCTTGTTGCGCATTGGCCGCAAACGATACGAGGGCTGTAAGCGGCAGAGCCGCCAGCCTTTTCTTGACATTCATAGGACTGCTGGTAAGTCAGGTCATGAAAGGCCCGGCATGAGCCGGGTCGAAGGGTTACGCGTTCATATTTGCGTCGATGATCGTCCTTGACCTTCGGGCCTAGCTCCAAGAAAGTACTATTTCAGACATACCGCTACGGGGATCAAGGAACGATTCAATCGCTCCCCATGAGTAGGCGTATTTCAGCCTGAAAACATCCTTTACCTGTGCCTGTCTCTAGTGCTTGCAAGATTGCATCGTGCAGGTCCTTAAGGTCTTCAGCAGACTTTGCTTGCCCATTTGCAAATGCGATATGCACCTGCTTTAGCCGGTCCGTATCTAAGCAGAAGGTGCGCACCGTTCGCGAACAGGAGCACTATCGAGCCGATGCCGACCATCAGTCCGGTGAGTACGCTGTCTCGCAACTCATACAAGTCTCTGCTTGTCTGACGTTGCCCTCCTCTACCGTGTGCATCCTCCAATTACTTATCTACATAGGACTCGCTTAGACCCTGCCGCCACTCACCGACCATCCGATTGAACGGGAATCGATTTGACTGACTGCCATCCAGAAGGTCGCGTATGGGTTGCGCATCGAGCAGACGCATAGATTCTGTGAATATGCTTAAGTCTGTATCTAACCGCAAAGCAATGACCGCTACATCGTTGCTCTTTTCGCAATATATGCACCAAGCCCCAACATCCGAAGAGCACGCATAACGATCTACGTTAAAGAGCCAGCCGCTTTGGGGACCGCCCTCCCGAAGTACATCGTCGAACTCGTGACCGCTGGTTTGAGATTGAAGGAAAGCGGCCTCAATTAATTCTGTCTTGAAGTCATCCGACCTATCAAGATTGACCATGCAAGCAAGATGCGCGGATTCGGCTGCTAGAAGCGATCGAACCACCTCGACAAATCCACTTTCGAACATACGATCAGATTCAAAGAATCGGAAGGTATGCCATTCTCTACTGAACACATTGTTGGGAAACAGAAAATTCGAATTCAATGCCTGCTTTACATGAACGATTGCATCTTTCTGACTTTGGTTCAGCTCGCCTAACTTCACGTGAACTCGCATTTCAATTCCCCTTGAGATTGAACTTCACGGATCCGCCTCCCGGTCCAAAGTACTGACCGCCGGCTTCTCCAGTACTCGATCGAGTGTAAATCGTGTAGGTGGAAGTACCGTTGCTCAGCACCGTGAAATCTCCATTTTTGTTCGTACCTTGACTATTGACTTTATAACCATTCGACATCAGATTGACCGAAAACTGCTCCGCGGACACATCTGTGTCAACGTTGAGATATTTGCTTCCGGGACGCGTCACGGACGTGTCGAAGGTTGAGAACGCTCCGGCGCCACTGACCGTAAATGTCTCGGGCTGCGCATCCTTCGACATCGGACCGCCAGCCGTCGGCAGAATGTTCAGGTGGGCGTCCGTAACGTCATTACCCGCTGTGTTCTCATGGCCCGGTCGTTCGTCCCGCTCCTTGCGGTGACCTTGGCCGTTATACACGTCAGCCCCCAACGCACCGTTGGCCCCGCTCATCGCGCCGCCCGGCTCCCGATCGCGGCACCTGCCGCCGCACCCGCCGCGCCTGCCGCGATATTGCCCATCAGCGTGCTGCCCGCACCGCCGCCCATCGCATCGCTTACCGCGCCCGAGGCGAGATCGCCCGCAACAGTGCCTCCGATCGCGCCCGCCACGTTGCCGCCGCCCAGCGCCGCTGCCGCTGCCGCCATGCCCGCGTGCAACGCTTCGCGCCCCACGCCACGGTCGTCCCACATCGTTGAATTGTTTTCCTCCAGTCTGCCGGCCACGGCTCCCGCGACCGTCATGCCGACCTGCACCGCGGCCTGCTGGACCGCGATGTCGTCGGCCATCTTCTGAGCATCGAACTTATCGTATACCGACCCGTTGGCATGCGCCGCATCCCGGCTCAGACCCGCTGTGCTGTCGCGGCCCGTGCTCGCGTCATCCCGCACCGTGATCGTAGCTGGACCCACCACTGCGTAGGTCGTCCCCGATGCGCTGCTGCTCGTGCCCGCCGCGCCAAAACCCGTCGGCGCAAGTCCAGCGATTCCCGGGTGAGTGGACGCCCCGCTGTCCATAGCCGTGCTGCCGCCAAAATTCACTGACGTACCGGTGGAGTCCGCATGGTTCTGCAAGTCGCTGTACCCAAACGTCCCCATCGACAGCGCGTTCCGTTCTGCCGCCGCCGTGCTCGCGATAGCGCCAGCGTCAAGCTGCGTGTGCCCTTGAACGTTGACGTTGAACCCGCCATCGCCCGCATAGAGACCGCTCTGACGATTCACCGATTCGAAATTCGAATCGATGTTGGCCTTGCTCGCGCTCGCGCTGCCGCTCACCGTCTGCCCATAACAGAAGGGCGGCACGCACAGACTCGCCTGGAACCCCGCCCCCGATTGCTGGCTGTTGTATTGATTCGTGTCCTGCTCGCTTCGGATCGTCAGATCGCGCCCCACGCTCACGTCCACCGTCCTACCCGCCGCTTCCGCGCCAATCAGGTTCGTGTCGCGTCCGCTTGTAATCGTCAGTGTCTCGCCCACATTGACCTGCGTACTCTGATGCGTCACGCCGTTGCCGTTCGCATGGCCTTTCGTGCCACTGGCCGCCAGTTCCAGCGTGAAGCCGTTTTGCGTGCCGCCAATGCCCAGACCTACGCCGATGCTGGCATTGCTGCTGCTGTTGCTACCGCTTTGCTGACTCGCTTCTTGCGCACTGAGAAGGTTCACATCACGCGCGGCCGCCATCGTCGCATTCTTGCTGGTGATCGTCGTGCCGCGCGAGTTGATGTCGCCATCGGCTGCGTAGCCTGCCGCATCCTTTGCGCCGCTGCCCGTCGCTACGATCGTCACATTGGTTCCCGCAAGCGCGCTGCCCTGGTGCATCACCGTACCCGTGCCGTTGCTGCCCAGATCGCCAAACTGGTGATGACTTTCGTCTCGATGGTTAGTGCTCGTTTCAAGCCCCGCCAGCACGTTGATCGCGCCTTGGCTTGCCAGCAAATCCACGCCTTGCGTGCCCGCGACGCCCGAGCCGATCACGTTCACGTCGCCAGTGCGGCTGGTGATCGAGACATTATTGCCCGTCACCACCGACGCCGTTTGCGTCGTCGACGCGCCGTTACTATTGCTGTGGCCACTCGACGCGTTGTACGGCGAAGCGCTCACGCCGCTGTTATTCGCCCCGCCGCCGACCCAGCGCGCCGCGTCGCCAAGACTCGGGCTTGCAATCTGCAAGCTCGAACTCGAACTGCTCGATTGCGTGTCCTGCAGCAAGCGATCCGTCGATGCCTGCAGCGTGACGTCGCGGTTTGCATCGAGCGTCGCAGTGCCGCCCGCCGTGATCGTCGAGCCCGTCACCGTGATGTCGCCATCGAGCGCGTGCCCGCTTGCGTCGCGCACGCCGCCGCCGGTGGCCATCACACTCACGTCGCCCGCACCGCGAATGGCGCTGCCGCTATTCGTCACGCTCGATACGTCCGTCGTGTTCGAACTGCTGCTATGGCTGATGGTCATGGTGACCGAAGGGGTATCCATCGCGCTTGCCGCCAGTTCTGCGCCGACGCGTTGTGCGCGTTGAGGCGTCGTGCCCGACGATGCGTCGTCTTTCACGTTGCGCGCGGTATGGAGCGGTGTGCCGGTGATGCCGACGGTCATGCCGCTCGCGCGCGCTTCCTCGTGCTCGTGTGAACGCGCGTTGTCCAGGCCCGGATCGATCATGACGTTCTGCCCCTTTAGCGCGATGTTGCCGCCAACGCCCGCTACATCGTCCGCTGCACGTCCCGCGATCACGTCGCTGCCGCCGATATGCAGATCCTTACCTGCCGAAATCGACACGTTGCCCTGCACGCTTCCTATCGTGCTGCGCGACTGGCTTTCGGTAACGGCGCTGGCGTCATAGCTGGCTTTCTGCTCACTCGAACCGATCGACACACCGATGCCGCCGCTGCCCGATATCCCCGACTTCTTGACTTCGTGTTGCTCGACGTCGTGGTATTGGCTCTGCGCGGCAGTGATGTTCACGTTGCCCAGCGCCGCCATCGCCATGTCATGCGTCGCCACCACGTCGCTGCCCTGTATCGTGATGTCCTTGCCCGCGGCGATGCCGACCGTGTTGCCGCTGACGAGGCT
This sequence comes from Caballeronia grimmiae, assembly GCF_022879615.1. Lineage (NCBI taxonomy): Bacteria > Pseudomonadati > Pseudomonadota > Betaproteobacteria > Burkholderiales > Burkholderiaceae > Caballeronia > Caballeronia grimmiae. The sequence goes on from NZ_CP084273.1 coordinate 198,659, forward strand.
CCCCACTGCATCGTTCGATTTGATATCGACGCTGTCGTTGGCGGTCGTCTTGTTGACGATGCTGCCACGCTCGGAATGCACATACGTGTAGCTGTCGTGCTCTTCTCGAGCTTCGTTGAGCGAGACATTGCCCGTCGCGAGAATGTTTGCCGCACCCGTGTCCGCGGATAGCGATGAGCCCGTGAGCATCACGTTACCCTTGGTCTTGTCCGTCGAAATGGCCGCCAGCGTCGCGCTGCCACCCGCCGCGAAGCTCGTGCCCACGGCCTGCTCATCGTAGTTATGCTCGATGCGCTTGTCGCGATCATCAGTGGCGACGTTGTCGAACTTCAGCGAATCGGTCACTGTCGTCGCCGTGAGATTGCCGCCTGCGACTACCGCCATGTCCTGTCCGGCGCTGACCCGCGCGCCCTTGAACGTCATGTCATTGCCGCTTTGCATCGCGAGGCTGCCGCCCGCGCTGATGCCGCTCGTCTGGTTGAGCGTCGTGTTCTCTTCCCAGTGATGGTCCGCGTTCTTCGTCACCGATTGCGACGTATTGGACTGCACCGCATCCACGAGCAGGTTATTGGCCGCCGCGATCTGCCCATTGCCGCCCGCCGCGATGGTCGCACCATGCACCGTCAGATCGTGGCCCGCGCCGATCAGCATATCGCCGGTCGAGTCGATCGAGCCTTGCGCGCCGACAAGCGTCTGCTGGACGCGGCTGTCGCCCGCGGTCGATGTCACGCCCGCCGCATCGGTCAATGTCGTGTTCACGATGTCGTGACCCGCGAGCACCGCGACACGATTGCCCGTGATGCGGCCCGACGCATTCGTGATGTCGTTTGTCGCCGACACAACCGTCGTGCCATTGGCCGACGAACTGCCGATCATGCCGCCACGATTCAGGATATCGGTCGCGCTAATGACCGTCTGCGTGCCGCCTTTGATCACGCCGCTATTCGTCACACTGCCCGCCGCGTGGATTTCGACGTCATCTGCCGCGATCAAGGCGCCGGTGGGCAGCAGGTCGTTGGCGTGAGCCTGCGCGAGATACACAACCGGCGCAAGCACATGCTGTGTCGTGCCGTCCGGCAATGTCACGGTCTGCTCGACGAGCCATACGATGTCGCTCGTCAACGCATCCATCTGCGCGGCAGTCAGCGCCATGCCCGGCACCAGGTTGAACTCCTTCGCGTAGTTCACGCCGTTGGTCATCAACGCGCGGTATTCGTCCTCGTTGCTCGTGTAAAGCCGGGACCTACGCCGTCATATAGAACGATGTTGAAAACCCGCCGCCAGTGAGTGCCGCGTTGAAAGGCGCAGCCAGCGCGATGAACAGGCGTCGCAACTGTTGCTGCGCCAGAGACGAAGTGGCTCGGTGCGCTGCATGGCCCGGGTCTTTTGCATCGTTATGCGGGCGTGCAGCGAGTGAAGCAGCTTAAGCAGGCAGTGGCGATTCAGCCGCGGCGCCGGCTTGCGCTGGCCATGCAGCAAGCCAGTCGACGAGTCTCGCCGGCGGCAACGGCCGGCTTAGATGATAGCCCTGCGCGAGATCGCATCCGAGCGCCTTGAGACGCAGCATCATCGCCTCGTTTTCCACGCCTTCGGCCACGACCTTCAGACCCATGTTGTGCCCGAGATCGATCGTCGATCGCACGATGGTCTCGTCGTCCTTGTGATGCGCCATGCCCATCACGAAGGACTTGTCGATCTTCAGCTCATCCACAGGCATGCGCTTCAGATATGAAAGCGACGAATAACCCGTACCGAAGTCGTCGATGGACAAGTGAATGCCGAGCGCATGCAGACGGTCTAGCGTTTCGATCGCGTGATTCGGATCGTCCATGATCGCGCTCTCGGTAATCTCGATCCATATGCAATCGGGCGACACGCCATGCTTCGCAAGCAGGCCGAGGAACATGTCGGGCAACGACGACAAGATCAGCTCGCGCGCCGACACGTTCACCGATACCGCAAGCTCGATGCCCTGTGCCTGCCACGCGGCGCACTGCGCGATGGCCTTGTCCGCCACCCAGCGCGTAATGGTCTTGATGTAGCCGGTTTGCTCGGCGAACGGAATGAACTGGTCGGGCGACACGAAGCCGCGCGTCGGGTGGTCCCAGCGCACGAGCGCTTCCACATACTTCACGCGATGCGTCGCCAGGTCCACCTTCGGCTGATAGTGGAGCGTGAGCTGATCGTGCTCGACGGCCTGCCGTAGCTCGCCCATCAGCGAAAGACGCTCGGCGCTGTTGTGATCGTGCCGCTCGTCGTAGAGCGCGTGGCCGAGGTTCGCGCGCTTGGCGACGTACATCGCGATATCGGCGCGTCGCAAAAGCACGTTCATGTCCGTGCCGTTGTCCGGAAAACTCACGATGCCGATGCTCGCGCCGACATCGACGAGCTGCCCTTCGATCGTGATCGGCTCTTCCAGCGCACGCAGCATGCGCGCCGCGACGACGCGCGCCGCCGCGAGATCGCTGTCCGGCAGGAGCACCGCGAACTCGTCGCCGCCGAGACGCGCGACCGTGTCCGTCGGCTGATGCAGCGCCGCACGCAAACGCCCGGCGACTTCGCACAGCAGCATGTCGCCGATCGGATGCCCGAGCGTATCGTTCACGAGCTTGAAGCGGTCGAGGTCCATCATCATCACGGACAACGGCTGGCGCGTTTGTCCCGCGGCGGCGATCGCCCGGTGCAGACGGTCGGCGAACAACGCGCGATTCGGCAAGCCCGTGAGCCGGTCCATGTACGCAAGCTCGGTGATGCGCCGCTCGCGCTCGACGATACCCTCCTGCATCTGATTGAACGCGTTCGCCAGTTCGCCAATCTCGTCCTGATGACGCACCTCGATGGCGCCGCTGTAATCGCCCTGCCCGACGCGGCGCGAGAAGCGCGCGAGCGCCGCCAGCGGCCGCGTCACCGAGCGCGCCGTCAACATGCTGCCGACGATCGACACCATCACGCCGAGTATCGTGATCAGCAGCAACGTCGATTGCAGCCGGTGAAACGGCGCGAGCGCTTCCTTCAGCGAACGTTCGAGCAGCACCACCACCGTGCGCCCCTCGGAATGCAGACGCACCACGCGCGTGGCGTAACCATCTTCGGCCAGTTGCGCCTGATCGGTCAGCTTGGCGCGCGACGCATCGGGCAGCGAGCTGGCGACCACGTCCCAGCGGCCGCGTGCGTCGACGGTGAGGAACGACACATCCAGCGATGTCAGCGAACTCATCTCGCGTGCGAGGGCGTCGTCGATGGCGAAGCCCATCACCACCCACGCGATGACGATCGGCGCCTTCACCGGCACCGCGACGAGCTGATACGCCTTGCCGCCGATAATGCCGAACGACGACGCATCGCCCTTTTGCGCGACCGCGCGAATCAGGTGCGGAAACGGAAACGCCATGCCTTCGTGCGCCGCGCCTTCGTTATCGGCGATGAGCTTGCCGTCGAGATCCACGAGCATCACCACGGCCGCATGAATGCGATCGCCGTGATTCTGAAGCGCGGAAGCGACGGTCTTGCTGTCGTGCGTCGCGACCGCCTCGCGAAAGCCGAAGTCCGACGCGGCCACGCTGGCGGCCTGCGTCAACTGCTGGCTATTGCCGCGCTGCACTTGCCCGAAGACGCGCTCCGCCACCGACAATTGCTGTTCCGCGCTCTCGTGCGCATTCTTCAGGATGACTGAGTTAATGACGACGTATGCCGCAGCCTGCGCGGCGAGCATCAGAACAACGAACACGAGCGCGATGCGCGCCCGCAGGCTGTGCAGGCGCATGCTATTCGGCGGGCCTCAGTTGCAGCGCGAACTTCGCGGACACGTCCGCCGCAGCGTTGATCTTCTGCGTCGGCTGCGCGTTCGGATCGCCCAGACGGAAATGCCATGCGGAGAGCTTGAGCGCATCGGCGGGCAGGTTGTCGATGACGGCCATGCCCTTTGCATCGGTCTTCGCGAACCACGGCGTATCGACGATGAGCAGATACGACACCATCTGGTCGTGGATATTGCAGCCCATCACGACGAGGCCGGGCTTGTCGAACACGACCGGATTCGACGGAATGCCGTGATACAGGTTCAGCTCGAAACGCTTCGCGGGCGAGAACGAGTACACGTCATGCTCGATGTTGTCCTTGTTCGGAAACGTCACCGACGCGCCCGTCTGCACCACGGACACGAGCGGCACGAAACGCCGCTTCACCTGATCGATGATCGCGCCGGCCGGCTTCGTCGCGGGCGGCTTGCCGGCCACGGGCGTCGCATAGACCACGGCATCGGGGACGGGCGCGCCCGCCTGATCGACGACCTGAACATGCACGCTCGCCGCCTGCGCAAGCGATGCACAAAGCGCCAGCAACGGCGCGAAGAAGAATCGGTAGGCTTTCATCATTCACGGTCCTGTACATCGCGGTACATCGGCGCGAGCTTCGCGAGCAGCTTGTTCTGCGCGTGAAACGGCACGCCGTTCTTGTCCATCGCAGCCTGCAAGTCTTCGACGAGCGCATTGAACGCCGCCCGATCGATGTTCTGGCCTTCATGCGAGCGTCGCATCGGGCGGCCGGTGTAGACGCACGGGCCATCGAGCAGCACGCAGAACTGCTCGACGAGCTTGGTCTTGATGCGCCCGATCGGCGCGTTCTCGAAGTACGGCGCGGTGCGCGGATCGACCGTTACGCTCGCGTACATGTCGTCGACGATGCGCACGAGCCCTTCCTTCTCCCCGAATTGCCGGTACAGCGCGTCGTCCTGCGCGCGGGCGCTCATGCTCGTCAATGCGGCGAGCAGGCAGGCCGCGAGCGCGGCGTGTCGAATGGTCATGGTCATCATCAGAAGCCCGCCTGAAGCGAAACGTAGAGCCCGCGCTGATTCCGGATGGTCGCGATCTCGCCGAGCGACACATACGCGGCCGTCAGCGACACGTGCTTGTTGGGCGCCCACGCGACGAACGCATCGTAGGCATCCTGTTCGCGGGCGAACGAGAGGTTGTCGGGCTTCATGCGGTATTCGGCGCCGATCGCGATGTTCTTCGTCAACAGATACGCCACCGACGATTCGAATTCCGGCTTGTACGCGTTCGATTTGTCGCCCCCGAATCCCAGCAAGCCGAACTGGTTCGCCTTCGTGAAGCGCACGGTGCCGTTGAGCAGCAGGCTTTGCGCGAGCAGCAGCTTCGTCGCGGACAGATAGAAGTCCGTGCCCGAATTGCTCGCCGCGCCGATGGCCTTCAGCACGCCGCCCTCTTCGTTGTGCTTGAACTGGATGCCTGCGGCGACCTGCGGCATCCATGTGTCCTGGTCGAGCACGGCATCGCCGAAAAGACGCACTTTCAGGCCGAAGATGTTCTGATTGAACGCGTAGCCTTCGCCGAGGCCGAGCTTCGCGCCGGCATCACGCGTATCGAAACGCTGGCGGGCAAGCGAGAACTCGACGCGGTTCGCCACGCCCACGGTCAAGCCCCACGAGCCGAGCGCGTAGTCCTGCGTGTGGACGTAGGCGCCGTGAACATTCGCGCCAAGCTGGCGTGCCGTGCCGTAGCCGCCGATGACGGCCCACGGCGCGAGACCGCCGCCCGCCGCGCCTTCAATTTGCGACACGCCGCCCGTGAGCAGCAGCTTGCCGCTGGTGAGCGGCACGGCCGGCAGCTCCGGCGCGTCCGGGGAATCGTCGGCGAGGGCGGACGGCGTATACAAGACGAGCGCGGCTACTGCGCCAGCCAGGCTCGCGGTCATGCGGATGAATTGCATTACGTGGATGGGCTCTCGAAACGGGTCCATGAGATTCCCGTTTGCCGCAGTGGGAGTGCCGCGTGCGACGTGTGCGTCGACGCGGCGAGCCTGGCGCCTGGGGATGGACGCGGCAAATATGCCGCGCCCTTTCATCCACGTGTAAACGGCGGGGCTAATCGAAACTTGATAGCGCCCGCAGAGAGACTTACGGCTTCGGAATGCGGATGCGGCTGATCATCAGCGAGCCGGAGATGGCGTAGACGAGCACGAGCGGATGCAGCGTGAAACCGGCGATGCGCCATTCACCGAACCACATGCGCGGCCCGAGCGCATCGAACCAGGCGGCGATGCCGAGCATCAGCACGATCGCGAACGATGTGGGAATCGGCGTGCCCTCGAAATGCGTGACCTTGCCGGCGCTGCCGGACATCTCTTCGGTCGTCACGTTGTAGCGCGCGAGACGCGACACGCCGCACGCCACGAAGTACGCCAGCATCACGCGGTCGTAAAGGCCGCGCATGCCGCATCCATAGCCGATGATCGCCGGCGCGACGCCGAACGAAATTACGTCGGCGAGGGAATCCAGTTCCTTGCCCAACAGCGACGCCTTCTGACGCCACCGCGCGATGCGGCCGTCGAGCACATCGAACACGAGCGCCGCGAACACGAGCGCGCACGCAAGATAGATATGCATGACGTCGGAATCGTCGATGTAGCTGATCGTCGAGAACAGGGCGCCCGTGCCGCAGACCGCGTTGCCCAGTGTGAACCAGTCGGCGAGATGGAAATCGCGAATCATCGAGAAACGTTTCATGCTTGTTTTCTTTGCTGTTTTGCTGTCGTTGCGTTGGATTCGGGCAGCGCCGAGCACGGGCGGCCGCGGAACGGATCGAGTCTATCATCACGCCCTGCTGTCATCGCGCTCCGCAAGAGTCGGACCGCGTCAGCCGATGGGTTCGCCGTTCCTGTGCACGCGTGCGTTCGCCAGCGCGCCGGGCGGCATCATCCGTGTGTTGATGCCCATGACGGGCCGGCCGGGATCCACCGCGCGCCAGTGCGTCACGCATCCGCACGATGCGCAGCGATGAAACTCGAGCCTGCGCGGGCCCCACATGTAGATATCGGTCGGGCCGCAGTCGGGCGCAAAGCGCACGCGCGACGGATCGTAGTAGGCCCAGCGCGCGCCGTATCGCCGGCACAGGGAGCAATCGCAGGCGTTGACTTCGTCGGGCGGGGCGTCGACGGTGAAGCTCACCGCGCCGCAATGGCAGGAGGCGTCGATCATGAGAGCGTGCGAAGCTGGGCTTCGATGGCGGCCTTGTCGATCACGGACCACACCTCGACGATCTTCCGCTCGCGAAACTCGTAGAACACGTTCTCCGCGAACGCAACCCGCTTGCCGTCGATGGCGAGGCCGAGAAAATCGCGCGCCGGCGTGCAGTCGAACCACAGGCGGCTCGCAACATAAGGGGGATCGGCGGTGAGAAGCCGAATGTCGAAGCGAAGGTCGGGGATTTGCCGGAAGTCCCGTTCGAGCATCTGCCGGTAATCGGCGAGGTGAATGGGCTGGCCGTTGTAACGGAGGTCGTCGTGAACGAAGGCGCCGAGCATCTGCCAGTTCTGTTCGTTCAGGCAGGCAATGTAGGCGCGGTAGACGCCGGCGAGGTCGGTTCTTTCCATATGAACGGTCCTTTGCGTGGCAAGGCTCGTGCGTATGGTCTCACATCACGTCCGCGACGCGCATCGCTCCCGCAATAAGCCGGAGCGATGCGCGCGGGACATCGGCCTTAGCCTTCGATCTTCGACATGACCGCCGTCGCCGGATCGTAGCGATAGCCCTTTTGCGCAAGCTGCTGCGCGATCTTGTCGCCGATGACGCGCTGCTGCGCCTCCCGGAACACCAGTTCGTGATCGGGCTTCAGGCGCTCGAGCTCCGTCGAAAGACGGCGCAGCAACGCGACTTCGCCGGTGCTGCGGGCATCGATGAAGAGAATCTTCTCGTTGGCTACATCGAGACGCTGCTTGAGGTCGCGTGCATACGTGACCCATTGCTCGGCGTTGGCACGAAGCTCGTCGTAGGCCTTCGAGTGCGTCTGCGCCTGCGCCGAAAGGCGGCGCTGCAAGGCGGCAAGCTCCTCTTCCTTGGCCGTGCCCGCGGTCTGCAATGCGATCTTGTGATCGCGCAGTTCGTCGCGCATGGCGGCTTCGCTCTTTTCGCGCTCGGCGAGTTGTTCCGCGAGCCGCGCCGCTTGCTGCTGCGCCTCGTCCGCTCGCGTCACGGCGGCGGCGGCTTCTTGCGACACGCGCGCCAGTTCGGCTTGTGCAGCGGGCTTTTCTTCGTTGGCGGCGTTGAGCTGCGCGCGGGCTTCGTCGAGTTCGCGGCTGATGCGCGCGAGCGTTTCCTGTCCCGCCGATGCCTGCACGCCATGCGCCGCATTCGCTTCGCGTTCGGTGGCGAGCTCGGCTTCCAGCGCGGCGACGCGCGACCGGTTTTCGTCGATCTGCGCGCGCGCTTCTTCGAGTTCGCGGGTGGCGCGCTGCAAGGCTTCTTCTCGCGCCGATGCCTCGGCCTGACGCGCGGCATTCACTTCATGATTCGCTGCAAGCTCGGCTTCCAGCTCCGCGACGCGCGCACGGCTTCCGTCATTTTGTGTGCGCGTTTCGTCCAGCTCGTGCTTGACGCGCTGCAGCTCTTCGTCCCACGCGGCGGCGTCGGCGTTGCGCGCCGTGTGCGCTTCGCGTTCGGTCGCGAGTTCGGCGCGCGCTGCCTGCAGCTCGGCTTCCAGCGCGGCGATTCGGGCTGCGCTTTCCTGCGCCTCGTGCGTCGCCCGCTCCGCCTGTTGGGATTTCGCCGCGCTTTCCTCGCGGGCTTCGTCGCGCTCGCGAGCGAGGCGGCCGATCTCTTCGCTCTTCGCCGTCACTTCGGCCTTCAACGCTTCGCGCGCCTTGCGCTCCTCGTCGAGCGACATGCGCGCGGCGGCGAGCACGGCATCCTGCGTCGACGTGCGTTCCGCGAGTTCCGCCGCACGCGCCTGCGATGCCTCCGCGCGCTCCGTGGCCCCGGCAAGCTGCGCCTGCAGGCGCGCGACGGTCTCCTCGGAAGCGCGCAGACCGCGCGTCAGGTCGTCGTGCTGGCGGCGCACGTCGGCGGCGGCGCCTTCGGCCGTCTGATACACCGCGAGCGCTTCGTCGCGCTCGGCGAGCGCCGTTTGCAGCCGCTGGCTCAGGCTGTCGGTGTGCTGCGCGATCGCGCTGTGCGCGTCGTCCCAGGACGCCTTCCGGATCCGGTGCGCCGCGTTCAGCAGCGCGTCGGCGAATTCGTGCGGCATCTCGGCGGGAAGTTGCGCCGCGGGCATCGCGGGCTGGCTGGCGTCGCGCCAGCGCTGCAAGGCGGCAGCAATCGATACGGCCGATCCACGCCGCAGCTCCGACCAGACGGTGACGGGGGTGACCGGCCGCCCTTCGTCGGTCAGACGCTGGGCGATCGAGATGACTTCTTCATCGGTGATGGTGTCTGCTTCAGTAAACATAAACGCCTCAAGTTACAGGCATCGGGCACGGGGTGCCGGACGAAAGGACGAATTATCCAACAACTTGGCAAGGCTTCCCGAATTTCGCCGGACGAAAACGTTGCACACGCGACGAAACAGGAAGTTATTCCACATTTTTGTCGAGCAACCTGGACCGCGCCGCTTCGATCGACTGGTGCAATTTCGCCTCCAGCGTCTCGCGCGGCGGCAGCACGGTCAGATACTCCGCCACGTGGATGCCGCTCTTGTTCAGCTCCAGCAACTCGATCTGCTCCTGCTTCTTGCCCGCGCACAGGATGATGCCGAGCGGCGGCAACTCGTCCGGTTCCTGCTCGTGCTTCGCGAGCCAGCGCAGATAAAGCTCCATCTGGCTCTTGTACTCGGCCTTGAACGCGCCGAGCTTCAGTTCGATCGCGACGAGCCGTCTCAGCTTGCGGTTGTAGAACAGCAGGTCGATGTAGAAATCGTCCTCGTCGATCTGCAAGCGCTTCTGGCGCGCGACGAACGTGAAACCCGCGCCGAGCTCCAGCAGAAATTGCTCCATCTCCCGAAGAATCGCGTCTTCGAGGTCTTTTTCGAGGTAATGGTCGTTGAGGCCGAGAAAGTCCAGCACATACGGGTCTTTCAGGAGCGTCTCGGGTGCGACGCGCCCTTCATCGCGCATCACGGCGAGATCGTGCGCGATGGCGTCCTGCGGCTTGCGGGAGATGGCGCTGCGCTCGAAAAGCATCGACTGGATGCGTTCCTGCAACTGCCGCGACGACCAGCGTTCGACGCGCGCCAGCTCGATGTAGAAGTCGCGCTTGAGCGGATCGTCGATATAGATGAGGGTCTTGAGATGCGTCCAGCTCAATTGTCTCCGCACTGCGGAGACACTTTGCTCGTCGGCGAAAACTTCGGCCAGGCGGATGCAATGGCGCAATTGCTTGTCGCTCCAGCCGCGTCCATAGCGGGCGCTGAGCTCACGCGCGAGCGTCGCGACGACTTGCCGGCCGTATTCGGCCCGCGCGCCGCGCAGCACTTCGGCGCGCACGCGGCTTCCGATCTGCCAGTAAAGCAGCGTCAGTTCGGCGTTGACGGCGGCGGCGGCACGTTCGCGCGCTGAATCGATCAGCCGCCTGACTTCGTCGAACAGCGAAGATGGGATGAGGTCGGTCATAAAGCGTGGTTGGATCGGCGGCGATGAATATCTCCTCGCTGCGGAGACACTTCCCGTAATGCGCGATGCACCGCGCAACATGCCGATCCTAACGCAAGCGCCGAATCCTCAGAACCCCGGCGACGCTCCCGCGCTGCCGCGCCAGTCGGGCCGCGACACGCTGCCGGTGACGCCGGCCGCGCGTTCGAGGATTGCCCGCGTGCCAGGCGTCACGGACATGCGGGCAAGCTGCGAAAGCTCGACCCAGCGTAGGTCGTCGATACCCGCACGCACGTTCGCACGCGGCCGGGCATCGCCGGGAACGGCGACGCGGAAAACCTGATGCATGTGATGAGCCGAGACGTGCTGCCACAAGAAAGCGGCCGCGCTCGCTTCAACGCACGCTTCCTCGTGGAGCTCTCGAATCGCCGCGGCCATTGCCAGCTCGCCGGGACGGAGATCGCCTCCCGGCAGAAACCACGGGCCGCCGCGTTCCTTGACGAGCAGCACCGCGTGTTGGCGCACCAGCAGCGCCGTTGCCCGAACCCTCATTCCCCCGTCTCCAAGATGAAATGCCGCGCCGGCCTAATGCATGCATGCGGCGGTGTGTGCCAGCGTCGAAGCGCCCTTATGGTCGGATCGTTGTAACGCATAAGGGGCGCATGGCGCAATCGGTTACACCGCTATTTCGGCACGGCAATGCAGAAGTTTAGGGTTCGGTGTGCGATATGAATCGTATGAAGTTATCGCAGCGGCAAAGCATCACAGATACTCGACGTTGCCATCCACGCTGATCGCCTGACCGGTGATATTGCGCGCCGCCGGCGATGCGAGGAACAGCGTCATCGCGGCAATATCGTCGACGGTCACCATGCGGCGCAGCGAGATGCGCTGCAAATACTGCTGCCGCATTTCATCGAAGCCGATGCCGAGCGATTCGGCGCGCGCCGCGATCACGCGGTCCATGCGCTCGCCCTGCACCACGCCCGGCAGGATGGCGTTCACGCGGATATCGCTCGGGCCGAGTTCGACGGCGAGCGACTTCACGAGCCCGACGATCGCCCATTTCGTCGCCGCGTAGGGCGTGCGGAACGCATAGCCGAGCCGGCCCGCCACCGACGCCATCGCGATGATGCCGGCGCGGTCCGATGTCTCCTTCAGCACCGGCACCGTGCGCCGCAGAAAGTAGAACTGGCTGTTGAGGTTGGTCGTGATGGTGCGTTCCCACTGCGCCGGGTCCATGTCCTCGATCGCGCCCGTCGGCCCCGCGATGCCCGCGTTGTTCACGAGCAAATCGATTCCGCCGAGCGTGCGGCGCGCATCGTCGATGACGGCATCCACCTGTTCGATGTTCGCCACATCCGCGACGCTCGCGTGCAGTAGCGGCTCACCCGCCTTCGCCTTCTCGACCGCCGAAGCATCGACGTCGCAGATGAAAACCTGCGCGTCCGCCTGAATGAACGCCTCGGCAATCGCCGCGCCGATGCCGCTCGCCGCGCCCGACACGACGACGCGCAGTCCCGGCGCGGGCTTCAATAAATCGAATGTATTCATGCTGCCAGTGCCTTGTTACGTTGAAGATGCCGCCAGGTCAGAGCGTCATGCCGCCCGACGCTTCGATGACCGCGCCGTTGATGTAACTGGCTTCGTCGCTTGCGAGAAACGCGTAGATATTCGCGATTTCCTCAGGCTTGCCGAGACGGCCGAGCGGCACTTGCGCGCGCATCTTCGCCAGCACTTCTTCGGGGATGGTGGCGAGAATCGGCGTATCGATGAAGCCCGGCGCGACCGCATTCACGCGCACGCCCTTGGGCCCAAGCTCACGGCTCCACGTCTTCGTGAAGCCGATCACGCCGAACTTCGCGGCGGCGTAGTTGGTCTGCCCGAAGTTGCCATAGATGCCGACGACCGAACTCGCATTCAGGATCACGCCCGACCCCCGCGCGACCATGTGGTCCGCGACCGCCTGCGTCGCATGGAACACGGCGCGCAGATTCACGTCGATGACCGCATCGAACTGTTCGATGGTCATCTTCTGCAAGCGCGCATCCCGGGTGATGCCCGCGTTGTTCACGAGCACGTCGATACGTCCGTGTTGCTCGCGCACCGCAGCCACCATGTCATCGACGCGCGCACGATCCGACATGTCGAGGCACAACGCGCTCGCCTGGCCGCCCGCTTCCCGGCAGGCATCGACGACGCGCGTGACCGCATCGTGGTTCAGGTCGCACGCCGCGACGATCGCGCCTTCGCGTGCGAACTTCAATGCCGTCGCCGCGCCGATGCCTTGTCCCGCTCCGGTGATGATCGCTATTTTTCCCTGTAACCGCATCGTCTCCACCTTGTTGTTGGTCATACGTTCACGAGTGCGCGCCCGCGGCGGCGGCGACAGCCGGCCTCGGGGCCGCTTCGCGCTTGATCGCGCGTGCAAGCAAGGGTACCAGCAGCAGGCCGAGCACCGATGCGATCAGGATCACCATGAAGCCCGAATCGCTGCGGCCGGTCGCCGTCTCGGTCATGCCGAAGAGATACGGTCCGACGAATCCGCCGATCAGACCGATCGTGTTGATGAACGCCAGCCCCGCCGCAGCCTGAATGCCTTGCAGCCGCTTCATCGCGATCGCCCAGTACGAAGGCAGCACACCGCCCGCGAAGAACGCCGTCACCGCGAGCAGCACCATGCGCGCGACCGGGCTCGACGTCGCGACGAACGCGCACGCGCCGGCAACGAGACCCGCCGTCAGCACGCCGAGATACGTGCAATCCTTCCCATAGCGGCGATGAATGCGCGGCAGCACGAGCACGCCCAGCAGAAAGCCGACACCCACGCTGCTCGACAGCAGGCCCACAATGAACGGTGTCTTGATCTGCATCTGCTGGATCATGGCGGGCGTGAAGAAGTACAAGCCGACGAACGCCACCTGATTCAGAAAATAAATGAGGCCGATGAGCACCGTCGTCGGGCGCTTCAGCGCGCCGATCCAGTCGGCCGACGTGAGTTCGGGATGCCCGTGCGCGTCGATGACGGCGCGCTGTTCGAGCGCATCGACTTCGTCTTTCGAGAGCCAGCGTGCATTGCGCGGCCGCTCGGGCAGCTTGAAATACAGCACGATGCCGACGATGACGCTCGGAATGCCTTCGATCATGAACATCCACTGCCAGCCGTGCAGTCCGCCGATGCCGCCGAGCTGCATCAGCGCGCCGCCGAGCGGATTGCCGAGCATCAGCGCGAGCGCGGGCGCGGTGTAGATCCAGCCCACGGCAACCGGCCGGTCCTTCGGTGCGAACCACAGCGTGACCATGTACATCAGCGCGGGAAAGAGCCCGGCTTCCGCGATGCCGAGCAGCACGCGCAGCACATAGAACGACCACGTGCCCTGCACGAACATCATCGCGGTGGAAAGAATGCCCCACGTGACCGCGATCCGCGCGATCCATCGCCGCGGCCCCACGCGATGCGCGGCCAGATTGCTCGGCACTTCGAGCAACGCATAGCCGATGAAGAAGATGCCCGAGCCGAGCCCGAACGCCGCCGCGTCGATGCCCACGTCGATGGCGAGCTGCGTCTTCGCCAGCGCGACGTTCGTGCGGTCGAGGAAGGACATGAAGTAGATCGCGCACATCAGGGGAATGAGGCGCAGCATCGCCTTGCGTGTGGCGATGCGGTGAGTTTCGTCGATCGATAAGGATGTCATGGTGTCTCCGTATGTGTCTTTTTTATCGATATTCGTGATGCGTTGCCCGATGTCACGTCATGGCGTGACCTTGTCGGGTCCTTTCAGGCCGAGCATTCGGCGCGCATCGTCGGGCGTCGCGATCTCGAACGACAGCTCTTCGAGAATCCGCCGTATCTTGCGCACTTGCTGCGCATTCGATTCTGCCTTCACGCCCTTGGCGATATACACGCTGTCCTCCAGACCGACGCGCACATTGCCGCCCATGATCGCGCTCATCGTGACGAGCGCCATTTGATGACGCCCCGCCCCGAGCACGGAAAAGTGATAGTTCTCGCGCCCGAACAGACGGTCGGCGGTCGAGCGCATGACGGTCATGTTCTCCGGGTCCGGACCCATGCCGCCGAGTATCCCGAACACGGACTGAATGAAGAACGGCGGCTTCACGAGCCCTTGATCGACGAAATGCGCGAGGTTGTACAGATGCCCGAGGTCATAGCATTCGAACTCGAAGCGCGTGCCCTTGCCGCCAAGCTCGAGCATGATGTGCCTGATGTCCCTGAACGTATTGCGGAAGATCATGTCTTCCATGCCTTCGACGAAATCCTTCTCCCAGTCGTAACGCCACGATGAAATCTTCGAGGCGAGCGGGTGAATCGAGAAGTTCATCGACCCCATGTTGAGCGAGCACATTTCCGGCGCGGCGAGCAGCGGATACGCGAGGCGTTCTGCAAGCGTCATGCGCGTGCTGCCGCCCGTCGTGATGTTGATGACCGCATCGGTGGCTTCCGCGATTTGCGGCACGAACTGCCGGAACACGTCCGGGCTCGGCGTCGGGCGTCCGTCCTGCGGATCGCGTGCATGAAGATGGATGATCGCCGCGCCGGCCTCGGCGGCTTCGATGGCCTGCGTGCGGATATCGGACGGCGTGAGCGGCAAATGCTCCGACATCGACGGAACGTGCGTGGCGCCTGTGACCGCGCACGAAATGATGACCTTGCGGTCGCTGCTGTTCATCTTGCGTCCCTCCTATCTGCTGTCCGTGCCGCGCGTCGATCGCGCGCGGCATCTTGTGAGGGCGATATTAGTGGGATAGCATTGCGCCCGTAAGGTCATTTTCGGACAGGCGAGAGTCCGCTGAGGACAACAAAACGCAACGCAAGGCACCATACAGAGGGACGCCGTGGCCACGAGCCGCCCGCCGTACAACGAGCGCATCTACGCGCCATACAAGATCGCCGCGCTGGTTGAAGTGCTGGCGGAGCAAGGCATCGCGCCCGCCGACAGCCTGCGCGGCACGGACGTGCGTCCCGACCAGATCTACGATGCCGCCGTGCTAACCTCCGTCGCGCAATATGCGACGGTATGCAGAAACGCGGTGTCGCTTTCGTGCGATCCCGCCACGCCGTTCAAGGTCGGCATGCGGCTGCATCTGTCGGCTTACGGCATGTACGGATACGCGCTGATGTCGTGCCTCTCGCTGCGCGAGTACTTCAAACTGGGCGTGAAGTATCACCGTCTCGCGACGCCCACGGTCGCGATCGAATGGACCGAGCATCCGGACAGGATGGTCTGGACCTTTCCCGATGCGTTCGTGTCGAGCCCTTCACGCGAACTGCGCGAGTTCATCATCGAGCAGCAGTACACGCAGCACGTCACGCATCTTCAGGATGTCGCCGGAAGCCGCTGCCCGCCCGTCAAGGCGTGCTTTTCGTATCCCGCGCCCGCACACGCCGACCTGTATGCGAAGTATCTCGACTGCCCGTGCTTCTTCGATCAGCCGCAATGCGAGCTCGTGTATGACAGCGCGATTCTCGATCGCAAGCCGCAGCTCGCGCACAAGCTCACGGCCACGCTGTTGCAGGAGACCTGCGACCGGTTGATCGGGCAGGCGAAGACATCAGCGGGCGTCGCGGGCGAGGTCTATCAAATCCTGATGAGCACGCCCGGCACCTTCGCCGGCATGGAAGCCGTGGCTCAGATGCTCAACATGACGACGCGGACCTTGCGGCGGCGTCTGGAAGCGGAAGGCACGTCGTTCCTCGCGATCGTCGACGACGTGCGCCGTTCGCTCGCGCTCGAATATCTGAAGACCACGAAGATGAGCACCGATGACGTCGCCATGCTGCTCGGCTTCAGCGACGCCGCGAACTTTCGCCGGGCGCTCAAGCGCTGGACGGGCAAGGGGCCGGGCGAGTTGCGTCGATAAGCTCGGCTTCGATACGGACTGCGATTCGACGCCGTTATTCCTCACACGAACAGCGTGCCTGAACGCTCTGTGCGCAAAGGCACATTCACGAAGGAACCCGAAAGCTATAACGTGCGAAGCCCGCGCTCTGCCGGCTAGTCGTTGATTCCATTCGTCCGTATTAATCACTCACTGAGCGATCACTCACCGAGGGCATCGGCAATGAACACGACTTCGATCGGCGGATTCAAGACGCGCGTGAAACGCAGCATCAAATGGCCTTTGATCGCTGCTGTCGCATCGCTGCCGGATCCGGTGCAGACGCTTCTTTTTGCCCCGTCAATCCGCAAATACGCGCAGCGTGTGCCGATCCTCAAGGTGGTCTATTCCGGCTGCTATCGCACGCATCCCATCGACAGAATGCTCGGCACGAATACCGGCGGCATCGAACCTCCCGAAGCGATTTACGGCGACAGCGTCGATGCGACGAGTTTTCCCTATATGGGCTCGCAACCGAGCCTCATTCGCTGCGCGCTCGCTCAACTCGGCGACCTGCGCGATCAAACCTTCATCGACATTGGTTGCGGCAAAGGCCGGCCGATGATCGTCGCGACCGAGTTTCCGTTTCGCGCGGTCATTGGTTACGACCTGGCCGCGCATCTGGTCGATATTGCCAATCGCAATGCGGCGATCGTCGCGCGACGCTTCCCCGAACGCGTGCCGATGCACGCCTATGCCGCCGACGCGCTGAAACTTGAATTTCCGCCGGGCAAGCTCGTCGTGTTCATGTTCAATCCTTTCGGCGCGCAACTGATGGCGCGGCTTCTCGCGAATCTTTCGGCTGCATATCAGAGCGGTTCCATCGAAGCGTTCTCGGTGGTTTATTTCAATCCCATTTGCGCACATGTGTTCGATTCATCGCCGTTGCTCGAACGGCGCTTCGCTTCATCGGTTGAATATGCGGAAGAAGAGATAGGCTACGGCGCGGAAACCCGGCAGGACGTATTCATCTGGACAACGAAAACCTGATTGTTTAGATGAAATGTCCGATACGGATAAATACCGATACTGAATGCGCTTGCTTCTGTCACGGAAAATAGATTAGGCATACCCACATTAATCGCTTCGCAAGCTTTATTCGCCCGCCAAAACCCGGCCGCGGGCTGCAATGTGGGCTTCCGCGCATACCCGCAAAATGCAGGCTGCTACGGTTCCACCACGCGCAATTCTCTCTCACGCATCGGGGCCTGGATTATTTGCTTTCCTTATGAACGCGAAAGGGAAAGCGCCGAATTCGGTCCACCCAAATCCGTTTGAGCCAACCATACGCGCCGGGACCTGCTCAATATGATTTCCAAAGTCAAAACGTCTGATGAAGCCGTTTCAGATAACGGCGATGAGATCCCCTTTGCTTCGCTGATCGATACAATGATCAACCATCGCGTATTGATCGCGCTGGTGGTCCTGTTCACCGTGCTGCTCGCCGCCGCCTATGCGTATCTGAGTCCGCCGATCTATCAGTCCGCGATTCTCATCAAGGTCGAGGACAACAAGGACGTCTCGAATTCGCGCCCCGGCGACCCGCTGAGCAACATGCTTCCGACGCTCGACGACCGCTCGTCGGCTGAAGGCGAGATGCAGGTCCTCGGTTCGAAGCTCGTCGTCTCCCGCGCCGTCGATGCGCTCAAGCTCTATATCAGCGCGTATCCGCGACGTTTCCCGGTGATCGGCAACCGTCTCGCGCATCACGACGGCAAGCTGTCGGAACCGGGCTTGTTCGGCTTCGGCAACTACGCCTGGGGCGATGAATCGATCAGCGTTCCTGACTTCGACGTGCCGCGCCAGCTGGAAGGTGCGAAGTTCACCGTCACGGCACGCGCGGACGGCCAGTACGAACTGAGCAATCCCGCGCTCGGCACGCCGGTCGTCGGCACCGTCGGCGAAGTGTTGCTGGTGCAGACGCCGCAAGGTCCCGTGAGGCTTCTCGTCACCGCGATGAAGGGCAATCCGGGCGTAGGCTTCGACGTCGTGCATTATTCGCGGCAACTGACCATCGACGCGATTCAGAGTCAGGTGAAGATCAGCGAACAGGGCAACAAGTCGAGCGTGCTGAAAGTGACGCTCGAAAGCGCTGACCCGGTGCAGGTGGCCGCGACGATCAACGAAATCGGACGCCAGTACGTGAGGCTCAACGGCGATCGCAAGGCGGTGATCGCGGAGAACTCGCTGACGTACTTGCAGAAGCAGTTGCCCGTGCTGAAGCGTCAGATGGAAGACGCGGAAAACGCGTACAACTCGTATCGCGACAAGAACGCGATGCTCGATACCGACGAAACCAATCGCCTGTTGCTGAAGCAAACCGCCGACGCCAACGCGCAATTGCTCTCCTTGCGCCATACGCGCGACGACCTCACCACCACGTTTTCGACCGCGCACCCGCGAATCACCTCCATCGACAAGCAGATCGCCGCAACGGAGCAGTTCCTCGCGAAGCTGAACGACCGTACCCGTTCGATGCCGATGGAAGAGCAAGGCGCGCTGCGTCTCTTGCGCAACGTCCGCGTGAGCACGGACCTTTATACGGCGCTGCGCAACAACATCGAAGAGATGATGCTGATCAAGGCGGGCAAGGCGGCATCGGTGCAACTGATCGACACCGCCGATGTGCCCGAACTGCCGGTCAAGCCGATCAAGTGGCTGGCCATCGCAATCGGCCTCGCGCTGGGCATGTTCTTCGCCGTCGGCCTTGCGATGCTGCTCGATCGCATCTTCCGGGGCGTCACCGATACTCAGGAGATCGAGATCGAGACCGGCCTGAGCGTGTTCGCGACGATCCCGCAAAGCGCGCGTCAGCCGGCGCTGTCGAGCGTCGCCAACGGCACGGCGCCGCGTCAGGCCGTGCTCGCGTCGCAGTTTCCGAAAGACCCGACCGTGGAAGCGTTGCGCATCCTGCGTTCGGCGTTGCAGTTCACGCTCGTCGGCGCGCGCAACAACGTGGTGATGATCGCGGGCCCGCTGCCGGGCGTCGGCAAGTCGTTTCTGTCCGCGAACCTCGCTACGGTCCTCGCATCGGGCGGCACGCGCGTGCTTCTGGTCGATGCGGACTTGCGCAAGGGCTATCTGCATCGGCAATTCGGCATTCAGCAGGGGCCGGGGCTCGCGAACATCCTGCTCGGCACGCATACGCTCGAAGGCAGCATTCATCGCGAGGTGTTGCCCAATCTCGATGTGCTGCAAGGCGGCCCGTATCCCGCGAGTCCGGCCGAGCTGCTGTTGAGCGCGAAGTATCGCGAGACCATTCAGGAAGCGTCGTCGCTGTATGACATCGTGCTCGTCGATGCACCGGCCGTGCTGGCCGTTTCCGATGCGGGCGCGATCGCTCCCGCCGCCGCATCGATCTTCCTCGTGGGCCTGTATGGACGGACGCGCGTCGGCGAGATCAAGGAGTCGATGAAGCGGCTCAACCAGACCGGCGCACGCGTGACCGGCGTGCTGCTCAACGGCGTCTCGCTGCATACGGCGGACAAGGCGCTTGCAGGACGTTATGGCAGCAGCGCCTACGTCGCGCACAACTACGAATCCGCGCCCGAATAAGCGCACCCCGCGCGAAGCAGGACACCCGCAGCATCCTATCTACGCGTTGCTACGAGACTGGAGAGACTTCATGCGTTCGCTTACTGACCAGAAAATCGCTGTGATCGGCCTGGGCTATGTGGGCCTGCCGCTCGCCGTCGAGTTCAGCAAGCATCATCAGGTAGTCGGGTTCGATGTGAACCGGCATCGCATCGACGCGCTGCGCGAAGGACACGACGCGACGCTGGAAGTCGCCGACGACGAGCTCCGCGCCGCCGAGACACTCTCCTTCAACGATGATCCTGCCGCGCTCAAGGACTGCACCGTGTTCATCGCGACCGTGCCGACGCCGATCGATCGACACAAGCGCCCGGACCTCGGCATGCTGTTGCGCGCGAGCGAAACCATCGGATCGGCGCTGAAGCCCGGCGACGTCGTCATCTACGAATCGACCGTGTATCCCGGCGTGACCGAAGAAGAATGCGTGCCGGTGCTCGAACGCGTGTCGGGGCTGCGCTTCAACGTGGACTTCTTCGCGGGCTACAGCCCCGAGCGCATTAATCCGGGCGACAAGCTGCATCGCCTGCCGGACATCAAGAAGGTCACGTCCGGTTCGACACCCGAAGTGGCCGAAGCGGTGGATGCGCTTTATCGTCAGATCATCACGGCGGGCACGCACAAGGCCAGCAGCATTCGCGTGGCGGAAGCGGCCAAGGCTATCGAGAATACGCAGCGCGACGTGAACATCGCGCTCGTCAACGAGTTGTCGATCATCTTCAACAAGATGAACATCGACACGGAAGCCGTGCTGCTCGCAGCCGGCACGAAGTGGAACTTCCTCAACTTCAGGCCGGGTCTCGTCGGCGGGCATTGCATCGGCGTCGATCCGTACTATCTGACGCACATGGCGCAGTCCATCGGCTACAACCCCGAGATCATCCTCGCGGGACGGCGCCTCAACGACAGCATGGGCACCTACGCGGTCTCGCAACTCGTCAAGGCGATGACGAAGGCGCGTATCTACATTCCCGGTGCGCGCGTGCTGGTGATGGGCCTGGCGTTCAAGGAGAACTGCCCCGACATGCGCAACTCGCGCGTGGTCGACATCGTCACCGAATTGAAGCAATACGGCACTAACGTCGATGTCTACGATCCCTGGATCTCACGCGAGGATGCGTTCCACGAGTACGGCATCCAGCCGATCGAAGAGCCGGTCAAAGGCGTGTACGACGCGATCGTGCTCGCGGTTTCGCATCGCGAGTTCGCGGAGATGGGCGCAGCGGCGCTGCATGCGTTCGGCAAGGATCAGCACGTGGTCTACGACCTCAAATACGTGCTTCCCGCCGATGCAAGCGATCTGCGCCTGTGACCCGCGTTCAGGCGAGTACACGTTCGGAGACCCCGATGCCCGACCGATACGAATCCGTGTGCGAAGCGTTGCGCACGCGTCCGCAAACCTGGCTGATCACCGGCGTGGCCGGCTTCATCGGCTCGAATTTGCTGGAGGCGTTGCTCTCGCTCGACCAGCATGTCGTCGGGCTCGACAACTTCGCGACCGGGCATCGACGCAATCTCGATGAAGTGCGCGGCGACGTCGATGAACGCCAGTGGCGGCGCTTTCGTTTCATCGAAGGCGACATCCGCAACATGGACGACTGCAGGCGCGCGATGCAAGGCGTCGATCACGTGCTGCACGAAGCAGCGCTCGGCTCGGTGCCGCGTTCGGTGCGCGACCCCATCGCGACGCACGACGTCAACCTGAGCGGCTTCCTCAACATGCTGTGCGCCGCACGCGATGCGCAAGTCGGGAGCTTCACGTATGCCGCTTCGAGTTCCACCTATGGCGACCATCCGGGCCTGCCGAAGGTGGAGGACCGCATCGGGCAGCCGCTATCGCCGTATGCGGTGACGAAGTATGCGAACGAACTGTACGCATCCGTCTTCGCGCGGACTTATGACTTCCATGCGACCGGCTTGCGCTATTTCAACGTCTTCGGTAAGCGGCAAGATCCTGAAGGCGCGTATGCGGCAGTAATACCGAAATGGACCGCCGCGCTCATCGAGGACGAAGGCATCACCATCAACGGCGATGGCGAAACGAGCCGCGACTTCTGTTTCATTGACAACGTGGTGCAGGTCAACATCCTCGCGGCCACGGCGGATAAAGCGGCGCGGGGACAGGTGTACAACGTCGCGGTCGGGGATCGCACGACGCTCAGGCAGTTGTATCAGGAACTCAAGCGGGCACTTGCCAAACATGGCATCGAAAGCCGCCGGGAAGCCGAGTACGGGCCATTCCGCGCGGGAGACGTGCGTCATTCGCAAGCCGATGTCTCCAAAGCCGAGCGCCTGCTCGGTTACGGGCGCAAAGTGGCTTTCGCGGAAGGCATCGAACGCGCCATGCCGTGGTACATCCGCTTCCTTTCAGAACAAGCTGATCGCGGGCCAATCGGCGCACACGCGCCTTCGGCCGCACGCAGCGGGACATGAGGCAGATGCGTTGATCTCACAATTTGCTGCACTGAAGAACCGCCTCTTGCAGCTTCACCCGGACCACCTGCGCGCGGCGCGGGGCATGGCGCGGGTGGCCATCTTCGTTTTGCTCGGACGTTGCGCGGGCGCGGCGAAGGAGATGGTCATTGCGTATCGTTACGGCATCAGCAACGTGGTCGACGCCTATCAGATCACGTTGACGCTCGTCTCGTGGTTGCCCGCCGCTTGCTCGGCCGTCTTCGCGATCGTGCTCGTGCCGGTGTTCGTCGATCTGCGCCGTGAATCCGCCGATGAAGAGACGCGCTTTCTCGGCGAACTGCTCACGTGGGCGATAGTCGTCGGAGTCGTGTTCACCGCGATCATCTATATCGTCTGGCCGTATGTCATCAACTTCATGGCGGGCAATCTATCCGCGCAGACGCGCGAGATGGCGCATCACATGATGATCGTGATGGCGCCCATCGGCGTGCTCATCATGGTCGTCACCGCGTATTCGACGCGGCTTCAATCGCGCGAACGCCATATCGCGACGCTGCTCGACGGCCTGCCCGCCGTGATGACGCTGCTGCTCGTGCTCTTCGTCACCGGCAACAACGCGATGACGCCGCTCATGTACGGCACGCTGCTCGGTTATATGGCGCTCGTGCTCGTGCTGTGGCCGCTCGCCGGCAAGGTCGAGGGCAGGTACAGCCGCCTGAGCCTGACGTTCAGGTCGCGCCGCTGGCGGCCGATCTATCACGCGGTGCGCGTCTACATGCTGGGACAGCTCGTCGTGTGCTGCTCGCCGGCCATCGACCAGTATTTCGTCGCGCATCTGGGCGATGGCGCCGTCGCCACGCTCGGTTATGCGAATCGTGTCTTCGGCCTGCTGCTGAGCATGGGCGCGCTCGCGATCGCGCAAGGCACGCTGCCGGTTCTGTCCGACATTCTCGGCAAAGACGACGTCAATCGCGCACGTCATACCGCGTTCCAGTGGTCGCTGCTCGCGCTCGGCGCGGGCGCGGGCGCCGCGGTCATCGCGTATCCGCTCGCGCCGTGGGTCGTCGAAGTGCTGTTCCAGCGCGGCGCGTTCACGGCGCAGAACACGGTGCTCGTCGCCGACCTGATGCGCTACGCGCTGGTGCAGTTGCCGTTCTACTTCGCGTCACTCGTGATGATGAACCTGCTGTCGGTCGAAGGCCGCTATAAGGACATGGCCATCGTGACCGCGCTCGGCTTCGCGGTGAAGGTCGTCGCGAATGCGCTGCTGACGCGGTGGATCGGCATGCCGGGCGTGCTGGTCGCCACCGGCTTCATGCATGCGACCGTGTTCTTCGTCACGATGATGATCACGCGGCGCGTGCCGCCAGCCAATCTCACGGGAGGCGCTGTTCGATGAACATCACGCTGCTGGTCAGCTCGATGGGAAGCGGCGGCGCGGAGCGCGTCGCGGCCACGCTCGTGAACGCATGGAGCGAGCGCGGCGACACCGTCACGCTGATCGCTACTTATAGCCGCAAGCGCCCGTGCTTTTATGCACTGTCGGAAAAGGTCCGCTTCATTCATCTTGCTGAGCGCGTGCGAAAAAGCCGTGGCGGCGTGGCCGGATATATCGAACGTCAGTTTGCCTTGCGAACGCTGATACGCGAAAGCCGCGCGGATGTCGTCATCTCGTTTCTTTATAACGTCAACGTGGCAAGCGTGCTTGCGACGATGGGCCAGCGCGTGCCGCTCATCCTCTGCGAGCACAACGATCCTTCCGCCGATGGCCGCCCCGCGTTCTGGAATTTCGCGACGCGCATCGCGTATCCGCACGCGGACGCCGTGACGGTGCTGACGGAGAACGTCGTCGAGCCGTTCCGCGCGATGGTGCCGGGCGTGCGGCACATGACCGTCATGCCGAATCCGCTGCCGCCGGAGCTGTTCGCGCAGCCCGCGCCCGCCGCGAGCGCCGATGGCCGCATGCGCCTCGTATCGTTCGGGCGGCTGCATCGTCAGAAGAACTACGGATTACTGATCGATGCGTTCGCGTCGATCGCGCAACGCTTCCCGCAGTGGGATCTGACCATCTGGGGCGAAGGCGCCGAACGCGCTGCGTTGCAGGCAAAAATCGATCAGCTGGGCCTCAAAGAGCGCGTGTTCATGCCCGGCGTAACGAACGAACCGTGGCTGGAAATGCGGCGCGCACAGGCGTTCGCGATGTCGTCGCGCTTCGAGGGCTTCGGGCTTGCGCTTGCCGAAAGCATGGCGCTCGGCGTGCCGGCGGTCGCTGTCGATTGTCCGAGCGGCCCGCGCGATATCACGCGCGATGGCGAAGATGCGCTGCTCGTGCCGCCGCACGACCGCGATGCGCTCGCGGACGCTCTGGCTCGCCTGCTCGGCGATGAAGCCCTGCGAGCGGACCTTGCACGCAAGGGCGCGCAATCGATTCGCGAGCGATACGCGGTCAACGCGATTCTCCGCATATGGGACGACCTCTTCGCACGCGTCGGCGCATGCACAGGAAACGCACAACAGCCTGCGGCGATCGGCATGCAGAACCATCAGCGGCAAGTGCTTTGAACGGAGATCCGGGCCATGAACAAAGTCATTCTCTTTGCCAACACCGACTGGTATCTCTACAACTTTCGCCTGTCGCTCGCGTATCGCTTGCGTGACATGGGCCACGAAGTCGTGCTGATATCGCCGCCCGGCGAATACGGCCCGCGTCTGCGCGAACTGGGCTTTCGCTGGCATGCCGTGCCTATGATCCGCCGCAGCCTCAATCCGCTGCGCGAACTCAATCTCGTGCTGTGGCTCGCGCGGCTGTTTCGCGAGGAACACGCCACGCTGGTGCATGGCTTCACCATCAAGAGCGCCGTGTATGGCTCGCTCGGTGCAAAGCTCGCGGGGGTGCCGGCGCGCGTGAACTCGGTTGCGGGACTCGGCTATGTGTTCACGAGCCGCGATATCAAGGCGCGGCTGTTGCGTCCGGTCGTGCGCCGCGTGTTGCGGCTCGCGCTCGACGGCGAGGGTTGCGCGCTCATCCTTCAGAATCCGGACGACGTGCAGATGTTCAGGAAGGCGCGCCTCGTCGACGACACCGCCGTGCATCTCATCAAGGGCTCAGGCGTGAATTGCGCGCGCTTTCAGGCGCGTTCCGGCGACGCGCCGCACGCCCGCGAGCCGCTGCGTGCGCTGCTTGCCGCGCGCATGTTGTGGGACAAGGGCATTGCCGAATTCATCGATGCAGCGCGCATATTGAAGCGCGAAGGCCGCACGATCCGCTTCATTCTCGCGGGGATGCCGGATGCGGGCAATCCGGCGTCCATCGATCGCGCGACGATAGAGGGCTGGGTGGCCGAAGGGCTCGTCGAATGGCGCGGCCACGTCAGAGACATGCCCGCGCTGCTCGCCGACACCGACGTCATGGTGCTGCCGAGCTATCGCGAAGGCTTGCCGAAATCGCTGATCGAAGCCGCTGCGTGCGCACTGCCGCTCATCACGACCGATGCGCCGGGCTGTCGCGAAGTCGTCAGCGTGAACGGCGAGGATGGGTTGATCGTGCCGGTGCGCGATGCCGTCGCGCTCGCCAATGCGATGCGTCTCATCGACGACGACCGCGCGCTCGCCCGCAAGCTCGGCCTCGCCGCACGCGACAAGGCGCTGCGCGAGTTCGACGAAGCCATCGTCATCGACAAGACGCTCGGCGTCTATCAGACGCTTGCGCCGGTGCGTCAGGCCGCGCCTTCGTCCGTCGGCATTGCGCCGTGAAGATCGTTCACGTCATCACCGCGCTGCCGGCAGATGGCGCCGAGATGCTGCTGTATCGGCTCATACGCACTTCGCGTGACAGCGGGGTACGGCACGCGGTCATATCGCTGTCGCCGGAAGACACGCTCGCTGCGCGCATCCGCGAAGCCGGCGCCGAAGTGCGTATCCTCGGCATGCGGCCCGGGGCGCCCGGGCCTGCTAAGTTCGCGACGCTCGTGCGCTGGCTCGATGAACTCAATCCCGATGTCGTGCAAAGCTGGCTTTATCACGGCGATCTGATGGGCGGTCTCGCCCTGCATGCCGCCAACGCCTGGCGACGCCTGCGCGGATCACGCGCGCCGCGTCCGGCGCTCGTATGGGGCATCCATCATACGGACCTGCGTTCGACTGGCAGCAGCCGCATGACGCGCTGGGTCACGAAGGCGTGCGCCGTGCTGTCCTCGCGCGTGCCGGATTCGATCGTATGCTGCGGTGAAGCGGCGATGCGATCGCACGTTCAGGGCGGCTATTGCGCCGCAAAAATGACGGTGATTCCCAATGGCTTCGAGCTGGATGTCTTCAGGCCGATGCCGCAAGCGCGCGATGCGTTGCGCCGCGATCTCGGCTTCGACGCGGATGCGCCGGTGGTCGGCATCGTCGGGCGATATCACGCCGTGAAGGATTATCCGAACTTCATCGCCGCGATGCGTCGCGTGCTCGACGTGTTGCCGCACTGCCGCTTCGTGATGGCGGGACGCGGGCTCGATCGCGACAATCGCGAACTCGTGTCGTTGCTCGAAGAAGCAGGCGTCGCGCATGCGGGGCGTCTGCTCGGCGCGTTGCGTCATCCCGAGACGATGCTCGCCGGACTCGACGTGTTCTGCCTGTCGTCGCGCAGTGAAGGACTGCCGACTGTCGTCGGCGAAGCAATGGCCTGCCGCGTGCCTTGCGTGGCCACCGATGTGGGCGATACGGCATGGCTCGTCGGCGATACGGGTCTGGTGACGCCCCCTGAAAACGCGGACGCGTTGGGGCGCGCACTCATCGACATGCTGACGATGCCTGCGGAAGAACGCTCGAGGCTGGGTTTGGCGGCTCGCGAGCGGATCGAGCGCGTATTTTCGATCGAAACGAGCTGGCGCCGCTATGAGGAAACCTATATCCGTACGACGAACGCGTTGCGCGAATCGCGCGCTGAACGGCTCAACGCCTGAACGGTGGATGTGGGAATGCGTCGGGCGTCGACTGACAGACTGAGGATTGCGCATGCGCCACCGATTGCGGCGCGGCGTGCTGTCAAGAACGCAGAATTTGCACAGGCAGAGTCATTTCTGATGACTGGAGCGCGATGAATGCCCCGCTTCCTTGGGCTCGAGTTCGTCCGGCTCGTGCATGCGGCCGCGCAGGCCGCCCCGCAGACCGGGCGATCGCTCGCCGCCGCCTTCGTCGCTGCCCTTGGCGCGCCGATGCCGCCGGCGCGAAGGCAGCAGCACGTCGGCCGCCGCCAGCAAGGCGAGCGCGACGACAGCAAAGAACACTATCGTGCCGACAGTAGTGGCGAAGTCCATTCCCTCTCCAGACGGATCGACGCTGGGTAATCCCGCAGCCGGGATTACTTAGAGCAGCATCCATGCCATTAGTTTTCGGCATTTTCCGCCGAAAGTTGAGGGTGGGTGCAGGTGATTGTCAGAAAAAGACAGTTGCGTGAAAGAGAGGCCGGCCTGACGCGCCGGCCTCCCATCGACGGCTAAACCCTTCGATTAGCGCGTGTACGTCATGTTGGTCACTTCGACCGAAGGACCGGCGTTGTCCCAGTCCGTCTTGCTGAAGCCGAGCGCCGAGTGCATGTAGACCGGCTTGTCGCTGGTGATATGACCCGTCACCGTACGGCCGTTCAGTTGCAGGCCGCCCACCGCATACGCCACGTGATAAGCGGCGTTGTCGCGGTGATTGGTGATGTCGATCGACACGTTCTTCGCGACCGGGCCCGGCAACGCGCCGAGATACACGAGGATGCCGTAGCGCGTGTTGTTGGTCGTCGGGCTGATGACCTTGATGTTTTGCAGCACCGCGTTGTTGTCGTTCGGCTCGATGTCGAGGCCGGCCGAAGGCATCGTGCCCTTCGTGTTCGACCACGTCGGCGTATCGAACGTGATGTTGCTGCCGCTCGTGATCGTCGCGCCCTGGCGGCGGTTGCCGTCCGAGACGTGCTTCGTGATCGTCACGCCGTTGCTCGGCGTCGTGCGCGTGCGATACGAATTGCCGATGTACACGCCATCGCCCCAGCAGTTGATCGTGGTCGGCGACGTGATCGTGACGTTCGTCGCGCCGGCGATGGAAAGGCCCATGCCCTGACCGCCCTCGTTCGGATCGTTGGTCGCGGAATTGAGTTCCTTGCTGCCGTCGAGATAGGCGTTCTCGACCTGCACGTTGTTCACGTCCCACATACGCATGATCTGATAGCTGGGCGTGCTGTGCGCGAGCAGCTTGATCGACGCGCCGGTGGCGAAGCGGATATGCGAGTTCGTGCGCAGATCGACGCCTGCCGAGTCGATGCGGACCTTGCCCGAAATCAGCAGGATCTTGCCGACCGAACCGTCGATGGCCTTCTGCAGCGCGACGCGGTCATTGGTAACGCCGTCGGCCTTTACGCCGAACGAGCTTGCGTCGACGACCGTACCGGACGTCGCGGTGCTGGCCGCTGCTTGCGTCGACGATGCAACGTTGGTGCTCGATGCCGCCGCCGTGGTCGCCGCGGCCGGGTTGCGACGCCACCGCTTGTCGGTGGCCGCCAGATCATCGGCGCTGCCGCCGCCGCAAGCGGCGAGGACCATCACACCGGTGCAGGCGGCAACCGCGTTCAGCAATTTGCGGCGGGTGAAAAGCGGGTTGTGAATTTGATCGGAAGAAACGAGATTATCTTTGGAAAATGGCATTGTGCTTGACGTTATTAATAGGCGACTGAGGAAAGGAATGTCCGTCGAGACCGAACTCGGACGAATTGCAAAGCCGTTCAACCGGGGCGAAAAAGTCGCCCAAAGCATGCAAGGCCACGAATGCCGGTCAAACTTACTTCATAACGCTTACGCGCAAAGTATCTAATACCGATACCGGGTCCGTATGATACAGAACGTGGTATGACAATTCGGAATGTTTCGTAACGCGATGTAACGATCGAGTGGGGACAGGTCGAAATGGCGGGTACGTACGTTCGCGCAATCCCCCGCCACACGTGGGATTGAGGAAAACGCTGCCCTATTGATCCGACGATTAAAATGAATCGCGGTTGGAGATAAAAAAACCCGTCGTTGCTACCGAACCACGGGTTTCTAGTATGACGAAAAGTGAATATCTTGCCGTTTATATTCTTATGATTTTATTGGCTCAAATCTGTTTTGATTGCTCTATTCCCCGAAAATCGCTCTTTAGAGTTTTTCCGACGCGACTTTCGCTTTGCCGCGTCGCATTTCAGCGCGAAGCGCCGCGAGCTTGCTAATGCCGTCGTTGACGGCGAATGCCACGCGTCCCCACGAGGACTGCGCAATCTGAATGCTGGACGCCGCCGACATATTCCCCTTGCTCCAGTAAGGTTTGAATGTCTCGGACCCGACGCCGAGATCGAAGTCCATGCCGTTTTCCACTGCCCAGCGCACCCACGCTTCGATCGTGATCGCTCCCGGCGCGAGTTTGCTGTGGTCGCGGTCGAATCCCGCCATCACGCCGAGCATGATGCTTCTGCCTAGGCCGACCATGTTCGCCGCGACCGGTACGCCGTCGAGCATCAGCACCATGACGCGGGCGTACGGCCTGCCATCGCTATCGGCGGGATGGTTCGCCAGCGCCACGAGATAATCGCGGAACGCCTGCGAGTAGAGCCAAGCGCCCTTCTTGTCCACGCGCTCGGCCCAGCTGCGCTTGCACGTGAGCATCCAGTCGATCATGCGTGCGTTCTCTTCTTCGTCGTCGGGGCCGAGTATCCGCATCTCGACCTTGCCCTGCCGTTCCAGACGCCTGAGCAATGCGCCCGGCTTCTTTCCCGACAACGTGCCGAGCGACGCCGCGAAACTCTCCCAGTCCTTCTCACGCGACAAGCGCGCGATCGCATAGGGATGCGCCTTCGACGTCACCAGTCCTTGATGGCTGGTGGCGAGGCGGAACAGCATGTCGTCGTGATCGAGATAAGGAAGCAGGAAGATATCGGACGGACACCGCTCGAGTGCCGCACGCCAGATCGATTCAATCAGTTCAACTGATACATGTTCTGGGTCGATCAGCACGGTCGTATAGTCCGCCGATTCGGGGCTCAACGGCCGAAGCACGGTCCACAGCCGATTGCGCGAACGAACGAGCGGCCACACCGCAATGAGTTGCTCATCGCGAAGAACCGCGACGATGCGCAGCGAACGTCCGATCGGCTTCGCCACGCGCTCCCAGCTTAGCCAGCACGTCACGAACGATTCGTGATGCCGTCCGCCGGCACGACGCCATAACGCCTGCCATTCATCGGCGAGCGCATGGAATTCCTCTGTCGTTTTGATGATGTCGATACGGTAGGCTGGTGCAATCATGAATGTCTCTGCGGCGATGCATGGGTTACGATGTCTGCGCCTCGAACAGTGCCCCGAAACGCGCATGGCAAGCAATCTATTGGCTGTCCTGTGCTTGCGCATCTTGCATCGCAAAGCAACCGGCGCAACGTGCGATGCCGTACAGTGGTGCACGCGAGTGGTCCATTACCCTGCGGTAATCGCTTGTAATAAGTGGCGCGACGACCATGCTTGACATCGTCGAACTTATGCATTGCCTCTTCTGACATACAACGTCGACAACGCTTCGTCACCCGATTCACCAGCATCCGAGCGCGGTCGACTGCGTAGGAACGCTTGCGTCTCAAAGCCTTTCGCAGATTTAAACGCGTAGCGAACTGCATCATGAACCGAGTTGCGAGGGACAATGGACAACGAATGCTATTCAGTCAGCACTTCCACTGTTGCAACGAAGCCGAAGCCGACGAAAGCGAAACCGAATAAAGCGAAGGAGAGCGTGAAGACCGTCCCGGCGGGTAATATCAAGCCGCAAGGTCTGACCGCGCGATCCATCTTCCATGAACCGTGGTGGCTCGAAGCAGCGACAGACGGAAAATGGGGCGTTGTCGAAGTCAAACAGGGCGATGACGTCATTGGTGAAATGCCCTATATGCTGGAACGCAAAGGCTTGTGGCGCATTTCCGAATTGCCGCCGCTGACGCGCACGCTCGGCCCTGTCATCAAACCGCAACGTGCAGGCGGCAGTGATCGCGAGTGGTGTTATCGCATGGAGATCGCGGATCAACTCGTCTCGAAGCTGCCGCCGTGCGCCCACTTTCATCAATTGATGGACACGCGCATGTCGGAAGCGGAGGCTATTGCATTCTCGTTGCATGGCTACGATGTCTCCATCGGATACACAATGGAGATTCCCCCCGAACGCACCGAAAGCGAAGCGTGGTCCGCGCTTCGCCGGAATACGCGCAACTGGGTGCGGCGTGCGACGGAACGCCTCACGATACGGGAGATTGCGAGCCCCGATAGTTTCGTCGACTTCTACGACAGCAACCTCGCTATTCGCAAACGCAACAACGTCTACGGCTCGACGATCATGCGGCGCGTGCTCGGCGAAGTGCGAACGCGCAATGCCGGAGTGATGCTCGGCGCATTCGACGACAACGGCATGCTCGTCGCGGAAACCGCGCTGGTCTGGGACGACCGTGCGGTGTATTACATGCTGTCGTCGCGCCGCGCGGACGCACACGGCGGCGCAATCAGTCTGCTGATCTGGGAAGCGGCGCGCATTGCCCGCGAGAAGAAGCTGATCTTCGACCTGGACGGCATCTCTACCGCGACGATACTCGACTTTCTATCGGGTTTCGGCGGACGGCTCGTGACGCGCTATGAAATCGAACGCATGCGCGCGGATTACGGCGCGCTGCGCACCGTGCTTCGCGGCGAGAAGATGGCAAGCAAGACGGGCGCGAAACGCCTGCGCAAAGCGCCGCTCGAAAAGACCTGACACCGCGTTCGTCATCGGCGGCTCGATGCCGTCGATGACGAATCGCGCGATTCGTTCTAACTGCCGATGAAGTACGCGTACACGCCTTCGTAATAGCTTTTGATCACTTCAGCGGACAGCACCAGCATTATCCCTACTACCCACCATATCGAGAATGCGTTCCTGAAACGAATCTGCGGCACGATGAAAGTCATCATCAACGGGATGCAATACCATACGCGTCCCTTGCCGAATGGAAAGAGCAAAAACGCGAGCAACAAATAAAGCACCAGAACGATATGCATGGTGCATAGCTCCGTCCAGACGGTCGATTTTGCCTCCGGGCGGTTCTTCCATTCCGAATATAGAAACACGATGGAAGCCGTCATGTAGATGACGAGCAGCACGACGAGCTTGATCGTGAAATCGTTCTGATATCCCGAGTATTCCTCGATTCGCCTGCCGCCGAAGTTCTTGAACAGGAAACCCGCCGACGACACCAGCATGAAAGCCATCGCGCTCGCGCTGCCGAAGGCGAGCCGCCTGCGGTCGCCGCATAGCCGTATCGTCAGCAGAAGCAGCGCCGGTATCGCGAAGGTCGTGTGAATGAAGCACGCGAGCACCCATCCGGTGACGGGGCGGTGATAACGCAGCGTAAAGAGCATCGCAATGCCGAACGCCATGCCCTGACGAATCTGGAAGGTGCCGACCGTCGCGAGCGCCATCGGCACCACGGCCCAGAGGACGAGACCGAGCAGCGGCCGCCTCACTTCGAGCAGCGCGATGAACACGAGCGCGTTGAGCATGACGACCGTGATGCGGACGCCCGTTTCAGGCGTGAATCCCAGCGCATTCAGCCCGACCACCCACGCGCGCCAGCCGAATTCCTCGGTGACCGTGCTGATAACGAATGAAAGGGTCGACGTGCGCGCCTTGTAGGTGCTGACGAACCAGTCCCACGTCGTTCTTCGGAAGTACTCGAGGTAATTGTCCTGATCGAGCACGCTCGATACATGGCGCGGCGTTGTCGCCATGATGACCAGAATGACGACCGCGAGGGTGACGAACAGCCAGCCGCCCGGCGTCGCGAGAAAATGCTGCGCACGATGCACGGCACGCCAGTTCGACGCGCTTCGGCGCTGCATCGCTCTTGCTCTCATCGGAGAATCCTCGCGTCTAGTGGCGTCGAACAGCGTGCTGTCATGCGCGCGCGCAGTCTGTGCGCTGTACCACAGCATCTCGAAAGCTCTAACGAATCAGCCGCAATCCCGTCACGACGATAGTTGGTCCGCGCTTGTCGTAGTCGACGTTTTCCACGGACGCGAGCCGCGAGTCGATCCAGGTCGGTGAACGGCTTTCCACGCGCCCTTTCACGATGAAGCCTTTCGTATCGAGGCCGGAGACGCTGAAAGCATTGTCACTCGATCCTTCATCGCGATGACCGCTGATGGATATATCGACGTGCTTCGCCAGCGGCCCCGGAATCTCTGCAAGAAAGACCAGAATGCCGATCTTGCAATTGCGCGTGACCGGATCGACGACGCGGATATTCTCGAGTACGTCACGATTGGAATTCGGTTCGATGTCGAGCCCCGCTGAAGGCGCCGTTCCCGCGATGTTCTGCCACGTGCACCGCTCGAGCGTGATGTTCCTGCCGCTGATGATCGACACGCCCTGCCGCCTGCAATCGCTCGCGCGATGCTCGACCAGGCGAATGTCTTCGGGCGGCACGTGCGGCGAGCGATAACTGTTCGCGATGTAGACGCCATCGCCCCAGCAGCCGGTGGTGACCGCCGACCGAACTGTTACGTTCGTGCTGCCCGCGATGGAGATACCCATTCCGTAGCCTTCGTCGCGACGCTTCGGCGTTGCGGCGTTCAGTTCCTTGCTGCCATCCAGCACAGCGTTCTCCAGGACCACGTTGGTCACGTCCCAGATGCGAATGATCTGGTAAAAGGGCGTATCGTGCGCAAGCAGCTTGATCGACGCGCCCGGCTCGAAGCGTACGCGCGATCCGCTGCGCAAATCGAGGCCCGTCGCGTCGATGCGGCAACGGCCATCGATGACGAGCGTCTTGTCGACGGATGCATCGATAGCGGCCTGAAGGCGCAAGCGGTCGTTGCTGGTTCCGTCGCCCTTTACGCCGAACGCGCTCGACCTCACGATATCCGCTGCCCGAACGGGCATTTCAGCAAGGGTTTTCACCAGCGCGCCGGAGGCAATGAGTTTCAGCGCAAGCCTTCTTTTTCGCATGACGCGGCGAACTCCTCTTTGCGTCGTTGGAAGACATCGAATGAAATGTGAGTTCTCAAACTTATACGCGATGAACGGCCCGTTACGCTACCGCGCACCGCACCTTCGTTAGGTTACCGATGAAAGCGATCGATCTGATCAGAAGCGATCTTTACCGCTATGCCGGGGCAGCCGATACGGGCACGCTCGTTCGAAAGTTCATATCCTCCGAAGGATTCAACTATTCCGTATGGTTCCGCCTGGCGTCGTCAAGACCGCGCGGAATACTTGGCGTACTCCTGAGAATTATTCTGCGCCGCAAGCAGCGTCAGTTCGGAATCGTCATTCCGGCCGGCACGATCGTGGGGCCGGGGCTTTTTATCGGGCACTTTGGAAATATCGTGGTGAACGAAACAGCTGTAATTGGCGCGAACTGCAATCTCTCGCAATGCGTGACCATCGGCTCGAATCATGGTCGGGCGGCGACCATTGGGGATAACGTGTATATCGGGCCGCATGTATGCATCGTCGAAGACGTTGTGATTGGCGATTCCGTCACCGTCGGCGCGGGCAGTGTCGTGACCACGGATGTACCGGCCAACGTCACCGTTGCGGGCGTGCCTGCGCGCGTGCTGAGCGATGACCTCGCGCGCAATCGCGCGGGTAGATATGTGCTTCGCCGATGGATTGCGTGAGCGCCGCGTAAAGTCGCCGTCATCATATCGACATACGCTGCGTCTGCCATGCCTCCAATGCACAAAAGAAGGCTTTTGAGAGCGGCCAATTGTTGACCGAAACGCGGCCTAGCCAACATTTCACCAACAAAAAAACGTGCCATTAAAAAGGCATGTCGAGAGATGATATTCGGACTCCCAACATGATTCGTTTAGCGGGATATCCCTGATTAATCATAAAAAACGCGGGAATAAAAAGGGTTATCACTCGTTTCGCCGATTGCATATCCGGAATATCGCCTGATGCAGCAGCTTCATTGCAAGACTCGTGGGCCGGCGCATCGGCCTGCCACATCGGAGTAGGCTTACTTCGCGATCCGATCAACCGTCCGCGCTGTTGACCATGAGCACACGACAATGCTGAATCTCGCCCTCGGTTGCCTGACATCGTTTTGTCTGACTCTTTGGATCGTGAAATACACGACTCGCGCCGGGTCTCGATGGCTCGATTCCGACTTGAAGGGCGTACAGAAGATGCACACCGTCCCTGTTCCGCGCGTCGGAGGCATCGCCATCGTGGGCGGGACTGGAATCACGTTCATCGTAGGCGGCATGTTCGACGCCAACCCGCCCGGCGAGTCGCTGCTGCTGCTCGGCTGTGCGGCGATACCGTTTCTTGCCGGAAGCATCGAAGACGTGACGAAGCGCGTGAGTCCGCGCATCCGGCTGCTCGCCGCGATGGCCGGCGCGATCTGCGCGGTCTATGCGCTGAACGCGGTGCTCGGCCGCGTCGATCTGCCTATCGTCGATCGCGGGCTCGCGCTCATGCCGGTCGCCATCGGCCTGACCGTGCTCACGGTGTCGGGCCTGACCAATGCGATCAATCTCATCGACGGCATGAACGGCCTCGCGTCGGTGTCGGCGATCCTCATCTTCGGCTCCATCGGCTTTGTCGCGCATCAGGTCGGCGACTGGCTCATCATGAGCGTCGCCTTGACGTTGATCGGCACCATCCTCGGCTTCGCGGTATGGAACTACCCCGGCGCGGCGATCTTTCTCGGCGACGGCGGCGCGTATTTCATCGGCTTTCTCATGGCGGAGCTGCTCGTGCTGCTGATCGCACGGCATCCAAATGTATCGGCGTGGTACGCGGCCGTGGTGGCCATCTACCCGCTCTTCGAGACGATCTTTTCGATCTACCGGCGCAAGTTCGTTCGCGGGCGGCCCGTCAGCGAACCGGATGGCGTGCATCTACATACGCTGATCTATCGGCGCATCGCGCTGCGCGGGGCCGATTTTCGCGATGCCCGTCAGCGAGGCCGGCGCAACGCGCGCACATCGCCATATCTGTGGGCGTTGTGCTCGGTGGGCGTCGTGCCTGCATCGTTCTTCTGGAATCAGCCGGTCGTGCTGTTCGCAACGGACATCGTGTTCGTCGGCGCGTACGTGTGGTTCTATGCGTGCATCGTGCGCTTCAAGACGCCGCGCTTCCTGCTCGGTCATTCTTCGATCACGCCGGCCACGTCGCACGAGACGCGCCGCTGATATTCAGGCTCGGAACCGCCCGGATCACACGGCGGTTTCGAGCGCGCTGGACGCACGTCCATTCACGTGAAGACGCTCGCCGAGCGCGCACAGTTCTTCCATGTTCAGCGAAACGAAGCCGTATCGCTCGCGAAGGACGACGTAGTGATCCGCGATACGCTGCAGGAACGCGATACTCTCCGCCGTGTCGCGCCCGAAGTTATGCGGATGCCACCACAAGTGATAGAGCCGCTTGTGGATCGCGGCGTGCGTCATCGCATCTTTTATCCGGTTCAGGCGCAGCCTGTCCAGCATCGCGACCTTGCGCTTGAAGGGCCTCAGAAAGCTGCTCGCCGGAAAATTGAACGGCATCGAACGAAAGCAGTCCTCGAGCGCGTGCGTGTTGTGGCCCGACACGTTGACATAGGCATCCAGCAGGCGGCTCGCGCGCCTGACGCGGCTTTGTCCTGCCTTGTCGGAGGCTGCATAGGCGTGTCCGCCTTGCGTGCCGCGATAGCAAAGAATGCCATGCTTCATCAGCACGGCGAGATACGCATCGTTGCATTGATTGCGCGGAAACACGATGCTCGTGATGTCCACGCCCGAGCGCCGCGCCACGTCCACCGCATAGGCGATGTCCTCTTCGAACTCGCGCACGCCCTGCCCTTCTTCCAGACAGTAATAGTGTGAGTACGTGTGCGTGCCGATGGCCTGCCCCGGCTGCGCGGCGATGCGTGCAATCAGTTCGGGCGCGAAGTGATAGAGCGGATCTAGTTCATGCGCGGCATCGATATATTCATACGGCGATATTCCGGGCCGCTTGTAGTGCGGACGCGCTGCCGGCAGGCTCGCTTTGAGCTCGGCGGTATCGCTGTGAAACATGAAGCCGACGGTCGCCCATGTCGCATGAATGCCGCTGTTGCCGAAGACGCTCAACATCTGCGGAATCGCGCGCCGCCCGCCGCGCAGATTTTCGCCATAGCTTTCGATGGTCCGCGTCTCGCGCACGCCCCACAGCAGTTCGAAGTCGAGCGAGACGGTGAATACGCCGTGATCGAATGTCATGTGCCTGCCTGGTCGATGAGAATGCGGACGGCGAGCGTGCCGAACGGCATCGGACATGCTCGCCTATTTTCCCGGCGGCGATGGTGGCGTACCGCACCGTCGCGCAACTTTGCGCGTGTCACGGCTGTGCACGATTGCGCGATGCGGATACAGTTGCCCTACCGCGCATGCATGCCTATCGACGAATGAACGAGACTTTCAGCGAATCAGAACGAAACGCCGTCTACCGCGCAATCGCGCAACGACGCGACATGCGCCACTTCGTCAGCGATCCCGTCGCGCCGCAGATCATGCAGCGGCTCATCGATGCCGCATTGCACGCGCCGAGCGTCGGCTTCATGCAGCCGTGGCGGATCGTGCGCATCACGTGCGCGCAGGTTCGCGAGCAGCTTCATGCAGCGGTGGAACGCGAGCGGCTTCTCACCGCCGACGCGCTCGGCGAGCGCCGCGATGCGTTCATGCAGCTGAAGGTCGAAGGCATGCGCGAATGCGCGGAATTGCTCGTGATGGCGCTGATGGACGGCCGCGAGCACCACGTGTTCGGTCGCCGCACGTTGCCGGAGATGGACCTTGCGTCGGTGGCCTGCGCGATTCAGAACATGTGGCTCGCGGCGCGCGCCGAGGGTATCGGCATGGGATGGGTGTCACTGTTCGACCCGCGAGAAATCGCCGAATTGCTCGCGATGCCGGCAGGGGCGCGGCCGGTGGCGATCCTGTGCATTGGCCACGTCGACCGCTTTTACGACGCGCCGATGCTCGAAACGGAGGGCTGGGCGAAGCGGCGGCCGCCAGAGGAATGCGTCTTCGAGAACCAGTGGCCGCGCGAGTGAGATTCAGCAGGACGTGGGTTTGAGCCGCTCGACTTCCAGTCCGAACACCGGACGCAGCCGCGTGCCGAGCACGTTGCCGAAGAACGCGGCGACGAGCCACAGCCAGCCGTGCAGGCTGCCCGACACGATGCCGCTGAAATACGCGCCGATGTTGCAGCCATAGGCGAGCCGCGCGCCATAACCGAGCAGCAGGCCGCCGACGATGGCGGCGATCAGCGAGCGCATCGGCACGCGCCAGACCGGCGCATAACGTCCGGCGAGCGCGGCGGCGAGCATCGCGCCGAGCACGATGCCAATGTCCATCACCGAAGTCACGTCATGCGAGATGGGTGCCGCGAGCGTCGCGGCGTTGGCCTTGCTCGTCCAGTAGGGCCAGCTTGCGACGTCGGCGCCCATCGCGGAAGCCGCCTTCGCGCCCCACAACGCGAACGCCGACGTGACGCCCCACGGCCGTCCGGACAACGCGAGCGTCGCGAAGTTGAGCACGGCGAGCGCGAGCGCGCCTGCCAGCAACGGCCACGGCCCATGCAGCCACGGCGACGTATGTGCGGGCTGCACGTGCGCCGCGACGAGCCTTCCGTGCCGTCGCTTTTCGATGAACACGGTCAATGCCGCGATCAACGCGAACAGAATCCAGTTGAAGGCGAGCGCGGGCGCGAGACCCATCGACTTGACGAGCGATATCGCTGGAAGCGAAGGGAGTGCCGTCCAGAACGGCATGTGCGCGGTCGCGATCACCGATCCGGCGATGAACGCGAGGAGCGTCACAATCATGCGCGTGCTGCCGCCGCCGACGGTGTAGAGCGTGCCGGACGCGCAGCCGCCGCCCAGTTGCATCCCGATGCCGAAGATGAACGCGCCGACGACCACCGACGTGCCTGCGGGCGATACGAGCCCGGTCACCGGCATGCCGAACAGCGTGCCTGCGGCGAGCGCGGGGAAGAACAGCGCGACGCCGACAGCGAGCATGACCATTTGCGCGCGAAGACCGGCGCCGCGGCCATCGGCGATGAATACGCGCCACGCGGAAGTGAAGCCGAACGCCGCATGGTAGAGCACGATGCCGATTAGCGCGCCGACGACGTAGAGCGCGGCCTGGCGTGCGCTGGCGGTTTGCGCGAGATACCACGCGCCCGCGACGATCAGCATTGCCGCGATGCCGAGCGGCGTCGGATTGATATCGCTGCGGCGAGGGAGAGGACTGGTTAGGTCGGACATGACTTTCTGGGTTTTGTGAAGGGTTAACCCGGTATTGTGCGGGTTTTGGGGGAGGCGCGCTGGCGCACGGGGTGAAGTGCTTTTCTGGAAGCATTGCGTGTTCCGCGGGCGAGCATTGAGCCGGTTGCGGCCCCGTCAATGAGACCTCGCTCCATGCCACCCATTGCAACTAGCGCAATTGCGCTCACCCTGGGCAAGCGAAAGGACAAAGCGGGATTGAATCAAGAAGGGATCATTGCCTGTTCAAAGCCGGGCAGCCCGCGTTGACTCACCGCTTCCCCCCTTCCACCGCCTTCGCATACCCCGTCAGCTCCAGATACCCTCTCCCCCGCCGCCCGGCGCTCTGCGCTTCGCCCGTCACCGTCACCGCGCCCTCCCAATACACCGCGCCCGTCGATTCGCGCGAGTCCAGCTCCTGATCGTCGATCAACGGAGCCAGACGCCAACGCATCCCGCCGACGCGCACCGTCATCGCCACCGGATACTCCGTGTTCGTGCGCGGCGATCGCCACTGGCGCTCCGGCGTGAATTCCACATCGCCCGGGCCGTATTGCGTCGTGCGGCCATCGCTGCCACGCAGCGCAGCGTGCGACCAGACCGCCCGGCCAGCGCGGGAGCGGACCTTGAAGGCCATTAGCGCCGCGCCATCGTCCAGATTCGCGCCGAGCCAGTCCCAGCCCGATGCGTCCGCCGAAAGCAGCGTGCTCGACCACTCGTGATCGAGCCACGCGCTGCCTTTCACGTCGACCGTCTCGCCCTTCCCCGACGACGACGGCCGCGTCACCCGGCCGCTCACCTGCAATTGCGGCTCGCTGTAGTAATAGCTCGCCTGCTGCGGCTGCGGACCCTTGCGTGAATAGCCGCCCTCACCCTGGATCATCGGCGGCTGCGTCGGCGCAAAGACGAGATGCAGCGCGAAACCGGCGGCATCGGCGTCGGCGTCGACGGCATAACGGCCATCCGGATCGCGAACCATGCGCCACGCGTCGAGCTTCACATCGGTATTGCCCGCGTTCGCATAGGCCAGCCCGAAGCCCTGCCGCGCGATGTTCTGATCGTGCACGAGCCGTCCATACGCCGGATCGGACAACGCCGCGTGCGCGACAATCAGTTGCGACGGATCGAACGCGCCCTCGCCCCCGCCCTTCCCCGTACTGGACCGAAAGAACGTTATCTGAAAACCGAGCGGCTTGTGGTCCGGCGTCTCCAGCCAGCCGGTCGCGTACCACCATTCCGTGCGATACGGCGGATGCGCGCCGCTGTCCTGCGGCCAGTCGATCGCTCGCCCCGGCACGACCGCCGCGAACTGCGGTTCGGCGGCGAGCGCGGCAATCGAGAGGAGCGCGATCAGCATCGTCGATAAAGCGCGCATCACCAGTCCTCCCGCACGGCGCGAACCGCATCGACCGATACGGCGCGCCGCCCCGCCAGCACCGCCGTCGTGCACGAGGACACCAGCATCACGCAGCCGATGATGAGCAGCATCGTCCACGGCACGTGCAGCGACATCGTCCAATGGAAGGATTGCGGATTCACGACGAACACGAGAATCAGGCTGATCGCGAAGCCGAGCACGCAGCCCACCGCGATGCCCAGCACCGTGAGCAGGCCGCCTTCGGAGGCGAGCAGCGCGAGAATCTGCTTCTTCGTCACGCCGACATGCCGCAGCATGCCGAACTCCCGCGAGCGCGCGAGCGTCTGCACCGAAAACGTCGCGGCCACGCCGAACAGGCCGATGACGATCGCCACCGCCTCGAGCAGATACGTGACCGCGAAGCTGCGATCGAAAATGGTCAGCGTGCGCGCGCGGATATCGCCGGGCTGCGAGAACTCGAGCGCATCGCCGAACGGGAGCTTCTGCAGCGCCGCGATGACCTGCCCCGCCGACGCGCCCTTGCGCAGGGTGATGCCCGCATCGGTCGCGCCCATGTCGCCGGTCAGCCGCCGATAGTCCGCGAGGCGAATCTGCAGCGCGCCGGTCTGCCGCACATAGTCGCGCCAGATGCCCGCGACGACGAAGCGCTCGCTCGCGCCGCCGACCGGCAGCGTCAGCCGTTGCCCGGTGCGGTAGCCGTACAGGTCCGCCATCGCCTCGGACGCCCAGACCGGCGTTTCATCCGTGCGCCACGATTCGGGCGGCAGCGTCGCGCCGGTCATCTGAAGCATCGCGCCTGGATCGGACTCGTTGATTTCGCGGGCGATCAGCGCGACCGGCGGCTTCGATGCATCGAGCGTGACCTGCGACGCCCGCGAGAACGCCGCATGCGCCACGCCGTTGGTCGCCGCGATCTGCGCCTGCTGGTCGGGCGTGAGGCCGCCCGTGTCGCCGCTCGACGCCACGCGCGCGTACACATCGGCGGAAAGGAGATGCTCCAGCCAGTCCACCACCGACACGCGAAAGCTCGCCACCATGATCGCCATCGCGACGATCAGCGTGAAGCTCGACAGCACGCCGCCCATTGCAATCGACGCCTGCCCCGGCGCGTTCGCCAGCCGCGCGAGCGCGAGCGTCGCCACCGCGCTGCGCTTGCGCTTCGCGCGCAGCCACCCATGCGTGATGCTCGCCGCGCCGAAGACGATGGCGGTCAGGCGCGGCATCAGCGCAATCCCGCCGATCAGCAACAGCGCGACAGCTGCATAGCCGGCGAAGGGCGCATCGTCGATGGGCGGCGCCTGCGTCAGTGCTGCACCGAGCGCGAGGCAGAACAGCGCGGGCCATGGCGTCGATAGCGGCGAGAGCGCGGCTTCCTCGCTGCCCGCCTTCAACGCCGGAGCGGGCCGCGCGCGAGCTGCTTCGAGCGCCGGAACGAGCGTGCCGGCGAGCGCCACGCCGATGCCGAGCGCGAGGAAAACCGCCGTGGAGACCGGCTCGAAGTGAACGCGCGGCTGGACGCCGGGGAAGTATCCGCCGCCCAGATCGCTGCCGAAAAAACGCAGCGCGATGCCCGCGACCGTGAACCCCAGCGCGATACCGAGCACCGCGCCCGCGACGCCCAGCAACGCGCCTTCCGTCATGATCTGCCGCACCAGATGCCCGCGCGTCATGCCGAGCACGCGCAGCATCGCGAATTGAGCGCGGCGTCTCACCACGCCCGCAGCCTGCGTCGAAAAGACGAGGAACGCGCCCGTGAACAACGCGACGAGCGCCAGCACGTTCATGTTGATGCGATACGCCCGCGACAGCCTGTCCGTGCGGCTTTCGATATCCCGCGTCTGCCCGACGACGATGCGCGCGCCGAGTTCGTCCTGCAACGCGCGCTGAAACGCTTCGCGATCGACGCCGCGCGCCAGTTGCAGATCGATGCGCGTCAGCCGGCCCTGCATGCCGAAGCGCGACTGCACGGCGGCAATGTCCATCACGCCGATGCGCTGCCCCGGCAACGCCCGCACGACGCCACCCGCCACGCGCAGCGGCACCGGCGACGTGCCGCTTTGCAAATCGACCTGCAAGCCCACGCCGGTATGCAGCCATTGCTGCGCGGCGGTCGAAAGAAAGATCGCATCGTCCGATAAGACGTCGAGCGGCGCTTGCGGCGACGGCACGCCGGTCAGATCGGGCGCGATGCGTTTCGCGCGGAACACGTCGATGCCGAGGACTTTCAGCGGCGCGGCCTGCTTCGGCACGGCGGCATCGACTTCGAGCACGGGACTCGCCATCGCGACGCCGGGCCGCATCGCGAGTATCGGGTAGAGACGTTCGTCGATATACGGCTGCACGCCGCGCACCTGCAAGTCCGCCTGACCGGAAAGACTGCGGGCGGCGGCGGAGAATTCGTTGAACGCGGCGCTGTTGATGAGCTGCACCGCATAGCCGAGCCCGACGCCCAGGGCGATCGTGAGAATGGCGACGAGCGCGCGTCCGCGATGACTGCGCCATTGCGCGCCGAGCAGCCAGCGGGACAGCAGGCGATGAGCGGCCGGGCGCGCCGTCATCGTGCACGCGCTTCATTGAACGCCGAAAGCGATGCCGCTTCGTGCAGGGTGCCGTCGGCGAGAACCAGCACGCGGTCGGCGAAGGCCGCCGCCGCTCCCGAGTGCGTGACCATGATCGCGGCGGCGCCGGTCGCTCGCGTTTCGGTTCGCAGCAAGCCGAGGATTTCGTGCGCGGTTTGCGGATCGAGATTGCCGGTGGGTTCATCGGCGAGGATCAGGCGCGGCCGATGCACCAGCGCCCGCGCGATCGCCACGCGCTGCAGTTCGCCGCCCGAAAGCTGGCGCGGAAGATCGTCCTGACGATTGAAGAGGCCGACTGCCGCGAGCATGCCGTGCGCCGGCGCAATGGGCATGCCATTGAGGAGGAGCGGCACGGCGACGTTCTGCACGAGCGTCAGATGCGGCAGCACGTGGAACGCCTGGAACACGAAGCCGAGCTTTTCGCGGCGGGTGCGGGTGGCGGCTTCGTCGCTCAGTGCCGAGATGGATACGCCGTCGATGAGGATTTCGCCGCTGTCCGGCGCGTCGAGTCCCGCGATGAGATTCAGCAGCGTGGACTTGCCGACGCCCGAGTCGCCCATGATCGCGATGAATTCGCTCGATCCGAGCGTGAAGTCCAGTCCCGCGAGAATGGTTCTGCCAGAACCGAAAGTTTTATGAAGGCGGCGGCATTCCAGTGCTGGGCGGGTCATAGGCAGGCGCGTTCCGGTGTTCTCGGGTGTTGCCTATTATGCCTAGGTGTTTCGTCGGATGTGAACGTGCCTTTGCGCCCGTTGAAGCGCCGCCGCGCGCTTTTAGTGAGGATGCCGTTTCAATCAG
Source organism: Caballeronia grimmiae (assembly GCF_022879615.1). Lineage (NCBI taxonomy): Bacteria > Pseudomonadati > Pseudomonadota > Betaproteobacteria > Burkholderiales > Burkholderiaceae > Caballeronia > Caballeronia grimmiae. Next base: position 242,997 of record NZ_CP084273.1, read on the forward strand.
CTCCAGTCGTCCATATCGTGCTTGATGCTGTGGCGGTTCGCGATCAGCGTCTCCACGCTCGGCTCGTTGCTCATCGCGCGCTGGATGGCGAGCTTCGTCGCCTCGTAGTTGGTGCGATACATGTCCTTCTTGTCGAGATTGGCGTCGGTCACGCAGCGCGGATCGATCCACACGAGGCTGATGATGCATAGCTCGTTGGCGTGCTCCTTCGGCAGGATGCCTTCGATCAGGCAATCAACGACGGCATCGGCGGTGGCCGACTGGACCACGCCGCCGAATAGCTCGATGGTCGGCATGTCCTTCAGCGTGACCTTCGGGACGATCATCGTCGCCGGCCGGACCATTTGATTGCATGCGCGGATCGCGAACATCGCGGTATGCCCTTTCGACTGCGCCATCATGTTCGCGAACGCATGACCGACGGGGCCGTCGACACGCCCAATCAGGATTTCCGGCATGGCGTCGGTGGCCTGGCCGGGCGCGGCGAAAACGGTGGCTTCGCCGGCGCGAAAGGTGAGGTCTTGAGGCATGAGGCGGCTCCTTGGGTCGTCGGTTATGCGAAGTGGTGAGGATATGCAAGGAGGGTGCCATGGGCTTGGGCACTCGGCCACCACGCGCTTTTCATAGTCGACGACCCGCCGGCGTGACACTTTGTGCAAGGCGTCGTCGCCAATCAAATGAGCATTTCTGACTCAAAGTGTCTCCGCTATTGCGATTCGCTTTCTTCCATCGTCCAATGCCGCCTTACATCCGCGCAATTCGGAGGCGTTTTGCGCGCAGATCGATCAGCACGACTCAGAAAAGAACGAGACAAGAACGATGAAGCCCATATTCGGCGATAGTCGCGAGGCCGGTGAGGTCACCCCGCGCACGGACGCCGCTGCGGTCGCCAAACTCCTGACCGAGGACGAAATTCACGGCCTCGGCGCAAAAGCCGGCGAGCGCGTGGCCGGCCTGTCGCAGCGCATCCTGTCCGAAGTGCGCGCATCCGACGCCGAGCAGTTCGGCGCGAAGCTAAACGAACTCATCGTGACCGCGAAGGGCCTCGATCCGGCATCGCTGCAAAAGCGCGGCATCGTCGGGCGCATCACGGCCATGTTCGGTTCCACGAAGGAGCGTCTGCTAGCGCAATTCGATTCGGTCGAGAAGCGCATCGGCACGCTCGTCATCGAACTCGAGAGCAACGCGAACCGGCAAAAACGCGATATCGCGGAACTCGACCAGATGTACGCCGACAACTACGACACGTTTCGTCAGTTTGAAGACGCGCGCGCGCTCGGTCAGACATCGCTCGAAGCGTATCGCGCGGTGCTGGCCGAGCCGCACGAAGCCGCCGATGCCTTCGCCGCGCAACGCACGATGGACATGCGCCGCAGCGCCAATGCGCTGGAACAGAAAATCGACGATCTTTCCCGCGCCATGCTGATGTCCGAGCAACTTGCCCCGCAGATTCGTCTCGAACAAGAGCACAAGCGCACGCTCATTTCGAAGTTCGCGACCGCGAAGACCGTGCTGATTCCCGCGTGGACGAACGCGTTCTCGCTCTACATCAAGCAGTTGAGCACGAAGAAGGCGGCCGATCTGGTGAACGCGACGTTCGATGCCGCCGACGCCGCACTGCGCGCGCAAGCCGACCAGTTGCACGCGAACGCCGGCGCGGTCGCCGCGCTGGGCCAACGGCCCGTCATCGCCACCGAAACGTTCCAGTACACGCAGCAAAAGCTCTTCGATGCGCTCGACGAAATCGCAAAAATCGTCGAGGACGGACAGCGCCGGCGTCGCGCGGACGAGCCGCGTCTGCGTCAACTGGAACGCGACTTCGTCGCGCGCTTCAACGAAGCACAAAACTAAAAACGTTCCATCCTTAAGGCAAGCATGAGCACCATCAATCTGCACAAGCCCGCGCTGGCAAGCCGTGGCGAGACCGTCTCCATCGTCCTGTCGAAACGCAAGCTGCCGCGTCCGCCCGTCGTGCGCGTCGCGGCGGCGCTCGACATTTCCGGCTCGACCCAGGCACTTTACGACTCCGGCGTCATCCAGGAAACGCACGACCGGATGCTCGGCATCGCGATGAAGCTCGACGACAACGGCGAGATCGACACCTGGACTTTCACCGAAGGCTTCAACCGCCTGCCGACCGCGACGCCCGACAACTACGGCAGCTACATTTCGGAGCATGTGCTCAAGAACAACGAGATCCGCAAGTGGGGCGGCACGATGTACGCGCCCGTCATGGCCGATATCGTCAACTTCTTCTTCGCGCCGCCTGAATCTCCGCAAGCGAAGCAGAAGGACAAGCGCGGCTTCTTCGCGCGGCTCTTCAGCGCGCCCGGCGAGGCGCCCGCGCCGCTGCCCGCCGAACCGGCGAACACGATGCCCGCGTGGGTGCTTTTCGTGACCGACGGGCAAAACCCCCCGCGTGATCGCATGGATGTCGAAAAGCTGCTGCGCGACGCGCAGAAGTTCCCGATCTACTGGTCACTCGTCGGCGTGGGCGATCCGCGCGAATTCACGTTCCTTCGCGACGTCGCCAATGAATTCGCGAACGCGGGCTTCGTGCATCTGGAATCGCTCGATATCTCCGATCAGCAAATCTACGAGCAGCTCATCACCGAGGAATTCTGCGACTGGGTTCGCGGCAAGTAACGACAACGCGCGATCGGGCAAGCCTCAACGCGCCTTCATTTGATTCGACTCAGGCTCCACCATGAAACTCTTCAAGATTCCGCTTGCGCTGACCTTCATCGCGCTCGTGGCCGCGCTCGTGCTCGGCGGCGTCAAGGACATGATCCTCGTCGCGGTGCTGTGCATTCTCGAGATATCGCTCTCGCTCGATAACGCCGTAGCCAATGCGGCCGTGCTTCGCAACTGGTCGCAGAAGTGGCGCGACCGCTTCATGGTCTATGGCCTGCCGATCGCCGTGTTCGGCATGCGCCTCGTGTTTCCGCTGCTGATCGTGTGCATCGCGGGACATATCGGCTTTATCGAAGCGGGCAAGCTCGCGCTCGAAGCGCCGCAGCAATACGCGGCGATTCTGACGTCCGCGCATCACGAAGTATCCGCATTCGGCGGGGCGTTCCTGCTAATGGTCTTCTTCAAGTTCATGCTCGATACCGACAAGGACGAGCACTGGATCGGCATCATCGAACGGCCCTTGACGCGCCTTGGACGCCTCACCGCGATCGAAACCGCGCTCACGCTCGCGGTCATCGCGCTCGTGTCGTTGCAGTTGCCCGAAGCGGAGCGCGCGTCGTTCCTGTTCGCGGGCGGCGGCGGCGTGATTGGCTTCATCGTCGCGCATGGCGTCGGCGATCTCGTGGGCGGCGATGAAACCGGCGACCGCGTCGTGCGTGAAGGCGTCGCGGGCTTCTTCTATCTCGAACTGCTCGATTCGTCGTTCAGTTTCGACGGCGTCATCGGCGCATTTGCGCTGACCAACAACGTGTTCCTTATTGCACTCGGGCTCGGCGTCGGCGCGGCTTATATCCGCCAGATGACGCTGATCCTGCTGCAGAAAGGCACGCTCGCGCAGTACCGGTTCCTTGAACACGGCGCGTTCTGGGCAATCGGCGCGCTCGCGGTCATCATGCTCGGCGTCACGGTGGACGTGCCCGAAGTCGTCACCGGGCTGATCGGCGCGTTCACCATCTGCGTGGCGGTGGTGAGCTCGATCATCGTGCAGAAGCGCGAACAGGCAGCGGCATCGGCGCAATAACAATTCTTCGATAAGTCATCCACATCATGTCAAAGATCAATCTGTCCAAAGGCGGACGCATCAATCTGTCGAAAGAAGCACCCAACGCGACCAGGTTCAAGATCGGTCTCGGCTGGGACGCCAACGCGACGGACACCGGCAACGACTTCGATCTCGATGTCTCCGTGTTTCTCTGCAACTACGACGCGCAGAACAACCCGAAGCTGATTTCGCAGAAGCACTTCATCTTCTACAACACGGAGATCCGCACGCTCGACCGCGAGACGACGTTCTTTCAGCCCGGCGACGACTGGCCGCGCAAGGGCATGTCGGCGTCGGAGTGTCTCGGCGTCATTCATAGCGGCGACAACCAGACCGGCAGCGGCGACGGCGACGACGAAGTGCTCTTCATCGACACGAAGAAACTCGAGGCGGCCGTCGAGGAAATTTCGGTGGTCGTGACCATCGACCGCGCAGGGGAGCGCAAGCAGAACTTCGGGCAGGTGCGCAACAGCTACATCGAAATTTCGGAGGAGGAATCGGGCAAGGTGATCGCGCGCTATGCGCTGGAAGAGGACTTCTCGATGGAAACCGCCGTGCAGGTCGGCAGCTTCTATCGCCGCGACGGGCAGTTCATGTTCAAGGCCGTCGGCATGGGCTACAACCGCGGACTCGCGGACTTCGTGACGGCGTACGGCGGCCACGTCGATCGCGCCTGACCGATCCAGCCAACGGGGCATCGCGTGACGGATGCCCCCCAATGTTTCCGCTAACGAGAAGCCAGCGTGTCCCGCGATGATCTCCAGCCCCGGCCCCTCGATTTCGGCGATGCGAGTCCTGAACCCGGCGTCCTGCGCTTCGCCGATGTAAAAGCCGCCGAGCCGGCGCCAGCAGTCGCGCCGCTATTCGGCGAACGCAGCGCCCGCAAGACTGCGCCGCGAGGCGAACCGGGACGCGCGCTCTTCGGCGAGAGCGGTCATCCGCTGCTCGACCGTTGCTTTGAACTGGCGATGCAGCGGTTTCCCGAGTTGTATCCGAAGCATCAGCTGCGCATCGAACGCGCGATCCGGCAGTTGACGCCGCCGAGCGTCGACGCCGCGACATCCATCGCGGATGCGCCGCTCAGGGCTTGCGGCGAATCCGTCGAAACGCTCACGCGCATGACGCGCGACTTCGCGGACCTCGACGCGGCCGGTATCATGGCTGCCTTGCTCGACCGTGCCACGCACGGGCCGACGTTGGTGAACCGCATCGCCGGCCGATACCTCGGCGTCGACACGGCCGAGCCCGATTACCGCGCCGCCCTGACGACGCTGAAGGTGTCGCTGCAATCGTTCTCCGCGCGCATCGACGCGATACAGAAGACCGTGATGCAGGCGCGCGAGGGGCTGGGCATTGGTCTTGCGGCCTTGTGCGCCGTTGCCGGTATCGACGGCAATCCGGACGATGCGACTGCGTCGAATGCGCTGCACGATCGCCGCGCAATCGTCCAGCAGGCGTTTCAGCAAGTGGAACTGCTCTCGCTCCAGGCGCGCGGCTTCGAAGCGGAGATCGTCAATCTGCTGTCTCGCACCGATCAACTGATGAACGTGACCCTGCCCGCCGCGTTGGCGGCACGTCAGGCCACGAAGCACACTTCCCGATGACACGACGCGCAAGAACCATCGCCGCATTCGATTTCGACGGCACCATCACCACCGGCGACAGCCTGAAGGCATTCGTGCTGCACACGGCGGGCGTCGCGCGATTCTTGACGGCGGGCGTGCTCGCCGGGCCGCAGTTGCTTGGCATGGCTATCGGCGCATGCGACCGTGGCGTCGCAAAAGCCGCTTTTCTTCGTCATGCCTTGCGCGGCGTATCGCGCACCGAACTGGCCGATGCCGCGCGTTCGTTCTGCGCATCGCGCCTTATCGCGATGATCCGTCCGGAGATGATCGAGCGCATCGACGCGCATCGGGCGCTCGGACACGAAGTCGTGCTCGTCAGTGCATCGCCGTCGTTGTATTTGCAGATTTGGGCGTCGGAGAAGGCGGGGATCGGTACAGTTCTTTGCACGCAGCTCGAACTCGGCGACCACGGCTTCACGGGCCGTTTCATCGGCGGCAATTGCTGGGGTCCCGAGAAAGTGGCGCGCCTTAGGGGCTGGTGGCGCGACGACCCTCCTGCGAAGCTCTTCGCTTACGGCGATAGCCGGGGCGACAAGGAAATGGCCGAACTGGCCGATGTCGCATGGATTCGTGGAACCGGCCCGCTTCCGCCTCTCGCCGCCTGATCCTCACGCCGCCGCAAACCGCACCGCCACCACCACGCCCCTCCCCGAAGGCTCGCTTGCCGAAATCGCGATCTCCCCGCGATGCGCCTGCACGATCTCACGCGCAATCGCGAGCCCGAGCCCCGTGCCCTCGGTATCCGCCGATGCGCGATAAAACGGCTCGAACACGCGGCCGCGCGCTTCCGCCGGTATGCCCGGCCCGTCGTCGGTGACGGCGAGCGTCACGCGCTCGCCCTCGCGCGCCACCGCGACGGTCACGTGCCCGCCCGATTGCGTGTAGCGCACGGCGTTTTCCGTCACGTTGAACACGAGCGCCGCAAGCAATCCCTCGTGACCGATGATCCACGCGGCATCGCCCAGTTCCGCGCCGAGATCGATGCCGCGCTTCTCCGCAACCAGGGCGAGATCCTCGACCACCTCTTTCGCGATGCCCGACAAATCCGCCTTCTGCGTCGCCAGTTGCGTGTAGTCCGCCGCTTCGGCTTGCGCAAGCAGCAGCAGCTTGTTGGTCAGGCCGACCATCGAGCGCGTGCTGCGCTGCATCGCCGCCAGCGCTTCGCTCAGCGACGGCTCGAGCGCACGATGCTGCCGCGCATATTGCACCTGCGTCTCCAGCACGGTCAGCGGCGTGCGCAACTGATGCGCCGCGTCCGCGATGAAGCGCCGCTGCGCCGCCACCTGCACGCCGAGCCGCGCGATGCACTGGTTGATCGCATCGACGATAGGGCGCAACTCCGCATGCAGGCGCTCGACGCGCAGCGGTTCGAGCTGCATCGGATCGCGGTCCATCACCTCTTCCTTGATCTTCAGGAGCGGACGCAGTTCGAAGGTCAGGCCGATGCACGCCAGCGCCACCGCGAGCAAGACGATCTCGATCTGCCGCACGAGCTGCCCGCGCCAAAGCTGGCGCACCATCGCATCACGCGATGCCTGCGTCTTGCCGACCGACACGAGCACGTGGCGTATCGATCCGTTGTCGTACATGCGGCGCACGTAGCCGATCACGCGGATCGACGCGCCGTGCAAGGCCGCATCGTAGTAAATGGGGGTATCGTGCGTCGCGGCTTCGGCGGCGGCACGGTTCGACGGGAAGTCCGGCAGCCCCGCAAGCAGGCGGCCATCGTCGACGCTCACGTTGTAGTAGACCTGATCGCCATGAGGCGACGCGAACACTTCGAGCGCGGCTGGCGGTATGTCGACGCGCAACATGCCGTCCGACCACTCGACTTCGCCCGCGATCATCCGCGCCGACGCGAGCAGCGTGTTCTCCTGCAAGAGGTCGGCCGTGTGGCGCGCGTTGTCGTATGCGGCCTTGCCCGTCACGAACACATACAACGCGAGCGGCACGAGCAGCCACCACAAAAGGCGAACGCGCAGGCTATTGGTCATCGTCCTTCTTTCGAAGCAGATAGCCGAGGCCGCGCAAGGTCACGATCGCGGCGGAACTGCCATCGAGTTTCTTGCGCAGCCGCGACACGTAGATTTCGAGCGCGTCCTCGCTGGGCTGATCCTCGTGCGTGAAGATCGCGTCCAGCAGCGACGCCTTCGACACCGTCTTGCCGAGCCGCAGCACCAGCGCTTCGAGCACGCTGCGCTCACGCGGCGTCACGTTGAGGGGCGCGCCCTTGAGCGCGAACTGGCGGGTGTCGATATCGAAGACCAGATCGCCGCACGACACTTCGTTCGCCGTCGCGGCGCTGCGCCGGCGGATCATCACCTTCACGCGTGCGATCAGTTCGCGGACCTCGAACGGCTTGACAAGGTAATCGTCCGCGCCCGCGCCGAGCAGTTCCACTTTTTCGTCGATGGAACCGCTCGCCGTCAGGATCATCACCGGAGTCGCGTCGCCGCGCTGCCGCATGCGGCGCAGGACGTTCTTGCCCGACAGCCGTGGCAGATTGAGATCGAGCAGGACGACATCGTAGTGATTCGCGCGCAGCAGTTGATCGGCCGCTTCGCCGTCTTGCACCGCGTCGAGCGCGAATGCCTCCTGTTCCAGCATCTTGGCGAGCCAGAGCGAAAGCGTCGGATTGTCTTCGATCAGGAGCAGCTTCATGCCGCGCGATTGTAGGGCGTCTCGCGAATGCGCGATGCATCGGGTTAACACCCATGTTCCGGCATCGGCTCAGAAAGCTGGCAGAAGGTTTGGCATTCCTATAATCGCCGCACACATTCGAAAAGCGGGCCGCGCACGACGGCCCATCTCAAGGAGACTCCTGATGCGTACTCTGCGCCAGATCGCTGCTTTATCCGGTGTTGCTTTCGCGCTCGCCGCCGCTTCCGTATCCGCCCACGCGGAAAAGTTATCGATCATGGTCGGCGGCGCGACCAAGATCATCTATCTGCCCGCGAAGCTGACCGAGCAGCTCGGCTACTTCAAGGACGAAGGGCTCGACGTCGAAATCCTCTCGCAGCCCGCGGGCGTCGATGCCGAGAACGAATTGCTCGCCGGCGCGGTGCAAGGTGTGGTCGGCTTCTACGATCACACCATCGACTTGCAGAGCAAGGGCAAGGAAGTGCAGGCGCTCGTCGTGTTCGGTCAGGTGCCGGGGGAAGTGGAAGTGGTGTCGACCAAGGCATCATCGACGATCAAGAGCATGGCCGATGTCAAAGGCAAGACGCTCGGCGTGACGGGCCTCGGTTCATCGACGAGCTTTCTCACGCAGTACCTCGCGCAGCGCGCGGGTGTAACGTCGAAGGAATACACGCTGCTGCCGGTCGGCGCGGACAACAGCTTCATCGCGGCGATCAAGCAGGAGCGCATCGACGCGGGCATGACCACGGAGCCGACGGTGTCGCAACTGCTCAAGACAGGCGACGGGAAGGTGCTGGTCGACATGCGGACCATCGAAGGCACGCGCGCCGCGCTCGGCGGCACTTACCCCGCGTCGAGCTTCTACGTGCAGCGCGCGTGGGCCGAATCGCACAAGGCGGAGGCCGCTAAATTGTCGCGCGCCTTCGTGAAGACGCTGAACTTCATCGCGACGCACAGCGCCGAGCAGATCGCCGAGAAGATGCCGAAGGATTACTACGCGAAGAACAAGGAACTCTACGTAGGCGCGCTGAAGGCCTCGCTGCCGATGTTCACGAAGGACGGCAAGATGCCCGCCGATGGCCCCGATACCGTGCTGAAAGTGCTGTCGGCGTTCAATCCTTCGGTGAAGGGCAAACATATCGATCTGGCGCGCACGTATTCCAACGAGTACGTGGCGGGCGCGGCGATGGCGTCGGCATCGAAGTGAGGCCGGCGATGAATACGACACGGCAACCCGCGATCGAACTTCGCAACGTCTCTTGCCGCTTCATCTCGCCCGATGGCCGCGCGACGGTCGCGCTGCGCGACTTCAGCATGTCGGTGGCGAAGGGCGAGTTCGTCGCGATCGTCGGCCCGACGGGATGCGGCAAGTCCACGACGCTCGGCATGATCACGGGCCTGCTCAAGCCGACCACCGGCGAAGTGCGCGTGATGGGCGCGCCGGTCGATGGCATCGATCCGCGCATCGGCTTCGTGTTTCAGGCGGACGCCGTATTTCCGTGGCGCTCGGTGCTCGACAACGTCGCCGCCGGGCCGCTGTACCGGGGCCGTTCGAAGTCCGCCGCCTACGACGAAGCCAACGAATGGCTGCGCCGCGTCGGCCTCGACAAATTCGGCAAGCACTATCCGCATCAGTTGTCGGGCGGCATGAGAAAGCGCGTGGCGCTCGCGCAGACGTTCATCAACAAGCCCGAAATCCTGCTGATGGACGAGCCGTTCTCCGCGCTCGACATGCAGACGCGCACGCTGATGCAGGACGAACTGCTGGAGCTCTGGTCGGCGAACGCGGGATCGGTCGTGTTCGTCACGCACGATCTCGAAGAAGCCATTGCGCTTGCTGACCGCGTCTTCGTGCTGACCGCGCGGCCCGCGACGCTCAAGAAGGTCTACGAGATCGACTTGCCGCGTCCGCGCATTACGTCGGAGATTCGGTATCACCCGCGCTTCATCGAAATCTCACGCGATATCTGGCACGACTTGCGCGAAGAAGTGCAAATCGGCTGAACCTGTCCGAAAGGAACATCGAACATGTCAACACCTCAACAGACGATGCCCGCAGGCATCGACGCCGGCGCGCTCGCGCAAGTCGAACGCGAGGCGCAACGGCGCATCCGGCAACGTCATGCGCTCGTGATCGGGCTGCGCATCGCGGTGCTGGTCATCGTGCTCGGCGGCTGGGAACTGTCCGCTCGCCTGCACTGGATCGACCCGTTCTTCTTCTCGATGCCTTCCGCGATCTATGAGCAGATCGTCGAATGGTTCGTCGAGGGCACGTCGCAAGGGCCGTTGCTGACGCAAGTCTGGGTCACGCTCGAAGAGACCGGGCTAGGCTTCATCATCGGCTCGGTGGCGGGCGTGTTTTGCGGCATCGTGCTCGGGCGCAACAAGCTGCTGTCGGATGTGTTCAGCATCTACATCAAGATTGCGAATTCGATTCCGCGCGTGGTGCTCGGCTCAGTGTTCGTCATCGCGCTCGGGCTCGGCATGGCGTCGAAGGTGGCGCTCGCGGTCGTGATGGTGTTCTTCGTCGTGTTCGCCAATGCATTCCAGGGCGTGCGGGAAGCTGACCGCTACATGATCGCGAATGCGCAGATTCTCGGCGCGTCGCGGCGGCAAGTGACGACTTCGGTAGTCATTCCGTCGGCGCTGTCGTGGATTCTCGCCAGCCTGCACGTGAGCTTCGGCTTCGCGCTCGTCGGCGCGGTGGTCGGCGAATTCCTCGGATCGAAGCAGGGCATCGGGCTGCTGATTTCCACGGCGCAAGGCGCGTTCAACGCAAGCGGGGTGTTCGCGGCGATGATCGTGCTGGCCGTCGTCGCGCTGGCGGCGGACTATCTGCTGACGGCGGTGGAGCAAAGATTGTTGAAGTGGCGGCCTGCTGCGGCCTGATTCGCGGGCCAACTCTGTCCTGATTGAAACGCAAAACCCCATGCGCGGCGCATGGGGTTTTTGCTTTGACTCGGCGGATCAGACGTCCGTATTCGCTTTGATCTGCTTTTCCCAGCCGAACGCGTGGACTTCCGACACCGGCCGATCCACCGCGACGACGCCGCGTAGCTCGCCGGGCATCGGCAGCACCAGACCATGCCACGTCGACGATGCAGCGCCCTCCCCGCGCCCCGCTCTTTGCCTGGCGATATGCGCCGCTTCGACGAGCGCGATCTGCGCGCCCTGAGCGCCCGGCGCGTCGACACTGAGGCCGATTCCCACATGGGCCGACGCCACCGCCATCACGATCCAGATCCCCGAGTACGACACATCGACGCCCACGCTGCGCTCCCCCGCCGCGTCCTTCACGACGATGCGCTCATCGGGCGCATCTTCCACGCGCACTTCCTGAGGGCGGCAGCCGAACATCTGCGATACGACGAGCCGCAGTGTCGCCCGCGCGACGCCGAAGCGGCGGCCAATCGCCGAGTTTGGATAGAGCCGCGCCCGCTTGCGCTCCGCGACGCTCAGCCAGCTTCCGATATTCGATGCCGACGCGAAGCGAAACTCGCTCGTGATGAGCCACAGGCCGACTTCGCCCTCGGCGGGCGGCCGGTCGACGGTGCGCGACTTGGCGAGATCGTGGAAATGCCAGGCCACGTTGTCCGCGAGTTCCAGCGGCAGGGAGACCGAGCCGTGCATCACGCATTCAGTCCCAGTGACACGGCAATTTCATGCGGCATGGCGGCGCTCCTTTCGGTTTTTCTTTAGACGATGTGCGCCTCGAGCGGGCAGCTATCGATTCTCGGCAATGAATTCTTAAGAAATGCTTAGGCGCATCGGAGATCTCCTAATCAGACCGGGGAGAAGCCCTTACGGGTCGCACCGGAGTTGATCGCATCTCACACCCGCGCTGACAAATCGTCGGTTCCTTGGCTGTCGAACGCCGCCGCAGAATGGCCGCATCCACCTATCAGGCGGAATCGACAGAGGAATGAGTTCATGCAGAAGAATCTTTTTATCGGTGAAGGCTTCGAAGGGCCGGGCGTCAATCTCGCCCATATCAACGTACTGGTCGGACCGCGCAGCGGTCCCGCCGGTCAGGCCTTCGCCACCGCGCTCGCGACACCCTCGGCGGGACATGCGCCGTTCGTCGTCATCGCGCAACCGGGCGTGCCGGCCAAGCCGCTCACGCTCTATGTGAACAAGGCGCAGATCGAAGGCGACTTCCACGGCAACGCCACGTGGGGCGCATCGCAGGCGGGCATCGCGAAGGCGGTGGCCGAATCGCTCGAAAACGGCACGCTGCCGCCCGAAGCGGAGAACGACTGGGTCGTCGTGACGGCGAACTGGGTCAATCCGAAGACCGACGATCTCGACGCCGTGTTCGCGAACAACTATCGCGCGTGCAAGAACGCGATCGTCGCGGCGATGGAAGGTCTGCCGCGCAAGGAAGCCGTGTTCGCCGCCGCACGCGAGGTGTCGAACCCGTTCTACACGCCCAGGAAAAAGTAAGGAGACCGACATGGAATACGTGCGCCTCGGCCAGTCCGGCCTCAAGGTTTCGCGCCTGTGTCTCGGCACGATGAACATGGGCACGCCGCAATGGAAGCCGTGGATTTTCGATGAAGCGCAGAGCGAGCCGATCGTCAGGCACGCGCTCGATGCGGGCGTCAACTTCATCGACCTCGCCGATTTCTATTCGACGGGTGCCGGCGAAGAAGTCGTCGGCCGCATTCTCAAGCGGCTCGTGCGCCGCGAGGATATCGTCGTGACGACGAAAGTCGGTTATGACATGGCGAGCACGCCCAACGCCGGCGGCCATTCGCGCAAGCACATCATGGACGGCATCGACGCGTCGCTGAAGCGTCTCGACATGGATTACGTCGATATCTACATGCTGCATTTCTTCGATGTGAACACGCCCGTCGAAGAAACGATGCACGCGCTCGACGATATCGTGCGCGCGGGCAAGGCGCGGTATATCGGCGTCTCGACGATGACCACCTGGCAGTTCGCGAAGATCATGCAGGCTTGCGAGCGCCACGGCTGGCACAAGCCCATCAACATGCAATTGCAGCTGAACGCCGCTTACCGCGAGGAAGAGCGGGAGATGATTCCATATTGCATCGATCAGGGCGTGGGCGTGTCGGTGTTCAGTCCGCTCGCCCGCGGCCTGCTCACCTGCGATGCGAAGTCCACGCGCAACCAGACCGACTTCTTCACGGCGCAAATGTATGCCGATCCGGCGTCGCTCGCGATTGCCGCATCGGTCGCGCGTGTCGCGGCGCGGCGTGGCCTGCCGCCCGCGCAGATCGCACAGGCGTGGGTGCTTTCCCGCCCCGGCATTTCGAGCATGCTGGTCGGCGCGGATACCGCCGCGCAATTCGACAGCGCGCTCGCCGCGCTCGACACCAAGCTCGACGCCGACGAGCTTCACGAACTCGACCGCAACTACACGCCCTGCGATCTCATCAACGACTACACGGCGGGCAAGCGCATCGCGCGCGAGCCGCGTGCGGCGCAAGGCGTGTTCGCGGACAAGCTGGAGCGTGCGGCATGATCGATCTGTTGCGAACGGGTCATTACATCGACGGCCAATGGCGCGCGAGCGCCGAGACCTACGCCGTCTGCAATCCGGCGACGGGCGAAGTGATCGCGAACGTCGCTCGCGGCGGCGAGAAGGAAACGCAGCTTGCCATCGACGCCGCAAGGAAAGCCCTCCCCGCCTGGCGCGCGTTGACCGCGAAGGAACGCGGTGCGCGCGTGAAGCGCTGGGGCGAACTGATGGTCGCGCATCGTGAGGCGCTCGGCACGGTGCTCACCCGCGAGCAGGGCAAGCCGCTTCTCGAAGCGTTCGGCGAAGTCGCCTACGCCGCGAGCTTCTTCGAGTGGTTCGCGGAGGAAGCGAAGCGCGCGTATGGCGACGTGATCCCGAGCCCGAAGTCCAACTCGAAGATCATCGTGACGCGGGAACCGGTCGGGGTCGTCGCGGCCATCACGCCGTGGAATTTTCCGCTCGCGATGATCACGCGCAAAGCCGGTCCCGCGCTCGCGGCGGGCTGCACGATGGTGCTGAAGCCATCGGAAGAGACGCCGCTTTCCGCCTTCGCGCTCGCGGTGCTGGCTGAGGAAGCGGGCATCCCGCCGGGCGTGTTCAACATCGTTTCCGGCGACGCCCCGGCCATCGGCGCGACGCTCACGCAATCGGACGACGTGCGCAAGCTCTCGTTCACCGGCTCGACGCGCGTCGGCAAGCTGCTTGCCAGGCAGTCGGCCGATACGCTCAAGAAGCTCTCGCTCGAACTGGGCGGCAACGCGCCATTCATCGTCTTCGATGACGCGGATATCGATGCGGCGGTGGAAGGCGCGATCGCATCGAAGTTTCGCAACACCGGGCAGACGTGCGTGTGCGTCAATCGCTTCTACGTGCAGGACGGCGTCTACGACGCGTTCACGCAGGCGCTCACACGGGCCGTGCAGAAGCTGCGCGTTGGAAACGGGCTGCTGGGCGCGTTCGAGCAGGGACCGCTCATCAACGAGGCCGCGTTGAAGAAGGTGCGCGCGCATGTAGACGATGCGCTGCACAAAGGCGCGAAGGTGCTGACGGGCGGCAAGCCGCATGCGCTCGGCGGCACGTTCTACGAGCCGACCGTGCTGGCCGACGCCACGCCTTCCATGCTGATCGCCGATGAAGAGACCTTCGGGCCGGTCGCGGCGTGCTTCCGCTTCGATACCGAAGAGGACGTGATCCGCGTCGCCAACGACACGCCCTACGGCCTGGCCGCGTACTTTTACACGCGCGATCTGGGCCGCGCCTGGCGCGTCGCGGATGCGCTGGAAACCGGCATGGTCGGCATCAACGAAGGAATCATCTCGACGGAAGTTGCGCCCTTCGGCGGCGTGAAGCATTCGGGATTGGGCCGCGAAGGATCGAAGTACGGACTCAATGAATACACCGAGCTCAAGTACATGATGATGGCGGGCCTCGGCCGCTGAACACGCTCGCGGTCCACGCGCGGGGCATCGGTCGCCTTGTTGCGCGATGCGCCGCTTCGAGAACAAAGTGGAGGAGATACCTATGGATACCCAAAGCCTGAGCGACCCGAGGGCGTTCGCGCCGCACGGGGCTGCGCCAGCCAGCACGCCGACGCAGCGCGTGATGCTCGACGACGTTCCGCTCAACCGTTTCCACGTGAAGATCGCGGGCCTGACCTTCGGCGCGCACTTCACCGAAGGCTACGCGCTCGGCACCATCAGCTATGCGCTCGCGTCGCTGAACCGCCAGATTCCGCTCGATGCCTTCTGGATCGGCCTGCTCGGTTCATCGGCGCTGATCGGCATCTTTCTCGGCAGCCTTGTGTTCGGCTGGCTGTCGGACAAGCTCGGGCGGCAGAAGATTTTCTTGCTCAGCTTCGTCATCATCACGGCGGCGGCTTTCGCCCAGTTCTATGCGACGACGCCCGCGATGCTGGTCGCGCTGCGCGTGCTGATCGGTTTCGGCATGGGCGGCGACTTCGCCGTGGGCCACGCGATTCTCGCGGAGTTCTCGCCGCGCAGGCATCGCGGCACGCTGCTCGGATCGTTCAGCGTCATCTGGACGATCGGCTATGTGATCGCGAACGTCGTCGGCATGCATTACGCGGACGCATCGCCGGATGCGTGGCGATGGCTGCTCGCGTCGGCGGGCGTTCCCGCGCTGCTCGTGCTGGTGCTGCGCATCGGCACGCCGGAGTCGCCGCGCTGGCTGCTCGGACAGGGACGTGTCGAGGAAGCGCGTCGCATCGTGCGCAAGCACTTCGGTGAAAACGTCGCGCTCGAAGCGGACAACGGCGAGCACTTCGCGCCTGCGGGCGGCTTCGCGCGCCTGTTCAAGCCGGACCTGATCCGCCGCACGATTTTCAATCGCGCGTTCTTCGTGTGTCTCGTGATTCCGTACTTCGCGATTTATACGTTCTTGCCGAGCATTCTGTCTGCGATCCATCTCGACGGAGGCTCGCGCGCCGACTTGCTGCTCAACGGCTTTCTCGTGCTGGGCGCGGTAATCGGCATCTGGCTGACGATCAGGCTTTCGCGCCGTGGATTCCTGATTGGATCGTTCGCGATCACGTGCGTTTCGCTGCTCGCGCTGGCTGTGCTGCCGTCATCGGCGAATATGGCGATGATCGTCGCGTTCGGCGTCTTCACGCTCACGATGTCGGCGTTCTGCAATCTCGTCGGCGTGTTTCCGCCCGAGTGCTTTCCGACCGAGGCGCGTGCGTGCGGCGTCGGACTGGCGATTGCGTCAAGCCGCCTAGGATCGGCGATTGGGACGTTTCTGCTGCCGATCGGCATCGCGCAGGCGGGCATTCAGGTGACGATGCTCGCGTTGGCGGGGGTGCTTTTGGTGGGAATGGTGGTGTCCATTGCCTGGGCGCCGGAGACGAAGGGGCTTACGTTGAGGGAGGCTAGCGGGGGGTGATTCAGGGCGCGGCGTTGGCGGGCGGGGCGGGCTTTTCGTTGTTCATGCTGCTGGCGGGGATGGTGGCTGGGCATGCGGCAATCGTTGTACCGGGCTTGGCTTATCGGTTTGCGCTGGCGTGGACCAACGCTCATCGCCCTGGAGTTGGCGCAATCAGCGAATTACATCGGGCTTTCTGATTGCGCGGCTCCAACACCTGCTGCACCGCTGCGTCCAAACGCCAATCCGCGTCTTCAGCTATCTCATCGCCTACCGAAGAAATGAACGCGTCCCAACCGATGTCCAGCAGAGGCCCCTCCCGATCCATTGCCGTCGCTCATGTGGTCCAGCGTTCGAACACCGCTAACGGCTCATCCGCACAGTCCACTCATCCCTTACCAAGCGGCGGCTGGCTCGGGAATCCCGCCAGATTGCTCAACTGCGCCAGTTCATTGGCCGCCTCGCGCAGCAGCACCGAATACTCGTGAATTTTCTCGGCCGTCAGCCGCTTGCGCGGACCCGCCAGACTGATGACACCGACGCAACGCGATCCGCTGATCACCGGAGTCGCCACTGCCGACATGCGCGGCGCAAAGACTTCGTCGATCATCGCATAGCCACGCACGCGCGCTGCGTGCAGGAAGCCGAGCAAGGCCTTCAGCGTCGTTGGCGCATTGGGGCCGAACTCGTTCGGCTGTCCGAAGCCCTGCTTAAGTACCAGCGCAGCCGCCTGCTCATCGGTCATCGTCATGAGCCACGCATGTCCCGTCGACGTGCAGGAAAGCCGCGCCGCCTGCCCCATATCGGGATCGTAGCGAAACCCGGTGCGGTGTCCGTCCGCCTTTCCCACCCAGATGATCGCTTCGCCATCCACCAGCGACAGCCGCGCGAGTTCGCCCGTCCGCGCCGCGACGCGTTCGATGATCGGCTGGGCGATATCCGCGATGCCCGTCAGGCTCAGAAATTCGAGGCCATTCGACGTCATGCGCATGGTAAGGATGTAGCGGCTGTGATCGGTCAATTGCCTCACATAGCCGCTCTCGACGAGTTCGGTCAGCACGCGATGACACGAGCTGCGTGGCATGGCCAGCGCATCCGCGATCTCGACAAGCCCTGCGCCCTCACCTTGCGACGCGAGGAAATCGAGCATTCTCAGGCCGTTTTTCAGCGACATCGTTGGTCGATTTTCGTGATATGAAATGCAGTTCCGGTGCGGAACGCCCAGCTTTCAGAGCGCAAACAATAGCATCTGTTCGCCGCAAGAAGCGAACGGTACATACACCGAAAATCCAGGAGACACCCATGTCAGTTACCGCTGACCCGAACTTGGCCGCGGGCGAACGCTCCGCGCAGGCTCACTTGATGGCGCGTCGCGCGGTGGCGGGCGCTACCGTCGGCACGGCGCTCGAGTGGTTCGACTTCGCGCTGTACGGCGTCGTCGCCGCCACGATCTTTCCGAAGCTGTTCTTCCCCTCGCTCGATCCGACCGCCTCGCTGCTCGCGTCGCTCGCGAGCTTCTGGGCGGGACTCGCTGCACGTCCGCTCGGCGCCGTGATCTGCGGGATGCTCGGCGACCGCTGGGGACGGCGCAATCTCATGCTCCTCACGGTTTCGGTGATGGGCGCTTCATCGTTCCTGATGGGCCTGCTGCCCACGTATCAGCAAGTCGGCATTCTTGCGCCGATCCTGCTCGTCTCGCTGCGCATCGTTCAGGGTTTCGCGCTGGGCGGCGAATCGACGGGCGCGCAACTGATGGCGGTCGAACACGCATCCCCGGCAAAACGCGGGCTGTACTCGGGCTTGCTCGGCATCTGCTCGCCGCTCAGCCAGATCCTCGCCAACTTCGCACTCTTCGCGCTGTCCAGTCTGTTATCCGCAGACGACTTCGAATCGTTCGGATGGAGAATCCCGTTCCTCGCGAGCTTCGTGCTCGTGCTGCTCGGCATCTACATCCGCATGAAAGTCAGCGAGACGCCCGCCTTCGAGGCGCTCAAGAAGAAAGGCGAAGGCGCGCGCGCCGCCAATCCGCTCGGCGTCGTCTTCAAGTTTCACTGGCGCACCGCGCTGCGCCTGACGCTGTTCTTCTGCGGCCCGGCTGCCTTGTTCTATCTGATCGTGGTCTTCTCGCTCAGCTATCTGACGAAGAACCTCGGCGTGCCGAAACAGACCGGCTTCATGTTGCTGATGGTCGCCAATGTCTGCGCCATCGTGGGCGCGCTGGCGGGCGGCTATCTGAGCGACCGGATCGGGCGGAAACGCGCGTTGCTGATCGGCTCGTTCTGCACGCTCGTCTGCTGCCTGATCTACTTTCCCATCCTCAACCAGCACTCGGTCGCCATGACGATGGCCGTGATGGGCGCGTTCCTCGGCTTCACGCAGTTTCAAAGCGGCATTCAACCCGTGTGGTTCGCGGAGTCCTTTCCGACCGAAGCGCGCTATACGGGGTCCGCGCTGTCGTACTCGGGCGCGAACCTGCTCACCGGCGGGCCGATGCCGATCGTCGCGGTGGCGCTGCTCAATGCCTTTCACGGTTCGCCGTGGGCGATCGTCGCTGTCTGCGGCTCGCTGAACCTGCTGTCCTTCCTCATAATTGCAACGTCGCGGGAAACGAAAGACACCGCCCTCGAACGCAGCGCTACCCACTGAAACCATGACTCGCAGACTCTACATTCTCAACGGCTCCAATCTGAACATGCTGGGCGTGCGTGAGCCGAACATCTACGGCCATACGACGCTCAAGGACATCGAACAGAACTGTCTCGCGCTGGCCGAAGATCTGAAGTTCGACTGCGTGTTCCGTCAGACCAACAGCGAGAGCCAGTTGATCGACTGGATTCAGGAAGCGTTTTTGCAGGACGCCGCGCTGATCATCAATCCGGCGGGCTTTTCGTTCGGGCGGATTCCGGTGCTGGATGCGGTCAAGCTGATTCGTCGGCCGGTGGTGGAAGTGCATATCTCGAACATCCATCGGCGTTCGGAGGAATACCGTCATTCGACGATCTCGGTCGCGGCTACTGCCGTGATATGTGGGGCTGGCGCGAACGGCTACTTGTTGGGAATCCGCGCGGTTGACGATCTTTGGGGCGATCAGAGTTAAGCGTCTTTCTCTGTCTGTGAGGCACGCGGGCTTCGCGAGGAGTCCGCATTTGGCATCTTGCGTGAGAGGCGTGCCGGACGAACGCCCGCAACGGAGCGGATGGCAACTTCTTTCGCCGAAAGTGGACGTGGACGATGCCAACGTGCCTCTTCGGCATCGGGGCTGCCGCGTTAGACGGCCAAACGTGTCCGCATCAAACCAGAACAAGCAATCGCACCGAATGGCAGTGCGTTTCGCTCGAGCCGAACATCGCCAGAGTCCGGCGAACGTGGTGTTAGACATCACCAGAGCGGGCCGAACTCATTCTTCGCGCCGTTCGCTCGGCCAAAACAAACTCACGCGCCCCGCCCTATCGCCGATCACAACCCCTCACCATCAAGGCAAGGGGTCGGCATCCACCCCTACTCCCTCACCGTTTCGCATAATCCTTCGACGTGCACAGCGAAGCGGCAAGCGCCACCTTCGTCTCATCGCGGCCGGCGAGCTTCGCAAACCAGCGGCCCGCATCCTTCGTCATCGCGGTGATCGGCGCGGTGACGCCGCGCAGATACGCCGTCGCCGGAGAAACGATGCGTACGTTCTCCATCATCCCGCGATCCTCGTGATCGAGAATATGGCAGTGCATCACGAAGTCGCCGGTGAAGTCCTGATACACCGTCCGCATTTGAAGCGTATAGCCGGCCTTGAGGAACAGCGTGTCGCGCGTGACGCCCTGCAGGTTGCAATACTGCGTGTCCGCGCCTTCGTCGGCGATGCAACCGCCATTGCCGTTGAAGATCGACTTGCCCGCTCCGTTCTTGATGTCCATGATCCTGAACGGATTCGTATGGATGTGGAACACGTGCGTGGCGAGTGCCGAAGCCGAAACATTCCACTGATCGATGTTGCCCAGCACGCCCGTATAGCCGATCTCGTCCGGCTTGTACGCCTTGCCGCTGATCAGGAAAAGCACCGGCGCAGGAAAGGGCTGCGGCACGATCTGAAACTGCTTCTCGACGACGTTCGCCACGGTCCCATCGACGGGAGTCGTCGGTGCGAACGCGCGCAGCGACAGCGATTGCAGATCGGACTTCGCCGGTTGCGCGAGCGTCGGGTTCGCCGCGACGAGTTGATCGCGAATGTACTGCCAGTACTTCGAGTGATTGCCGACCGTCGTATTCGGCATGTTGACGCCGGGGCCCACGCGCGCCAGCGACAGCAGCCGGCGGTCTTTCACTTTCGTCGAGTTGGTGCGGAAGTTGATGGTCGCGGACGCATCGGCGGCTTCATCGAGGATGCAGTACAGCCCCGGCCTCGGGAACGCCACGAGCACGTCGCTGCGATATCCCGGGTTCATCGAGTTCACATCCTTCTCGATCATCGAGGACATCGTGATGCCGTCTTCCGCAAACTCGAGTTGCTTGACCACTTCACCGCTGCACAGTGAATCGAGCGTCGTGGTTTGCGACGGCTTCGTGTGCGCCCTCGCGAGCGCGGACGCCGCCGCGTTCGTCGCGGTGCTGACCTGCGCCGCCGACAGCGATCCCGAATCCGCGAGGCCAAGCGCCGAGAGATTCGCGCGCACGATCTTCACGTTGATGGTGTCGCGGTTGCCGCCGTGAACCATGCGAAGACGGCGGACATCGCCAGCCGGCACATAGCCGATCGCGCTCGGAAACACCGGCTGCACGACGCCGTTGATCTGCGTATAGCGGCCCGAGATGATCCACGTCGAATTGAGTTGCCCCGTGTGACCCGGCCTCGGATCGGGAATGAAACCAAGCTGGTTGTTGTAGCCGCGAATCTCTCCGACGCTGCCTTGCGGGCAGACCCATTCCGCCGTCGTCGGGTCGGCAAGCGGCACGTCCGACGTCGCGTTGCTGAAGCAGCCGTATTCTATCTGCTGAAACAGCATCACGTGCTCGCGCAACGGCAGCGACAAGAAGAGCACGCGGCGACGCAGAATGGTATCAATATCCGCGCCGCCGTTGGTCATGCCCGCCTTCGCCTGCCGCGAGCCGCGCACGATCAGCACGCCCGCCATGCCGCTCGCGACATCGATCGCAGTCGATCCATGCAGATGCGCGTGATACCAGAACGTGCCAGACGGATGATCGGCGGGGAGCTTGAAGCTGTAATCCTGCGACTTCCCCGGCAGCACGGTCAGCAGCACGTTGTCCGCGGTGCCCGATGGCGATACGTGAAAGCCATGCGTGTGCAGGTTCGTGTTGTTGTAGCAATGCGGCGTCGAATGATCGGGATTGTCGGGGCAATTCGACGGCGGATCGTTCGCGCCGAGCGTGTTCCTGAGCGACACCTTGAGCGTTGCGCCCGGCTTGATGCTGATCGTCGGGCCGGACGGGCATCCGTTGTACGAACGCATCGAGACGGTATCGAAGGAATCGGTCGACGGATTGTAGAGGTGATAGTTCGCCTTCTGAACCTTCAACGTTACCGATCCTGAATTGCCTGATGGATTCAATCCTTGCAGACATTGCAGGCGCTGAAGAATCGACGACAGGCTGCCGGGTGTGGAGACGGCGGAATTATCGGTGGATGCGTCCGTATCGTCGCTGAGATCGCTGAAGGAACGCGCGGTCAGCGACGTGGTGCTTTGTGCAACGCCGGGCGTCGGAACTAACACCAATGTCAACAACATGGCCAGTCCGGCTCTGACGACCATGCCTATGTGCGCTTTCATCTTCTCTCCTTGCAGGATGGCTGGCGTTAGCCCGCTGCAAGAGGACATTAGGAGATTGGAAACCGTCACGTATCCCTAATCGATTTGGCTTTGTGCGGTGTCGCACATGATCGGTGGCGGGCGTTTTCAGAAGGCTTGCATCGAGCAATTTCTTCCGGTTTGAAGCGCGGTTTATACCGGGCGTCCGGGCTGCGCTGGTTCGCATCCCGAAGCGTAAAGATTACGCGTAGCACTGCCATGCGTCACTGCTGCACTGCTTTCGCGCCTTCGCCTCGCAGCCATTCGGTGAACGCCTGCACCTCGTCGGATGCCGCGTCAATCCATGCGATATCGAGCCAGTATCCATACGGCCCGTTCGATTCCACCGCCGACAGTTGCACGAGCGAACCATCGTGCAATTCGTCCGCGATCATGTTGCGGTCCACGACGGCCAGGCCGGTTCCCGCGCGCGCCGCGTGGATGGCCTGATCGAGCGTCGAAAATTCGATGCCGTTGTCCGCGCACGCGCGAGGCAGGCTCGCCGCGTCGAGCCAGTTCGGCCACAGCGTGAGGCGTGCATCGTTGTGCAGGACATGCAGCGCGGGCAGGCGTGCCAGCAACGCTTCGACGGGCTGTCCCGCGAACTTCATCGCGCCGACGAGCACATGCCGTTCGATGAAAAGCAATTCGGAACGATGATCGGCACGCGCCTCATGCCCGAAACGGATGCAGCAGTGCCGTTCATCGGTCGAGTCCGTTCGCACCGAAAGCACGATGTTGGGCACGGCGTCCATCAGCGAGCCGAGACGGGGCGAGAGCCAGCGCGTGGCGAAGGTAGGCGGTGCGCAAATGGTGAGGCGCTTGCGCTCGCTGCGTTGCGCGCTAGACAGTGCGCGCGTGACGCGCTCGATCGAATTGAACGCTTCCGATACGCACTCGAGCAGCTCGACGCCTTGCGCGGTCAGACGAATGCCCTTGTGATCGCGGTCGAACAGCTTCGCGCCGAGCGCATCTTCGAGCAGCCTGATCTGACGGCTGACCGCGCCGGGTGTCACGCATAACGCCGCCGCCGACTGATTGAAGCTCATGTGGCGCGCGCTTTCCTCGAAGAACCGCAGCGCCGTCAGCGATGGCAGGCGGCGCACGGCTTACCCCCGCTGACGCTTGCGCGCCTGAGCCTTGATCTCGCCTTGCAGCCAGTCGCGAAACAGCGCGACTTGCGGCGCGTCCTGCTGACCGGTGCGCGTAACGAACCAGTACGACTGGTGTCCGTCCACTTCGACATCGAGCAAAGGCACGAGCGCGCGGCGCTGCAACTCCGGCCCGATCATGTGCCGGTCCGCGATGGTCACGCCAAGGCCATCGATTGCGGCGCGGATTGCGTGATCGAGCAGATCGAACTCATAGCCGCCGTTGAGATCGACATCGTCGATTTGCGCGGCCTTGAGCCAGTGCTGCCAGGTGAGATAGCGCTGGTCGCTGCTGGCGAGCACGTGCAACAGCGTGAAGGCGTTGAGATCGATGTCGCCGCTCGACTGCGGGCGCTCGCCGAACAGCCTGGGCGAACAGACGGCGATATGCCGCTCGTGCATCAGCAACTGAATGTCGAGGCCGTCCCACTCGCCGTTGCCGAAGCGGATCGCGCAATCGAGCGCGCCCGATTCGACGAGGTTGTCGCGCAGGCTCGTCGTCAGTGTGATCTGCAGTTCAGGCGCGGCTTCACGCAGCGATTGCAGGCGCGGCATGAGCCAGCGGCTGGTGAAGGTCGGCGGCGCATTGATGCGCAGCCGCCTGAGATGGCTCTTCTCCTGAATGCTGCGCGCGGTCAGCTCGATACCGTCGAAGGACATCTTGAGCGCCTGCAAGAGCAGCCGCCCGGTAGGGGTCAGTTCGAGATGATGATGCCGGCGCAACAGCAACGTTTCGCCGAGTTGCGTTTCCAGTTGGCGAACCTGCCGGCTCACCGCGCTTTGCGTCACGTGCAGCACGGCGGCCGCACGCGTGAAACTCCCGGTATGGCCGGCGACTTCGAACGCCCTGAGCGCATTCAGGGCGGGCATTTTTCGCTTCAATCGTGTCTCCTGTCGGCCGAAGCGGGCGCCTCGCAGCGCCGCTCCGGTCAATCTGCTGTGCGAGCGGTTTAACACGCTCGTCGCGGCTCTTGCGGCCGTATCGCGCAGCATTTTACGGATCGAGGCAAATTATGCCGGTCGCGTCCTCCGGACCATGCACACCGGCATCACGCTGCCGCCAGTTCGGCGGCTTGCGTCGCCGTCGCCTGCGCATCCTCGAGAATCATATCCGCGCCCTTCTCCGCGACCATCATCGTCGGCGCGTTGAGGTTGCCCGACGTGATGTTCGGAAAGATGGACGCATCGACGATCCGCAAGCCCGCCACGCCATGCACGCGCAACCGGTCATCGACGACGGCGGTGCGCGCGTCCGGTCCCATCGCGCACGATCCGCACAGGTGGTAGATCGAGCCGGACTGGTCGCGGAAGTACGCGAGCAGCGCTTCATCGCTCGTCACATCCGGTCCCGGCGATATCTCCTCGGCCGTGATCCGGCGCAGCGCCTCCGTATGCATGATGCGGCGAATCAGCTTGCTGCCCTGCACCGCTTCGCGCAAGTCCTTCTCGGTCGTGAGCGCGTTGATGCGAATCTTCGCTGCATCTTCCGCGCGGTTCGACGCGATCTCGATGGACCCGCGGCTCGTCGGCCGGCACGGGTTGAAGCACAGCAGGAAGCCCGAGTATGGCTCCGGTACGAGCTGCGCCTTGCTGCTCTTCGGAATGCGATACGACAGCGGGTTGAAATACAGTTGCAGATTCGGCTCGGCCTCGCGGGCATCGCCCTTGAAGAAGCCGCCCGCCTGATTCACGCTCATCGACAAAGGCCCCGTGCGCGTCAACAGATATTGCAAGCCCACCTTCACCTTGCCGATGAGCGAGCGCAATTCGTCGTTGAGCGTCTTCACCGTCGCGCGATAGTAGAAGCTCACGCACAGATGATCCTGCAGGTTCTTGCCGACAGCGGGCAGTTCATGCACGAGCGGAATGTCGTGTTGCGCGAGGAGCGTGGCATCGCCGAGGCCGGAGAGTTGCATGAGCTTCGGCGAATCGACCGCACCCGCCGACAGGATCACTTCGCGCGACGCCCCGAAACGGAGCGACTCGCCGCCACGCGAGGCAAGCACGCCGACCGCGCGCTTGTTCGCGTCGAACAACACGCGATGCACCGTGACGTTGCGCTCGATGCGCAGATTTTTTCGCCCGAGCGCCGGATGCAGGTACTCGAAGCTGCTCGACGATCGCTGTCCGTTGCGCGCGTTGACATCGTAGACGCCCGCGCCTTCGAAGTGCGGGCCGTTGAAGTCGTCGGTGCGCGGATAGCCCGCCTGCTGCGCGCCTTGCAGGAAACGTTCGCAGATGGGATGCGCCGCGCCCTTCATCGGCGAGATGCTGATCTTGCCCTGCGCGCCGTGATACTCCGTGTCGCCGAGCGGATGCGATTCGAGCTTGCGGAAATACGGCAGCACGTCGCGAAAGCCCCAGCCGCGATTGCCCGCACGCGCCCAGTCGTCGAAGTCGTGCGGCTGGCCGCGCACGTAGATCATCGCGTTGATCGAGCCGGAACCGCCCTGCACCTTGCCGCGCGGACAATACAGCGAGCGACCGTTGAGTTGCGCTTCGGGCTCGCTGTAGTACATCCAGTTGTACTCGGGGTTGTAGTAGGTCTTCGTGAAGCCCACCGGAACCTTGAACCAGAACGATGCATCCTCGCCGCCCGCTTCGAGCAGCAGCACCGAATGCTGTCCCGACTCGGACAGCCTGTCCGCGAGAATGCAGCCTGCGGAGCCCGCGCCCACGATGATGTAGTCGAATTCCATATCTTGTTGACGATTCATGTTGGATTGCGTGAGCGTTGAGTCTTTAGCCGTCAGCCCTTGGCGGGCGCGAGGTCTTTGACGTCGAAGGGTTTCGACGCCATCTGCAGATGCAGCCGATCGCCCGTATAAGGGGTATGCGCGCGCACCACGTCCATGTTCAGTTCGACGCCCAAGCCCGGCTCGCGCGACGGAATGATGTAGCCGTCTTCCCAGCGAATCGGTGTCTTCAGCACTTCGGCGTGGAAGCCGTCCCATGTGCCGATGCTTTCCTGAATCAGGAAGTTCGGCGAGCATGCGGCGATCTGCACGCTGGCCGCCGCGCCGACCGGACCGTTGTAGAGATGCGGCGCGATCTGCGCGTAATGGACTTCGGCAAGGCTCGCGATCTTCTTCGCTTCGAGCAGGCCGCCCACGCGTCCGACGTTGAATTGCAGAATCGACGCGGCGCGCGCTTCGAGCAGCTTGTGGAACTCGTACTTCGTCGTGAGGCGTTCGCCCGCTGCAATCGGAATGCTCGTCTTCGCCGCGACTTGCGCCATCGCGGCTTCGTGTCCCGGCGGCACCGGCTCTTCGAACCACAGCGGGTCGAATTTGGCGAGACGCTCGGCAAGACGGATCGCGGATGACGGCGCCATCTGCCCGTGCGTGCCGAACAGCAGGTCGGCCTTGCTGCCCACGGCGTCGCGCACCTTGCGGCAGAAGGTTTCGCAGCGATCCATCACGTCGAGCGAAAGCTGGTGTCCCGAATACGCGGTGTACGGGCCAGCGGGATCGAATTTCACGGCCGTAAAGCCGAGCGCGACGTTCTGCGCGGCGCATTCGGCGGCGAGATCGGGATCGTCGTAGTCGTACTCGCCGCGGCTGTTCTTCGGATAGAGATACGTATAGGACCGCAGCCGTTCATGCACGCGGCCGCCGAGCAGTTCGTAGACCGGCTTGCCCGCCGCCTTGCCGATGATGTCCCAGCACGCCATTTCGAGGCCGCTGACGACGCCCATCATCGTGAGGTCGGGACGCTGCGTGAAGCCGCTCGAATACGCCTCGCGATAGAAACGCTCGACGTGATGCGGATCGTGGCCGAGGAGATAGCGATCGAAGACATCGTCGATGATGTGCGTCATCGCTTTCGGATGAAACGTCGCCGAATAAATCTCGCCGACGCCTTCGATGCCGCAATCCGTGCGCAGCTTCACGAAGATCCAGTACATGCCGCCGATATGCGGCGGCGGAACCGCGACGATATACGTCTCCAGTGCGGCGATTTTCATTGTTGCGCTCCCTGGCGATTGATCCTGTGTTTGAAGACGAGTCCCGCGACGCCGCCCAGCGCGGCCATGCACGCGACATAGCCGAAATACATCTGATAGCCGAGCACGCCGGGATAGTTCTGCGTCAGATAGCCGTTCACGAGCGGCAGGAACGTATCGGGCATATAGCCGAGCACGGAGACGAGGCCGATGGCGAGACCCATCGTCTGCGCGGGGACCTTGCATTGATCGAGCAGCGACCAGTAGAGGCCGCGAATCGCGTACGTCATCACGCCGATGAAGAGGACCAGCACGGCGACCAGCGCGTGACTGGCAATGGCCGGCGCCGCGATCAGCACGAGCAGCGCCGCCGACGCGCAGAAGAGCGCCGTGACGAGCACTGAGACCTTCGAAAAACGATCGCCCAGAAAGCCACCGCCGACGCCGCCGATTGGGCGCATCCAGAGCTTGAGCGTCGTGATCGCGCCTGCCGTCACCACCGACAAGCCGATCTCCTTTTCGTGCAGATAAGCCGAGAAGCTATACGTCGCCCAGAACACCTGATAGCCGCAGAACACGATGGCCGCGAGCAGCAGCAACTCGCGGTTCTTGAAGAGCGCGGCGAGATCGTGAAACACGTTGCTGTCCTTGCGCGCTGCTTGCGCCGATACGCCCGCTTGCGGATCGCGCACCAGACCGAGCACCACGCCGAGCGCGATGCACAGGAACGCATACAGGTAGACGACGAGCTTGAAACCGGCCGCATTCGATTCGCCGTGCGTCGACGTGACCCACGCGAACAATCCGATCGCAATCGTCGCAAGCATTGCTTCGATGAGGCCGCGGCCGCCATCGAGGAAGCCGAAGAAGCGGCCCTGCTCGTCGGCGGAAGCGATCATCGACACGCGCTTGATGATCGCCGCCCAAAACGTGAGGCCGGTAGTGAGGCCCCATCCGCCGAAAATGACGACGAGCGATGCGAACGAGGGCGCCGTCGAATACCACACGCCGAGCGCGCCGGTTGCGATCAGCGAGAACGAAATGAGCATGCGCGGCGCGATGCGATCAGCGAGCCATCCGCTCGGCAGATAGCACACCAGAAAGATGATGCCGAGCGCGGAATAGAGATAGCCGAGTTGCGCTTCGCTGATATGGAAGACTTCGAGCATCGTCGGCTGATAGACCTGCCGAAGATACAGAATCGGATAGATCGCGCCTGCGGCGATCACGAGCAACGCAAGCTGCAGATAGCGGCTCGCGCTGGAAGATTCGCGCGGCGCGGCGGCCACGCTCTGGCTGGTTCGTGCTGGGTTGGAAGACAAGGCAGTGCTCCTGGACAGGCCGTTGGCACGGGCAGCAGCGCCGCCCGTGCAGACCTTCACATGTTCTTTTGATGATGGATGGAAACGTCAGTACTTCATGACGACGAGACGGGTTTGCGTGAATTCGAGCATGCCGTGCTTGCCGTCATCGCCGCCGATGCCCGAGCGCTTCCAGCCCGCGTGGAAGCCTTGATACGGATCGGCCGGAGTGCGGTTGATGTACAGCTCGCCGGCTTCGATGCCGTTGGCGACCTTCATCGCGGTGCGATAGTCTTCCGTGTAAAGCACGGACGACAGGCCGAATTGATGATCGTTGGCCATCGCGAGCGCCTCGTCCAGCGTGCGGTATGAGAGCACCGCGAGCAGCGGGCCGAAAGTCTCTTCCTGCACGATCTCCATGTCCTGGCGGCAGTTCGAAAGCAGCGTCGGCGGATAGAAGAAGCCGCGTCGCGCGGGCACTTCACCGCCCGTTTCCAGCGTTGCGCCCGCTGCAATGGCGCGGCGGACCATCGCATGGATGCCGTCGCGCGATGCCGCGTTCACAAGGGGACCCATGAAGGCGGCGTCGTCGGCGCGGGCGCCGATCTGCTTCGCGAGCATCTGTTGCTTCAGCAGGCCGACGAATTCATCGTGGATGCGCTCGTGCACGTAGACGCGCTCGATGGCCGTGCAAAGCTGCCCGCTATGCGTGAGTTTCGAGGCGACCAGCTCGCGCGCCGCCTTCTGCAAGTCCGCATCCGGCTCGATGATCGCGGGCGTCTTGCCGCCCAGTTCCAGCGACGGCTTCGCAATGTTCGCCTTGCAGTACTCAAGCACCTTGCGCCCCGCCGACACGCTGCCCGTCAGCGTGATCATGCCGACCGACGGATGCGTGCAGACGGCTTCGGCCGCCGCGTGATCCATCGCGAGGATATTGACGACGCCCGCCGGCAACGCGGCGCGTTCGACGGCGCGCGCCAGTTCCAACGCCGACAGCGGCGTGTTGTTGCTCGGACGCACGACGACCGTATTGCCCGCGATCAACGCGGGCGCGACCTTGCGCATCAGCGTGTAGATCGGGAAGTTGAACGGAATCAGACACGCGACGACACCGATCGGCTCGCGATGCAGCACGAGGTTCTCATCGGGCGTGTCGCTCGGAATGACTTCGCCTTCGATGCGGCGCGCCCATTCCGCGTGATAGCGCGTGATCTCGGCGGCATAGACCGCTTCGTTGGTGGCATCCGCCACGCTCTTGCCGGATTCGATCGCGAGCGCCGCGCCGATGCGGCCCGACGCTTCGACGATCGCATCCGCGAGGCGGCGCATGTGCGCGGCGCGTTCAGCGGCGGTCGTCGCGCGCCAGCCCTTTTGCGCGGCGGCAGCATGCGCGACGGCGGCAAGCGCCTCGTCGCGCGAGGCGTGATGCACGTGCCCCGCCACTTCGCCGGTGGCCGGATTGAGGACAGCGGCAATATCACCGCCGGCGGGCTCGATGAAACGTCCGTTCACGAAATTGCGTTCTGGCTTCATGCGTCTCGATTCTTCCTTGTCGGTTGACGGGCCGGCTTGCGGCGTTTTGTCCACTAGGCGGCGGGCCATTCTTTCGCGCCTCGCGCTGCAACGACAAGCGAAGTTTTCGCTGGCAAAGCATTCGAAAAACTCACGCTTGGCCTGCGACTAAATCCTTTGAAGAACACGCACGGCTGAAGCACAATTCGTCGCTCGGCGCGCGCCGATCGATCAACTTTCTTTAGAAGCTAGCTTTCCTAAATAAGTAGAAGAGTTCGAGACACTCATGAGAATCAAAACCTTATTGCTCGCGGCGCTTGGCTGCGCATCCTCCACCGTCTTCGCGCAAAGCAGCGTCACGCTATACGGCGTGCTCGACGAAGGCATCGACTACACGAGCAATGTCGCGTCGAAAGACGTGTACGAACTGACGAGCGGCTATGCGTCGGGCAGCCGCTGGGGCATGCGCGGCGTCGAAGATCTGGGCGGCGGCGCCCAGGCCGTATTCCAGCTCGAAAGCGGCGTGAATCTCAGCAATGGCGCGGCCGGACAAGGCGGACGCATGTTCGGCCGGCAAGCGTATGTCGGCGTGCAGAGCGCCCGGCTCGGCGCGGTGACGCTCGGACGCCAGTACGATTCCGTAGTCGACTATCTCGCACCGATGACGGCCAACGGCAACTTCGCCGGTTATCTGTTCGCGCATCCGTTCGACAACGACAACACGGACAATTCGTTCCGCGTCAACAACACGGTCAAGTACGCGAGCCCTTCTTTCGGCGGCTTCAGGTTCGGCGGCACGTATAGCTTCAGCAACGCGTCGAGCTTCGCGAATAACAGGCAATACAGCGTGGGCGCATCGTATGCGAATGGCGGCCTTGCAATGGGCGCGGCGTATCTGCATGCGAACGATCCCGGCCTGACCGATAACGGCGCAATCGCGGCCAACGACGCGAGCTTCGTCGCAAAGCGCATGCAGGTGTTCGGCGCGGGCATCAACTACACGTTCGGCGCGGCCACGGCGGGATTCGCGTACACGAATGCGAGTTATCGCGACCCCGTGACGAACGGCTATATCGGCGGATCGCTCGCCGCCGAAGGCAATACGCTGCGGAATCTGCGCTATCAGAACTTCGAAGTGAACGGCAAGTACCAGTTCAGCCCCGCGCTGTTCGTCGGCGCGCAGTATGTCTATTCGATGGAAACCTACGATTCGACCGCCGGCAAGGTGAAGCCCAAGATTCACTCGGCGGGCGTGATGGCCGACTATCTGTTGTCGAAGCGCACCGACGTGTATGTGCAGGGCGTGTATCAGAAGATCGCGGGATCGTCGACGGACTCGGTGCTCGATCATGCATACGTTCCGGGCGCGCAAGGCGTGTCGTCGAATTCGGAGCAGTTCGTCGCGCGCGTGGCGCTGAGGCACGCGTTCTGACGTAGTCCGCCGTGACGCTGAAGGCCGCTCCGTATTCGTACGAAGCGGCCTTTTTTGCTTCACGCGCCGGAATAGCGATTGCTGCCGTTCACGCAACGGCGTCGTCTTGCTGGCGGCGCTGCAACGAACCGGAGAACCACGTGGCACAACCACCCGCACTCTTTACACCGGCGCGCGTTCGCAGCCTGGAACTGGCGAACCGCATCGTCATTGCGCCGATGTGTCAGTACTCCGCCGACGACGGCTGCATGACCGAGTGGCATCTGATTCATCTCGGGCAACTGGCCATGTCGGGCGCGGCGCTGCTCACGATAGAAGCGACGGCCGTTCTGCCGGAAGGCCGCATCACCTGGGCGGACGTCGGCTTATGGAACGACGAGACAGAAGCCGCCATCGACCGGACGTTGAAAGGCATTCGCCGCTGGTCCGACATGCCGATCGCGATTCAGCTGAGTCACGCGGGGCGCAAGGCATCGACGGAAGTGCCGTGGGAAGGCGGAGCGCAGCTTCCGCCAGATGATCCGCACGGCTGGCAGACCGAAGCGCCGTCATCCGTGTCGTTCGAAGCCAGCGAAACGCCGCCCGTCGAACTCGATCGCGCGGGGCTTGCACGCATCCGCGATGCGTTCGCCGCGTCCACTGCGCGCGCCGCCCGGCTCGGCATCGACCTGATTCAGATTCACGCGGCGCATGGCTACCTGCTGCATCAGTTTTTATCGCCGCTTTCCAACCGGCGCGACGACGAATACGGCGGCTCGCTCGAGAACCGCATGCGTTTTCCGCTCGAAATATTCGATGCCGTGCGCGCCGCGTTCCCCGATGACCGCCCGGTGACGATTCGCGTATCCGGCACGGATTGGGTCGATGGCGGATGGGACATCGAGCAGACGATTGCGTTCGCGCGGGCGCTGGACGCGCGCGGCTGCGATGCGATCCACGTGTCGAGCGGCGGACTCGATCCCGCGCAGCAGATTCCTGTCGGTCCGAGCTATCAGGTGCCGCTTGCGCGGGCGGTCAAGGCGGCGGTGAAAATGCCGGTCGTGGCCGTCGGGCTGATAACGGGCATCGAGCAGGCGGAGGGAATCATCGGCACGGGCGACGCCGACATGATCGCGCTGGCCCGCACCGCGCTCTACGACCCGCGTTGGCCGTGGCACGCGGCGGCGGAACTCGGCGCGCACGTGCGGGCGCCGAAGCAGTATTTGCGCTCGCAGCCTCACAAGTACCGGGATTTGTTCGACGAGGACTGACGCGCGGCACGCGCCGGCGCTGCGGCGTGCTATCTTCAAAGCGTCGCGCGTGGAAGTTCGAAGCTGTCGCCATCATGAGTCAAGTCCGCTATCCACTCGGCCCCGACGATCGGGTGCATCTCCTGTGCTGGCTCACATGCGGCTTTCTCGGCGCGTATTACCTCGAAGGCGCGTGGCCCGATCCGTCGTTTCAGGTGCGGGCGGCGCATCGCTGGCTGGAGCGGCATCAGCGCGCCGCCGACTGGATCGAGACCGCAAAGCTATCGGTCAAGGCGCAGGCGCTTGCATCGCGCTTTCGTCCGATGCTCGATACCGACGCCGGCCGCCGCGCCATCGAGCAGATGATTGAGGCCGACGAACTCGACTACGACAGCGCCGTGGTGCAGCGCATCTTCAGTGCATGTGTGATCGAGTTGACGCAGCGGGGGCGGCCCTCGCGATAGACTAATCAGTCATCCGTAATTTCGATGCTCACTCGCGTGCGCTATCGGCGATGGTGAAGGTCGCGCCTTCGCTGCGAACGATCTTCACCGCATGCTTGCCGGACGCCTCTCGCGAAACCTTCACGCTGAACGACCCTGCCCCGACCTGAACGTTCTCGACGGTGACGTCGCCCCACTCGGGCGGCAAGCCCAAGGGGTCGATCGTCACGTGCGACGTCCGTCCATCGACGACGATGCCCAGCGCCGACTGAATCAGCGAGAAAGGAATGCCGGCCGTCCAGGCCTGAATCAGATTCGCCGACTTGTATTCGACTGGTGCAACACCGGCCTCGCGTTCGTATCCGCAAAACAGTTCGGGAAGGCGATAGTTGAACGCTTTTGCGGTCTCGAGCGTCGCGGAAAGAATGCTCTCGACGGCTCCGGCGGACCTCACGTTGCTTGCGCTCCACGCAGCGATCGCCATTTCGTGCGGCCAGCAAGGACCGCGATGGTACAAGTCGGGCTTATAGCGCGCTTCGTCCTCCGCCAAGGTACGAATGCCCCACCCGGAGAACAGCGGCGCACTGAGCGCATCAGCCAGGATCGACGCCGCCCGGTGCGCGGGAACGACGTCGCACCACGGCAGATGGACCATATTCGAAGCGCGTACGCGGCACGGGTTTTTGTCGCCATCCAGCGCCAGCGCATAGTAACCCTTGTCTTCCTGCCAGAACGACGCGTCGAAGCGCGCGAGAATGACTTCGGCTGCGGCACCGCAGAACCCGGCACGTTTCCGGAAGCCCAGTGCGGTTGCCATCTCGCATCCGGCGCGCCAGGCGGAATACGCGTAGCCTTGTACCTCGCACAAAGCGATGGGCCCGCGAGGGAACGTACCGTCTTCGTGCATGATCGCGTCCCACGAATCCTTCCAGCCCTGATTCGCGAGACCCTGGCCCGGGTCCGCTGCGTATTCGATGAAACCGTCGCCGTCCTGATCGCCGTAGTCGCTCATCCACTGCAATGCTAGGTCGACCTGAGGCCACAGGCTGCGCAGCAGAGCATCATCGCCGGAGCGCACCCAATAGGCATGAACGCAGATGACGAAAAGTATCGTCGTGTCCACGCTGCCGTAATAGCAGTAAAACGGATTGAGCCTCGCTCTCGATGTCTCGCCCAGACGCCTTTCATGCATGGTCTTGCCGGGCCACGCCTGCCGGAAGGTGTCGACCTCCGTGGCCTGATACTTCGCATGATGGAGCAAGACGCCCTTCATGATTTGCGGGCTGAACTGCAGTGTCTGCAACCCGGTGATGAGGCCGTCACGTCCAAAGGGCACCGCAAACCAGGGCAATCCGGCGACAGGATAAGGGCCAGTGTCCAGCGTCACGGTCATGATCGACAGGTCTGCTTCGGCGCGCGTGACCCAATTGTTCACGTCCGCATTCGTGGAGCGGACGTTGCAGCCGCCAGCGAACGCCGCAAGCCTGCTGTGTTTGAGGACGTCCCAGGCCTTCGTCCAGGATTCCACGTCCACGGTCGATGCCTGTGCTCCAGCCTGAAAGACCAGTTTCCACGTTTCGCCAGATTGCAGGCTTCTGGCAAAGCGCATCGTTCCGGCTTGCGAGCCGACCGGATGCTCCGATGCTTCGATTGCGCTGCGTAAGCGCCGCCCGTCCAGGGTGTCGTACTCCACGCTCTGCCCGGACGTTCCGAGCTTCGCGGGATGGAGCGTGCCTCGCGGGCCTTTCGGCGGGAACCTGACGTAGAAGGTATCGAAGAAGTCGGCTGCGAAATCGACGTCTATGGATATGTCTTCGATTCCGCTTCCGCTATTCGTCGTCTCCATGCTGATCCACAGGTCCGATTCGCCGAACGTATAGGTGACGGTCAAACCGATATGATCGTGAGCCGCCGAGCAATACGTGAACGCGAAATACGACAGCGTCGAGTCGGTGCTGGAGCTTTGCAGCCGGCAAGCCGCGCCGTTGAGCCGGAAGCGAAACAGCGACACGATCCGCATGTCGTCGACATAGAATCCTGTTTCGCCGTTCTTTGCACTGTCGATGTCGCCATCGTTGGAAATGACGACGAGCGCCGACGCACCCGCCCGGCTGATGAACGATGTCGAGACGGCGCGTTGCGGATCTGGCTGATCATCGCCCGCATTGCTTAGTTTTCCGAATATGTCCCATGCGGGAAGCGCGGGCTCGCCAGCCGAATCCGGGCTCAGGCGCGGGATGCCGACGGTGTCATCGAGATCGGGAGTGCGTAAGCCCGCGGTTCTTGCGCGCGGCGAGCCTGCGCCGCGTCGGGAGATGGCCCAGCGCGATGGCGGCGACCATCGATGAAGGTTGCGGGAACGCCAGCGCGTTCGCGAAACGGGTATCTGGAACTTCGCCACTGGCGCGCCCTCTATCGCAGATTGAAATGGTCGAGGGAGACGCCCGGCGATGGATACCTATAACACTTTTTGTCTAGGCCACGGCAATGCATCGGTCTGACCACGTGATTGCGTGTGCGTTGCGAACTATCGCGGCAACGCGGCTTTGCAGACTCTCAGGCTGGGCTTGGGCTTGTCAGCAAGACCTTCCCAGTGAGCGTAAAGGAAGTTGATGATGGCCTCTTCCGTCTCCTGGCCCCGAACTCCGTTGATAGTGTAGAACAGCCTTACTGCGAACAGCAAGGCGATTACCGCCGTCGCCGCTGTCCAGAAGGGTCCGATCTGTCCGTGTCTTACAACGACGCACGGCGCCACGAAAAGAACCGGGGCGATGAACCCGATCACGAGATTGATTTCCGCCTCCATGTGATCGGTGGACAGCGCCGGAACCTTTGTGCGCAGCCAAAGCTTGCAATACTCGCGCACATAAAACTCCGGGGGGCGGATGAGGCCGTGAGTCTTATAGTCCGCTTCGTGATTCGCCAGTTCGAAAACCTTGTATTGGCCGATCACGCTATCCACCTTGTCGCTTCCATAGATGAAGCGCATCTGTTCGAGCATCTTGCTGACATAACGAGCCGGACGCCAGCCCTGCCGCAGCCATGCCGTGCTCAGGGCGAAGGTGGTTTCACGCGAGATATAGCCGAGCACGTACGAGACGGCCAGCACCAGCATGACGAGCAGGGCCAGCGCAAAAGATTGCGACCCGAAATTTTTCGTGAGCCACGCGATAAGCGCGCCTTGCTGGCTGATGTCGGTCCAGAAAACGACAGCCAATGCCTCGCAGAGCAGGAGAAAGCCGGGCGTCAGCACGCCGAGGATAAGAAGTCGTGCGCGGCTGCCGATCATTCCAGCGAGGTTGCCTACTTCCTTCAAGGCTCCTTCCATCCGACGCTCCCGGTTGAGGCGGTGACAAGGCCCTGCGATCGACTCAGGCAGATTACACGCTCTGTCGCGCTTGCGCCAACTCGTGCGTGATCCCAGCGTGCCGCCGCGAACGGATGATCTGTCAGCACTAGACGCGCTTGAAGCAGGAGGGTATCGCCGTTTAGTTGCGTCCAGTAAGGGCTAGGGCCGATGAAACTGACGCCAGCGAGCGCACACCGCAAATCAGCGCCGACTTCGAGTTGCCCTTCCGGGTCCACGACGAGCACCACTGCGCTCGAGTCGAGTAGCGACCCAAGGTCATCGTCAGGCGCGCAGTCCTCGATAACCAGCCCCGGAAAGAGGCGAGCGAGCGGGGCCAGTTCGCGGCCGAACGCGCTCGACGTTACGACTATCGGGGCAGCGCGCGGCATACGGACTGCATGCCGCACCGGAACGGTGATCGTAGGCGTCGGAAGGAACGTCGCGTCGTGGCCCGTGGGTCTGGCGACATGACTCAACGACCACTGCTGTGGCGCATTCCAACCGGTCCTGCGCTCGCATGACTCGACGATGGACTCTAGCTTCATGGCGACTGCGCTCCATGTCAGCGCGCCCGCGAACGCCATGCTTTTCGCGCTCAAATCATTTCGAAGCGTCTCGTCCGAATACAACGACTCCAAGGCCCGCACCGCCGATTCCCTGTCGATGAAATGGCGGACGATGCCGAACTCATCGACAACGGTTCCCGCATCCTCGACGATCATTCCGCAACGCTGCACCAGTTCTTTTGTCGCGCTGAAGCCGCCCGCAACGGTCGGCACGCCCGCAGCGGCCGCCTGAAGCGTCGGCAGGCCGAAGCCTTCTCCCCACGAGCAAAGCAGATGAACGTCGGAAGCCTGATACAGGCTGGCCACTTCATCCATTGTCAATGCCTTGCAACTGTGCGTATTCGCCAGTTTGACTATGTCGCGAAGACCGAGGCTGTCGATGTCTGTCTGAAGATCGTAGAGATACGCGCCATGCTCGGCATCGGCGACGATGTTCGTGTTGAGCAGCAGCGCGAAATCGTTCTTTCCCGAAGCGAAAGCCTTCACGATATCGAGCAGTCTCGGCAGCAACTTGCGCCGATGATTGCGCGCATCGGATAGGATGACGAACTTTCCATCGAGATCGAAGCGGCGCTTGGCAGCGTGTTTGTCGGGCGGCGGCCGAAATAGATGCTCATCGAAGCCATGCGGCACGTACGCTGCGGCGATCCCTGAACGCGCAGACGATTCGACGCCGAACATGCTCATCGCGATGCGCTGGTCCGCCTGCGCCAGAATGCGAACCCACGCGTCGGGCAGGGAACCATCGGGCAATGTGCCGTCGACGGGATAGTAGATGATCCAGCTTATCCCGCTCGCATCGAGCGTATCTCGAACGGATTGCTGTGCAAGGTAATAGACCCAAGGCACATCGCCGAGTGTAACGAGCACATTAGGCTGGAATGACTGAATGGCCTGACGCAGTTCTTCGATACAGCTTTCAGGACTGACCGGACAGGCGATCACGTTCAGATCGTCCGTTGGCGGCCGGGCGCCTTCGGTCCACCAGCCCAGTACGGTGACCGCATGCCCGCGCCTTTGCAGGCAAGCGCAAAGCTCACGTGTGACGAGTCCAAAGCCGCTGGGGCGGTCGGGTGCATCCGACATCCAGAGAATCCTGGCCATTTGCGCTCCTTACCGCGCGTCGGCGGCGAAAGCTATTCAGGCTCTTGATTCAGGACTGTTGAAGCGGATTGCCGTTATCGATTCATCGGCTCATTGCGTCGGTAGCAGGCGGCCAGGGTCGCGTCGACCTCGGGCGGCATGAACGAAGGAGACCACGACGGAAGTGGCCGGTCAAGCAGGACCGGCCCTTAGCGATGAAAAACCGGGGAAGAGACTGTATGCGCGTCGAGGCAGCGGTATCGCCGCATTCACGCGATCGACCGGAGAGTACGACACGCACGAAAACCAAATCACCCGCACGCCGGACGACGCGCGGGCTCGATCAACATCAAGGCTTCAGCACGACCTTGATACAGCCGTCCTTCTTGTCGCGGAACGTCTCGTACATGCCCGCACCTTCGGACAGCGGCAGCGTATGCGTAATGACGAACGACGGATCGATCTGTCCTTCCTGAATACGGTGCAGCAGATCATCGGTCCAGCGCTTCACGTGCGTCTGCCCCATGCGCCACGTCAGCCCCTTGTTCATCGACGCGCCGAACGGAATCTTGTCGATGAGACCGCCGTAGACGCCCGGCACCGACAGCGTGCCCGCCGGCCGGCACACATAGATCATTTCGCGCAGCACGTGCGGGCGGTCCGTTTCGAGCATCACGGCCTGCTTCGCGCGGTCGTAGATGGCGTCGATGGAACGCGTTGCGTGCGATTCCATCCCGACCGCATCGATGCACTTTTCCGGGCCCTTGCCCTGCGTGAGATCGCGCAGGCGTTCCAGCACGCTCTCTTCCTTGAAATTGATGACGATGGCGCCGCCCGCACGGGCCATCTCGAGCCGCTCCGGCACCCAGTCGATGGCGATCACCTGCTTCGCGCCGAGCAGCACGGCGCTGCGAATCGCCATCTGGCCGACGGGGCCTGCGCCCCAGATCGCCACCGTGTCCGTCGGTTCGATGTCGCATTGCACCGCAGCCTGCCAGCCGGTCGGAAAGATGTCGCCGAGAAACAGCACTTGCTCGTCGGTGAGTCCATCCGGAATCTTCACGTGGGTCTTGTCCGCGAACGGCACGCGCACGTATTCGGCCTGCCCGCCCGGATAGCCGCCCGTCAGATGCGTATAGCCGAACAGTCCCGCCGTGGTATGGCCAAACAGTTTGTCGGCGACATCCTTGTTGCGATTGCTGCGCTCGCACACGGAGAAGTTGCCGCGCCGGCACTGCTCGCACTCGCCGCAGGTGATGGTGAACGGCACGACGATGCGGTCGCCCTTCTTCAGCGCGCTGTTCTCGCTGCCGACTTCGACCACTTCGCCCATGAACTCGTGGCCCATGATGTCGCCGGATTCCATGCCGGGCATGAAGCCGTCGAAGAGGTGCAGATCAGAGCCGCAGATCGCGCACGTCGTCACCTTGATGATCGCATCGCGCGGATGCTCGATCACCGGGTCCGGAACGGTTTCGTATCGAATGTCCTTCTTGCCCTGCCATATCAGCGCCTTCATTGCTTGCCTCCTGCGGGAGTGAGTAGTCGTGCCGCGCGTGGGTCCGTTCGCTCGACGTACCAAGCGACGACCGTAGCCCGATTCAAGCAACGCGTGTTCCGCACCGCAAACAACGCAAGTCTTGCAACCGTGAAAGGCAGCGCAGACGGCATATCGAACGCGCGCACAACGGCGTGCACTGCAGCAACGCGCCGCAAAGCGCGTGAGCCGTGATGGCTATCGACCCAATTGGCAAATTGAAACGCCGTGGGAATAGGCACTGCTGCGGAATGATTGCGCCCGCCGGACGATGCACGCGACACGGCGGCGTTTCTCACATCACAGTCAAGGAGGCTGCCATGTTCATTCACAACAAGCGCCTGCAGTACACGGTGCGTGTTTCAACGCCGAATCCCGGTCTCGCCAATCTCATGCTCGAACAGTTCGGCGGCCCACAAGGCGAGCTTGCCGCCGCCATGCGCTACTTTACGCAAGCCGTTACCGAAGACGATCCGGGCCGCAAGGACTTGCTGTTCGATATCGCCACCGAGGAGATGAGCCACCTCGAGGTGATCGGCAATGTCGTCGCGATGCTCAACAAGGGCGCGAAGGGCACGCTTGCCGAAGCCGTCGAGGGAGAAGCGGAGTTGTATCGCACGATCACGAGCAACGGTAACGATTCGCATACCACGTCCCTGCTTTTCGGCGCAGGCTCGCCGCTCACGAATTCCGCGGGCGTGCCCTGGACGGCGGCGTACATCGACACCATCGGCGATCCGACCGCCGACCTGCGCTCGAACATCGCGGCCGAGGCACGCGCGAAGATCCTGTATGAGCGTCTCATCAACGTCACGGATGACCCCGGCATCAAGGATGCGCTCGGCTTCCTGATGACCCGCGAAATCGCGCATCAGAAGTCGTTCGAAAAGGCGCTGCATTCGATTCAGCCGAACTTCCCGCAAGGCAAGCTGCCGGGCAAGCCGGAGTTCACGAGCGTGTACTTCAACATGTCACAAGGCGATGACATGCGCGGCCCGTGGAACGAAGGCGGCGACTGGCAGTATGTCGAGCAGCCGCAGCCGGCCGTCGATGGCGGCGATGGCACCGCGAGCGTCAATGTCAGCGCGGCGGAAGAGCAGGCGCTCGCCAGCTTCGCGACGCGCACCGAGTCCAATCCCGCCGCCGATCCGGCAACCGGCGTGGACCTCGGCTCGGGACAGGGCAAGATCGTATGAACGATGGTCGACGGAGGGCTCGTCGTGAGACGGGCTCTCAGACGAAACATGGACACGGCAATATCGTCGGGGGCGCGGTGTCGGCTGCATGACATTTGGTGCACGCTCACCGCATAAATCGTGCACACTGCCACGTCTCGCGCATGGAGTTCCTGTCGCGACGCCTCTTCCCGACGATGATCGACAAAACCACCCCTTCAGCGACAACCGCCACCGGCGCTATCGACGTATCCGCTTTCGCCGAATGCGCTCGCGAACCGATCCACATTCCGGGCGGCATCCAGCCGCACGGCGTACTCATCAGCGTGGACGCGGAAGGCGTCGTGCTTCAGGTCAGCGGCAACATCGAACTGGTTGCGCGCATCGCACCGCATGCGTGTCTCGGGCAGCCGCTATCGACCCTGCTCGGCGAACAGGCAAGCGAACGCGCGCTGGCGCGGCTTGCCGAGCTGACGCGCGACGGCGCCGCGATTCACGTCGGCAACGTGCGTATCGACGGATGGGCGCATACCGGACCGCTCGCGGTTGTCGTGCATCGGCACGAAGGCTTGCTGTTCGTCGAGGTCGAGCCCGCGCAGGACACCGCCGACCCGTTCTCGACGATGTATCCGCTCGTGCGCTCCTTCGTCACCGAAGTGCAGTCCATGCAAACGGTCGAACAGATTTGCCGGTTCGCCGCGACGGAAATTCAGCGCATCACGGGCTTCGGCCGCACGCTCGTCTATCAGTTCGATGAAGAAGGCCACGGCCACGTGCTGGCGGAAGCGATCCAGCCGGGCTATCCGTCGTACCTGAACCAGTACTTCCCGGCATCGGACATTCCGGCTCAGGCACGCGAGCTGTATCGACGCAACCCGATCCGCCTGATCTCGAACGCGCATTACGAAGCCGCGCCGCTCGTGCCGCCGCTGCATCCGCATACGGGCCGGCCGACCGATCTCACCTACGCGTCGTTGCGCAGTGTTTCGCCGGTGCATTTGCAGTACATGCGCAACATGGGCACGCTTGCATCCATGTCGATGTCCATTCTCGTCGACGACAAGCTGTGGGGCCTCATCTCCTGTCATCACGCGACGCCGCGCCTGCCGCCATTCGAAGTCCGCACCGCATGCGAGCACGTCGCGCAGATCGTTTCGTTGCAGCTCGAAGCGCGCGAGACACAGTCTGAATCGCAATATCGGCTGGAATTGCGGCGCATGCTGTCGAAGCTGCTTTCGTCGATGGCGAACACGGACAGCTTCGTCGAGGCGCTCGTCGACGATGCCCCCGATCTGCTCGGCTTCACGCGTTCATCGGGCGCAGCGGTGATCTTCGAAGGACGCACGTCGCTGATCGGCGTGACGCCGGATGAGCAAAGCGTGAACGCGCTCGTGGACTGGCTCGATCATCAGAGTGAAGACGTCGTAATGTCGGATCGCGCGTCGGAAGACTGTGCGGTGCTGCAAGACTCGCCGGATATCGCGGGCTTTCTCGCGGTATCCATTTCGAAGGTGTATCGCAACTACGTGGTGTGGTTTCGGCGTGAGGTCGTGCAGACGATCGAATGGGCCGGCGATCCGCGTGCAAAGCTCACGTCGCTCGCCAGTTCGCTTTCGCCGCGCGTGAGCTTCGACACGTGGACCGACGTGGTGCGCAATCGCTCGCTGCCGTGGCGCGCCGCCGAACGCGAGATCGCGCTGGAATTCCGCGCGGCGATGCTGGGCATCGTCTTGCGCCGCGCCGAAGAGATCGCGCAACTCGCGACGGAGCTTGGCCGCGCCAATCACGAACTCGAAGGATTCTCGTACACGGTGTCGCATGATCTGCGCGCCCCGCTGCGGCATATCGTGAGCTTCGCCGATCTGCTGCGTCAGATCGACGGCGACAAGCTCTCCGACCGCGGACGCGGCTATCTCGAACGCGTGGTCACGTCGGCGCGCTTCGGCGGCCGTCTCGTCGACGATCTTCTTTCGTTCGCGCAACTCGGCCGCGCCGCGCTGCGTCCGCACAACGTGGATGTGCATGCGCTCGTGCATGCCGTCATCCAGAACGATATCGACGAAGAGAGTTCGTCGCGCGTGCGCTGGTCGGTCGATGCGCTGCCGTCCATCGAAGGCGATCAGGTGTTTCTGCACGTGGCGTTCGCAAACGTCATCGCCAATGCGGTGAAGTTCAGTGCGCCGCGCGAGCAGCCGGCGATCGAGATCGGCGCGCACGACGGCACGGGCGAACTGACCGGACACACCGTCTATTTCGTACGCGATAACGGCGTGGGTTTCGACATGCGATACGTCGACAAGCTCTTCGGCGTGTTCCAGCGTCTGCATGTCAACGAGCAGTTTCAGGGGACGGGCATCGGGCTCGCGAACGTGCGGCGCATCATCGAGCGGCACGGCGGCAAGGTATGGGCCGAAGGGGTGCTGAACGAAGGCGCGACCTTCTTCATGGCGCTGCCGAAGCACCTTCGCCCCGAAAGCGGCGTGCGGCGCGATACGGCCGCCTCCGCGCTCGCGCGGCTCGCCGCGGGCACGGGCGGCACCGGGCACGACATCGAACAGCTCGTGAAGCGTTCGCTGCAGGACAAGAAGTAAGCGCCTCACGCCGCAAATGGAAACGGCCGCGATCGTAACGATCGCGGCCGTTCTTGCTTCAGCGAGAAACGTGCTTAGAAGCGGTGACGCAGACCCACCGTTGCGGCGACCTGGTTCTGCGTGGTCGACGGCGACAGCGTGTTGATCATCGCGACGTTCGCGCCTGCATCGCCCAGTTGACCCGATGCGTGCTGATAGACGCCTTCGACGTAGACGTCCGTGCGGCGCGACAGCGAGTAGTCCGCTTGCAGCGACACCGTATGCCACTTCGGATCGCCCGAGCCGTTCGAACCGCTCAGCTTGCCGTCGGTGTACGTGTACGCTGCATCGAGGTTCAGTGCCGGCGTCAGTGCA
The DNA here is from genome assembly GCF_022879615.1 of Caballeronia grimmiae. Lineage (NCBI taxonomy): Bacteria > Pseudomonadati > Pseudomonadota > Betaproteobacteria > Burkholderiales > Burkholderiaceae > Caballeronia > Caballeronia grimmiae. The sequence goes on from NZ_CP084273.1 coordinate 286,830, forward strand.
TAGCGGCCGTTCAGTTCGAAGTTGTTCAGATGCAGGTTCGAGCCCGACGGAATGACGAGCGATGCGCCGCCTTGCGAGGCCGCGATCAGGTTGTCGTAGTGCGTGTTGGTCCACACGAAGCCGACGGTCGCCGGGCCGTACGTGTAGTTCAGGCCAGCGCCGAACGTGCGCTGCAGGTCGGCGGTCAGGTTCGTCTTGTTGCTGTCGCCTGCCGACACCGCGCCGTTCGTGTTGCCGTTGCGCGACGTGTTGGTCTGCAGGTAAGCCGCGGCGAAGTTGAACGGGCCGTTGCTATACGATGCGCCCGCGCTCCATGCGCGGTTGTTGGCGAACTGGCCAGCCTGGTTGCTGAAGCCATACAGGCCGCCGAATGTGAAGCCGGCGTAATTCGCACTGCGGTACTTGACCGAGTTCTTGACCGAGATCGAGTTGTCGAGGTTGTCGTTGTCGAGCGGGTGAGCGGCCAGGTTGTTGCCGTAGCCGGCGCCTGCGTCCGACAGCGGCGCGAGGAAGTCGACCATCGAGTCGTATTGACGGCCCAGCGTGACCGTACCAAACTGGTCGCTCTTCAAGCCGACGTAAGCCTGACGGTTGAACATGCCGTCGCCGTCGAAGCCGCCGTTATTCAGGTTGAAGCCGCTCTCCAGTCTGAAGAGCGCGTGCAACCCGCCGCCCAGGTCTTCGCTGCCGCGCAGGCCGAAGTACGTATCGGAAACGGTGCCGCTGCCTTGCTGCCAGTTGCTGTGACCTGCGGAGTTGTTGGTGTACACGAGGCCGGCATCGAGCATGCCGTACAACGTGACGCTGCTTTGCGCCTGAGCCGATGCAGCGAAGGCGCCGAGCACGCCCGCGATGAGGAGAGTTTTTTTCATGGTTGCTATGTGTCCTAGTAGAGCAAAGGCTTCTCAAGGCGATGCGGCGCTTGCCCCAAGAAACCGGACACACTTTATGTGACTGCTTCAAACGCGTCGCCCTTTTTTCAGTGGATTCGTCGGAAAGAATCCTTTGCTAAAACAGAAATAGCAGTAGTCCGAACACTTATATACGTTTCAACTCAGTCGCTTACCGGCCTTTGGCGCGTCATGCAGCGTCGATCCGGCGTTGCGCACGGGCGACGTTATTCATGCTGCATCTGCAGAGGTGCCTTACGGATCGCTGCCTTAATGACGCGCGACGCCCTTGCTAACCTATGCGCCGTCTGAAGCCTTGACCATGAGTTGCAGCTTGAGGACATGGGACGATTTCGCGAGAGGAAATCGTCCCGCTCGCTTGAGCCGGGCATAACGGTTGCGTCCTTTCTGTGCGAATCACTTCTCTCTCGAAGGAGCGCACATGGACAAGGACAAGACGGACGGCATCAAGGAGCAGGTCAAAGGCTGGGTCGATACGGCCATCGGCACCGTGACCGGCGACGAAGAACGCAAGCTAAAGGGTGACGTCGAAATCACGAACGGCGCGAGCCGCAAGGACTACGCCGACCAGAAGGACAACATCGAGAAAGGCGTCGAAGATCCGGGCGAGCCGACCAATACCTGAGCCCGCCCGTCACCCGACGCATCACGCCGCGCGCTTCACAAAGCGCGCAATGAAGGTGCGCGTCTCGTCGTCCGGGAAGCGCACCGCCACCCGGTCCCCGCTCACCATCTCCACCGTGCCCTCGCCATAGCGGCGCACGCGAACCCGATCGCCCTGATTGAAGGCTTGCACGTCGCGCTTCGGCCTGGCGTCGTCATTGGACCTTTCCTGCGACATCGCGTGCTCGCGTACCTCGCGCGGACTTTCCATCACTTCCGGCGGATGCAGGCAGTTATCGCATGAGCCGCAGGTGCCGCCTGCGAGTTCGTCGTCGGGCGCTTGATACTCTACTTCGGTCTTGCTCGCCGCCTCGAGCGCGCGCGTGTCCTCCGCATCGGATGCGAAGTAGTCGAGCAGCATGCGCCATCGGCAACGCGCGCTCTGCGCATAGCCGATCATGCGTTCCAGCACCGCGCGATCGCGTTCGGCGCGCGCAGCATAGGCTTGCGCCGCATTGTCGAGGTCGATGATGGCCTTGCCGTCGTCGATGAGCTTCATGCCGCCACGACGCGTGCGGCGCGTCACGCCCATATCGTTGAGCAGGGTGGCCGCCACGCGCAGCTTGTTCGCGCCGACGTGCGGCAACGCTTCACGCAGGCGTTCGAGCGGCTTGTCCAGCGTCTGGCTGTCGTTCTCGCGTGCAAGATCGCGCACGGCTTCGCCTACGCGCCGGATCGTTTCAGCGTTCGGGTAACGTCCACCGAGAAAGAACTGCTGCACCTGCTTGTCCTTCAGCTCGAAAAGCAGAATGCACCTGGCGGGCTCGCCGTCGCGCCCTGCACGCCCCGCTTCCTGATAATAAGCGTCGAGGCTGCCCGGCACTTGTGCATGGAGGACGAAGCGGATATTCGGCTTGTCGATGCCCATGCCGAACGCATTGGTCGCCACCATCACGCGCACTTCATCCGCCATGAAGGCGTCTTGCGCCTCTGAACGCGCGCTCGCGGCGAGCTTGCCGTGATAGCGTTCCGTCGAAACTTCCGCTTCGACGAGCGCGGCATGCAGCGCCTCGCATTCGGCCACCGTTGCGCAATAGATGATGCCGCTGCCTTCCAGCGTGCGAGCCAGTTCGATGGCGCGCGCCCGCTTCTCCTCGGGGTTCGTCAACTGCTCGACCACAAAATGCAGGTTGTCGCGATACACGCCCGTATGAATGACATTGGCGCGGCGCATCTGCAATTCGCGCACGATATCGTCGATGACGGAGGGCGTGGCCGTCGCCGTGAGCGCAAGCACCGGCGGCCTGCCGAGCGTCCTGATCGCGTGGATCAGCTCGACGTAGGCGGGGCGGAAATCGTGGCCCCACTGCGAGATGCAGTGCGCTTCATCGATGACGACGAGCGGCACCGCCGGCACGTTCTTGCCGGTCAGCGTCGCGGTGAATTCCGCGTTGACGAGCCGCTCCGGGGTCACGAAGAGAATGCGAATCTCGCCGGACGTCACCGCGTCCATCGCCGCGCGCTCTTCAGTCGTCGACAGCGTGCTGTTGATAACCGCCGTCGCGACGCCCGCTTCAATGAGCTTCACCGCCTGATCGCGCATCAGCGAGATGAGCGGCGACACGACGACCGTCATGCCATCGAGTTGCAATGCGGGCAGTTGATAGCAAAGCGACTTGCCTGCGCCTGTCGGCATGACGGCGAGCGTGTCGTTGCCATCGAGGACACTGCGAATGACCTCGTCCTGACCGGGTCGCAGATTGGGAAAACCGAAGACTTTACGTAGCGCGATTTCGAGTTCGCGGTCGAGCGGCTTGCGCGCGCGCGTGGTGGCGGTGCGAGTGGTGTCGTTCATGTAGTTCGGGTCGGATGGAGCGCGCCGCGTGATTGAGTTTATTCAAGCGTCGTTCGATAACGGCGACCTCGCCGTCATCGACGCTTCGCATTTGGAGAGACCTGCTGCGTGATGTTCGAAGGCATCAAGCAAGCTGCAGTCCCAGTGAATGCATTTGAATAAACCACACGAGCGATGAAAAGATTGCGCGTCGCGGAACGCGATTCATCACTCGCCGCGCCCACCGGTTTCCTCGGCTGAAAAAAAGTAAATCGGGGAAGCCCCGCCCCGCCTACGTTCAGAGCACGAACGTTTCATCCAGATACATCTTTTGCGTATCGTTGACAGTCAAATGGTATGAGGCTTGCTCTAATAGTCGCTTCTCGAATCTAGCCGGATCAAATAATGCGAAGCACCGATGCAAGCACAGCCCCCGATTCCCGACAGCGACGCCCTGCACAACTGGCAGAGGGCGAACTGAAACATCTCGAATCGATTCTGGCGTGTTTTGTCGAAGGCAGCGCCGCACCCGGACGCTTGCCGACGAAGTACTGGGACATGCGCGTTGCGCAACTCGATAGCGAATACGAACTCGTGCCCTCGCAGAGCCATCGCGTCGCATCGCTGCAACGCAAGCTCGCCCTTCTCGATGCCGCGCTGAATTCCGCATCGGCCGCTGCTGACGCGCAAGAGCGCCAGAACAGGCGCGTCGCCGCCTGACTTATTCGAGCGGCTACCCGCTCGAGCCTGCCCGGATTACCTACTTCGCGCGCCGTATGACGGCGTGAGCCACGTTCGCTGCAATGTCGGCTCGAAGCTCGGCCCATTTGCCGAGCAGCGAAGGATCGTTGGTGAGGAAATAAGGCGTATCGGTCCATGCGGGCGCTTTCGCATCAGCGTTCGCGACTTCGAACACGCGCATGTCTTCATCATCGGACTGGCCCCCGCGCACCAGTTCGCTGAACGACTGCACTTCCTTGAGCGTCACGTCGTAAATGGCGACGCTGTTGAGCACGGCGATCACCGTTCTGCCTATGCGCGATGCCGCCTCGCGGCTATCGGCCATGACGAATGCGACGCCTTCCACTGGCGTCGCCAATGTCAAGCGAAAGAGCCGCGATTTGCATTCGTCACTGAGCTGGGTGGTCATGTCGTGGAGCTGGCGTCGAAGTGAACGCGCGTTCTGTCGGGGAGCGACGACTTTAGCAAAGGACGATCCAGCGTCGCAGCGCATGAGTGCGAGTCGGCTTCAACAGTTATAGCACCGCCTGCTCTCGCCCGCGCGGCGGCCGCGAGCCGCCGCGTGTCTGGTCATCGGCTTACGTCCCGCCCATAAAGAGCTCGTCACGGCTGTTGCCCGTCGTGCGAATGCAAATGGGCGAGCGATACAGCGGCTCCGCGTACTTCGTTCCCGGCAACTCGTCGCGGATCTTCGTGAAGAGCGGCGACAGCCCGTTGTCGAGCCACGCGCCCCAGATCGCATCGTGATGGTCGGGCAGGAAGAGTTTCGGCTTGAAGAGCTGCAAATGCTGGAACGTATAGCCGAGTTGCGTCTCGGCGATCGGATGCGGCGTCCAAGGAAAGATACCGACGTCCACGCCCGGCGCGACGCTCGTCGCCAGTTGCAGTTCTTCCGGGCTCGGGTTGCTCACGCTGTCGAACCAGACAATCCTGAAGCCGTTCGGAAACGTGAACGTGAAGCCCATCGTGCCCTGCGTGATGATGTTGGGATCGCTCGAACCACGCGCCGATACCGCATCGTGTTGCTGCTGCTCGGCGGCGGTGAGCGGCGGGGCGTCGAGCGCATAGAGCGCGGCGAGTTGCGTCGTCAATCCCGCCTCGATGGTGCTGTGGATGATGTGCGTCGGGCTGATCGTGATATCGCCGTAAGTGAACTTTTCGGTGTTGTTGCCCGTGACGGTGGTCGTTTGCGACGCCGGCACGCCGAGCACTTGCGCTTCCTTCGTGGTGATCGCGGAGCCGATCACCTGCGCTTTCGTTTGCGCCGCGACGGCGGCTACATCGCTGATATGGTCCGAGTGCGCGTGGCCAATCAGGATCACGTTCGCCTTCTGCACCTGCGATACCGTGAACCCGAGCGACGCCGTGCGCGCGGGGCGTTCGTAATACGTGTCCATGATGACGACGACGCCGTGATACGCAAGCTCGTAGTTCGCGGTGCCAAGCCAGCGGAGCACGGCGGTGTCGCCTTGCGGAAGCGGCCCGCCCTGCGATGCGGGCACGAGACTCTGGCACGCGGGATCGGATGCGAGCGGGGCGTCCGCTGCGTTGGCCGGCGTCATGCCGGAACCGTGATCGTGACCGCACGCGGATAGCAACGCCGCGGATGCAATCAGCGCCGCGGGTAAAGCTCGCAACAGACCAGCCGTTCTCATGACACGTCTCCTAGGAAGACTGCCGACAGGGAACCCAAAGCTCGTGGATCATGCGAAAGCTGGCTTTGTCGGGATACTAGGCTTCGCTGCGGACACGCGTCTATATGCCGTGCAGCATTTACTTCAAAGCGTCGCGGTCAGTCGCAGAGCACGGTGGCGTTGCCGCTTCGCTCGACGGTGAGATTGACCGAGCGCCCGCCGAGCGGTCGCGTGCGATGGCGCGTGCCGGCGGGCACGGTCAGGATCTGGCCCGCGCGCAGTTCGACGACGCCATCGTCGAGTTCGATCGAAAGCGTGCCTTCGACGCCGATGAAGGTCTCGTCCGAATCCGGGTGGACGTGCCACGCGTAGGGCGCGTGCATCACGCTGATATGGATGTCGTGATCGTTGTTGCGTGCGATCACGCGGTTCATGTAGCCATCGCGCGCCGTCGCGGCAATGGCTTCGAGTGTGACGGGCTGGATCATCGTCGGCTCCCTTTAAAGCCTGAGGCTAATCCAGCGTGTGGCGCGCGGGCAAACGAATGCTTTTGACGCTGATGTGAAAGCCGCTCACATCGAACTGGCCGCGCCGATGCCTTCGGCCGCATGCATCACCGCCTCGATGTTGCCGACGGCGGGCTGCACATAGACGGGCGGCGGCGCATCGAGCGGCAACGGGGCGGGGCCAGAATCGGTTGCACGCGGATACACCGGCAACGGCGGTGCGCTCTGTCCGCTGGACGCGACCGGAAACACCGGCCCGCCCACGATGCCCACGCCGATGAACGGATGCGCCTGCGCCGCCGTCACGCATCCCATGCTGATTGCCAGCGCCAGTGTCACGGTTCCGATCGTCTTCATTTCATGCTCCCTTTTCGAAGTGGCTGTCCGGTTCGTCGATGGGTGCATTGTGCTTAGCGAGAATGAGCAAAGAATGAGGAGGCTCAGTAGCGTTCCGGGTCGAGCGGAAGCGGGCACGTCCGCCGTCGTCACGAATCGAGCGGATCGTCACGTGCTTGCCGCGCGCCCCTCCCCATCCTTTCACGATGCGGTTACGATAACGCGCAAGCGTGCTGCTCAATGGCATGCACGCCCTGCGTCTCGCGCTGCGGCGGGGAAACTGCGGGCATGGGCATGACGGCGATCGCCGCGCCCGCGCTCAAACATTCAAACTCGATACTGCGACCCGCCACACCATGCGTCGAACCATTGTCCGCAATTCGCCCGTTCATGGCCGGGGCGTGTTCGCCCTCGCCGATCTGCCCGCCTGCGCGCTGCTCTTCGAATACAAGGGCAAGCGCCTTTCGTGGAAGGAAGCGCAGCGCGTGTACGAGCAATCGAACGCGGAAGACGGCCACACCTTCTTCTTCGGACTCGACGATGGCCGCGTCATCGACGGCGCACGCGGCGGCAACTCGGCGCGCTGGCTCAATCACAGTTGCGCGCCGAATTGCGAGGCGGAGCAGGACGGCGAGCGCGTGTTCATCCGCGCAATCCGGCCGATCAGCAAGGGGCAAGAGTTGTTCATCGACTATCAACTGACGGTCGAAGGACGGCGCACGGCGGCGCTCAAACGGCTCTACGCCTGCCGGTGCCTCGCGAAGGAATGCCGGGGAACGATGCTCTGCAGCGCGCGTTGATCGTTCGCGTGCGGCCGCTTTTGCTTCAACCTTCGAGCGCCTGAGCCACGAGCGAAGCCGCGCCCGCGCGATACATCGTCGCCATCTCGCGCGCGCGCCGCATCAGCGCATTGCGGTCCGAAGCCAGCGCATCGCGCATGGCCAGCGCGAGTTCGTCGATACCCACGGCGCGCGGCATAGCCTCGATCTCCCATGTCTCTGCGTACGCGGCCTGCTTGCCGGTCTGCGCGGCATTGTCGGGATGAAGCACGTTCACGCGCGGCAACGCATACGCCATCGCGACGATGCGCCCATGCAGGCTGCTGCCCGCGAACCCCGCGCTGTTCGCGATGAGCGCGCAGATATCCCAGATATCCAGCGATTCGAAGATCGTCACCTGACGATGACTCATGCATGCTACGAGCCGTCGATACACAGCGATGTCATCGTGCCACGGCGCCGCGCCGGCGCGGAACAATGCGATGCCCACACCACTGCTGACGGCGATCACATCGAGTTGATGGGCAAGGCGCGTGAGCGTCGCGTCATCGCCGAAATCGGCGCTGAATTGCACCGCGAGGTAGCCGCGAGAGAATGCGCGCTGTAACGAGGCCATCGCATCGTGGCGGGCGCGAGCGCGGATGCGCGCATCGAAGAGCTCCGCGATGACCGATACCGGATCGGGAATCAGCCGGGCCGCGATGCCGGCCGCCTGGAGCACGCTCTGCGTGTGGGCGTCGCGCACGCTCAGGTGATCGACGCCGCGCAGCTTCGTCAGGACTTCCGCGCGAAACGGCGCATCGCGTGAGCCGAGCGTCACGCCGCCAATCGCGTTGCAGCCGATCGACGACGCCTGCGCGAACGTCGCGTTGCCAATGAGATACGGCGCGAGCGCGTCGGTGCCGAGCGTCGAGCGCGCCCACGCGCGGCGGTCGTCGTCGCGCGCGCCGTATCGGGCGATGCACGCTTGCGCATCTTCGGGCCGCGACAGCATCACAGCGGCTTCCCACGCATCGCAGGTCAGCACTTCGCCGCCCGCGTGAATGACGCTGACAGGTGCATCGCGCAAGCTCGCCGCGAGCGTGGCAAGCGCGACGACGTCGTGACCGCCGTAGCCGCGCATATCGCGCGCCGCCAGCCCGGCGAAGACCGGCAGCACGTCCATGCGATGTTCATGCAGCAGCCGGTCGACCACGTGCGCGAACAACATGTCGCCGAAGTTATGACGGTCGAATGCGCCGAACACGATGATCGGCCTTGCTGCATGCGTCGAGATAGAAGAGTCGGGCAATGAGCCTCCGGATTCAATGATCGAGACTTCGTAAGCGCGCATCCCGCAAGAGTATCCCGCGCCGGCAAGCGGAAAGATCGGCCGGCGTGTATTGCGAATCGTTGCAAAATCATTCGCACGTCGCTTACTTTGCGCGATTCGTATCGTAAGATTCGTCTCACCGTAGGCAGCGGCTTGGCACGCACGCGTCGGCTCACCGCCGCAGCTTCGGCGAAAGTATTCGTGTTGTTCGAAAAATAGCTTCCCTAAGTGGTAACTACTGGAGACAACGAATGAACGCAACGCTCAAGCTTTTGCCGTTGGCCGTCGGCGCGATGATCGCCTGTCTGCCCGCCGCCCGCGCGGCGCAGGACAACGTCAGCGAACTGTCCAACTTTCGACAGACGGGCAACTCGCAGCCGGCTGAGACCATCGCGCAGACCGGCAAGACCGCCGACGCCCTGCGCGAGAATCTCAAGCAGATCAAAGTGCCGCCCGGCTTCAAGATCGAGTTGTATGCCGTCGTGCCCGAAGCGCGGCACATCGCGATCGAGCCGTCGACGGGCGTGGTCTTCGTCGGCACGCGGAAGAATCGCGTGTGGCAGGTGACGGATCGGACCAAGCAACGCGTGGCGAGCGATGTGGCGCAGTTCGCGTCGTCGGTGACGTTCAAGGTGCCGAACGGCGTGTGCTTCTCGCCAGACGGCGTGCTGTATGTCGTCGAGCAGAATCGTGTGCTCGCTTTCCCGGCTGCGCAGTTCTTCGGCGAAGGCGGCCCGGACGTGGCGGCGGCCGTCGTGCTCGCGCAGGGCAAGCTGATCCCGACGCAGTTCGAAAGCTTCAACCACGGCGCGCGTGCGTGCCGCATCGGGCCGGACAAGAAGCTGTACATCGCGCTTGGGCAGCCGTGGAACGTGCCGCCGAAGGAAAAGCTGGCGGAGCTGGATCGCAACGGGTTGGCGGGGATCATCCGCGTCGATCAGGACGGCAAGAACCGCGAAGTCTATGCGCATGGCGTGCGCAATTCGGTCGGGCTCGACTTCAATCCGAAGGACAAGACGCTGTGGTTCACGGATAACCAGGTCGACGGCATGGGCGACGACACGCCGCCCGGCGAGCTGGATCGCGCGACGAAGGCCGGCGAAAACTTCGGATTCCCGTGGTATGGCGGCGGCAAGGTGCGCACGGTGGAGTACAAGGATCAGAACCCGCCGGCCGGCGTGGTGTATCCGCAGGTCGAATTCGCCGCGCACGCCGCGGACCTCGGCATGTCGTTCTATTCGGGCAAGAGCTTCCCGCAGAAATATCAGGGCGGCATTTTCGTCGCCGAACACGGTTCGTGGAATCGCACGAAGCCGATCGGCGCGCGCGTCATGTACGTGCCGGTCAAGGACGACGGCACCGCCGGCGAGGCGGAAGTCTTCGCGGAAGGCTGGCTTACGCAAAGCGGCGAGTACATGGGCCGCCCGGTCGATGTCCAGATGCTGCAGGACGGCTCGCTCCTCGTTTCCGACGACTATGCCGGCGCAATCTATCGCATCTCTTACTCGGGGGCGAAATGAGGGCCGCGATGTCGGCGCTCGCGGCCATGCTGATGATGTTGTCGCAGGCGTCGCTCGCGGCCGGCGATGCAAAGGCGGGCCGCACCAAGGCCGCGCAGTGTCAGGCGTGCCACGGGCTGGACGGCATGTCGAAGCTGCCGGAAGCGCCGAATCTCGCCGGTCAGACGGAAGAGTATCTCGTGAAGGCGCTGAACGACTTTCGCTCCGGCGCGCGCCAGAACGAGATGATGACGATGATGGCCAAGGGCCTGTCCGATGCGGATATCGCGAATCTGGCGGCTTATTACCACAGCCTCGGTAAGCAATGATGCGTGTGCGCCACGCCGCCTACCCGCTGTCGAAGTTTTTTGAAGTTGACGCTTGACTTGGCGGACTAAGGGTTTATACTAGCTCTTGTCTCCTCCATGTCTCAACCGATGTGGATTCAAGCCCGCTCAATGAGCGGGCTTTTTTTTTGGCTGTCGATTTTGAGATGGCGGAGTTTTTGGCGGTGCTGAGAAGCAGCGGTGGTTGTCCACAGAAAACTTGGACAAGCATGTGGATATCCTGCCGAGCAATCGCCTAACGCTTTGATCCCAAAGCACTAACCGCCCGCGCTGCGCAACGCATCCCGGCGGCAGCACCAGTGCTCACCTTGCCCCACCCGTACACGACGCAACCATCGCTCCGACCCGATTGATCTCCGCACCGATCGCCGATTGCGGCGCCGTCACCGCGCTGAGTTCATCGGCGGCGGAACGGGGCATCGCAAACGCGATGGTGGCCGCTGCCATCAGCGCCAGAATCATCGATAAGAACCAGGAAAAGACGTACATCGCCGCCACCTCGCAGGAAACTCGTCGTCAGAATCGGCGCCCATGATTTCCGACGCCTGACGTGCAGAGTAGAGTCCCGGAGCAGGACAGACAGCCCCACGGAGGGAGGGACTTGAAGGAGGGAGTCAGCGCGTATCGGGCGCAGGCACCGGCGACACGCCCTGCGCCCGCGCCGCCGCATCCTGCGCGCGCAACGCGCGGATAAAGCCCTCGCGCTCACGCAGCCGCGACCAGTATCGGGCGATGGGCTCGGCGAATCGATCGCTCAAACCCAGATGCTCCGCCAGCATCAGCGCATAGCCGACGGAAATATCCGCCGCCGTGAAGCGGCCCGCGCACAGGAAGTCTTGACGCTCCAGCAACGGCGCGAGCGTGCGCAGCCGCGCGTGGAACCACTTCGCGTAATCCTCGACGACTTGCGGCTGCCTGCGCTCCGGCGGTTCGAAATGCGTGTACCGAAGCACCAGCGTCTGCGGAAACGTCAGCGTCGCTTCGCCGAAATGCAGGAAGTTGAGATAGCGCCCGAAATCGGCTTCGTGCGAGGCGACATCGAGCCCGCCGGGCGAAAAACGCGCCGCCAGATACTGACAAATCGCCGCCGATTCCGTCATGAACAACGCACCGTCTTCGAGCGCGGGAACGGTGCCGAGCGGATTCGTGTCGAGAAACGCGCGCGCCATCACGCGCGGCGGAAATGGCAGCATCTTTAGCTCATATGGCACGCCGATTTCCTCCAGCGCCCAAAGCGGCCGGAACGAACGCGCGCTGACACAGTGATGCAGCGTAATCACCTTCTCCCTCCCAACAATCAGTTCAGCCGAGCCACGACGGCTTGCGCTTCTCGAGGAAGCTGCGCACGCCTTCGCGACCTTCGTCCGATGCACGAATGCGCGCGATGCGATCGGCGGTGTCGGAAATGAGCACGTCGTCGATGACGCGATCCGCCAGGTCCGCGACGAGCCGCTTGCACTCGCCTACCGCGTTCGGACTGTTCGCCGCGATGCTGGCCGCAATGCCGTCGACAGTCGCGTCGAGCGCATCGCTCGCAACGACCTGATGCACGAAGCCGATCCGCAACGCTTCAGCCGCGTCGAAACGCTCGGCGGTCACGAAGTAGCGATGCGCGGCGCGCGCGCCCATCGCGCGAATCACGTACGGCGCGATCGTCGCGGGCATCAGTCCAAGTTTCGCCTCGGACAGGCAGAACTGCGCCGCGTCGACGCTCACCGCGATGTCGCACGCGGCGACCAGGCCCATGCCGCCCGCGTAGGCGTCGCCCTGCACGCGCGCGATAACCGGCTTCGCGCTCGTGTAGATGGTGTTGAGCATGGTCGCGAGGCCGAGCGCATCGGCGCGATTCTCGGCTTCCGTAAAGCCCGCCATGCGCTTCATATAGTTCAGATCAGCGCCCGCGCAAAACGCCGGGCCGTTCGCGGCGAGAATGATCGCGCGCACGCTGGCGTCGTTGTTGAGCGCGCGAAAGGCGGCGGTTAGCTCGACGATGGCCGCGTCGTCGAACGCGTTGCGCACGGCGGGCCGATCGAGCGTCACGCGGGCGATGGGGCCATCGACCGCGAGCTTCAGGCGTTGCAGGTTCATTGCGTCGCTCATCTCTGTCTCTCCGTTGGCGCGTGGCTTGAGCGTCGCTCAATTCGGTGCGCGTTGCTCGTTGTATCTATGCGGCTAGTCTCTGCGAAAACTGGTCGCATCGTCAACTCAGGCGAATGAGTCCGACTCACACGATACGCTGCGTTTCGCCCATCAGCATGATGTCACGAAGCCCGCGAGCGCGGACGTCGTATAGTCGGCTATATTACGAACCTCGCGCGCCTTCGCGCGGTCATTCGGAAGGAACTCTCGTGAAGATAGGTCTGATGCGCTCGCTGCTTTCTGCCGTGCTTCCGCTCGCGTTCGGCTTCGCCTCCGTGCACGCGCTTGCGGGCGAAGTCCAGGTCGCGGTCGCCGCCAATTTCACCGCGCCGGTACAGGCAATCGCCGCAGACTTCGAAAGGGATACCGGAAACAAGGTCGTCGCCTCCTACGGCGCGACCGGCCAGTTCTATGCGCAGATCAAGAATGGCGCGCCATTCGAAGTGTTCCTCGCCGCCGATGACACCACGCCCGCCAGGCTCGAAAGCGAAGGCCTGACCGTGCGGGGCAGCCGCTTCACCTATGCGACGGGCACGCTCGCGCTGTGGTCCGCGAAAGACGGCTACGTCGACGCCAACGGCGACGTGCTCAAGAAGAATGCGTTCACCCATCTCGCGATCGCAAATCCGAAAGCCGCGCCCTACGGCCTCGCCGCGACACAAACGCTCGCCAGGCTCGGACTGACGCAAGCCGTGTCGGCGAAGATCGTCGAAGGGCAGAACATCTCGCAGACGCAGCAGTTCGTCGCGACGGGCAACGCGGAACTCGGCTTCGTCGCGCTGTCGCAGATTTACAAGAACGGCAGGATCACGAGCGGCTCGGCGTGGATCGTGCCGGCTTCGCTGCACGAGGCGATCAGGCAGGACGCGGTCATCCTTCAGAAGGGCAAGGACAACGCCGTCGCGAAGCAGTTCGCCGACTATCTGAAAGGTCCGAAGGCCGCGGCGGTCATCAAGTCGTTCGGCTATCAGCTCTGATCCGAACATGCCGATCGACCACGCCGATCTCCAGGCCATTGCGCTCACGCTCGAACTCGCGTCGCTGACGACGGCGCTGCTGCTCGTCATCGGCACGCCGATCGCGTGGTGGCTCGCGCATACCGCGTCGCGGCTTAAGGGCGTCGTCGGCGCGGTGGTGGCGCTGCCGCTCGTGCTGCCGCCGACTGTCATCGGCTTCTATCTGCTCGTGCTCGCGGGGCCGAACGGCATCGTCGGCAAGCTCACGGCGGCGGCGGGCATCGGCCTGCTGCCGTTCACGTTCGCGGGACTCGTCGCCGGCTCGGTGATCTATTCGCTGCCCTTCGTCGTGCAACCGCTGCAGAACGCATTCGAAGCGATGGGCCGGCGTCCGCTCGAAGCCGCCGCGACCCTGCGCGCAGGTCCGTGGGACAGGTTTTTCACGGTGGCGCTGCCGCTTTCCCGGCCCGGCATCGTGACGGCGGCGACGCTCGGTTTCGCGCATACGGTCGGCGAATTCGGCGTCGTGCTGATGATCGGCGGAAACATTCCCGGCCGCACCCGCGTGGTCTCCGTGCAGATTTACGATCACGTCGAAGCGCTCGAATATGCGCAGGCGCACTGGCTCGCGGGCGGCATGGTGCTGTTCTCGTTCGCGGTGCTGCTGCTGTTGTATTCGACGCGTCGAAGGGCGGCGATTCATGCGTAGCCGCGCGCCCGCAAAGGACATCGAAGCGCGCTTCGTCGTCGAACAAGCCGGCTTCACGCTCGATATCGATCTCACGTTGCCGGGGCGCGGCGTGACGGCGATCTTCGGCCACTCCGGTTCCGGCAAAACGACGCTCCTGCGCTGTCTCGCAGGTCTCGCGCGACCGACGGAAGGGCGGCTCGTCGTCGATGGCGAAGTGTGGCTCGATACCGCCCGACGCATCCTCGTGCCGACGCACAAGCGTCCGCTCGGCTATGTCTTTCAGGAAGCGAGCCTGTTTCCGCACCTAAGCGTGGTGAAGAATCTGCGCTTCGGCCTGGATCGCGTGCCCCGCGCGATGCGGCGCGTCGATCTCGCGCACGCGGCCGAATTGCTCGGCATCACGCATCTGCTGGAGCGCATGCCGGCGGGGCTGTCCGGAGGCGAGCGGCAGCGCGTGGGTATTGCACGGGCGCTCCTGACGAGCCCGCGTCTGCTGCTGCTCGACGAACCGCTCGCGTCGCTCGACCAGAAGCGCAAGCTCGAAATCCTGCCGTATCTCGAACGCCTGCACGACGAACTCGATATCCCGATGCTCTACGTCAGTCACGCGCCCGAAGAAGTCGCGCGGCTCGCGGATCATCTCGTGCTGCTCGATGCAGGCCGCGCGCTCGCGAGCGGTCCGATCACCGACACGCTCGCGCGTCTCGATCTGCCGATGGCCCTCGTCGACGATGCGTCCGTCGTCCTCGAAGGCGTCGTCGCGGGATACGACGCGCGCTACGAACTACTGACGCTCGCGCTGCCCGGCGGCCGCGCGTCGCTGACGGTGCTGCACGCGCCCGCCGCGATGGGCCACGCGATGCGCGTCACCGTCAAGGCGCGCGACGTGAGCCTCATCACTGGGGAGCGCGGCGAGACGCAAAGCAGCGTGCTGAACGTGCTGCCGGCGACCGTCGTCGCGATTGCTGCGGATACGCATCCTTCGCAAGCCGTCGTGCGGCTGGACGTCGACGGCTCGCCGCTGCTCGCGCGCCTCACGCGCTATTCGCTGGACCGGCTGGGCATCACGCCCGGCATGCGCCTGTGGGCGCAGGTCAAGGCCGTGTCGCTGCTTGCCTGAGCGCGAGGTGCTGCAACAGCATGATCGTCTTGCCATCGACGATCTCGCCGCGTTGGACCATCGCCATCGCCTCCTGTAGCGGCAGTTCGAGCACCTCGATTTCCTCGCCTTCATCGGCGATGCCGCCGCCGTCGCTGACGCGCATCGAGCCGTCGTACTCGCCGAGATAGAAGTAGACCCTTTCGGTCACCGCGCCAGGGCTCATGAACGCCTCGAAGACTTTCTCGACGTGCTCCACGCGATACCCCGTCTCTTCTTCGGCTTCGGCGCGAATGCGCTCTTCCGGCGAGGCGTCGTCGAGCAGTCCGGCCGCCGTTTCGATCAGCATGCCGTCGTGACCGTTGACGAACGCGGGCATCCGAAACTGGCGCGTCAGCAGCACCTTGCCTTCGCGCGGGTTGTGCAGAAGGATCGTCGCGCCGTTGCCGCGATCGTAAGTCTCGCGGCTTTGACGTTGCCAGACACCGTCGCGGCGGCGGAAGTCGAAGATCACTTTTCTGAGCACGTACCAGTCGTCCGACAAGACGACCGTATCGATGACGCGCACGCGATCCTTCGTCGCAATTTCCTGACTCATTCGGCTCTCCTTTGAGCAGCTTTTCCGGCAGAGATTATTACCGGGTAACGGGCGGAAAAAATCATCGGCCGCGCTGTAATTGAGTTTTTGCTGCAACTGGCATAGCGTTGAAAAATGCGCCGGACAGGGTCCGCGCGGGAATCGAATGACTTCCTGCCAAGAGGCAACGGCGCAAGCAATTTTCTGGAGAACGTCGTGATTCGCCTCAAGGCTTTGATGGTGGCGTCGGTGATCGCCACGGCGGGCGTCGCCGCAACCGCTCACGCGGGCGGCCGCGTCGGCGTATGGTTCGGCGGGCCGCTGTATTACCCGGTCGCGCCCGTGCCGTATTACTACTATCCGCCGCCGCCCGTGGTCGCGGTGCCCGCCGCGCCGACGACTTACGTCGAGCAGGGTCAGCCCGTCGCCGCGCCCGCGCAGCCCGCCGGGTCGTGGTACTACTGCGACGGCTCGCGCATGTATTACCCGTATGCGAAGGAATGTCCCGGCGGATGGCGCGAAGTGCCCGCCCAGCCGCCTCCGCCTTCGAACTGAGAACGCAGTCATAGCAGAGTCATTTTTTATGAACTACCGAAGGCTCGTCATTCTTATCGCGCTCACCGGGCTGAGCGCATGTACCGTGATGCCGACCGGCCCCAGCGTGATGGCGCTGCCCGGCAGCGGCAAGACGTTCGACCAGTTCCGCGCCGACGATGCCTCGTGCAGGCAGTTCGCGTTTCAGCAAGTCGGCGGCGTCACGGCCGATCAGGCGGCGACGAACAGCGCGGTCGGCAGCGCGGTGGTCGGCACGGCGATCGGCGCGGCGGCGGGTGCGGCGTTCGGCGGCGGATCGGGTGCGGCCATCGGCGCGGGCGCGGGGCTGCTGACGGGCAGCGCGTTCGGCGTCGGCGCGGCGCAGACATCGGGTTATGGCGTGCAGCGTCACTACGACCACGCCTATCTGCAATGCATGTACGCCGCCGGCGACAAGGTGCCGGTGTACGGCCCGCTGCGCACCGCTCCGCCCAACGGCTCCTCTTACGCGCCCCCGCTTCCACCGCCGGGCATTCAGCCGCCTCCGCCGCCGTCGAGTTGAGACCGCGTCAGCGGCGCGCGCCGTGGGCGGCCCGCGAACGCGGATGCACCGGGGCGACCAGCCCCGGCGCAACGAGCAGCCCTGTCACCCAGCCGATATAAAACCGCAAATCGCTCCAGAACTCGGCGTTTTCATACACGCGAAACGCCTGGACGTGCGCGAGCCACAGCGCGGCTTGCAGCAATCCGGTGACCACGAGCCACGTCAGCGCGATGACGCCTGTCGCGCGGGCGCAGCGGCCAAACGTCGATACGTCCCACTGCTGCCGCACGATGACGCAGCCCGCCAGCAGTATCAGCAGCGCGGGAATGAAACTCGTGACGAGCACCCGCAAGTCCCACTGGAACACGAGGCCGCATAGCAATCCGGCGACGACCGCGAGAATCGCCGCCGGCCACGCGACCCACGCCGGGCCGCGCGCCGCAAGCCACGCGATCGTGATGACGAACGGCAGCGCCGCCCATTGCAGCGCCTGCGCAACCGCCTTTGCGAGATTCTCGGATGCCTGCTCGTTGGAATGGCTCGCCGCGACATACACGGTGATCGCCTCGTGCACGCACACCGCGACGAACGCGAAACTCAACGCCTCGCAGGCGGCAAAGGCCGGCGACTTTGCCTCGCGTTCAGACGAGGAATCCGACGCGAGTCCGCGCACGCGCTCGAGCACCGGATCGACGAAAAACGCGAGAATTGCGCCGATCAGCAGCGCGGCGGCGGCGTCCGTGAGCGAGAAATGTCCGAAGAGGGAAAACAGGCCCTGCCATAGGAATTCGGGCGCGGCGGCGCAGACGGCGACCCACAGCGCAAAAAAGAAGCCGTTCGATGCACGTCTGAGCGGCATGGCCACCTCGATGCGAATGAGGACTCAACTTCCCTCGGGCAAAGCCGCTTCTGCGACGCGCGCCGCGATGGCTCCGCGCACGCGATCGAACAGGTCGGCGGGGATGTCGAAGCACTCGTAAGCGAGCGCCTGCGCGACGGTCACCACTTTCATTTCCTCGTAGCGGCGCCCGCTGCCGATCATCGCTTCGAACGCATTGGCGCGCTCGTTGATCTCGATGGGATCGGCGTTCACGAGCAGGACCGCGTGGGCGAGCAGCGCATAGCGCGGCGTATCCCGATCGCCGGACGGCAGCGCGGATGTCTGTGGCGCGCGCCGCCAGTACTGCGCGGTGCCCGCGATCTTGCGCGCATCGCCGCCCGGACCCCACGCCAGATTGAACCGCCCATCGCAGAACGAACCTTCCACGGCCTGATGCTGCGTGAGGACGCCGAGTGTGTTGAGCGCATCGGCGAGGATGCCGCAAAGGTGCAGATAGACCGGCTCGGCGAGCGCGCCCATCGTCGCTCGAACCGGGTAAGCGAGGCTCAGATTGAGGATGCCCGGGCCTTGCGGCACGAGCCCGCCGCCCGACAAGCGCAGCCACACGGGACAGCCGCGTTGCGCGAAGGTAGCGCGAGCGTCGGCGAGCGGCGCGTATCGCTGATAACTGCGCGGCACGATGAGCGATACCGGCGCGCTCCACAAGTGCGCGACGGCGTCGCCAGCGGCGGCACGCGCGAGCAGTGCTTCTTCGGCGTCGAGCGGATCGCCGGGAAGCGAAGCGGGGTCGAGCAGTTCGAAGGACATGGGATGGATGGTTGGCCGCGCCGCCATCGACGCTATCCGCATGGTAGCGAAGAACGGCGGCGGCGGCCAAATGCACGCGAAGTGCGCCGTTCAGCTTGCGACGCGTTGCACATGCTCCTTCAACAATGCGTTCACTTCGTTCGCCTTCTCCATCTGACTCATGTGCCCGGCGTCGTCGAAAACGCGCACGGTCGCGTCCTTTGGTGCGTTTTCCGCATGCCGCGACGGGATGATGCGATCCTGCCCGCCCCACATCACGAGCAGCGGCTTGCCCGTCGCCTCCAGATCGCGTCCCGGCCGCGCGCTCTGTTTCCCTTCCGCGAACAACGCGCCGCCAAGCGCCGTCAACGCTTCGCTCACGCCGTCGAGCCGCTTGTACTTCAGCAGGTCGTCCAGCATTTGACGGCTCACGAGTTCAGGATCGGCAAACAGCAACTCGACAACCGGCTTAAGCTCCCGACGCGACTGCGCGTTGACGAAGCCATCGGTGTACGCGTTGTTGACTTCATCGCCGAAGCCGGCCGGCGATATCAGCGCCAGCGACGACACGCGCTCCGGTGCATCGACGGCGAGTTGCGCCGCAATGCCGCCGCCCAGCGAATGGCCGACCAGATGCGCCCGGTCGAGATTCACCGCATCCATGAAGCGCGCGACGAACGCGCCGAGCTCGGGCAGCGTCGTCCCGGCGAGACGCGGCGTCGATTGTCCGTGCGCCGGCAGATCGAGCGCGAACACGCGGTTGCGCTCCGCTAGCGCATCGAGGTTGAAGAGCCAGTTGTCGAGATCGCCGCCGAAGCCGTGAATGAAGAGCACCGCAGGCTTGCTTGCATCGTCGCCGCCGCGCGCCGCATAGCGCACGCGAATGCCGTCGACATCGACGAAGTGATACGCCGACGCAGCCTCTTCGCCCTCGCCTTCCTCGTCGGCGGGCGTGACGTACGAAGCGACGTAGGCGTCGATATCGGCGTCGCTCACTTCAGCCGGCGCGAGCACGCCGAGCAGCGCCTTCACCGGCAGCGTATCGCCGGCGGACGCGACCCGGCGTCGCAACAGGCCGGCATCCGGCGCTTCGACGGCGTTGGCGATCTTGTCGGTTTCGACGTCGAGAATCGGCATGCCGACGGTGATCTGCGCGCCCTCTTCCACGAGCCACTCGTTCACCGTGCCTTCCTTCATCGACAAGCCCCATTTGGGCATCACGATCGGTGTGATTGCGGACATCAGTGCTTGCCTCCTTTCATGGTCTTGCGGGCGGCGTCGGCGATCTGCGCGGCGCTCGGGATATACAGGTCTTCGAGCGTCGGCGAAAACGGCACCGGCGTATGCGGCGGCGTCACCATTTCGATGGCGGCCTTCAGCGCGCCGAACGCCTGCTGCGCGACTTGCGCGGAAATATCGGTGGCGATGTTGCAGCGGGGATTCGCTTCATCGACGACGACGAGCCGCCCCGTTTTCTCCACCGTTTCGAGCACCGTGTCGATATCCAGCGGCGACAGCGTGCGAAGATCGACCACTTCTGCTTCGATACCTTCTTTCGCGAGCGTCGCCGCCGCGTCGAGCGCGCGATGCACCATCAGTCCATACGTGACGATCGACACATCCTTGCCGTCCCGGGCGATGTTCGCTTCGCCGAACGGAATCGCATACGAGTTCTCCGGCACTTCGCCTTCGAAGCCGTACAGGTTCTTGTGCTCGCAGAAGATGACGGGGTCGTTGTCGCGGATCGCCTGGATCAGCAGGCCCTTTGTGTCGTATGGCGTCGACGGGCACACGACCTTGAGGCCGGGAATGTGCGTGAAAATCGGCGTCAGCATCTGGCTGTGCTGGGCCGCCGCGCGAAAGCCCGCGCCGACCATCGCGCGGATGACGACCGGCGTTTCGGCACGGCCGCCGAACATATAGCGGAACTTGGCGGCCTGATTGAAGATCTGGTCGAAGCACACGCCCATGAAGTCGATGAACATCAGCTCCGCGATCGGGCGCATGCCGCACGCCGCCGCGCCGATCGCCGCGCCCACGTATGCGGACTCCGACAGCGGCGTGTCGAGCAGCCTGTCGCCGTGCTTCGCGTACAGTCCCTTCGTCACGCCGAGCACGCCGCCCCACGCGTCTTTTTCGCCGTCCGCGCCTGCACCGCCGACGATGTCCTCGCCCAGCACGATCACGCTCGGATCGCGGGTCATTTCCTGATCGATGGCTTCGTTGATCGCCATCTTCATGCTCAGTTTGCGGGCCATGATGGTTGTCTCCTTGTTGTCGGCGGTTCAGTAGCTCACGTAGACATCGGTGAGAAGATCGGCGGCGGTGGGCAGCGGCGCGTCCTTCGCTTCCTGCACCGCGCGGTCGATCAACGCGGCGACGTCGCGGTCGATCGCGTCGAGTTCGGCGGGCGATATCACATCGGCGTTCGTCACCGCGTGCGCGAACTTCTTGAGGCAGTCCTTGTTCGAGCGGATGTCGTCGAGTTCGCCGGGCGCGCGATAGGTCTGCGCATCGCCTTCGAAGTGGCCGTAGAAGCGGATCATCTTGCATTCGAGCAGCGCCGGGCCGCCGCCTTCGCGCGCGCGGCGGATCACTTCGCCCGCGGCTTCATGGACGGCGAAGAAGTCGGTGCCATCCACCGTCACGCCGGGAATGCCGAAGCCCGCCGCGCGGTCCACGTAGCTATCGACGGCGGTGCCGTAGTCGCGCGCCGTCGACTCCGCATAGCCGTTGTTCTCGATCACGAAGATCACCGGCAGATTCCACACGGCCGCGAGGTTCATGCTTTCGAGAAAGGTGCCCTGATTGGACGCGCCATCGCCCGTGAACGTGATGCCCACTTCGCCCTTGCCGCGAAACTTCGCCGCGAGCGCCGCGCCGCAGATCAACGGCGCGCCCGCGCCGAGAATGCCGTTCGCGCCCATCATTCCCCGGGACAGATCCGCGATGTGCATGGAGCCGCCCTTGCCGTTGCACGACCCGCCCTTCTTGCCGTAGATCTCCTTCATCATCGCGACAGGATCGACGCCTTTCGCGATGCAGTGTCCGTGGCCGCGATGCGTGCTCGCGATGCGGTCGCCATCGTTCAGGTGATGCATGATGCCGACGCCGGCCGCCTCTTCGCCCGCGTACAGATGCACGAAGCCGGGAATGTCGCCGCGTCCGAAATCGACGTGCAGACGCTCTTCGAAATCGCGGATCGTCCGCATCTTGCGATAGACCGCCAGCAGCTCGTCTTTCGACAAAGGCAAGCGGCCCGCATGCTGTTGCGACGCTGTCATTGCTGTCTCCTTTCGACTGGTTGAACAACGGTGGTGCTTCGACGCATGAGCCCGGCGCGCGCCGCGTAACGCATGCACGCGGCGACATCGATGCTTCGGAAGGCGTTTTCGCGCAGCGTGATGGTCACTTCGTCGCCGGCGTTGAAGGCGAGTTCGCGTTCGCCATCGAGCGCGACGATGCCCGCGCGCTGCTTCACGCGATGCGGCACGCCATCGGTCAGGCGCTGCCAGTTCGCGATCGGCACGGGCTCGGTCAGGCCGGGCGCGATTGGCGCGTGCAAGTCGAATTCGCCGTCGCCGGGCGTCGCCAGTTCGACGGCAAGACCGCCCGGCTCGTGACGGCCGAGCGGCTCGAGCAGACCGGCGATCGCCGACATGCCGATGGCCTGCGGATCGGCGTACGACACATAGACGGCGGCGAGCGTGTCGATCTTCCAGAGTGCCCGCGCGCCGATGAAGTGCTCGCGCGAAATGACCGCGTCCACCAGCGCGATGTCGTGGCGCAGCTCGCCGTTCTGGTCGCGGATGTCGATGTCGAGCCGCTTGTTGGCGACGAGCGCTTCCCTTGCCGGAATGCGGCCGGTTGCGTAGAGGCCCGCCGCGAGACCGGAGATGGTCGGCTCGCGCATCTCGGGGAACGCGTTGTTCGTGCCGGTCGACAGACCTGCGAGCGGCACCGCGCCGCATTCGCGCACCACCGCGCGATGCGTGCCGTCGCCGCCGAGCACGATGAGCGCATCGGCGCCCGCGTCGCGCATCATGCGCGCGGCGCGGAAGGTATCGTCGACGCGGGCGGTCACGGGCATGTCGAGGAAATCGACGGCGGGCAGCGTGGCGTCGGGGCCTTGCCGTCGTGCGAGATGCCGCTGGAGCATGACTTTGAGCCCTTCGCGGTCCGGCATCATCACGACGCGCGGCACGCCGCACGCCGCAAGCGACGACAGAATCCGCAGCACGATATTCACGCGATCCGCGAGTTGCAGACTGTTCGCGTTGGCGATCACGCGGCGAATGTCACGCGCCGATACGGGATTCGCGATGATGCCGACGAGCGGCGGCCCGGCGTTCGCGCTATCACGCATGCCTGTGTCTCCTGAGTGCTCTGCTTTGGAATCGTCGTGGCGCGGATCAAGGCAAGGGGTATGCCAATGCGCCAGAGGCCGTTGCCACGGGGCAAAGCCGGAGACTGCACCGCGCCCGCGTGACAGGTGTCACAGCGCAGGTGTATCGCGGAAGTGGACAGTCGTATCGGGCGGCGTGTCGTATCGGGCGGCGTGCCTTATCGCCCGGCCGCGTCGCGCTGGTTGGGCGAGCGAATGCCGTATCGCTCCATCCGCCGGTAAAGCGTCATCCTGCTGACGCCGATCTGCCGCGCCACCGCGCTGAGGTTCCAGCTTGCGGCGCGCAGGTACTGCATCAGCAGCATGCCTTCGGGCGGCAGGCGATGCGTGTCGAAGTCGTCGGCGGGTTGCTGCGCACGCGTGTCCGCCGCCGGCGCAGGCGCGCCGAAGCCCTCGGGCAAGTCGTCGATACCGATCGTTCCGTGCGAGCAGACTGCCCGCGCATATCGCAGCACATTGCACAGCTCGCGCAGATTTCCCGGCCATTCATGCCGATGCAGACACTCCCGCGCCGCTGGCGACAGCGTGACTGCACCGTGCGCGGTATCGGCGTCGAGAAACTTGCGGATCAGCCAGTCGAGATCGGTCCGCTCGCGCAGCGGCGGCAATGTGAAGCGCGCGCCATTGAGCCGGTAGTAAAGGTCTTCGCGGAAGCGGCCTTCGCGCATCAGCGTGTCGAGCGAATGATGCGTCGCGGAGATCACCCGCACATCGACCGATACGGGCCGCGACGCGCCGATCGCCAGCACTTCCCCTTCGGCCAGCACGCGCAGCAAGCGGGATTGCAGTTCGCGCGGCATGTCGCCGATTTCATCGAGAAAGAGCGTGCCGCCATCGGCTTCCTGAATCAGCCCGCGCTTGCCCTTCGCGCCTGCGCCGGAAAAGCTGTTCGGCAGGTGTCCAAACAGTTCGCTTTCGATGAGCGTCTCCGGAATCGCCGCGCAATTCACCGCGACGAACGGCCCCGCGCGCCGTGCGCTCGCGCGATGCAGCGCCTTGGCGAAATACTCCTTGCCGCTGCCCGTCTCGCCGTTGACGAGCAGGTTGATCGGCGAATCGACGAGCTTCGCGGCGCGTTCGAGCTGGCGCGCGAGCGTGACATCGCCGCCCGACAGTGCGGCGAGCGGCGCCGGAAGCTCGGCGCTTCGCGTTGCGCTGCCGCCTGCGCTCGCCGCCGGTGTCACGCACGGCGCGGGCGGCATCGCGCTGAGGTAAAGCAGCGCGCCGCTTCGCGCGAGCGGCGCCGCGCGCAGTTCGCTCGGGCGTGAATAGACGAAGCGCCCCAAATCTTCGATACGCGCATCGAACAGCGCATCGAAGCGCACGCCGATCAGCGACGCGGGCGCCTCGCCCGGAGACACCGGTGCGAGCGGCCGGCCCATCTCCGCCGCGAGCATCTCGTGCGCGCGCCGGTTGTGCCCGGCGACGCGCCCGGTTGCATCGAGCGCGATCAGATATTCCGGGTCGACATCGACGAATTCGGGCGACGTATGCAGCTTGAGAATCCAGTCCTGCCGATGCGCGCGCAAGAAATTGGCGTTCTCGATGTGCCGCGCGTAGATGCGCACGAGTTGCAGCGCCAGATGCTGGCTGTCGCGCGGTTGCGGCGAGGAGAGCGCGGAGATGTCGAGGATCGCGGCGAGCGTGCCGCGTGAATCGAAGAGCGGCGCGGCGGTGCATGTGAGCGGAATATGCGTGGCGTCGAAATGATCGACCTGATGCACGGTCAGCGCCTGCCCGGTTGCGAGCGCGGTGCCGACCGCGCACGTCCCCGCGCCCGCCTCGCTCCACTCCGCGCCGAGATAGAGGCCTGCGCGGCGCAGCGCGGCATCGGTATTGGCGTCGCCCAGGTAGTCGACCGTCACGCCGAGCGCATCGGTGAGCAGCACGACGTAGCCCATGCCCGCGACCTGCCCGTACAAGGTCTGCAGGCCGTGACGCGCGATGCGCGCGAAATCGTCGATGCGCTGCTGATGCTCGCGCAGCCGGGTCTGCGGCAGGATGCGCGCTTCCTGCATGCGCGACGGATCGAGCCCGTACTGATGCACGCAACGCCGCCACGAACTCTGGATGATGCCCTCGTGCGTGGGCGCCGGCGCTAGAACCTGCGCCCGCGTAGTCGCTGCGACGACCGCCTCGATGTGCTCGCGTTGCCGCATGTCCATCGTGCTCTCCTTGAGTGTCTCCTTCGGACGCGCTTTTATTTTTGGTGATGCGTCGTCTTGCGCCGCTCGATGTCGGGAAAACACGGGGCCAGCCCGTCCGCGCGCGGCGTCGTTCAGGCCATATGATGCTCGAATCGGCAGGACGCGTCATGCGCCGGGCTTGCTGCGCTGCGGCACGGCGGAATGGCTATCGCGCGATACCCACGACAAGGAGACGACCGATGACGAAGATCGCCTATGAAGACTTCGAGCGCCAGGTGGTGCAGCATCACCTCATCAAGGGCAACGTGTATGAGAACGGCGCGGCGCTCGTCGAACGCGCGAACCGGTGGATTGCGGAACATCGCATCGACGTGCTGAACGTGGAGAGTCTTTCGACGTTCGGCGCCGGCGACGATACCAGCGTCAGCCATTGGTACTCGGGCATTCGCGTCTGGTATCGCACCGAATAGGACGGGCAGCGGCGAGCGCTTAGCCGCGTCCGACGAACGGCATCTTGGTCGCCATCACCGTGTGGAACATGACGTTCGCCTCGAGCGGCAGATTCGCCATGTAGAGCACGGACTGGCCGACGATTTTCACGTCCATCATCGGTTCGATGGCGATCTCGCCGTTCGCCTGCGGCACGCCGCGCGACATGCGCTCCGACAACTCGGTGAGCGCGTTGCCGATGTCGATTTGTCCGACCGCGATGTCGTGTTTGCGGCCATCGAGCGACGCGGATTTCGTCAGGCCGGCGACCGCGTGCTTCGTCGCGGTATAGGCCGCCGAGTTCGGGCGCGGTGCGCTCGTCGAAATCGATCCGTTATTGATGATGCGGCCGCCCTTCGGCGTCTGCGCGCGCATCGTGCGGAACGCTTGCTGAAGGCAGTAGAACATGCCATTCAGATTGACGTTGACGACGCCCTGCCATTGCTCGGGCGTCCAGTCTTCGAACGGGCCGGGCGGATTGCTCACGCCCGCGTTGTTGAACAGCAGATCGACTCGGCCGAAGCGCTCGACCGCCGCCGCAAAAAGCCGCTCGACGGATTGGGGATCGGCGACGTCGGTCGGCACGGCGTATCCGCGCTCGCCCGCGTCCGCTTCGGCGACGACAGCTTCGAGGGGCGCGGCGCGCCGGCCCGCGAGCACGACTGACCAGCCGTCCGCGAGCAGTGCGAGCGCCGCCGCGCGGCCGATGCCGCTGCCCGCTCCCGTGACGATTGCGATGCGTGAAGATGTGTTGGTTGTCTCGGGCATGTCTCCGTTCTCCTGTTGGTGTCCGCGCGACTGTGCGCGCGGTCGTTATCGCGATCGGGAGAACATTATCGACGAAATCCCTTGCAACGCCGTTTCAGTGACTGCTCGACGCATCGGCCTGAATGGTGCCCGCCGTGTTGCGCAGCGCGCTGCCGTCGCAGAAGACGGCGGTCATCAGCATCGGCACGACCTCATGGACGACCGCCGTGCTGCCGGCCTCGCGCACGCGCGCTTCGACGTTGTCCTTCGAACCGATCACGACGACGCCGTAAGCGGAATCGTTGATGGGCTGGCCGGAGCCCTGCTTGAACATCGCGTCGCCGTGTTCGTAGCCGAGCACCGCGTAGACGCGGAAGCCATACGCGGTGAGGTCGCTGCCGTGCGTCGGCTTGAAAGCGTTGACCGAGTTGGCTTCGACGCGCATCGGCGTGGCGTCGATGTAGCGCTCGTCGCGCAGCGGCGCAATGAAGCGGTGCGCGCTCGACTGACAATCGAGCTGGCTTTCGAGCGGATGCGCCTGGCTCGTGCCGGGTGATACGAGACCGAGACTTCCCAGAACGCCAGCCACGGCAGCCAGCGTGATGGACCTTGCGAGAGGAACGTTTTTCATGGCAGCGGCAAACACGGTTGTCAGGTTGCGGTCGTGGACCGCTCTGTTTGATGCACCGCGCATGATGCAATTTGCGAGCCAGCGGACTTGGCTTTCCAAGGCTGTCCCTTGATTCGGGCCACAACGTCATTGCTACAAATGGCGTGCCACCGGGAATTGCTGCCTCAGCGTTCCGGCCCCGAAGTGGTTATATTGAGCGATTCATTCAGACAGGATCGACCTATGCCAACGCTTTCCGATTTTCCGATCACGCGCAAATGGCCGGCGCAACACCCCGATCGCATTCAGCTCTATTCCCTGCCGACGCCCAACGGCGTGAAGGCGTCGATCATGCTCGAAGAGACCGGCTTGCCGTACGAGCCGCATCTCGTGCGCTTCGATCAGAACGATCAGACGTCGCCCGAGTTTCTATCGGTGAATCCCAACAACAAGATCCCGGCGATCATCGATCCGAACGGGCCGGGCGGCGAGCCGCTCGCGCTTTTCGAGTCGGGCGCGATTCTCATCTATCTCGCGGACAAGAGCGGGCAGTTTCTGCCACGCGATCCGGCGCGTCGCTACGAAGCAATCCAATGGCTGATGTTCCAGATGGGCGGCATCGGTCCGATGTTCGGGCAGGTCGGGTTCTTCCACAAATTCGCCGGCAAGGACTACGAGGACAAGCGGCCGCGTGATCGCTACGTCGCGGAATCGAAGCGGCTGCTGGGCGTACTCGACGGACGCCTCGCCGGGCGCGAGTGGATCGTGGGCGATGAGTACGGCGTCTCGGATATCGCTGTGTTTCCGTGGATGCGCAATCTCGTCGGGTTCTATGAGGCGCGCGAGCTGGTCGAGTTCGATCAGTTCGCTAATGTGCAGCGAGTGCTGGATGCGTTCTTGGCGCGGCAGGCTGTGCAGCGCGGGTTGGAGATTCCTCAGCGGGTTTGATGCTGCGCGGTGCGCTGGCGTCCGCGTTGCTGTGTTGAATTCGTACGCACGGTGAAAGACGTTGTGCTTCAACGTGTTGCCTCGGCGATGCTCAGGATATCCACACGCTTGTGAACATTTTCTGTGGACAACGATGCGTTGCGCCTCTCCTTGGTTGCGCCGGATTTTGACCGCCCTACCCGGCCCGCCCGGTTGGTTCACAATGAGCGGACGCGCGTAATTCGCACGGCGGGCGAAATGCGTTTCGCATCAACGCATTGGCCCGGCGATGCTCAGGATATCCACATGCTTGTCCAACTTTTCTGTGGACAACAACGCGACGCCTGAGCGACTTCACAAGCGATGCGGTAACGGACACCGACGCCATGATCGCCCTTCCCTTTCGTCACTTATCGGCTGCCGTCGCACTGCTCGTCATCGGCGTTTCAGCGCATGCGGACTGTCCGGGCTACGTCGAAACCGATGCCGGCAGCGCCTTCAACATCGCCGCGATCATCAAGGACAGCGGTTCGCCGCAAGAGGCGCTGGACAAGGTGCGCGGCGCCGTATCGAAGATCAACGCGGGCGGCGGATGTGCGATCTTCGCGAACAAGCGCGCATGCGAAGAGACGCTGAGCCTGGCGCGAAAGGCGATCGTCGCGCTGCAGGCGTGCTCGGCGACTGCAGCGCCGAAGGGTGCGGCACGCGGCTGACATCGCGGGGCGAAAAAAAAGCGTGCCGCCCTGAGGGACGGCACGCTTGTCGCTGCCCGATGAAGCGTCGGGGATCAGCGATCGAGGAACGGACGCAGCTTGTCGGCGCGACTCGGATGCATCAGCTTGCGCATCGCCTTGCTTTCGATCTGACGGATACGCTCGCGCGTCACGTCGAACTGCTTGCCGAGCTCTTCGAGCGTGTAGTCCGAAGCCGTATCGATACCGAAGCGCATGCGCAAAACCTTCGCTTCGCGCGGCGACAGCGCGTTGAGCGCATCGTCGATCGCGGCGCGCATGTTCGCGTGCACGGCGGCATCGGCAGGCGAAGCCGCGCCCTGATCTTCGATCATGTCGCCCAGCGTGGCGTCCGCGTCTTCACCGACCGGCGTTTCCAGCGACACCGGCTGCTTCGCGATCTTCAGAATGCCGCGAATCTTCTCTTCAGGCATTTCCATGCGCTCGGCCAGCACTGACGGATGCGCTTCCATGCCGGTCTGCTGCAGGATTTCGCGCGAAATGCGGTTCAGCTTGTTGATCGTTTCGATCATGTGAACTGGCACGCGAATCGTGCGAGCCTGATCGGCGAGCGAGCGCGTCACGGCCTGACGCACCCACCACGTCGCATACGTCGAGAACTTCCAGCCGCGACGATATTCGAACTTGTCGACCGCCTTCATCAAACCGATGTTGCCTTCCTGAATCAGGTCCAGGAACTGCATGCCGCGATTGACGTACTTCTTCGCGATCGAGATGACGAGACGCAGGTTCGCCTCGATCATTTCGCGCTTCGCCTGACGCATCTTCAGCTCGGCCGCCGTCATCTGACGGTTGATCTGCTTCAGTTGCTGCAACGGCAATGCAACGACGCCTTCAATGTCGATCAGCTTCTGCTGTTCGGCTTGAATCGCGGGCAAACTGCGCTCGAGCGACGCGCCATACTGACGCGAAGCCGCCGCCGTGCGCGCCGTCCATTCGAGATCGGTCTCGTGACCCGGGAACGATTCGACGAACTTGTCGCGTGGCATGCGGCAACGATCGACCGCAATCTGCAGAACGCGGCGTTCGATTTCGCGAACTCGCGCGACTTGTTGTTGCACGTCCGCGCACAAGCGGTCGATGGTTTTCGCAGTGAAGCGGATCGAACCCAGTTCGCGCTGAATCTCGCTGCGCGCGCGCTCGACCGCCTTGATCGCTGCAGCGCCCGTTCCCTTAGGATTGCTGGCTTGTTCGGCGAGATCACGTACACGTGCGAAAATTTCGAGGCAATCGGCCTTCAACTGCTTGAGGCGCGCTTCGTTCGACGCGCCGGCATCGCCGCCTTCGAGGTCGCTGTCCTCTTCGTCGTCGCTGTCCGATTCATCGGTGTCCGTATCGATATCGGTCGACTCCGTTGTTTCGGAAACCGAAATATCTTCTTCTACCGTGTCGTCTTCCTTCAAACCGTCGACGAGGTCGTCGATTTTCATCTCGCCTGATTCGACGAGTGCGGCGTCCGCAAGGATGGTGCCAACCGTCGATGGGCACGCGGCGATCGCCTGGATCATCTCGTGCAAACCGTCTTCGATGCGCTTCGCAATTGCGATTTCGCCGGCACGCGTGAGCAGCTCGGTCGCGCCCATTTCGCGCATGTACATGCGTACGGGGTCCGTCGTGCGGCCGAATTCCGAGTCGACGGTCGAAAGCGCATTTTCCGCTTCCTCTTCCGACTGCTCGTCTGCCACCACGGCGGGTGCGTTGTCGCTCAGCAGCAGCGTTTCTGCATCGGGCGCTTGTTCGTACACCGCGACGCCCATGTCGTTGAACGTGCTGACGATGGTTTCCATCGCCGCGGTTTGTGCGAAGTTGTCCGGCAGGTGATCGTTGATTTCGGCATGCGTGAGGTAACCACGCTCCTTGCCGAGTTGAATCAACGCGCGCATCTGACGCTGACGCTCTTCGTCTTGCTCCGCCGTCATGACGACATCGGGCTGCATCGTGCCGGCCTGGCCCTTGCTCTTACCCGCCTTGCGTCCCGCTGACCTGCGCGCCGGCGCGACGATATCCAGCTCCGAATCTTCCCGATCAAAACTTGCCATACTTTCTCCTCGACAGGTTTGCTCGGCGATGACAGTTCCCCGGGAGCGAGCGTGACAGCCCGCGTAATATCGACAACAGCTTCGACCACGGACGGCTTGCTGAGAATCGCATCGAGCAAAGCGCGCAAACCACGCTAGGGGCGTGGATCGCGAAATTACAAAGCGCCATCACAGACGCAACCTTAGAGTATATCAGGGTTTGCTGCGACGCAGCAGGTTTATTTACAAGCGAAATTGGTGCTGGGGATAACGGACGCTTTACTGTGCTGCGCAGGAATCATGTTGCCCCTTGCTTGCGTAGAAGCGCTCCCCTCTCCGCTTGTGTCGGATGTGGTGACAACTCCGGCTATTTTCAATCGAAGGAAGTGCTTGAGAGCGCCTAGATTGCGAGCGGCGTTGTCGGTGCTTCGTCCGTGTATCGGTTCATCGTTCGCGGTGCGCGATGCAGGAGCATGGCCTTGTAGCGATGCATCGCGATCAACTTCGACGATCCGTCTGCTTCGCAGGGCTGTCAGGAAATCGCGTGCCCACTCCCCTGCATGTACGCGAGGACGTGCTTCGTCGCGATGGTGCACGGTGACCGTCTTCGCATCTGCGGCCACGACATAGCGCCTTAGCTGGTCTTCGCTCGCGAAGGCTCGCCCTGCTAGGGCGCGGATTGCGGCTTGATCCTGTGCGTTATGAGCAGACACGGTATCGCGCTCTGCCGCTTCACGTCGCTTGCTGCGAACTTTATACGCGAAGTCGACCGGGGCGCGTAGGAGGGTCCGAAGATAGCTGATGGGATGGGTTGCACGTCGAAGATGTTCCCACGCCGCTTCTACGACGTCGGAAAGCCGCTTGCCCTGTGAGCGTGCTTCGGCCATGAGTTTAAAGATCAGGAATTCACGAAATCCCAGTCCGGTGAGGCGCTCAAGGTCGGCGGGGAGGCGTCCTGGTTGTCTCTTTTGAGTAGAAGGGCTTAGATCCTTATATATAGCGCCGTCTGCCACGCTGACAGACGGTGTACTCAGAAAAGCAGCGTGGGCTTCGCGAGGAGCGTCCTCCTGAATACAGGCTTCGGGCTCGACGGGGCGTGTCTGCTCATCTAGCAAGCCGAGGAGAACTGCTGCCTTATTCGTCAGATGCAGATATGCACGCCCGAAAAGGCCGGCGCCGCCATATCGACTTTGAGGCGGCCTCGTGATGAAGCCGGACGACTCGAGATCGTCCAGGCTGCGATAGAACGTGCGCATAGACTGAAGAGCGCGTCCGGTCAAGAGTTCGCGTCGGGCGAAAATGGCAGCGAACGGGCGGGCAGCGTCGACGGTCCGCGCCAATGCGGCGAGAACTGCGCGAGCGCGAGCGGGCAGGGCGGACAAATGGTTCGCTCGGTGAGCAGCTCTGAAGATGATCCACGGAAGATTTGAGCGGTCACAAGCGTACTCGTCGAGGGCTTGTTGATCCTCGCCCTCAGGCCGGTCTTCGGGGATTTGCGGGCGAAAAACAACCTCGCCTGCAACGGAAAGTTGCGCGATATGCATGTCAAGTGCATCCATTTCGAAAAATGGAGGACAAACGCTTGACTGCCGATCGCTATCCGCTAAACTTCGAGTTGTGTAGCTCGTGACCCGATTGGCGTCGGGAAGCGGACGGGCAAGCAGCAGTAAAGCCCGAATTCAAAAGCCTTCGGTTGGCGCCGAAGGCTTTTGTCTTTCTGAAGCAAGTTCGTTACATGGCAACCTCATCGTTGCTGATTTGCTTAGTCGTTGATTCGAAAGAGATTCCTAGCAGAGCCTCTGTGTTTGCCGAAATCTGGCGGCGCTAAGCCGTTGATTTCATTGGGAACTCTAGTAGGCCCTCAGTCCTGCGGTGATTCGTCGATCGATCTATTGATGAAATCCGCGATTCGCTGTGCCCACGCTTCCGCGTCGTTCGAGTCTTTGTCGTAGAAGCGAATGCCTACAACGCCGCTTCTCGTCGAAACCTCGCATACCTTCCTCCTGCCTGAGCGAATTACCGTTGTGCTAGGCACGGCAGCCTTCGGCTTCTCTGCAGCGAAAGCAACGGCTTTATCTTGCGTAAAGGTTTCGTCGTCGACCAATCGACGAACGGCCTCCACGACCTTCTCCGCCTTGCCAGCTTCGACGAGAGCCGCGAGCTTCTGCGCAGCGTTGCTTCCAAGTCGTTCCGGCTTTACCGCGAGCGCTTGCTTCGCAGCATCGGGCAGGGAATCGAAGGAGAAGATGCGCGTCACGTGACTCTTGCTGAGACCCGCGCTTTCCGAGATTTCCGTGCGTGAAAGTCCGCTCAACTCTTGAAGCCGTTTGAAGTTCCAGTACTTCTCAAAATCCGTGAGGGACGGCGAGAGCAGGTTAGAGAAAAACGCTGCAAACTCAATTTCCCCCTCGTCGATCGAGGCGACGTTCGCCCGAATCGTGCTACGTCCCAAGTCACGATAGGCCGCAACCCGGTTGTGCCCCGCCACGATCTCGTAACGGCCTTCGGATAGCGGTCGGATCAAGATCGGTGTAGCGAGAGCGTGCTGCGCGAGATTCGCTTTCAATTCCTGGAACTGCTCGGCGGTCAACTTACGCCGTCTGCCGTCGACCTCGACAAGCGCATCTAGATGCACGTCAAATGCGGCACCCGCCTCGAGTTGCGATTCGAGTTCCTTGATTCGCGCCTGCGCGGTGTTAATTCGGTGCTGCGCGTCCATCAACCTTCCAGGCGACGTGCGCGGTTCCGAATTAGTGGCGCGCTGCGTCGGCTCAGTCGGTTTGCTGCCGATGTTCGCGGTCTTCGCGAGAAGCCGATCTCCGATGCCCATTTACGCCTCCGCCTGATTCCACGCGCGGACAAACTGCGCGTCTAGATGTTCTGCGAGCCGGTCGAGCGGCTCCTTGAAACGGTTGTACGCCGCCGTGCTCCCGTCGGGCTTCGACAGGTCATATACCGTTGAAAGCTGTGCCGATGCGCCCTTTGGTACGGTCGATTCAGGGATCTCGAAGGGCAGCACCCGATCGCCGTAAGCTTTTTGTAGCCATCCTCGGACGACGCGAGACACGTCGTCTGACTTGGCCTTCGTAAGAATGACGTTGACGAAGTCGAAGCGCTTCTGCTCGAGCACGCCGGGTAACTTCTTGGCGATGTCGGCGAAGAGATGCCAAAACTGAGTCGAACTGGCGAAGTCCAGCGCCTCGGGCGGGCAGGGCAGAAGAATCGCGTCGGAGGCGAGCAGTGCGTTAATGGTCAGATAGCTGAGGGCGGGCGGCGTATCGATGACGACAGCGTCGTATTCCTCCGTCAACGGCATCAGGCCTCGCCGAACGATTTCCCAAAACTC
Source organism: Caballeronia grimmiae (assembly GCF_022879615.1). Classification (NCBI taxonomy): domain Bacteria; kingdom Pseudomonadati; phylum Pseudomonadota; class Betaproteobacteria; order Burkholderiales; family Burkholderiaceae; genus Caballeronia; species Caballeronia grimmiae. The sequence goes on from NZ_CP084273.1 coordinate 320,940, forward strand.
GAAAGTGCTGTCGTTCAGCACCTTCGCAGGAATCTCGAACTCCGCATCGAAGAGGGACGACGATGCCGGTATGAGATCCAGGTTGTGCCAATACGTCTCTTGCACGGCATAGTGCAATGTCGATTGATCGCCATAGATCAATGGCAGCAACGTTTGATCATCGGAAATTTCAGCGTCGGGCGCCCATCCGCAAAGTTGCGTCGTTGTTCCCTGAGGATCGCAGTCGATCACGAGAACCCGCCGGCCCAGCAGCGTCAACGCCTGAGCAGCGGACACGGCCGTCGTGGTTTTGGCGACGCCGCCCTTGAAGTTCGCGACGGTCACAATACGCCCGCGCTTACCCTCCGGCCGACGAGCGCGCTCCTTGGTTGCCCGAATCCAAGTCAACGCTTCTTCGAGCGTAAATTCCTTGCTTCGGCCCGCGCCCTTCGACGTCCCCGCAGGCAGTTCGCCCTTGGTGGTCAGGTATTGAAACCGCTGCTTGTCGATTCCGCAAAGCGATGCGACCTGCGCGCTCGTGAACGTCGGAGCGCTTTTGCGTGGATAAGGCTCCAGCATCGCATCGCGGATCTGGTTGAGGATATCAGTGGCTTGGGCGGCCACCCCCAAGAGCGTTTCGATCGAAACGGACTGGTCGACTTCGGGAAGCCGAGCGCTTAGCATGGAATTCGCGGTCACTGGCGGGCCTGGGTAAGCAAATAATTCTTCGGTTTGTGGAAAACATACTGCAAACCGAAGAATAAACGGCCAACCGGTAAACCTCAAGTAAACTCTCAAGTCTTTGCAGGGCCATATTACAACGCTGCGGCCGCGTAAACCTCTGGCTTAAGCTGATTCCGAAGCGTTTCCTAACGCCAATGTGTGGCGAATGAACCGTTCGACGCCGAGTAAACGGCTGGCGTCCTCATGTTGGAGATATAGCGCCGTCGTCGATGCGTCAGCATGTCCGAGCCCTTTGCTTACATCGGCCAACTCGGCACCGTGGGCCAGTGCGTGTATCGAATGGGTGTGGCGCAGCCAATGCGTGCTCGCGCGTGCCAGCGGCCGGCCCGTGCCCGGGGCGGCCGATTCGAATTCGGCAGCCGCGTTCGAGAAGGCGTTCTTGATAATTCGACCGATCCCGTCCGGAGTGATGGCTTGCCCTCCGCGGCTCTGAGCCAGGATGGGCGTGCCTTCCGCACAATCGAGCGGGCTCGGAAGTCCGCGGAGTGAGAGGTTCTCCAGTAGGACATCGATGACTGCGGGCGGTATGAGCACCGTCCTCACCGAACGCTTTCCGGTCGTCTGACCGACGCGCAACCGCCATACCGGCGTGTCGATCCCGGGTAAGCGGCCCACCGATAGGGCGTCCGTCGTGGCATCCGCGAGTTCGGCTCGCCGCAAGCCGGTCGCGTAGGCGAGGAGGAGGGCGAGGCGGTCGCGGTGTTCGGCGAACGTGTACTGCGGCCGCGTCGCGGAGCGAAGCACGGCTTGCCATTCTTCCGGATTGAGCGCGCGCTCTCTCGCGTCGAAGGCCGGCGGCGTCACCACGCGATCGTGTCCTTGCATCGGATTCGTCGACAGATAACCGCTGTCGACGAGCCACTGGAACATCGCATTAAGAATGGCGCGCGACGTTTCACGACTCCGATCGGAAAGCGGACCGGCGAAGGGCTTCCATCCGGGAAGGCATCGCTCGATGCGCTGTCTGGAAATCCACCGCTCTGCCGGCTGCGGATCCGTCAAAAACTCCGATACAAACTGCGCACAGTCGTCCGGGTCGAGCGACGACAGCGGCTTTTCCTTTTCGATCAACGCCCAAAGCAGCAGCCGCTCGGCTTCCCGCCGATACGCCCGTCGTGTGTGCTCGCTGGCCGAGCGCGCGTCAAGCCACGCTTTGATGGCAGCCACGTCCGTGTCCAGATTTCCGATACCGGTGGGCGCCCGGTTAGTGCCCGTCGACCCGTCGACCGCCCGCGGCACGCGCAGTGCCTCCAAGGGCGCGATCACGATGGCATCCACATCCGAATCCGCCGGCCGGGTCGACAACTGTTCGCTCCGCCACTGCCGCCGAGGCACGAGGGCAAGCGGTGAAAGTGTGTGCCGTAACGGCTCCGCGTGCAGGACCAGCCAATCGACGATTCGCTGCGCGCCCTTGGGCCCGAGCCGCGGCACGGAGGCATACCAACGATGCCGTCGACGCTCGATCAGCGCGATGAGATCCGCGATAGTCGTCAACCCGGCAGCCGCCAATCGCGCGGTGACGACCGGCTCGAACCATCCGTCGATCGGATGCTCCTGGCTCGGGTCCTGGACGAGGCTCGCCTCCATGCGGGCAAGGGCGTTCGCTTGCCGCCGTCGCAAGCGCGCGTTACGCGCTGTGCGTCGATCGGACGCTGCGGAGACGCTATCACGATGCTCTTCCTTATAGAGCGCCAACAGCTCGGACTCGCTGTAGACGCCGTCAGGATCGATACGCTCGCGGAATGCTTCGAGCGTCGGCGTTTCAGGCGCAGGCGTGTCGGACGATGGTGGAATGCTGCCCGGGCGCAATCGCAGCAGATGCGCCGCTTCAACATCGTGTGCGCGGCGGGCCATCACCGAGAGCGTGTCGCGCAATGCGGCGATGAGTCGCCGGGTGCTGCGGACATCAGAGCCGGCCTCGCCGTACGACGCGTGAAGCTGCGCTTCTGTAACGCCGTCGAGATAACCGCGATAAAGTGCGAAGTGCTGGCGCGTAAGTCTTCGCGGTGCGGCCGTGTGCACCGAAGGTTGTCCGCCTATAGAGCTTTCGCCTTTGTTATCAGCCATTTGCCGCGAGGTTATCAAGTACAGTCCAGTTTGACAAGCTAAATCCCTACGTCTGATAAGACCGGTTATCAGATAGAGAGATCCGACTCTGGTCGAGAAGTGCCCGCTTGAATCTTCGCCGCGTGCGGAGCATATTCCGATCAACTCTCCCGAGCAATCTGATGGAGGCACGTGCCGATGCGCGACCCCCGCCGCCCCGCGTACAAAGAGCCGGGCAACGATGAATTTCGCCCGAGTCTACCGGAGGTGTACGCGTCGGTGAGGGTGCCCGTCGGTGGTGGATGGCTCCGGCGCTTTCTCGCCTTCGCCGGCCCCGGCTACATGATTTCGGTCGGCTACATGGACCCCGGGAACTGGGCGACCGACCTCGCCGGGGGATCGAGATTCGGCTATACGCTGCTCGCTGTCATCCTGCTGTCGAACCTGATGGCGATTCTCCTGCAGGCGCTCGCCGTCCGGCTCGGCGTCGCGACCGGGCGGGATCTTGCGCAGGCTTGCCGCGATCACTACTCGAAGCCGGTCAACTTCGCGCTGTGGGTTGCCTGCGAGACGGCAATCGTCGCGTGCGATCTGGCCGAAGTGATCGGAACGGCTATCGCCTTGCAACTTCTCTTCGGCATTCCGTTGATTGCGGGCGCGTTGCTCACCGCGCTGGACGCGTTCCTGCTGCTGCTGCTTGTCAACAGAGGCTTTCGCCTGCTCGAAGCCTTCGTCATCTCGCTTTTGGTCATCATCGCGGTGTGCTTCGCGTTGCAGATCGTCGCCGCGTCGCCGCCGATCGCGCAGGTGCTGCGCGGCTTCGTGCCGTCGCCGCAGATCGTCACCAACCGGGAGATGTTGTACGTCGCGATCGGCATCCTGGGCGCGACGGTCATGCCACATAACCTGTATCTGCACTCGTCGGTGGTTCAGACGCGCGCTTACGGGCAGTCGGTCGAGGCGCGGCGCGATGCGATCCGCTGGGCGACCATCGACAGCACTATCGCGCTGACGCTCGCGCTTTTCATCAACGCGGCGATCCTGATCGTGGCCGCGGCCGTCTTCCACGCGAGCGGCCACAAGGAAGTCGCCGAGATCGGCGATGCCTTCCGCTTGCTGTCGCCCTTGCTCGGACTCGGGATCGCGTCGACGCTATTTGCCGTCGCGTTGCTTGCGTCGGGATTGAATTCGACGGTCACCGCGACGCTCGCCGGCCAGATCGTGATGGAAGGCTTCCTCCGGCTCCGCCTGCCGAGTTGGGCGCGGCGGCTCATCACGCGGGCGATCGCCATCGTGCCGGTGGTGATCGTCACGGCGATCTACGGTGAAAAAGGCACCGGCCAGCTATTGGTCCTGAGCCAGGTCATCCTGTCGATGCAACTGCCATTTGCCGTCGTCCCGCTGGTGCGCTTCGTGTCCGACCGCCGCAAGATGGGCGTCTTTACGATCAACCGGTGGATTGCCGCGCTCGCCTGGCTCGTGACGGGCGTGATCATCGTATTGAACGTAAAGCTGCTTGCCGATACGCTGCTCTTCTAGTTCGCGAAAACCCAGACGCGCGCGATGGCCGGCGACTTCATCGAAAGATCGGGCGCAAGCTTACCGACGAAACTTTGCCGAACCGGGCGTTGACCGAAGCCACGCCAGTCCGACGCACCCGTCTATATATATAAGAGGAGACATTGAATGACCGACGCGGCCCAGTGCCCTATCCACATGAACGCGCCAACCGGTTGCCCGGTGAGCACGCGCGCCGCTGACTTCGACCCGTTCAGCGACGGCTATCAGCAAGACCCGCCCGAATACGTGCGCTGGGCGCGCGAGCAGGAGCCCGTCTTCTACAGTCCGAAGCTCGGTTACTGGGTCGTCACGCGTTACGACGACATCAAAGCCATCTTCCGCGACAACCTCACGTTCAGTCCGTCGATTGCGCTCGAAAAGATCACGCCCACTGGCCTCGAAGCGAATGCGGTCCTCGCGTCATATGGCTTCGCGCTGAACCGCACGCTCGTCAACGAGGACGAGCCCGCGCACATGCCGCGCCGCCGCGCGTTGATGGACCCGTTCACGCCCGAGGCGCTCGCGCACCACGAGCCGATGGTGCGCGCGCTCACCCGCGAATATGTCGATCGCTTCATCGACGATGGCCGCGCGGATCTCGTCGACCAAATGCTGTGGGAGGTGCCGCTCACCGTCGCGCTGCATTTTCTCGGCGTGCCGGAAGAGGACATGGACACGCTGCGCGAATATTCGATCGCGCATACGGTGAACACGTGGGGCCGCCCGAGGCCCGAAGAACAGGTTCAGGTCGCGCACGCGGTCGGCAAGTTCTGGCAGTACGCGGGCAAAGTGCTCGACAAGATGCGCGAAGACCCGTCGGGCGACGGCTGGATGCAGTACGGCATCCGCAAGCAGAAGGAACTGCCCGAGGTCGTCACCGACTCGTATCTCCATTCGATGATGATGGCCGGCATCGTCGCCGCGCACGAAACGACGGCGAACGCGTCGGCGAATGCGATCAAGCTGCTCTTGCAGCATCCCGACGCATGGCGCGACATCTGCGAAGCCCCCGCGCTCATTCCGAACGCAGTCGAAGAGTGCCTGCGGCACAACGGATCGGTGGCCGCCTGGCGGCGGCTCGCGACGAAGGATGTGACGATCGGCGGCATCGACATTCCAGCGGGTGCGAAGCTGCTGATCGTGACTTCATCGGCGAATCACGATCAGCATCGATTCGCGGACGCGGACCTCTTCGACATTCGCCGCGAGAACGCCAGCGATCAACTGACCTTCGGCTACGGCGCGCATCAGTGCATGGGCAAAAACCTCGCGCGCATGGAAATGCAGGTCTTCCTCGACGAGCTCACGCGCCGCCTGCCGCACATGCGGCTCGCCGAGCAGCGCTTCACTTACGTGCCGAACACGTCGTTTCGCGGGCCGGAGCATCTGTTCGTCGAATGGGACCCGTCGATGAATCCCGAGCGCACCGATCCATCCGTGCGCGAGGCGCGCGCGGCGGTGCGTATCGGGGAGCCGTCGTCGCATGCGGTGAGCCGCGCGGTGGTCGTCGAATCGGTGACGGCGTGCGCCGATCGCATCGTGCGCGTGCGGCTCGTTTCCGCCGATGGCCGCCCGTTGCCGCGCTGGACGCCCGGCTCGCATATCGACGTGCTGTGCGGCGACAGCGGACTCTCGCGCCAATATTCGCTCTGCGGCGATCCCGCCGACGCCCGCGCGTTCGAGATCGCCGTGCTGCGCGAAACGGCGAGCCGCGGCGGTTCCGCATGGGTCCACGACAACGTGAGGCCCGGCGCGTCGTGGCGCATTCGCGGCCCGCGCAACCACTTCCGGCTCGATGAAACCGCGCGCAAGCTCGTGCTGATCGCGGGCGGCATCGGCATAACGCCGATCAGCGCGATGGCGCGCCGCGCTCGCGAGCTGTGCATCGACTATGAAGTGCATTACAGCGGACGCTCACGCGCATCGATGGCGCTGCTCGACGACATGCGCGCGCTGCATGGCGACCGTCTGCGCGTGTTCGCATCGGAAGAGGACGCGCGCAACGATATCGCGGCCTTGCGCGTCGAGGAGGGCACCCAGGTCTATGCATGCGGGCCGGCGCGGATGCTCGACGCGCTCATCGCCGCGAGCGCCGCCTGGCCCGACGATGCACTGAAAATCGAACACTTCGAAGCGAAGCTCGGCACGCTGGATCCCGCGCAGGAACACGCGTTCGAAGTCGAACTGAAAGATTCCGGATTCACGCTGACTGTACCGGCCGGAGAGACCCTGCTCGCGACGCTGCGTCGCGCCAACGTCGATGTTCAAAGCGACTGCGAAGAAGGGCTGTGCGGATCGTGCGAGGTTCGCGTGATCGACGGAGAGATCGATCACCGCGATCTCGTCCTGACAAAAAGCGAGCGGCAAACGAATCAGCGAATGATGGCCTGTTGTTCTCGCGCTAAAGGTTCCAAACTGGTATTAGCGCTTTAACTGTGATCACACGCTTTTAAGCGTCGCAGGGATGAAACAATAAATGGAACCGATTCATCTCTGCGTCACAACGGCGCATTAAGCCATGCTCCGGGTGATTTTCGCTGTCGCCGATACATTAAGTGTCCATTGCAATCTGCGAAGTAACGACAAGACCAAGGGCGCGTTTATTCGTCGCCCGAATTCGCACAAGGCACGTATTCTTCATATCACCTGTGCAATTTTTCGCCGCATTCGGGCCTTCGACCGTACGTACGTTCGATCGACTCTCATGTTCTTCGCATCATTGCGCCGGGAAAATGTACCGTCACTAGGGTTATTACTTAGAAATATGCAAATTTTTGTCGATGGTTTACGTTTAAAATAACTTTCAGTTGGTGCGACGCACAAGCCGTCGCACCCAATATCTTCTTATAGCCCTGCTGAAACGACGTGTGATTTCCGCTGCTGCGAATATGCATAGCTGCGATTCACAATTGGCATGGCTGCGGGAAGGGCTGGTGATTAACCTGAGAGATACATATTAAAAGGCCCATATAAATGGACCAAGTAGTTAGCTTTAACCTGTGGGTATCGGCATTGAAGAATCGCTGCATACCGACGTCGGCTGGCTGTTTCCGCCGATTTCACAAACGCGCCTAGAAACAAGGCGCGGCGCCGCCCGGGCAGACAACTCCAGTCTGCTCCAGCCGTGCGCCCTCTCACGCCCCGCCTAATGCGGGACTCTATTCTTGGGGCGCAGCGCTCCGGCTGGCGGTTCTGGCCGGACCAGGCTTCGGAATTATCTTGGTTGTTCGACGAGGATCAAACATGTCTGACGTAGTGATCGTATCGGCCGCGCGTACGGCGGTTGGCAAGTTCGGCGGTTCGCTCGCGAAGATTGCGGCGCCGGATCTGGGTGCAACGGTGATTCGCGCGGTGCTGGAGCGCGCGGGCGTGAAGCCGGAGCAGGTGAGCGAAGTCATCATGGGTCAGGTGTTGACGGCGGGCTCGGGTCAGAATCCGGCGCGTCAGTCGGTGATCAAGGCCGGCCTGCCCGAAATGGTTCCCGGCATGACGATCAACAAGGTCTGCGGCTCGGGCCTGAAAGCGGTGATGCTGGCGGCCAACGCGATCATCGCGGGCGATGCCGAGATCGTCGTCGCAGGCGGTCAGGAGAACATGAGCGCCGCGCCGCACGTGCTGCCGGGTTCGCGCGACGGCTTCCGCATGGGCGATGCGAAGCTCATCGACTCGATGGTCGTCGATGGTCTCTGGGACGTGTACAACAACTATCACATGGGCACGACGGCGGAGAACGTCGCGCGCGAGTACGGCATTTCCCGCGAGGACCAGGACAAGTTCGCGGCGCTGTCGCAAAACAAGGCGGAAGCCGCGCAGAAGGCCGGCCGTTTTAACGACGAAATCGTGCCGATCGCGATTCCGCAGCGCAAGGGCGAGCCGCTGCAGTTCACCACCGACGAGTTCGTGCGTCACGGCGTGACGGCCGAGGCGCTCGCGGGGCTGAAGCCGGCGTTCTCGAAGGAAGGCACGGTGACGGCGGCGAACGCGTCGGGCATTAACGATGGCGCGGCGGCGGTCGTCGTCATGTCGGCGAAGAAGGCCGAGGCGCTGGGCTTGACGCCGCTGGCGCGCATCAAGGCGTACGCGAACGCGGGCGTCGATCCGAAGGTGATGGGCATGGGTCCGGTGCCGGCCTCGAGGCGCTGTCTGGAGCGCGCGGGCTGGGGCGTGAACGATCTGGACCTGATGGAGATCAACGAGGCGTTCGCGGCGCAGGCGCTGGCCGTGCATAAGCAGATGGGCTGGGACCAGTCGAAGATCAACGTGAACGGCGGGGCGATTGCGATCGGTCATCCGATCGGCGCATCGGGCTGCCGCATTCTCGTCACGCTGCTGCATGAGATGCAGAAGCGCGATGCGAAGAAGGGCCTGGCGTCGCTGTGCATCGGCGGCGGCATGGGCGTCGCGCTGGCGGTCGAGCGTCCCTGATTCGGGGCGCAAGACAAGGGCGGACCGAGTCCGCCCTTCACCCGGCGTCGCGGCATAAAAAACAATCGATGCGCCGCCGGGATTAATTCGAGTGTCAAGTACCTGAGAGGACTATTAGCATGACTAAGCGTATCGCAGTGGTAACCGGTGGCATGGGCGGTCTGGGCGAAGCAATCAGCATCAAGCTGAACGACGCGGGTTTCGCGGTCGTCGTCACGCACTCGCCGGGCAACACGATCGTGTCGGAATGGCTCGCGGAGAGGGACCGTCAGGGCCGCAACTTCCGCGCGTATCCCGTCGATGTCGCCGACTACGACGCGAGCCAGCACTGCATCGCGAAGATTCAGCGCGAGGTCGGGCCGATCGACATCCTCGTCAACAACGCGGGTATCACGCAAGACACCACCTTCAAGAAGATGACGAAGGTGAACTGGGACGCCGTGTTGCGCACGAATCTCGACTCCGTGTTCAACATGACGAAGCCGGTGTGCGAAGAAATGGTCGCGCGCGGCTGGGGGCGCATCATCAATATTTCGTCGGTGAACGGATCGAAAGGGCAGATCGGCCAGACGAACTACGCGGCGGCGAAGGCCGGGATGCACGGCTTTACGAAGTCGCTCGCGCTCGAAGTGGCGCGAAAGGGCGTGACGGTCAATACCATCTCGCCGGGCTACCTCGCGACCAAGATGGTGACCGCGATTCCGCAGGACATCCTCGATTCGAAGATTCTTCCGCAGATTCCGGCGGGCCGTCTCGGCAAGCCTGAAGAAGTGGCCGCGCTCGTTGCGTTCCTGTGTTCGGATGACGCCGGCTTCGTGACCGGCTCGAACATCGCGATCAACGGCGGGCAGCACATGCACTGATGCACCGATGCGCGCGAAGCGCTGACTTCGCGCGCCGTCGTCACTTCTTCAAACGAACATCGCCGGCTCTGCGCGCCACGGCGCGTTCCGGCATCGCTTCCATGGACGATTCCTGCACGGGCGCACGTCCCTATAACGTGAACCAACTCGACTCGGCCATCGCGCATCTCGAACAGGTGCTGAACTTCGATGGCGCGAACTCACTTTTCTCCAAGACCTACTGGCGCGCTCGCGTCGAACAGGCGTTAGCCACGCCGGGACTCATGCCGTCGCAGCATGCGCGGTTGCAGCGATTGCTGCATCGAATTGAAACGTCCTGAGCAAACAAAAACGGCCGGGTGCACGGATGCACGCCGGCCGCATTCGAGCGATTCGTGAAGAAATTCGCGGACGGCGGTACCATGCCGCCTTTTCGAATTGTCGCTTCACGAACGTATGACTCACTTCATTCCACGCCGCACGATGGCGGCGTCGCTGCTCTTTCTCGTGCTGGCCGCATGCGGCACCGCGAGCGAAATCACCGCTGGCCCCCAAGCCGATATATACAGCGTCACCGGCAAGGCGACCGGCACGCGCATGTCCTGGGTGACCGCGCGCAACCGGGCGATGGACGCCGCCAGCGACTACTGCAAGCAACGCCAGCAAACCATGCGCTTGCGTTCGGAGTCGACGAGCGGCGTGCGGTCACTGGAAGAGCAGACGTCGACGGTCAACTTCACGTGCGTATCGTCGCAGGCGAGCGGTTGAGTCGACGATAGCGTGCGTCAGATATTCAACGCCCGCTTTCCGACCGCGAGCGCCGCTTCGCGCATCACTTCCGACAGCGACGGATGCGGATGCGAAATGATGCCGATATCCTCCGACGCCGCCTTGAACTCCATCGCGACGACCGCCTCCGCGATCAGATCCGACGCGTTTGCCGAAATGATGTGAACGCCGAGAATTTCGTCGGTCTTGGCATCGGCGATGACCTTGATGAAGCCGTCCGTCTCGCCGATGCCGAGCGCGCGGCCATTTGCCATCATCGGGAACTGTCCGCTCCTGAACTCGCGGCCTTCGGCCTTCAGCGCCTGCTCCGTCTGCCCGACCCACGCGATCTCCGGATGCGTGTAGATGACCCACGGTATGCAGTTGTAGTCGATATGCGGCTTCTGGCCGTCGATGATCTCCGCCACCAGCACGCCTTCGTCCTCGGCCTTGTGCGCGAGCATCGGTCCGCGCACGACATCGCCGATCGCATAGACGTTCGGGACTTTGGTCGCGCAATGGCCATCGACGGGAATGAAGCCGCGCTCGTCGGCAGACAGGCCGATCGAATCGAGCCCGAGATTGTCGGTGTTCGGCACGCGGCCAATGGATACGATCAGCCGGTCCGCTTCGAGCGTTTGCGGGGCGCCGTCCTTGTCCGTATAGGAAATGGTCACGCCGGCATCGGATGACTCGACCTTCGTTATCTTCACGCCCAGATGAATCGCCAGGCCCTGCTTCTTGAAGAGCTTGGCGGCCTCATTCTGTAGCGACGCGTCCGTGGTGCCGAGGAAGTCGGGCAGGGCTTCGAGGATCGTCACGTCCGCGCCGAGCCTGCGCCACACGGAGCCCAGTTCGAGACCAATCACGCCCGCGCCGATGACCGCGAGCTTCTTGGGCACGGCGTCGAAAGCGAGCGCGCCTTCGTTATCGGAGACGATGCGGTTGTCCACCGGCACGTTCGGCAGATGCCGCGCTTTCGAACCCGTCGCGATAATGACGTGCTTCGCGGTATGGCTTCCGGTCGCATCGCCGCCGCTGACTTCGATGCGGAAATTGCCGCCATCGTTGCCCGCGAGCTTGCCGTGTCCTTTGATCCACGTGATCTTGTTCTTCCGGAAAAGGAACTCGACGCCGCCCGTGATCTTGTCGACGATCGCTTCCTTGCGGCCGATCAGCTTGGCCAGATCGAGCGTCACGTTCTCGACGTTGACGCCGTGATCGCCCAGATGTAAGCGCGCGTTTTCGAATTGCTCGGATGACGCGAGCAGCGCCTTCGACGGAATGCAGCCGACGTTGAGACAGGTGCCGCCGAGCTTCGGCTTGCCGGCCGGGTTGATCCATTCTTCCACGCACGCTACCGACATGCCGAGTTGCGCGGCGCGGATGGCGGCGATGTATCCGCCGGGTCCGGCGCCGATCACGATGACATCGAAGTCGGCTTTCTCGCCCGATGCCTGGGGCGCGGGCGCTGCTTGCGCGGCAGGCTTTGCGGGCGCAGCGGCAGCGGGTGCAGGCGCAGAAGCAGGCGCGGGTGTAGACGCAGAAGCAGAAGCAGAAGCAGGCGCAGCGGCCTTCGCCTCGGTGTCGATGGCCGCGAGCAGTTCGTCGGCGTGCACGATATCGCCTTCCTGCTTCAGCACTTCCGCGAGCACGCCCGACGATGGCGCGGGCACTTCGAGCACGACCTTGTCGGTTTCGAGCTCGACGAGGATCTCGTCTTGCGTCACGGGGTCGCCCGCCTTCTTTTTCCACGGCAGCATCGTCGCTTCCGTGACGGATTCGGAAAGCTGCGGAACCTTGACTTCGACCCTGGCCATTCAGTTTCTCCTGTGAGCGCTATCGCGCAATCGACTAAGGGGACGGCGAGAAGCCACAGGATACGCCGTGTGCGCGGCCGGCGTGCGAACGCCGCGCCGGCCGCGCATGCAGCGGTCAATCGCCGATCAATGCGGTGCCGACCAGCCCTTGTAGTTGGCGACGTTCTCACGCGTGACGAGCGTCGACGGCATAAGGATCATCGTGCTGCTGGGCTTCTGGCCGTTCATCAGCCCGTAGCCCACGCTTACCGCCTGCTGCGCCATCGACCACGGGTCCTGGCTCGCGGATGCCTGAATCAGCGTGTCCGCCTTCAGCGCGGTCTCGATATCGGGCGCGCCGTCCACCGACGTGATTACGATGTTCTTGCGCTGCAACTGCTTCGCCGCGAGATCGCTGCCGATCGCTTGCGGATCGTTGATCGCGAAGAGGCCGTCGAGTTTCGGGAAGCGCGTGAGATAGCCCTGCATCGCGTTCATGCCGCCTTCGCGCGAGCCTTTCGCGTCCTGATCGTCGGACAGCACCTTGATGCCCGGATTCTTCGCGAGCACCGTCTTGCAGCCGTTCACGCGGTCGATCACCGCCGACACCTGCGGCCCGTTCTCGATCACGACATTGCCCTTGCCGTTGAGCTTCTTCGCGAGGAAGTCGCACGCGAGTTCGCCCGCCTGCACGTTGTTGGTCTGCACGGTGGCGTCCGCGCCCGCCGCGGCGACGTCGACCGCGACCACGACGATGCCCGCCGCCTTCGCCTTCTTCACCGCCGGCTCGATCGCCTTCGGATCGACGGCGTTGATGAGGATCATGTCCACGTGCGCGGAGATGAAGTTGTCGATCTGCGTGAACTGCTTGTTCATGTCGTAATCGGACGATACGGCCGTCACCCGCACGTTCGGATTGATCGTTTTCGCCTTCGCTTCCGCGCCCTTCGCAATGGTCACGAAGTACGGATTGCCGAGCGATCCGACCGTGATGCCGATCGCCTTCAGCGGCTTGTCGGCGGCGTGAGCGGTGAGCGTCATCGTGAATCCGAGCGCGAGTGCGACGCTCGCGAACAGCCTGTTGTGCTTGCGCATGCTGGTTGTCTCCGGTTGTTTCGTTGGTTTCGTTGATATGGATGCTGCAACTTGCAAGGCCACGCTAGGTCCGCGCCGATCCGCGCTGACGGTAACGGTCGAGCGCCACCGCGCCGATGATCACGAGCCCCTTGATGATGTACTGCCAGATATCCGATACGCCCAGCAGCACGAGCCCGTTCGACAACACGGCGATGATGAGCGCGCCAATCAGCGTGCCGACGATCGACCCGACGCCGCCGACGAAGCTCGTGCCGCCAAGAATGACCGCCGCGATCGCGTCGAGTTCATACGACTGGCCCAGTTGCAGGCCGTTGGCCGCATAAAGCCGCGCTGCCGACATCACCGCGCCGAGTCCTGCGAGCAGGCCGGAGATCGCGTAGACAAACATCTGGATGCCCCACACCTTGATGCCCGACAGCCGCGCCGCTTCGGGATTGCCGCCGACCGAGTAGATGCGCAGGCCGAGCACCGTGCGTCGCAGAATGAACCACGAAATGATGACCACCGCAAGCGCGATGATCACGAGCCAGGGCACGCCGAGCACCGTGTCGTTGCCGATGAACGCGAACGGCAGTTGCGGATTGAAGATCGTCGTGTCGTGGCCGATCAGCCGCGCGATGCCGCGCACGGCCGTCAGCGAGCCGAGCGTCACGATGAACGGCGGCAGCTTCAGCAGCGCGATCAGTGCGCCGTTGACGACGCCGAAGCCGAGCCCGACCGCGAGCGCGGCGGGAATGCCGAGCCAGCCCATGCCTTGCAGGTTCGATGCGAGGAGCGCCGTGACCGCCGCCGCCGACAGCACTGACCCCACGGACAGATCGATGCCGCCCGTCAGAATCACGAAGGTCATGCCCGCCGCGAGCACGATGTTGATCGACGCCTGCTGCGTGACGATCGACATGTTCTGCAAGCTGGAGAAGCCATCGGTGACGATGCCGAAGCCGATGCACAGCAGGATCAGCACCGGCAGCATGCCGGCGGTGCGCATGAGAACCTGCATGCGCTCGCGATGCTCGATGCGCGTCTGCCGCTCCGCCACGCTCGACGCGGCGACCTTGTCGTGCTGCTTGGTCATGTTGCTCATGTCTCTCTCCGATATGTCCTACGCCGCCTGATCGAGCGCGGCCCGCGAGCCGGTCGCCAGTTCGATGATTCCTTCCTGCGAGATCGGCTTGCCCGAATGCCCGCCCAGTTCGCCCGCAATCTCGCCTTCACGCATCACGAGCACGCGATCCGCCACGCCGATCACTTCCGGCAGCTCGCTCGATATCACGATCACGCCGACGCCCGAACGCGCGAGGTCATTGATGATTCGATAAATCTCCGACTTCGCGCCGATATCGACGCCGCGTGTCGGCTCGTCGAGGATCAGCACTTCGGGCTTCGTTTCGAGCAGGCGGGAGAGCAGCACCTTCTGCTGGTTGCCGCCCGACAGCGCGCCCACGTTCACGCGCATGTTCGGCACACGGATCGTCAGCGCGGCGATCGCGTCCTTCGCACGGCTGTTGCCGCGTGCGACGTCCATTACGCCGGCCTTCGCGTCGCGTCCGGCAACCGTGATGTTGATGTTGTCGCGCACGCTCATGTCGAGGAAAAGGCCCTGGCCCTTGCGGTCTTCGGTGAGATAGACGAGGCCCGCGTCGATGGCGTCGCGCGGCGTGCGCAGTCTGAGCGGCTTGCCGTGCATCGACACTTCGCCGCGCGTGCGCTCTTCCGCGCCGAAGATCAGGCGCGCCAGTTCCGTGCGGCCCGCGCCAACCAGCCCCGCGATGCCGAGCACTTCGCCCGCGTGGAGATCGAGACTGCAGCCGCGCACGCGGTTGTCATCGGCGATATCGCGCACGGACAGCACGACGTTGCCCGGATCGTACGGCGCGTGTTCCTTTTTGTAGAAGCCGGAAATGTCGCGGCCGACCATCATCCGCACGAGACTTTCGGCGGACAGTTCGTCGCGCATCAGCGTGCCGACGTAAGCGCCGTCGCGCAGCACCGAGACGCGATCCGACAACTCGTAGATTTCCGCCATCCGGTGACTGATGTAGATGATCGCGATGCCTTCCGCGCGCAGTTGGCGCACGAGCTCGAACAGGCGATCGGTTTCGCGCGAGGAGAGCGGCGTCGTCGGTTCGTCCATCACGAGGATGCGCGCGTTCGCATGCACGGCTCGCGCGATTTCGACGAGTTGCCGCTCCGCGATCGACAGATCGCCGACGAGCGTATGCGGCTTGAACGCTGCGCCCAGTCGCTTGAGCACATCGGTGCAGCCGCGCTCCATGCCCGCGCGATCGACCAGCCGCCCGCGACGCAGTTCGCGCCCGGCGTAGACGTTTTCCGCGACCGACAGATTCGGCGCGAGACTCAGCTCCTGATAGATCACCGCGACGCCGAGCGAGCGCGCGGCGAGCGGGCCGTCGATGGTCACGGTCTTGCCGTCGATGAAAATCTCGCCGCCCGCGTCGGCCTGATACGCGCCGGACAGAATTTTCATCAGCGTGGATTTGCCGGCGCCGTTTTCGCCCATCAGCGAATGCACTTCGCCGGGATAGACGGACAGGCGCACGTCGTTCAGCGCGCGCACGCCGGGAAAAGTCTTGCTGATGCCGCGCATTTCGAGCAGCGGCGTGCCGGATTTAGGCGATCCGGGGGAATCATGCGGCATGGTTGACCTCCTGCGATTTGACGCCTGCGCCGCGATGCAGCCCCACGCGCGGCGAGAAGTTGAAGAACATCGGCAGCGTGGCCGCACCGATCGCACCCGCGTCCGGGCCGAAACTGCCGCGCACGATCGCCGGCGTGCCGCGCGCTTCGGGCGCGTTGGCGGTCATCGTCGCAACAAGACGCCCGATGATGCGGTCGAGCAGGCCGCCGTCGATATCGGAGTCGAGCACGACCATCGGCACGTCGAGCACGCACAGCGTCGTGCGCAGGGCGGGCGCGAGGGCTTCGATACAGTCGTCGATCCATTCGTCGACGGCGGGCAGACGCCGCTCGATGCACGCCTGCAAGTCGATGCGGTTGTCCGCCGCCGCGCCGCAATGGCGCAGATGCCGCGCGAGCGCATTGAGCGACGCCCGCGACAACAGGATGTCCCACTGGCGCGGCGGCTGCGGCGCCGACGGCAGGCGGCTCGGCGGCACCGGAATGACGCCGATATCGCCCGCGTTGCCGGTCGCGCCGCGCAGACAGTCGCCGTCGATCGCGATGCCGCCTCCGATCGCCGAGCCTAGGAACAGATAGACGAAGTCGTCGCAGCGGCGGCCGTGGCCGTAGAACAGTTCGGCGATCGCGGCGGCGTTGCCGTCGTTTTCGCCGAATACCGGCAGGCCGATGGCGCGCGAAAGCGCGGCGGGGAAATCGGTTTCGTCCCAGGCGCGGAAGGTGTCGGCGCTGACCGTGTCGGCGCTGACGCCAAGTTCGCGCAGCCACGCGCCGAGGTTGTACGGTTGCGCGACGCCGACGCCCGTCAGCCGCTCGCGTTCGGCCGCGCTCAGCAACCCGAGCATGTTGTCGATGTCGCGCTGCACGATGCCGAGCACGTCCGACGGATGCGGCAGCACGGTGTCGAGCGCGCTGCGGGCGAGCACATCGCCGGCGAAGTTGACGAGCACCGTCTCGATGCTCGTGCGATCCAGCCGCACGCCGATGCCGAACGCGCCGCGCGGATCGAGCCGCAGCAGGGACGCGGGCTGGCCGCGCTGGCCGTCGAGCCGCCGTCCGGTGTATTCGATGAGGCCGTCTTGCGCCAGCGAATCGACGATGCCGCCGACCGCCGTGCTCGTCAGATTCGCGTGACGCGCAAGTTCGGCTTTGGATGCCGGTTCGTTGCGGCGCAGCGTTTGCAGCAGCAAACGCTCGTTGTAACGGCGCACGGTTGCAGAGTTGCTGCCTCTGCCGCTCGGGGATTTCACGCGACGTCTCCGGGGGTGACTGGCCGTCGTTTGCGATCTGCGGCCATTAATTAAATCAAGTTGATTTATTTAATAACGATTGCTGCTTGCTGTAAACGAGGGATATCCCGAATCCGGCTTCGAAAGACGGCTGCGGCAGGCCGCCGAAACTACAGTAGGCGTCAGGGCTTGCAGTCGGCTTGCGATATTTGCTGTGCTATCTTCATCGACACTTTTCGGGATGCCGCCATGTACACGCTTTCCACCACCGCTCACGCGACGAAGGCCGCGCAATACGACGACCCTGTTGCAGCAGGCGCGCTCGCTGATCGGCGATGAAATCGACTTCACCGCGAACGCGGCCAACTTCGCGTCGCTCGTTTATCACACGTTGCCGGATCTCAACTGGGCGGGCTTCTATTTGTTCGATGGCGACGAGCTCGTCGTCGGCCCGTTCCAGGGCAAGCCGGCGTGCGTGCGCATCGCGCTTGGACGCGGCGTGTGCGGCACGGCGGCGCGCGAACGCAAGACGCAAGTCGTCCCCGACGTCGATGCGTTTCCCGGACACATCGCGTGCGATTCGGCATCGCGCTCGGAGATCGTCGTGCCGCTCGTCGCGGGCGATGGCACGCTGATCGGCGTGTGGGACGTGGACAGCCCCGTCCCCGGCCGCTTCGACGATGAAGACGCGGCGGGCATGGAAGCGCTATGTGCGGCGTTCATCGCGCTGGCGTGGGAAGAGCGTGACGAATCGTGACCTCGTCCGTCTAAAATGAGGCGACCGCCGATTCCCGTCTCGCCTCCATGAGAAGCCCTGTCCGCCGCCGTCTGCTCACCGCCTGCGCCCTGAGCGCGTGCGGACTCGCGACCATTCGCGACGCGGCTGCGCTGCCCGATGCCAAAGCCACCGTCGCGCTCGTGATGAAGTCGCTCGGCGATCCGTTTGTCGCCTCGATGATCGACGGCGCGAAGAACTACCAGCGCCATTACGCATCGCAACTGGACCTGACGACGCACGGCACACTCACCGACAACGATGTCGCGGGTCAGGCGCGCATTATCGAGTCATTGGTCGAGGCGAAGGTGAACGCGATCGTCATTGCGCCGACCGATTCGAAGGCGCTCGTGCCGGCCGTCGCGAAGGCGATTGCGGCGGGGACCATCGTGATCGCTATCGACAATCCCTTTGACGACGATGCGCAGGACGCCGCTCACGTGACGATTCCGTTCGTCGGCCCGGACAGCCGGCGCGGCGCGCGGCTCGTCGGTGCGTATCTGGGCTCCAGGCTGAAGGCGGGCGATGAGGTGGGCATCATCGAAGGGCCGCCCAACGATCGCAATGCGCAGCAACGCACCACCGGCTTTCGCGAAGCGATGACGGCGGCGCAGATGCGCGTCACGGCGCTCGACACCGGCGACTGGACCTTCGAGAGCGGCAAGTCTATCGCGCTGCGGATGCTGTACGCGCATCCCGGCTTGCGCGGCATGCTGTGCGCGAACGACAACATCGCGATGGGCGCGATCGATGCGATCCGCATCGCGGGCAAGAAGGGGCAGGTGCTGGTGACGGGGTACAACAATATCGACGCCGTCCAACCGATGCTCGATGACGGCCGCATGCTCGCGACCGTCGAACAATTTGGCGCGCGGCAGGCGGTGTTTGGAATCGACGTGGCGGTGAAGGCGTTGGTGGAACGGCGGCGGCAGGGAGACTTGTCGCCGTTTATGGAGACGCCGGTGCAAGTAGTGACGAAGGGGCGGGGGGGACGGTTTGGGGGGAAGTGAGACGAACACCGTATGCTGCCGGACGTCCAACGCTATGCGCTTCGAACGAAGCGCTTGTAGGCCGGGGTTTGGGACACGGCCTAGGGCGTAGGCGCGATGGTGGACTCGGTGACAAGAGCATGCAACGACGTCGTTGATGCCGGTTTAGGAGCGCCGCCCGGTGGAGTTGGATAGTCAAACTATGAGCTGACGGAGCGGGGCATTGCCTCGAACGCTGCTGCGGCACGAGCCGATCTCGGCAGTGCAAGTCGCACTTGCATCATCAACCTTGGCGTTACGGTTTCTTCCCGCCCAAGCGCCGCATTGCGCGACGCCTAACGTCGATCCGATCCGCGCAACTGCTGGCAAGCGCGCCGTTTCGCATCGGCCCGCGTCTCAGTCTCGCCTTCACCCGAAACGAAATTGCGGACGCCCGGCTGAACGACCGAAGACCGCATATCCGGCTCTTCGGCCTGAGCATGCTAGGCCCCCATGGACCGCTGCCGCCCCACATCACCGAAATCGCAGGCAAACGCAAAGAACACCGCGAGCACCCGACGCTCGGCAACTTCCAGCAAATCTTTATCACGTGCTGGATCGCGTGTGGGCGGCAACGCAGGCCACGGCGAGTCTCAATCGACGCGATCAGAAGAAGCGCCTTTCCGTGTATTGGACAAGCGCATCCAGACACGCAATTCGACTAGATTCCCTCACTCTCCCCCCAACACGCCCCGCGCCGCCAGACTCCGATACAACGCCCGCACCCCGAACGTCCACGGCTCAATTTCCGTCGACAGCCGCACCGTATTGACGAGCGCGCCGAGCGTCGGCGTCGAAATAGTCACCACATCGCCAAGATGATGCGTGAAGCCGCCGCCCGCGCTGTCGCGATCCTTGATCGGCGAGAACATCGTGCCGAGGAAAAGCATGAACCCATCCGGGTACTGGTGATGCGCGCCGTGCGTCTGCGCGACGAGGTCCGCGGGATCGCGGCTGATTTCGCTCATGTGACTCACGCCTTCGAGCACGAAGCCATCATCCTTGCCCTCGATGCGCAGCGACACGCTCGTGCCGCGCACGGTGTCCAGCGTGAAGCCGCCGTCGAAGAGGCGCACGAACGGCCCGATCGCGCACGACGCGTTGTTGTCCTTCGCCTTGCCGAGCAACAGCGCGCTGCGGCCTTCGATATCGCGCAGGTTCACGTCGTTGCCAAGCGTCGCGCCGACGATCTCGCCGCGCGCATTCACCGCCAGCACGATTTCCGGCTCCGGATTGTTCCATTGCGACGTCGGATATAGCCCGACATCCGCGCCGAAGCCCACCGACGACATCGGCTGCGACTTCGAAAACACTTCCGCATCGGGGCCGATGCCGACCTCCATATATTGCGACCACGCCCCGCGCCGCTCCAGCTCCGCCTTCAGCTTCGCCGCGCTTTCCGAACCGGGCACGATCTTCGACAGATCGGCGCCAATCAGCATGTTGATCGTGTCGCGCACTTCCTGCGCCTTCGTCGCGTCGCCGCCGGCCTGCTCCTCGATCACGCGCTCGAGCAGGCTCACCGCGAACGTGACGCCGCACGCCTTGACCGCCTGCACGTCGCACGGAGCAAGCAGACGCGGGCCGCCCGGCGTCGCGTCCAGCGTCGCTTGCAGCACGTCCTGAACGGACCCGAGCGACTCGCCCGGCGCGTTGCGCGCGATATCGACGGCGTCGGGGCGGTCGAAAAGATCGGCGGTCGTCGGGGCGGCGCGGGTGATGTCGAACACTTCGCCGTTACGCACGGCGACGACAGCGGGGCCATCCACCGGCGCGGGACGCCATACACGGCCGATCAGCACGGCATCGGTCAGGTCTTCGGGCAAGCAGGAAGCAATGGAAACGGGCTGCATGAGTCAATCACCGTGCGTCAAAAAAGGGAGAATCGATCGTATCCCGCGTGTTCGTCACTGTCCATTGGTTGCATGTTTGTCCAATATGTTGGAGTATCGCCGATACTTCAGACGACGACTCCCATGGAAAAAGCCTACGACGTTCCCGCGTTGCGTCGCGCGAACGATATCCTCGAAACGCTCGCCGCCGCCGCGAAGCCCGTGCGTGCCGCGACGCTCGCCGAGCAGACGGGGCTCTCGCGCAGCACGCTGTATCTGATGCTGGAAACGCTCGCGCGCATGCAGTGGATCGAGAAGCGCGACGACGGCTACGTGATCGGCGTCGGACTCTTCGAGCTCGGCAACGCGTATGTGCGCCACGACAAGCTGCAGGCCGCGTTTCGCGAGGGCGCCGGCGCGTTCATCAACAAGCACAACGAGGTCGTGCAACTGGCCGTGCTCGACGGCGTGCAGGTGGTGTATGTCGCGCGGGAAGACGCGCATCGGCCGGTGCGGCTCGTCTCCGATCTCGGTTCGCGGCTGCCCGCGCATTGCTGCGCGCTCGGCAAGGCGCTGCTCGCGGGGCTGTCCGATGAAGCGGTCATCAAGCGCCTGCCCGAACGTCTCGAAGCGGTGACGCCGCGCACCATCACTCGCCGCGCCGCGCTGTTGCGCGAACTTGCGGCGATACGCGCGAGCGGTCTCGCCGTCGAGCGCGAAGAAGTCGCGGAAGGGCTCGCATGCTTCGCGGCCTATGTCGGCACGACGCCGGCGGGCAAGCGCGTCGCGGTATCGACGAGCATGCCGATTGGCCGGCTCGATGCACGCCGCGAGAAGCAGATATCCATTGGCATCGTGCAGCTTGCGGAGCAGTTGAGAAGCGCTTTGTCCGCTTGATGCACGATTGCCGCCGTGTCTTCCGTCGCGCGGTCATACCCGCGCCGCCGACGCCGCTTCCATCGCGCGCGTGTTCCCCGTCTCGCGTTCGATGTCCGCGTGAGCGTCCCTCGCGCGATGTGCAGCGATCAGCACATCGCATCGCGTTTGCGTGCAGACGACATCGCGCAGACGCTCGCGGCCCCGGCCCCAGCCCGAATCTGTCTCGCCGCCGAGCACGATGAGATCCGCGCCCGCTTCGTTCGCCGCCTTCGCGATAGCCTCGCCGACCGTCACGCCCGGCGGCAAGGTCACGCTCACCCCTGTTCCGTCGATACCGGCGCTTTCGATCTGCCGCAAGCTGTAGCGGGTAAGCGCGCGAGCGTGATCGTCGATGAGAGCGGCGGTATCGCGCACGTTGCAATCGCCGGTGACGACCGCCCACCACGGCGTGCGATCGACCACATGCAGCGCGGTCAGGCGCGCGTCGCACTCGCGGGCGCGGGCAATCGCGGTAGAAAGTGCGCTCTGGCTGAGACTCGTGCCGACCGCGACGAGAATGTGCTTGTACATGATGACCTCCGGTTCGGATCGCCGCCTCGGAGTCGAAGCGGCATGGGAGGCATGATCGGCCGGGAGAGTTAGCGGTGAATGAGCGGGAAGGGCGATCTCGTCGACTAGCGCCGGCGCTTCTTCCAGTCGTAGCCGGCGGGCGGATCGGCGACGCCCGGCTTGCCGACCGACTGCGGATTCTCGCTGCATAGCGTAACAAAACTGATCGCGTCGCCCTTCGCCTGGCGTTGGCGCAACGCCTCGGCGAAGCGCAAGGCTTCCGCGAGCGCGGTCGGTTCGAATCTTCGATGGCGGGCGTTGCCTTCCGCTCCCGGATCGCCATCGAGCCAATAGACGACAAACATCGTTTCCTCTCGAATGTGACGAACGCGTGGCGCTCGCCGTTGTGCGCCGCCGATGCAAAACCTTCACGATTCCGCCGGCGACGGAGCTATACCCAAGCACCGGGTATTCCCGAAGTGCGCATTCGGCGACCCGCATCCAGTCAAGGACCGTCGACGGATGCTGCGGCGCGGAACGCCGGTTGCTCATCGACACGGTCCATTCGAGGCTAGAACATGCAAACCATGCAACGACAGGCACAGCTACCGGAAGAAGCCGTCTGGCAGATCCCCGAGCGCGCGGCTCATCACGATGAGCCGCGCGTCCTCGTCGCCGACGACGATCTCGAC
This sequence comes from Caballeronia grimmiae, assembly GCF_022879615.1. Classification (NCBI taxonomy): domain Bacteria; kingdom Pseudomonadati; phylum Pseudomonadota; class Betaproteobacteria; order Burkholderiales; family Burkholderiaceae; genus Caballeronia; species Caballeronia grimmiae. Next base: position 343,843 of record NZ_CP084273.1, read on the forward strand.
GCCACGCGCGCGCTGTGTCTCGCGCTCGAAGACGCCGACTTCAACGTGCGCGCCGTGCATACCGGCCTCGATGCGGTCACGATCGCGCGCAAGTGGCGGCCCGGCGTAGTGCTGCTCGATCTGATGATGCCGCTCGGCGACGGCTGGGAAGCGGCCGAAGCGATCCGCGCGCTCGACCTGTCGATGCTGCTCATCGCGCACACCGGCCGCACGTCGCCGGACGACCGGGCGCGTGCGCAGCGCACCGGCTTCAATGGCTATTTCATCAAGCCGACCGAACTGGATCGCATGATCCGCGTGATGCGAACATATTACTCGGCGCACGAGGCAGATCGGCGGGTGCGCGAGTGCTGAAGTGCGTGAAGTGCGCCCGGGCCGAGGTGCGCCGGCAAATCGCGTTCGAACGCCCGCGCGGTCAGGCGTTGATGATGCGCCTCGCGGACACTTCGTCCATCGCGACGGCGGGCTGTTCGGTCTCGCACTCGACGTGCTGCCTGAGCACGTCGTCCCAATAGTGACAGTAGCCGGCCCAGAACGGCATCTGCGTCTGCGAGCAGGCATCGCCCGGCAACGGATGTGGCAGCATGCGGCTCAGCCGGACAACTTCCTTGCGTTTCCATTGAAGCAGCGTGCGGCGCGGGCCGCGTATCGCCGGGCAAAGCTCGTTCATCTGCGCGACAGCGTGCCAGAAACCTTCGGCGGGGCGCGACGCCATCATCGTGAGAATCGTCGTGTCCGGGCGCGGCCCGCGCTCGTGACAGATGATCGCGCCGATCTGGCCGAGGATGTACATCGTTCTTTCGATAGATTGGTCGGCGGGCGGCTGCATGGCGTCCTTTATTTTTGATGGTCGTGTTGTGGCGCGGCGTGTCCCGTTCGCGTCGGGAATAAGCCGGGGCCTCTCCCGTCATTCTTGATATTGATACCTTGTTGCGCGAGGGTATAAAGATACCGTATCGAAAATGCTTCACATCGCCTATCGACAAAAAATAACTAATTTTGAGACGAGCGGTCGGAGAAGGAAACGCTTGCCGCGTAGCCTGAAAATCAATCGCCGCCGATCCTCAACACATGCTGCTCGAACAACGCGCGCGCGTGCTTCGTCGCATCGTCGTTATCCGATGTCACCGCCGCGACGATACGTTCCTCCGGCGACACGAAGATGAACTGCTCGCCGAATCCCGCCGCGAAGAAGTAACGCGGCGCGATCCACCAAAGGTAGCCGTAGCGCGCGTCGTGCATCGGCGGGCCGCCTTCGCTGTGCACGGAGATGGCGTCGTCGATGAACGACGCATCGACGAGTTGCGCGTCTTGCCACTTTCCGCGGTCGAGCATCAACGTCCCGAGCTTCGCCATATCGCGTGCGCGCAACATGAGACCGCGGCCCGCGAACGTGTGGCCGTCTTCATCGGCGATCCATTCGTCGGTAGCGATGCCGAGCGGATCGAACAGTCTCTCGCGGACGTACTGCGCGAGCGTTATTCCAGCGACGTTCTCGACCGCGATCGATAGCATTTGCACCGCATGCGAGTCATAGACGAACTGCGTGCCGGGCGCATGAACGATGGGCCGCGACAGCACGAACGTCAGCCGGTCCTCGTCGCCGGCGAAGCGCTCGCACGGACCGAGCACGCAGTCGTCGATGTCGCTCTGTTCCCATTCGAAGCCCGCCGTCATCGTCAGCAGATGCCGCAACGTGATGCTTCGAACGGGCTCGTCGAGCTTAGGATTGCGCGCCGCATCGATGAAGTCGCAGATGGGCGCATCGAGGCTCGGCAGCAATCCTTCTCCGAGCGCGATGCCGACCGCGAGGCCCACCACGCTCTTCGTGACCGAGTTGATGTTCTCGAGCGTATCGGGCGATGCGTCGCCCCGATAATGCTCGAACGCGATGTGACCGTCCCGCACGACGACGAACGCGCGCACACCGCTGCCTTCCGCTTCGAGTGCCTCCCGCAAGGCAGTGAAATGACGTTCCTGATGCCGGCCGTTGGACCCGCTTTCGTGGTTGCTTCGCATGACAAGAGTAGTGGTGAGCCCGTGAGAGCGAAATGCTGCCTCACTGTAAGCGCGCCGGAATCAGGCGTCAATGCGAGATGTGTAGGAACCCGAAGCATAGACGTGTCGGAATGCGCGATCGATGCGCCACGCTGCAACAGGACCGAATCGTGCTACATAATCAGCCAAGCGCGATGCCGCATCTCATCATTCAGTCTCTTTCAGGAACCCAACCGTGCCCGTTCGACGACTCGCGACGCTGTGGCGACTTGGCAGGGCGTTCGTGCGCGAGAGCCGCTCGACGCAGGGCGGCGCGTCGATGGAGCGCATCGCCCGCTTCTTCGCGCTGCATGGGGCGCGCGCCGCGCCGCTCAGCGCGGGCATGCCGGCGTTGACGCAATTGCCGCGCGTGATGACTGTGGCGTCGGGCGTGCTCACGCGCCATCCCGCGCTTGCGGAGACGGCGGTGCGCGTGGCGCTGACCGAAATGGACGGCCTCTTTGCGCCGTACGATGCCGCCCAGTTCCGCGCCGCGTGCGCTTTGTCGATGGCCGCCGCGCCTCGCGCCGATATTGACGGCATCAGTCCGGTGCCGGTGCGCTCGGGCATCGCCGAGCAGACGCACGCCGCACGCATCGATGGCGTTCCGGTGCGCATCACGCTGCTGCGCGCCGATGCGCGCCAGGAACTCATCGACGATCTCGACCTCGCGCTCGCCGCCGCGCGCTTCGCGGAGCGGCGTTCGGCCACGGCGCGCGAACTTCACGCGGCGGAATGCGTGCGCCTGGTCCAGGAAAATGTCCATCCGATGATCGACCTGCGCCAGCGCGCCGCCGATCAAAGCTATCTGCGCTATCGCCTGCGCGACGACGACCGCATCGCTGTGCCCGAGGTGCTCTGGGATTTCTGCAGCGACGCGGTGCTCACGACGCGCGCGATCGACACCGTGCCGCTATCGGATGCTCACGCGCTCGCATCGCATGGCTTGCAGCAGGCCGATCTCGTCGCGACGCTCATCGAAGCGTTCTTCGAAATGGCGCTCGGCCAGGGCTTTTATCACGCGGGACTGGAAGCGGCGGGCGCGCGCGTGAGCATCGAGCCGGCGACGCTCGGACAGATCGTGCTCGAAGCCGACAACCCGATGACGTTCCTCGCCGCGCATGAGCGCGAATTCATGGTCGGCGTATCGAATGCGCTGCTCGAAGGCGATCACAAGGCGGCGGCGCGCATGCATCTCGAGCACGGAAGGCCGGATGCGCACGCGGCGCATCACGAAGTGCGTGTGGAATCGACGTATCGGCGTGAGGCCGAGCGGTTCTCATCGCCGCAAGCGAGCAGGGGAACGGACGTCTCGAATCTGTTCGATGCCCTCGGCGCCGCGCCCGCCGAGCACAGGTTCAGCGCCGCGCACGCGCGGATCGCATCGCGGGCGGTGCTGCTGTCGCGGTCGATGGAGACGATCGAGCGAATGGCGCACGCCGTCGCACCGGATGTCGATGTCTGGCCGATCGCGCGCCGCGTGATCGCGCGGCTCGCGGCGGACCAATTCGGCTGTCACGGCCTCGTCGCGCACCTCGCGCGGGAAGCGACGCACTGGCCGCGGATGTTGCCGCGTCTGCCGACGCTCATCGCCAAACGAGCCGGGGCGGCGCAAAAAGGCTAGACGCGCGTGCCGGGACTCATCCGCTCGGCAATCGCGCGGCACGCGTTGCGCAGCGGCGTGACGTAGGTTTCCATCGGCGTTCCGCTTTTGCGGAACAGCGGAATGCTCACGCTCACGCAGCCGAGCGTCGCGCCGTTCGCGCCGACGATCGCGCTGCCGTAGCAGAAGATCTGCGCTTCGTTCTCTTCGCGATCTTCCGCATAGCCGCGCGCCTGACACGCATCGAGTTCCGCGTCGAGCGCGCTTCGCTCGATGATCGTATTCGGCGTGAAGCGTTCGAGCGCGATCCCGTGCAGCAGCGCATCGCGTTCGGCGTGCGGCAGCGTCGACAAATACGCCTTGCCGACGGAGCTCGAATACAGCGTGACGCGCGTGCCGATGCGCGAGGCCATCCGCACCGCATGCGGACTTTCGAGCTTTTCGACGTACACCATCTCCGCGCCGCTGCGCACGGCGAGGTGCACCGTTTCCTGTGTGGCGTCGCGCAAGGTCTGAAGCGCGTCGGCGGCGGCGATGCGCAAATCCGAGCGTTCCCAGCTCCGGCTCGCGAGCGACATCAGACGCGGGCCGAGCGCATAGCAGCCGACGCGCGCGCCTTCGGTGACGAGCCCTTCCGCCATCAGCGCGCCGACGATGCGATACACCGTCGGACGCGGATAGCCGCTCAGCGTGACGAGGCGCGCGATGGTCGGCGGCTCGGCGGCATCGGCGATCAACTGAAGCACGGCCATGAACTTCGAGAATGCGGCCGTGCCGGTTGCCTTGGCGGTGTCGAGAGAGGCGGGATCGATGGACATATGCGACGAAATGAAAAGCGACGCCCGAATTTACGCCACCAGATAGCCGCCGTCGACTGGGACGATCGCGCCCGTCATGAACGACGCCGCTGGCGACGCCAAAAATGCCACGACACGCGCGACGTCTTCGGGCAGGCCCCAGCGCTTCATCGGCGTGCGATCGAGGATCGCTTGCGAGCGGCCGCCATCGTCCTGAAGCGCCTGCGTGAGCGGCGTCGCGATCCAGCCGGGCGCGACCGCGTTCACCCGGATGCCCTCCGCCGCGTACGCGATGGCAAGCGACTTCGTCAGTTGCGCCACGCCGCCCTTGCTCGCGCTGTACGCGGGCACGAGGCCGCCGCCGAAGAAGGTCAGCATCGACGCGGTGTTGACGATCGCGCCGCCCGTTTTGGCGAGCAGCGGACGCGCGGCGGCGCACATGCGCATCGTGCCGTTCAGATTGACGGCGATTACGCGCTCGAAGGTCTCGATGTCGTGCTCGTCGCCGCGCTTGATCATGCCCGCGCAGTTGACGAGCACGTCGAGCGTGTCGAGACGGGCGAAGAGATCGGCGGTGCTGGCGGCATCGGCGACATCGAGCGCGGCGACTTCGATGCCGGCGAGCGCGTCGCGTTGCGCATCGGTCGGCGCGATGCCGGCAGCGATCACGCGCGCACCGAGCGCCGCGAACTGCTGCGCGATCCCCGCGCCGATGCCCTGCGTGCCGCCGGTCACGACGACGGTCTTGCCCTTGAAGAGATCAGCTTGGAAAGTCATGTCTGGAAAATTTAAACGACGGGAGCGGGCGACGCCTGTTGCTCGCTGTCCTGAATCGGCGAACGAACGACGAACATGTACACGAGCGCAGCGGCGAACGCGACGCCCGCGCTGATCAGGAACGCGTTCACAAACGAATGCGTCTTGTCGACCACGAGCCCGGTGATGAACGGCGCGAACGAGCCGCCGAAATAGCCGCCAAAGTTCTGGATGCTGCCGAGCGATGCGACCATGTGGCGGGGTGCGGCCACCGAAACGAGCGCCCATGCCGCGCCGCTCGCCATGTTGACGAAGAACATCGCGGCCGACAGGTAGACAATTGCGAGCGTCAGGTTCGGCGTGAACGCGGCAGGAACGGTGAACAGCGCCGCGCCGATGAGGCCGGAGCAGATCGGCCACTTGCGGCTGCGGATCGGCGCGACGCCGCGGGCCATCAGGCCATCGGCGATGAAGCCCGACGACAGCATCCCGAGCGTGCCCGCGAGATAGGGAATCGACACGATCCAGCCGGTCTTGGCGATGGTCAGATGCCGCTCATGCTCCAGATACGCCGGCAGCCACGTCAAATACAGCCACACCATATAGATGACGCCCATGAAGCCGAAGATCATGCCCCACGTAGTTGCCTTGCCGAACAGGCCGCGCCACTCGGCGAAGCTCATGTTGCGTTCGCTGCGCTGCGCCGGCTCGCCTTCGGTCAGATGCGCGAGTTCCTGCGGCTCGAGCGCGACATCCTTGCGATTGCGATAGACGATGTACCAGCCGATCGCCACCGCGATGCCCAGCACGCCCATGATCACGAACATGTTGCGCCAGCCGAAGTTGAGCAGCAGCACGGTGAGGATCGGCGGCGCGAGTGCGGGGCCGATCGTCGACGACGTGACGAAGATGCCGGTCGGCTTGCCGCGCTCGCGTTGCGCGAACCATTCGGAGACGACTTTCGCGCCGGCCGGAAACTGCGGCGCCTCGCCGATGCCGAGCGCGATGCGCGCGAAGAGGAACTGCTGAAGGTTCGTAACGAGTCCGCCGAATAACTGCGCGACCGACCACACGAACATGCCGAGGCCGAGCATGATGCGTGCGCCGAAACGGTCGAGCATCACGCCGATCGGCAATTGCGAGAACGCATACGCGAACGAGAACGCGGACAGCAGCAGGCCCATCTGCGAAGCGGAGAGCCCGAGTTCCTGCGTGACCGAGTGATTGGCGATGGACAGCGTGCTGCGGTCCAGATAGTTGACGATACCGGCCAGCGTCAGAAAGGTGAGCGCGACCCATTGAATGCGCTTGAGGCGCGGTGATTTGCTCTGCATGTTGTCTCCTCCGAATGCGCTTCGATGGCGCTTCGGTTGGCTGTGGCGATTAGGCGAATGGTTAGCGGATGAACTGATCGACGAAATCAGCGCCCAGCCCGACCGATTCATAGTGCTTGCGGCACATGTCGACCTTGGTGAACACGTCTTCGTAGCCGGTGTAGTTGCCGTGCGGATCGCAATAGAACATCACGCCGTTCACCTGGAAGTACGTGATCATTTCTTCGACGTCTTCCGGCACGTAAAGCGTGTGCGTTTCGCCGGGCGGCTCGAAGACGTAGCTGCCTTCCGTCGCGACCCAGTCGTGCTCGAGGTAGCGCCAGCGTCCTTTCAGCACCATGCCATGCACCGCTTGCGGATGACGATGCCGCGACAGCACGCCGGATTTGCGCACGCGCAGCAGGTTCATCCAGTAGCCGGTCGAGACGTTCAGGCACAGCGGGCGAAACCAGACGTTCTCGGCTTGCGGGACCCACTCGCGCTCGTCGGTAGGAATCGCGTGTCCGACGACGATCTCCTTCTGCGCTTCCTTGGGATTGGGATACTGATACGGCGTCATTGCGTCCGCCGTGGGTTTGGGCGCGGGCATCGCGGCTCCTCTGTCCATAATGTGGATGAATGAATCAAATTATGGACAAATCTTGTCGCCCGACAGCTTCATTGTCAAGATTTGTAGCCGTCAGGGAAAACGCGAATATAAAAAAAGCGAGTCCGAATTTCGGACCCGCTTTTAACGCCGATGAACTGGCAGCTAAGTTGCGCTCGCCTATCGCGCCATCATCAACATGTGGACGTTATGCATGACCCACACGGTACCGACGATGATCACGAGCGACATCGTGATCGTATAAACGAACGACATGGCGTTCCAGCGCTGACCCTTCGACGTGTTCACGTGCAGGAAGAACACCACGTGCACGACGACCTGTACCGCCGCCAGCACCGCCAGCCACACGAGGCCTTGCTCGCCCGACAGCTTGCCCGCCGTCACGAGCCAGAACGACGCCACCGTGAGCACGACAGCCAGCAGGAAGCCGATCAGATAACCGCGGACGGTGACGTGCGGCATATCGCTATGCGTTGTATGCGAATGTGCCATTAGACGATGCTCCCAAGGTAGACGAAGGAGAACACGCAAATCCAGACGATGTCGAGGAAGTGCCAGAAGAGGCTCAGGCAAGCAAGCCGGCGCAGTTCGCGCTCGCCCATTGCCGGCTTCTTCACGATCTGCACCGCCAGCACGACCAGCCACACGAGACCGAGCGTGACGTGCAGTCCGTGCGTGCCGACCAGCGTGAAGAATGCCGACCAGAACGCGCTGCGTTGCGGACCCGCGCCTTCAGCGACCAGATGCGAGAACTCTTGCAGTTCCAGGCACAGGAAGCCCGCGCCCAGCAGCGCCGTCACGAACAACCACAGCAGAACGCCGCTTTTCTTTTGACGAACCGCGGAGATCATCGCGAAGCCGAACGTCAGGCTGCTCGCGAGCAGCAGGCCGGTTTCGATCGCGACATCCTTCAGGTTGAACAGGTCCTTCGCCGTCGGGCCGCCTGCGTATTGATTCGCAAACATCGCGAAAGTCGCGAAGAGCGAAGCGAACAGCAGGCAGTCGGTCATCAGATACGACCAGAAGCCGAACACCGAATGAGACGGCTGGTGTTCGTGCTCGTGCGCGCGATGCGCGGAAAGTGTCGATTGCGACATTTACAGAACCTCCAGTTCCATTTCGCGGCCGGCACCCGTCTTGGCCGGCGCCTTGGGCGGGCGGTTCCGCTCTTCGGTCGCCTTGACGGTGGCGGCGGGGATGATGTAGCCCGCGTTCTCCGCAAAGCTGTAGCCGATGGCGACCGCTGCAACACCGATCAGACCGACGATAGCCAGCCACCAGATGTGCCAGATCGCCGCGAAGCCGAAGACCAGCGCGAAGACGCCGATCAGGAAGCCCGCGCTCGTGTTGGACGGCATATGGATGTCGCGCAGCGGACGCGTTTCGACGCGGCCCGTTTCCTTCGCGTGAGCGAAGTCGTCGAGTTCACGCACGTCGGGGACGTGTGCGAAGTTGTAGACCGGCGGCGGCGAGCTGATCGACCATTCGAGGGTGCGGCCATCCCACGGATCGCCGGTGACATCGCGATAAGCCGGTTGATTGCGGCGAATCACGCTGACCACGATCTGCGCGACCTGGAACACGACGCCCAGCGCGATGATGCCCACGCCGCATGCAGCGACGACCAGGTACGGCTGCCATGCGGCGTTGTCATAGTGCTGCAGGCGGCGCGTCATGCCCATGAAGCCGAGGATGTAGATCGGCACGAACGCGACGAAGAAGCCCACGAACCAGCAAATGAACGCGTTGCGGCCGAGCTTTTCGTCGAGCTTGAAGCCGAACACCTTCGGCCACCAGTACTGCACGCCCGCGAAGTAACCGAACACCACGCCGCCGATGATCGCGTTGTGGAAGTGCGCGATCAGGAACAGGCTGTTGTGCAGCACGAAGTCCGCGCCCGGAATGGCGAGCATCACGCCCGTCATGCCGCCCAGCGTAAAGGTGATGATGAAGCCGATGGTCCAGAGAACCGGCGTGGTCATCTGCACACGGCCACGGAACATCGTGAACAGCCAGTTGAAGATCTTCACGCCCGTCGGGATCGAGATGATCATCGTCATGATGCCGAAGAAGGCATTGACGTTCGCGCCCGAACCCATCGTGAAGAAGTGGTGCGCCCACACGAGGAACGACAGCACCATGATGCAGCACGTGGCCCACACCATCGTCTTGTAGCCGAACAGCGGTTTCTTCGAGAACGTCGACACGACTTCCGAGTAGATGCCGAATGCCGGCAGAACCAGGATGTAGACCTCGGGGTGACCCCAGGCCCAGATCAGGTTCAGATAGACCATCGGGTTGCCGCCGCCGTCATTCGTGAAGAAGTGCATCCCCATGTAGCGGTCGAGGCCGAGCAGCGCGAGCGCGACGGTCAGGATCGGGAACGTCGCCATGATCAGCACGTTCGAGCAGAACGCCGTCCATGTGAAGACGGGCAGCTTCATCCACGTCATGCCGGGCGCGCGCATCTTCACGATGGTCACGAAGAAGTTCACGCCGGTCAGAAGCGTGCCGACACCGGACAACTGCAACGCCCAGATGTAGTAATCGACGCCAACGCCCGGGCTGAACTGCGTCTCGGAGAGCGGCGGATATGCGAGCCAGCCGGTCGCCGAGAACTCGCCGATAAAGAGCGACAGGTTGATCAGGATAGCGGCCATGGCCGTCATCCAGAACGAGAGCGAGTTGATGAACGGGAACGCAACGTCGCGCGCGCCGATTTGCAGCGGCACCACGAGGTTGAAGAACGCCACGAGCAGGGCCATCGCCATGAAAAAGATCATGATGGTGCCGTGCGCCGTGAAGATCTGGTCGAAGTGATGCGGCGGCAGATAGCCGGGCGCGTCCATCGCGAGCGCTTGCTGCACGCGCATCATGACGGCGTCGGCGAAACCGCGCACGAGCATCAGCCCCGCGACGACCAGATACATCACGCCAATGCGCTTGTGGTCGGTCGACGTCAGGTACTCGCGCCAGAGCCAGCCCCATTTTCCGAACTTGGTGAGAGCGGCGGCCGTACCGAGCGCGAGGATCGCCATGAGGACAGTCGCCCCCATGATGATCGGCTCGTGATACGGGATCGCCTCAAGCGTTAATTTGCCAAACATGGCTTACCCCTTGGTTACACAATTCGCACCAACGGCGACATTCCCGTTGTTGTACTTGCCGACGATGTTGTTGAAGAGCTTCGGATCGACGGTGGAGAAGTAGCGCACCGCTTCCTTCTGGCTCGGGCGCGAGACGCCGGCATAGACGTTCATGTCGAGGCCTTCGGGCGCGGTCTTGACCTTCTGGACCCACGCATCGAATTCGGCCTGCGACATGGCGAGCGCGCGGAACTTCATGTCGGAGAAGCCTGCGCCGCTATAGTTCGCCGAGATGCCCGCGTAGTCGCCGGCGTGATCGGCCAGCAGATGCAGCTTCGTCTGCATGCCCGCCATCGCGTAAATCTGGCCGCCGAGCTGCGGGATGAAGAACGAGTTCATCACCGAGTCTGACGTGATGCGGAAGTTGACCGGCGTGCCGACCGGGAACGCGACCTGATTGACGGACGCGACGCCCAGATCCGGATAGATGAAGAGCCACTTCCAGTCGAGCGCGACGACTTCGACGTTGATCGGCTTCACGTTCTCGACCTTGATTTCCTTGTACGGGTCGAGTTCGTGAGAAGTCCTCCACGTCAGCATGCCGAGATAAAGGATGATGACCGCGGGGATCGCCCACACAACGACCTCGATGGCCGTGGAGTGCGCCCATTTCGGAGCGTAGGTCGCGTTCTTGTTGGATGCGCGATAGCGCCAGGCGAAGATCAGGGTGAGCAGAATCACCGGAACGACGACGAGGAGCATCGTGAACGTCGCGGTGCCGATCAGCGCGCTTTCCGCTACGCCGATAGGACCTTTCGAATCGAGCACCTCGAGTTTGCATCCCGAGAGACAGACACTGCCCAACAAACCCGATAACAATGGCGCTGCTAAACGGTGAGTATTTTCATTCATTGCATTCGCTGGTTTTTTGGATCGAAGCGTCCTCTGGAGAACGCCGTTTCACGGCGTTGCGCCGCGACGCGATCATGCCACGCGAGATTTATCGCGATGTTGCGAATGTATGGAATTTGGTCTCAGAAACGGGCATTGCGACGCTGTGTCGCGCGCTATTTTCGCTTGGACGAGTCACGTCGAAAGATGCGAAGCGTTGCGAACTCATCATTCTGACTGCATCGTGAAGGCTTGAGGAGTGCGTGCCAAACACACTCTTTGTCAGGCATCAAAATTTTGCATCGGCGGCATATTGCATCGCATGCCTGTCAAATCATGTCGCGGCGGTTTATCGGATAGATAAGAGCCTTCAAAATGCGAACCCCGGCTGGCTCTTATTCGATGAGTCATCTGGAGGTCAAAGGCTCGATACTGAACGACATGAAAAAGAAAATACTCATTGTGGCCGCCAGTTTGATGGCCCCAATGCTGGCTCATGCGGGTTGTGAAGATATGATGTCCGGGTGGATGAAAACGCTGCATCCGGATAACGAACTCGCCGCCGAATACAGCGCCAAGGCGTGGCCTGCCAATCCGCAATTGACGCTGGCAGTGATGGCAATGGCGCGTGATGCGAGCGACGAGAGCGTCAGCGGACAGGATGCCGAACTGGTCGTAGCGGACAGCGCGTCAGGCGCGGTCATCGCGCATTTCTACCAGAGGGATGCAATCGTTGAACAAGGAATGGCGTTCACCGACATTGCGCTCGATACCGCGCGCTATGACATCTCGCCGGCGATCCGCGCGTTCGGCGTGCGTGTGAGCTACCGGGGTCTGTCGCGCGTCGCCCCGAGCGGCGAAATCTCACTGCGCCTGTATGTACTGGAGAACGAGACATTGCGGCCGGTCCTCGACGGGTTGGCGGTAGAGCAGGCGAACGGCGAATGGGACGATCGATGCGAGGGCTTCTATGACTCGACGAAGCGGACCATCGCAACGGGTCCCGCGGGCCGGGAAGGCTATGCGTCGCTGAAGGTGACGGAGAAGACGGTTCGCAGCGTCACGCGCATGGTGAAGGACGAATGCGTGAACCGGGACGGCGCGCCGAAGCAGAAGGAATTCACGCTCGAATACCGCGACGGTAAATACAGTGTGCCGCAGGGCTTGCGGCTGCAAGGCTGATATTGCCGCCGCGCGCCTGTCTGCTGCCGCCGCTATTGGGAGTCCGCTGATACGAAGCGGGCGGGTAAATCTCTACCATCTCGCGCCCAAGTCGAGCTTACAAAGATTAGGCTTGCTATTCGAATGAAGACGCTCGTGACCATCGGCGTCGGATTGCCCGCAACGTGCGTCAGGAACTTGTCGACCCGCGTTCCGCGCCGCACGCCTACAGAGATTCGTAAACCTAATGTTTCGACGGTGATATGAGCGTGGAAAGAAAAAAACTAAAATTGGCTGCATTGAGCATGTTGTTCGGCGTTGTCTTGCAGTGGGGTACTGCAACGGCGCATGCGGAAACGGGCAGTCACGCAGGAGAAGCAGAAGCCGCCTGGGCGGCTGCGCGCGGCGCGGCGGTCATGGGTCCAGCCACGATCGAGCTTCGCGACCAAGCCACACTGAAAATCGGCAAGGGCCAAGCCTTCATTCCTCAACCGCAGGCTGGCCGGCTGATGAAGGCGCAGGGCAATGGCGACGATCCGGATCGCGTGGGCCTCGTGCTTCCCACAACGGACGAGGAGTGGGTCGTCGATGCCCAGTACGTCGCGTCCGGCTATATCAAGGACGACGACGCAAAGAACTGGAACGTCGATGACCTGTTCAAGTCGCTCAAGGATAGCACCGAAGCGGCGAATGAGGATCGCCGCGAGCGCGGTATCGCGGAGATGGAGATCATCGGCTGGGCGGAGCGCCCGCACTATGACGCAGCGAAGCGCCAGCTCGTCTGGTCGATGTCCTCGCGCTCCAAAGGCGATGCCGCCGATGCCCCGCACGGCATCAACTACAACACCTACGCGCTGGGCCGCGAGGGCTACGTGAGCCTAGACCTCATTACGGACGAACCGGCGCTCGCCGCCGACAAGAAGGCGGTTCAGGCGCTGCTCGGCGGCCTCGAGTTCAAGAGCGGAAAGCGTTATGCCGACTTCAAAGCCGGTACCGACAAGGTCGCGGAATACGGTCTCGCTGCATTGGTTGGCGGCATCGCCATCAAGAAGCTCGGCTTGCTCGCCATCATCGGGGCGTTCCTGGCGAAGTCGTTCAAACTCGTCGCGATCGGCGTCGCCGCGTTGGGCGTCGCCGCCAAGAAGTTGTTCAAGCGCAAGAGCCCGGCGTCGTAATCCGTCGACAGGTCGGGCAGATGAAGCGGGCGCAGCATCGCCCGTCCATCTACTCCTTCCTGACTAGCGACTAACCGCCGCGCCCCTCCGCCCGGCGGATACCGGCTCCCTGACCCAATCCCTATCCTCGTGGTGAAGTCTTTCATCACGAGGATAGGACGATGAGCGTCGTCAACCCACCTGTCACGTCTACGGCCCCGACCGATACCACCGCCTGGCGCGTGCTCTCTGCGAGCACGTTCGCCTTCACTATCTGCTTCGCCGTCTGGATGATGTTCGCCATCCTCGGCATTCCGCTGAAGCAGCAACTCCATCTCACCGACACCGAATTCGGCCTCATCGCCGCGACGCCCGTGCTTACCGGCTCGCTTGCCCGCGTGCCGCTCGGCATCTGGACCGATCGCTTCGGCGGACGCGTCGTGTTCTTCTTCACGATGGCCGTCACCATCGTGCCGATCTGGCTCATCACCTACGCCACGGAGCTATGGCAGTTCCTCGTGCTCGGGCTCTTCGTCGGCGTCGCGGGCGCGTCGTTTTCCGTGGGGACGCCCTATGTCGCGCGCTGGTTCCCGAAGTCGCGACAGGGCCTCGCGATGGGCATCTTCGGCGCGGGCAACTCCGGCGCCGCGCTGAACAAGTTCGTCGCCCCGGTGATGATGCTCGCTGCCGGCACATGGACCATCGTGCCGAAGGTCTATTCCATAGCAATGGGCGTCACCGCGATCCTGTTCTGGCTGCTGTCGGCGTCGAACCCGGCGCACCGCGGCGCGAACGCGCAGAGCTTCGCCGCGCAAATGGCCGTGCTCAAGGACCGCCGCGTGCTGCGCTATGCGCAGTTCTACTCCGTCGTGTTCGGCGGCTATGTCGGCCTGTCGCTGTGGATGCCGCAGTACTACGTGAACCAGTATGGCTTTCGTATCGAACAGGCGGCGTTCCTTGCCGCGTGCTTCTCACTGCCCGGCGGCGTGCTGCGCGCGCTCGGCGGCTGGATGTCCGACCGCTTCGGCGCACATCGCACGACATGGCTCGTGATGTGGGTCACGCTGGCGTGCTTCTTCGTCCTGAGCTATCCCGTCACCGATTTCACGATCCACACGAGCGGCGGCCCGCGCACCTTCCATATCGCGATGGGACCGACTGCCTACACGGTCGTCATGTTCGTCGTGGGCGTGGCGATGGCCGTCGGCAAGGCGTCGGTGTTCAAGTACATCTCCGACGACTTCTCGTCGAACATCGGCGCGGTATCGGGAGTTGTCGGACTCGCGGGCGGGCTCGCCGGCTTCCTCCTGCCGATTCTGTTCGGCATCCTGATGGACGTCACCGGCATACGCACCACCTGTTTCATGCTGATGTTCGGCGCAACCGCAGTCAGTCTCATCTGCATGCACTTCACCGTTCAGTCAGTTCGCATCGGGCGCGTTGCCTGACGCAACCCAGGGCGCGGCTTGAAGAAAGCCGCGCCGTCATCATCGAGCACATCTCATGTCACGCTATCTACTCACTCAATGGGAGCCCGACAACGCGGGCTTCTGGCAAGGGACCGGCGAAAGCATCGCACGCCGCAATCTGTGGATCTCCATTCCGGCGCTGATGCTGGCGTTCGCGGTGTGGTCGTTATGGAGCGTCGTCGCCGTCAATCTCGACAAGGGCGGTTTCCACTTTTCCAAGGACCAGTTGTTCTGGCTGACTGCGTTGCCCGCGCTTTCGGGCGCGACGCTGCGCATTTTCTATTCGTTCCTCGTGCCGATCTTCGGCGGCCGGCGCTTTACCGCCTTTTCGACCGCGAGCCTGCTGATTCCCGCGCTCGGCATGGGCTTCGCGCTGCGCGACCCGTCGACCGGTTATCCTACGCTGCTCGCACTCGCCTTGCTGTGCGGCCTGGGCGGCGCGAACTTCAGTTCGTCGATGGCCAATATCAGCTTCTTCTTTCCGAAGGCCAAGAAGGGCTTCGCCACCGGCATGAACGCGGGCATCGGCAATCTGGGCGTGTCGGTTGTGCAGTTCGTCGCGCCGCTCGTGATCGCGGCGTCCGTCTTCGGCGTGCTCGGCGGCGAAGGGCAGACCTACGCGGCCAAGGGCGTCGAGCGCAGCATCTGGCTGCAGAACGCGGGCTTCATCTGGGTGCCGTTCATCGTCGTGTCGGCGCTCGCCGCGTGGTTCGGCATGAACGATATCGCCGATGCGAAGGCTTCCTTCGCCGAGCAAGCGGTCATCTTCAAGCGCAAGCACAACTGGCTGATGTGCCTGCTGTATATCGGCACGTTCGGGTCGTTCATCGGCTTTTCGGCCGGGCTCGCGCTGCTGACGAAGGCGGAGTTTCCGTCCGTGAATCCGACCGCCTATGCGTTCCTCGGACCGCTCGCAGGCGCGCTCACGCGGCCGTTGGGCGGCTGGGTTTCAGACCGCATCGGCGGCGCGCGCGTGACCTTGTACACGTTCGTCGCGATGATCGCAGCGGTCGTCGGCGTGATCTTCTCGTTGCCGCACGGCGGCGCGGGCGGCAGCTTCGCCGGCTTCCTCGCGATGTTCATCGTGCTGTTCGCGCTGACGGGCATCGGCAACGGATCGACGTTTCGGATGATCCCGGTGATCTTCCTCACGCAGAAGCAGCGCGAATCGGCGCGCGGCACGGAAGCCGCGAAGAAGCAGGCGCTTCATGAGGCCGGCAAGGAATCGGCGGCGGTGCTCGGCTTCGCGGGTGCGATCGGCGCTTATGGCGGCTTCTTCATTCCGCGCAGCTTCGGCACGTCGATCAGCGCGACCGGCTCGCCCGACATGGCGCTCTATTGCTTCATCGCGTTCTATGCGGTCTGCGCGGTCGTGACGTGGTGGTGCTACGCGCGCCGTAACGCGCCGATGCCCTGCTGATTGCGGACTACTACCAAAGGCGTAGTCGATCGGCACGACGACTACGCCTCCTGGCGAACGTCAACTGCTCCCTTCGGTGAATGGGCGCGCGAGCGCCGCGCCTCTACACTCGGACCATACATTCAATCGCCGCGCGCCTCATGAAAAGCCGCGCGTGGCCGCAAAGCCCGGAGAATCGGATGAGTCACTTTCTTGACCGGCTGAAGTTCATGTCGCGCGTCAAGTCCACGTTTGCCGATGGACACGGTGCGGTCGTCGACGAGGACCGCAAGTGGGAAAACGGCTATCGCAGCCGCTGGCAGCACGACAAGATCGTGCGCTCGACACATGGCGTCAATTGCACGGGATCGTGCTCGTGGAAGGTCTACGTCAAGAACGGCCTGATCACCTGGGAGACGCAGCAGACGGACTATCCGCGCACGCGCCCCGACTTGCCGAATCACGAGCCGCGCGGCTGCCCGCGCGGCGCGTCGTATAGCTGGTATGTGTACTCCGCGCAGCGCGTGAAGTATCCGCTCATTCGCGGCAGGCTCGTAGAAATGTGGCGAGAGGCGCGCAAGACGCTCGATCCCGTCGCAGCATGGGCGTCCATCTGCGAAGACCCGGTGAAGGCGAAACGCTACAAGAGCGTGCGCGGCCTGGGCGGATTCGTGCGCGTGGACTGGAACACGGCGACCGAGCTCATCGCGGCGGCGAACGCGCATACGATCGCCAAATACGGGCCGGATCGCGTGATCGGTTTCTCGCCGATTCCCGCGATGTCGATGGTCTCCTACGCGGCCGGCGCGCGCTATCTCAGTCTGATCGGCGGCGCGTGCCTGTCGTTCTATGACTGGTATTGCGACCTGCCGCCGGCATCGCCGCAAATCTGGGGCGAACAAACCGACGTGCCCGAATCGGCGGACTGGTACAACTCGACCTATCTGATGGTTTGGGGTTCGAACGTTCCGCAAACGCGCACGCCGGACGCGCACTTCTACACCGAAGTGCGCTACAAGGGCACGAAGACGGTGGCGGTGTCGTCGGATTACGGCGAGATGGTGAAGTTCGGCGACATCTGGCTCGCGCCGAAGCAGGGCACCGATGCCGCGCTCGCGATGGCGATGGGCCATGTCGTCCTGAAGGAATTTCACGCGAACGGCAAGTCCGCCTACTTCCGCGCTTACATCAAGCAGTACACGGACATGCCCATGCTCGTCGTGTTGCGCGAGCACGAAGGCACGCTCGTGCCCGATCAATTCCTGCGCGCCTCGCAATTGCAAGGCAATCTCGACGAGGCGAACAATCCGCAATGGAAGACGCTCGTCATCGATGAAAAGACCGGCGATATCGTCGCGCCCAATGGCACGATCGGTTTCCGCTGGGGCGAGCAGGCGAAGGCGGGCCGCTGGAATCTCGAACAGAACGATGCCGGCTCGGGCCGCGAAATCGATCAGCGCCTGTCGCTGATCGGCGCGCACGATGACGTCGCCGAGGTGAGCTTCCCGTACTTCTGCGGCGAGCACGAGGCCTTGCTCGCGCGGCGCGTGCCGGTGAAGCGCATCACGCTCGCGGACGGATCGTCCGCGTTGATCGCGACCGTCTACGATCTGCAACTCGCGAACTACGGCGTCGATCAAGGGCTCGGCGGTCCGAACGTCGCTGCATCGTTCGATGACGACGTGCCCTATACGCCCGCATGGCAGGAAAAGCACACGACGGTGCCGCGCCATCTCGTCATTCAGGTGGCGCGCGAGTTCGCCGACAATGCGGACCGCACGCAGGGCAAGAGCATGGTGATCGTCGGCGCAGCGCTGAATCACTGGTATCACAACGACATGATCTATCGCGGCATCATCAACCTGTTGATGATGTGCGGCTGCGTCGGAAAGAGCGGCGGCGGCTGGGCGCATTACGTCGGCCAGGAAAAGCTGCGTCCGCAGTTCGGCTGGGCGCCGCTCGCATTCGCGCTCGACTGGTCGCGCCCGCCGCGTCAGATGAACGGCACGTCGTTCTTCTATAACCACACGAGCCAGTGGCGGCACGAGAAGGTGAGCGTCGGCGAGATTCTCGGTCCGGGCGCGGACCAGTCGCGCTACACGAATCTCTCGATGATCGACCTCAACGCGAAGTCCGAGCGCATGGGCTGGCTGCCCTCCGCGCCGCAGTTGGGCGCGAATCCGCTCGATGTCGTCGATGCCGCGAAGCGCGCAGGCCGCGATCCGGTCGAATACACGGTCGAGCAACTGAAGTCCGGCGCGCTGAACTTCGCATGCGACGATCCCGACAATCCCGTAAATTTTCCGCGCAACATGTTCGTGTGGCGCTCGAACATTCTCGGCAGTTCGGGCAAGGGTCACGAATACTTCCTGAAGTATCTGCTGGGCACGCAGAACGCGCTTTTCGACGATGAATCGACCGCGATCAAGCCGAGCGAAGTGAAGCTGCGCGCAGCCGCCGAAGGCAAGCTCGATCTGCTGACCGTGCTCGATTTCCGCATGAGCACGACGTGTCTCTACGGCGATATCGTGCTGCCGAGCGCGACGTTCTACGAGAAGGACGACCTCAACACGTCGGACATGCATCCGTTCATTCATCCGCTGTCCGAAGCGGTGCAGCCGTTGTGGGAAAGCAAGACCGACTGGGAAATCTACAAGGGCATCGCGAAGAAGTTCGCGGAGATCGGCGGCAAGCATCTCGGCACGCGCACCGACATCGTAACCACGCCGCTGATGCACGACACGCCGGGTGAATTGGGCCAGGCGTTCGAGCCGAAGGACTGGCGCGCGGGCGAATGCGATCTGATCCCCGGCAAGACGGCGCCTTCGATGACGCTCGTCGAGCGCGACTACACCGCGATTTACGACAAGTTCACATCCGTGGGACCGTTGCTGGAGAAGCTCGGCAACGGCGGCAAGGGCATCAACTGGAACACCGCGCATGAAGTGCGCGAACTCGCGGGGCTGTCCGGTGAAAAGCAGGGCCGCCCGCGTCTCGAGACGGCCGTCGATGCCGCCGAGATGATCCTGACCTTCGCGCCCGAAACCAACGGCCACGTCGCGGTGAAGGCGTGGGAAGCGCTCTCGAAGATCACGGGCCGCGATCATACGCATCTGGCGGCGGGCCGCGAGCACGACAAGATCCGTTTCCGCGACGTGCAGGCGCAACCGCGCAAGATCATCTCCGCGCCGACGTGGTCGGGCCTCGAATCCGAGGAAGTCAGCTACAACGCGGGCTATACCAACGTTCACGAGCTGATTCCCTGGCGCACGCTGACGGGCCGGCAGCAGTTCTATCAGGATCACCGCTGGATGCTGGATTTCGGCGAAGGCTCGTGCGTCTACAAGCCCGCGATCGATACGAAGACCATCGCGCCGATGCTCGGTGCGAAGTCCAACGGCGAGCACGAGCTGGTGCTCAACTGGATCACGCCGCACCAGAAATGGGGCATCCATTCGACTTATACGGACAACCTGCGCATGCTCACGCTGTCGCGCGGCGGGCCGCACGTGTGGGTATCGGAGGCGGAAGCGAAAGAAGCCGGACTTGCCGATAACGACTGGGTCGAAGTGTTCAACACGAATGGCACGCTGACGGCGCGCGTCGTGGTGAGCCAGCGCGTGCCGCGCGGCATGTGCCTCATGTATCACGCGCAGGAAAAGATCATCAACGTGCCGGGCGCGGAGACGAGCGGCATGCGCGGCGGCATCCATAACTCGGTGACGCGCACGGTGCTGAAGCCCACGCACATGATCGGCGGATACGCGCAGCAGGCGTATGGCTTCAACTATTACGGCACCGTGGGCAGCAACCGCGATGAATACGTGATCGTGCGCAAGATGAAGAAAGTGGACTGGCTCGAAGGCCCGCTCAAGGAAGGAGCAGCATCATGAAGATCCGCGCCCAGGTGGCGATGGTCCTGAATCTGGACAAGTGCATCGGCTGTCATACGTGCTCGGTGACGTGCAAGAACGTGTGGACGTCGCGCGATGGCGTCGAATACGCGTGGTTCAACAACGTCGAGACGAAGCCGGGCATCGGCTACCCGAAGGAATGGGAGAACCAGGAGAAGTGGAACGGCGGCTGGGTGCGCAAGAGCGACGGGCGCATCAAGCCGCGTCAGGGCGGCAAGCTGAAGGTGCTGGCCAACATGTTCGCGAATCCGAACCTGCCCGCCATCGACGACTATTACGAGCCGTTCACCTACGACTACGAGCACTTGCAGAAAGCGCCGCTGTCGCAGACGCCGCCGACGGCGCGCCCGGTATCGGCCATCACCGGCAAGAAGATGGACAAGATCCATTGGGGGCCGAACTGGGAAGACGACCTCGGTGGCGAGTTCGATTCGCGCAGCCGCGACAAGCTCTTCGACAACGTGCAGAAGGAGATGTACTCGAGCTTCGAGAACACCTTTATGATGTATCTGCCGCGCCTGTGCGAGCATTGCCTGAATCCGGCGTGCGTGGCGTCGTGCCCGTCCGGCTCGGTCTACAAGCGCGAGGACGACGGCATCGTGCTCGTCGATCAGGACAAGTGCCGTGGCTGGCGCATGTGCATCTCCGGCTGCCCGTACAAGAAGATGTACTTCAACTGGAAGTCGGGCAAGGCGGAGAAGTGCGTGTTCTGCTTCCCGCGCATCGAAGCGGGACAGCCTACCGTCTGTTCCGAAACGTGCGTCGGGCGCATTCGCTATCTCGGCGTGATGCTGTATGACGCGGATCGCATCGAGCAGGCGGCATCGGTCGAGCAGACGACGGACCTGTATCAGTCGCAACTGGACGTGTTTCTCGATCCGAACGATCCGCAGGTGCAAGCCGAAGCGCTGCGACAGGGCATATCGCAGAGCTGGCTCGATGCCGCGGTGCGCTCGCCGGTGTATCGCATGGCGGTCGAGTGGAAGATCGCGTTCCCGCTGCATCCGGAATATCGTACGCTGCCGATGGTCTGGTACGTGCCGCCGCTCTCGCCGATTCAATCCGCCGCCGACGCCGGCCATATGGGCATGAACGGCATGATCCCGGATGTGCAGAGCCTGCGCATTCCGATGCGCTATCTCGCCAATCTCTTGACGGCGGGCGACGAAGCGCCGATTGTTGATGCGCTCAGCCGCATGCTGACGATGCGCGCCTACAAGCGCGCGGAAACGGTGCATGGCGTGGCCGACGATGCAATTCTGCGCGATGCCGGCCTCACCGCGTCGCAAGTCGAAGCAATGTATCAGTTGATGGCGATTGCCAATTACGAGGACCGCTTCGTGGTGCCGTCGTCGCACAAGGAAATGGCCGAGGACAGTTTCGACGAGAAGGGCAGTTGCGGTTTCTCGTTCGGCAACGGCTGTACGTCGGGTGTATCGAATGGATCGCTGTTCGGCACGCGGGCGCACGGCGAGTTCGCTTACGCGGACCTGCCGAAGTCGCGCAAGAAAGCCGTCTGACGAAGGAATGACGATGTCGCTCTATCCCACACTTTCCGCTTTGCTGGACTATCCGGAAGCCGCGCTGATCGATGCGCTGCCGGAAATCGAAGGCGCGCTCGCCGCGTCGCCGCGTGCGCGGGCGAGCCTGTCGCCGCTCGTCGATGCGCTGAAGTCGCGCTCGCTGATCCAATCGCAGGAAACCTACGTCGCGACCTTCGATCGCACGCCGTCGCAATCGCTGCATATGTTCGAGCACGTGCACGGCGAAAGCCGCGACCGCGGCCCCGCGATGGTCGATCTTCTGGATGAGTATCGTGCGCTCGGGCTCGAAGTGACGAGCAACGAATTACCGGACTACGTGCCGCTCTTTCTCGAAGTGCTCGGTCTGATCGACCCCGCGAAGGCGCAGTCGTTGCTCGATGAAGCGATTCACGTGCTGAACGCCATCGGCGAGCGCCTCGCGAAGAACGAGAGTCCTTATGCGGGCGTGTTCGACGTGCTGCGCAGTCTCGCTTCCGTCGAGCCTCGCCCGCTCACGCAACCGCCCGTGCGCGACATGGACGAGGCGCTCGAATTGTTCGGCCCCGGCCACGATGGCGTCGAGCCGTTGCTCGTGCCGTCGCGCGGTTCTTCAACGCAGACCATCCGTTTTCATCCGACCGTAAAGGAGGCCCGATGAACACCTTTCTGTTCGGCATCTACCCGTATATCGCGGCGTGCATCTTTCTGTTCGGCAGCCTGATGCGCTTCGAGCGCGAGCAATACAGCTGGAAAGCCGATAGCACGCAACTCATCGATCGCGGCAATCTGCGGCTCGGGAACATCCTCTTTCATATCGGCATTCTGGGGCTGTTCTTCGGGCATCTGTTCGGCCTGCTCACGCCCGTCGCGGTATGGGACTGGCTCGGCGTCGCGCATAGCGTGAAGCAGGCGGTCGCGATGATCGCCGGCGGCGTGATGGGCACGATGTGTCTCGCGGGCCTCGTCATCTTGCTGCATCGCCGTCTGACGAGCGCGCGGCTTTCCGCTATCACGAAGACCGGCGACCGCGTATTGCTGCTGTGGATCTTCATCACGCTGCTGCTCGGCTTGTCGACCATCGGCGAATCCGCGGGCCACATGGACGGCGCGATGATGGTCAGGCTGATGACGTGGGCGCAGCACATCGTCACGTTCCGAGGCGATGCCGCGAGCTATGTCGCGAACGCGCCGCTGCTGTTCCGCGTGCATCTCTTCATGGGCATGAGCCTGTTCGTGATCTTTCCGTTCACGCGCCTCGTGCACGTATGGAGCGGCTTCGCGTCGCTGACGTACGTCGCGCGCGCGTGGCAGCTCGTGCGCAGCCGCTGAGCATGGAGACTGTCGCGGTTCATCCGCCGATGCGCGAGCGGCTCGCCACCCGCATTGTCATGTTGTCGGCGGTGGCGCTCGTGCTCGTGCTGACGATGATCGGCGGCACGCTCTGGCTCTCGTGGCAGCTTCAGGGCGCGGGCGCCGCGATCAACGATGCGGGCAGCTTGCGCATGCGCGCGAACGCCGTCGGCATTGCGCTGCTTGCGGCGCAGCGCGATGGCGACGCATCGGCGGCGGACGAGCATATCGCGCTGATGAACGCGACGCTCGATCGTCTGCGGCGCGGCGACGCGGCGCGTCCGCTTTTCCTTCCCGACGATGCGGGCATTCGCCAGCAATTCGGCAACGTCGCCGATGCGTGGCACAAGCGCCTGGAACCGGAGGCGCGCGTTACGGCGAACGCATCGCGCTATCTGGCGGCGTTGCCTTCGTTCGTCGCGGGCGCGGACACGCTCGTGAAGCTCATCGAACAGGAGAACGCGCGCAAGACCGCGTGGCTGCGCATGTCGCAGATGGCGCTCGCGGCGCTGTCGTGTCTCGGCACGGTGGCGATCGTATATTTGCTTTATTTGTGGTTCGTCGCGCCCGTGCAGCGCCTGCAGGACGGGCTCGCGCGCATTCAGCGGCGCGAATTCGATGTTCGGCTGCCGGTCGAATCGCACGATGAGTTCGGCAACCTGGCCGAGGGCTTCAACCGGATGGCCGCCGAATTGCAGGCGCTTTACGGCGATCTGGCCGGGCGCGTCGAAGCGAAGACGGCGGAGCTCGCGGCGCAGAATCGCGAGCTGACCGCGCTATATGAGATGACCGTGTTTCTCAATTTGTCCAACGACGTGCCCGCGCTATGCGAGGGTTTCATCGCGCGTCTCACGCATCAGTTCGACGCATCGGGCGCGACGGTCCGCCTCATTTCCGACGAAGACGATCGCCTGCATCTCGTTGCATCGCACGGCGTGCCGCCCGAACTGCTCGACGCCGAACGCTGCATGCCCGTCGACGATTGCCTGTGCGGCGATGCCGCGACCCAAGGCGCGGGCGTCGTGCACGACGCAGGGCGCACGAGTCAGCGGCCGTGTCAGAGCGACGCATCGGCGGGCGTGGCCGCGTTTGGCATCGTGTCGCAGGGCGAGAAGCTCGGCTCGTTCTCGCTGCACTTCGACACGGAGCGCCCGATCCCCGCATCTGAGATGAAGCTGCTGGAAACGCTCGGCAAGCACTTCGGCACTGCGCTCAAGAACCGCCGGCTGGCGGCGCTCGAACGGCAATTCGCGGTATCGGAAGAACGGAACCTCGTCGCTCAGGGCTTGCATGACAGCATCGCGCAAAGCCTCAACTTCCTGAAGATGCAGGTGCATCTGCTCGATGCCGCCGCCCGCGACGCACGCATGGACGAAATACGCGAGATCGTGCCGCTGCTGCAGGGCGGCGTGGCGGAAAGTTACGACGACGTGCGCGAACTGCTCAACAACTTCCGCTCGAAGCTCGGCAGCGGAAAATTTCGCTACGCGGTGGAAAGCACGATCGAGCGCTTTCGCTCGCAGGCGGGCATGCCGGTGGCGCTGGAGTATCGGGAAGCAGGCGGGCGGCCGCTCGCGGCCGACCATCAGTTACAGATCATCTTCATCCTGCAGGAAGCGTTGTCGAACGTGCGCAAGCATGCGGAAGCAAGTCAGGTTCATGTGACGATCGTCAACGATAGCGAATTCCGGCTCTTGGTCGAAGACGACGGCCAAGGCTACGATCCTGACGATATGGGTTTCCTGGACGAAAGGCACGTGGGTTTTCACATCATGCGAGAGCGCGCGGAACGGCTGTCAGCCAGGCTTCAACTGACCGGATCGCCGGGGCGTGGCGCGCGCGTCGAGCTCGTGCTGCCCACTCACGCGCGTCAGGCCGTCTGACGCTTCTTATCATGGCCATCCGCATCCTGCTCATCGACGATCACACGCTGTTCCGCTCGGGCGTGCGCGCGCTGTTGCAGCGCACGCCCGATTTCGAGATCGTCGGTGAAGCGGCGGACGGGCTCGAGGGCATCAAGCGGGCGAAGCAGTTCTGCCCCGATGTGATCCTGCTCGATATCAACATGCCGGGACTGTCGGGCCTCGAAACCTTGCGGCTGCTCGTGCAGGATTTGCCGCAGACGGCGGTGGTCATGCTGACGGTCTCCGAAGATGTCGATGAGCTGACCGTCGCGCTGCGCGACGGCGCGTGCGGCTATCTGCTGAAGAACATCGAAGCGGACACGCTCGCGGCGGCCATCCGCAAGGCGGCGGCGGGCCAGCCCGTCATCGCCGACGACATGACCGTCAAGCTCGTCGCGAGCATGCGCCGTCCCGCGCCGGCAATGCAAGGCGACGCCGCGCCGGTTGTCAGCGCATCGGCGGCGGCCGATCCGCTTACCTCGCGCGAACGCGACATCATCCGCGAACTGTCGCGCGGCGGAAGCAACAAGGAAATCGCGCGCACGCTGTCGCTCGCGGAGAGCACCGTCAAGATCCACGTGCGCAACATTCTGCGCAAACTCAATTTCACGAGCCGCGTTCAGGTCGCGCTCTATGCAGCCGGGCACGATGCCGCGTCCGTGCTTTCCGAATCCAATTGAACGCCTCATGCGTCGGGCATGTCATGAGTGCGTTGTCAGGCAGTCACATCATGAATCGAAATCAAGCTGAAACTCCGTCTTCTTCGACGTCCGCGTATCACGGCTTCGCGCCGCTCAAGATTCGCGGGCGCAGCGTGCTGCCTATCGTGCAGGGCGGCATGGGCGTCGGCATCTCGGCGCACCGGCTCGCGGGCAGCGTCGCGCGGGAAGGCGCCGTCGGGACGATCGCGAGCATCGACTTGCGTCATCATCACGCGGATCTGACGGCCGCGTGCAAGGCCGATCCGTCGCGCGAGACGCTGGAGCAGGCCAATCTCGCCGCGCTTGCCCGCGAGATTCGCAGCGCGCGAGCGTTGTCGGAAGGACGCGGCATGATCGCCGTGAACGTGATGAAAGCGGTCAGCGCGCACGCCGATTACGTGCGCGTGGCCTGCGAGGAAGGCGCGGACGCCATCGTGATGGGCGCGGGCCTGCCGCTCGACTTGCCCGATCTCACGGCTGGCCACGATATCGCGCTGATCCCGATTCTCTCCGACAGCCGTGGCGTCAATCTCGTCCTCAAGAAGTGGATGAAGAAAGGGCGCTTGCCGGATGCGATCGTGATCGAACATCCGGCGCATGCGGGCGGCCACCTCGGCGTGACGGACGTGGCCGATATGAACAACGAGCGCTTTGAATTTGCGCGCGTGCTCGAAGAACTGGAGACCGTGTTCGCCACGCTCGGCGTCGCGCGCTCGGACGTGCCGGTGATCGTCGCGGGCGGCATCAACAGTCACGAGGCGGTGCGCAAATGGCTGACGGCGGGCGCGGATGGCGTGCAGATCGGCACGCCGTTCGCCGTCACGGAGGAAGGCGACGCGCACCCGGAGTTCAAACGCGTGCTGACCGAAGCGACGCCGGAAGACATCGTCGAATTCGTCAGCGTCACGGGATTGCCGGCGCGTGCGGTCAAGACGCCGTGGCTCATGCGCTATCTGCGCAACGAGGACCGCATCCGCACGAAAATCGGCGCGCGCAAGCAGACTTGCCCGACCGCGCTCGAATGCCTGAGCGTGTGCGGTTTGCGCGACGGGATCGAGAAGTTCGGTCACTTTTGTATCGATACGCGGCTTGCGGCGGCGCTGCGCGGCGATGTCGGCAACGGGCTCTTCTTCCGTGGCCGCGAGAAGCTGCCGTTCGGCGCGGCGATTCGCAGCGTGCGTGAGTTGATCGAACTGCTGCTCACGGGTACGACCAACACGGTCGCCGCCGGGTGCTGATTCACGTTTCACATCGAAACGCCGCGTTTCGGACGCGTGTTCATCGAATGGAAGTCGTCCGATGGGCGCGCGGCCGCTAGCGTCATACGCTAGCGGCGATCAATCGAAGAGTACGACATCATGGCCAAGCGATTTCCCCTCCATCCGAAGCACCCCGAGCGCAATTGCTGGGGCTGCGACCACTATTGCGCGGCGGACGCCATGCGCTGCGGCAACGGATCGAACCGCACGCAGCATCCGGCCGAGCTATTGGGCGAAGACTGGTACGAGTGCGGCGACTGGGGCCTCGATGTCGCGGACGGCGCGACTTCGATCGAGCCGTCCGCAGCCAAGGGGTGACGCGGCGCGAAACGGACTGAATTCGAACGCGCGCCGGGTATTCGTCCTGTTCCTACGCGCCGGCGACGGGTGGCTGCCTAGAATCTCGGCAATCCAACTCACCCCGTTGCCCGCCATGCGCACCAAGCTCGAATTCGAATCACCGGAAGGCCGTCTTTCCCTGCATGTTGACGATGTGCAGTTCATGGCTTACGACGCCGCCGAAACCGCGATGAAGTCGATGTACAAGTTCGTCGAGCGCATGCGCGACATGGGCTTGGGCGGCCTCGCTGAAACGCATGCGCGCGTGTTCGCGCAGAATCGCGTCAACGTGATGGAACTGCGCGAGGCCCACGACGACGCCCAAACGCTGCTAGCATGCGGCGCCGTAGGCGATGCGATGGCGGACACCATCACGCCCCGGCTCGAGATCTTGCGCGAGGACATTGCGCGGACGCATCGGCAGATGCGCGAGAGCGTGGATCGGCTGGCCGCGTTGTCGGCGGCGTGTCATCAGGCGTTGAGCCAGATTCCGGGCTACACGCCGCCAAAGCGCGCGATCGGCTGACGCGCCTTCATCCCCCCGAGTATTTCCGAAGCAGCGCATTGACGTCGATGCGCTGCCCTTGCAGCAGAAGCAGTCGCGCGTGCAATACCAGGTTTTCAATCAAAAGCAGCGCGGTCGTGAGCATGTAGGTGAGATTGACATCGCCCGCATTGAGGCCGCTGGCCTGCAGATTCCGATGCTTCTCCAGTAGCGATGTCAACACGAGGCTGCGCAATTCGGGTTCACCGAACGGCAGATCGCCGTAATCGACCGGATCTTCCCGTTCGAGTTCCGCGAGCAGGCCTGTCAATTCGCTGATGGTCACTTCCATGACGTCTCCGGCGTGAGCATGCGTGGAGGGCGACAGCGTCTCCATGATGCCACGTGTCGGCCGGCGGCATCATCGCGCGATGAGCGGTAGACTGAATCGTCCACTTTGTCCGACCGATCAGCACGATGCCCAGGCGCGCGCCCGAACCGTGGTATCACCCGCCGCAGGAAGAAGTCTGCGCGTTGTGCGGCCGTCCCGTGCCGCCTTCGGAGCACGACTTGCATCATCTCGTGCCGAAGTCGCAGGGCGGCAAGGAGACGGCGGTGTTTCATCGTATTTGTCATCGGCAACTGCATGCGTTGTTCACCGAGAAGCAACTGGCGCAGCAGTTCTCCACCGTCGAAGCACTGCTTGCCGATGACACCGTGCGCGGCTTCGTCGAGTGGGTCAAAACGAAGCCGAACGGTTTCTATCAGCGCACGCGGCGGTCGTCGCGCAAGTCGTAGCCGCGCGGCCCGGGCGTCCATTGTGCGCATGGCACGTCCTTGTTCAGCGCCGACATGCCGAAGCGCTGCATGACGAAGCTCTCCAGCACGAGATAAAGATCCGCTTCGCGCGGCCGAGTCCCCCAGCGGCTGTTGCCCGCCACCGACGCCACCGTGAACCACGAGTGCGGCGGAAACAGCTCGACGCGCAGCATGTCGTCCTGCAATATCCTGAGCCTTCCCGTGTCGGGGTGAAACTCGGCGGTGACGGTTCCGCCCGGTAGTTCGATGTGCACCCTCGTCGCATTCGCTTGCATGGTCTCGCCCTCTTTGTGGTTCCGATACGGTGCCCGCACGTTCGTGACAACGTTATGACGCCCGTCCGCTCTCGAATAGTCCCGCTTAAGGAGGGGCGCATGTGTTGCCGCCCCGCCGTTCATGCAGAGATATTCCGATAGGCATACAGTAATGAGGTTGCGTTCTGACGCCGAAGTATCGGCGGCATCGGCAACGAAGCAGCAACGGATCCAAAGCGTGGTGGCGAAGGTTCGCTCCCGCACATAAAGTGCCGCGCAACAGGCGCGGACCCGCCTGATCTGGCTGCGTCTTCCAACGGTTGAAGACGCGAGTCTCATGCCGATACACACAAATCAAAGAGGAAATTCGTCCATGTTCAAAGCGTATTCGTATGCAGCATCCGCAGCCGACAAGCCGCTCGTCCCGCTCGAGATTCAACGCCGGGACGTCGGCCCGAACGACGTGCGCATCGACATTCTTTTCTGCGGCGTCTGCCACTCCGATCTGCACATGGCGCGCAACGAGTGGGGCGGCACGAACTATCCGGTCGTGCCGGGTCACGAGATCGTCGGGCGCGTGGCGGAAGTCGGATCGGAGGTAACGAAGTTCAAGGCGGGCGATCTCGCGGGCGTCGGCTGCATGGTCGATTCGTGCCGTGTCTGCGAATCCTGCAAGGAAGGTCTCGAACAGTATTGCGAAGGTCCGGACGGCTTCATTCAAACGTATAACTCGCCGGACAAAAAGTCGGGCGGCGTGACTTACGGCGGCTATTCCACGTCGATCGTCGTCGATGAAGCCTTCACGCTGCGCGTCCCCGAGAATCTCGAACTGGCCGCGGTGGCGCCGTTGCTGTGCGCGGGCATCACGACGTATTCGCCGCTGCGCCACTGGAACGTGAAACCGGGGGACAAAGTGGGCATCGTGGGCCTGGGCGGTCTGGGACATATGGGCGTGAAAATCGCAGCGGCGATGGGCGCGCATGTCGTGCTCTTCACCACGTCGCCGAACAAGACCGAGGATGCGAAGCGGCTTGGCGCACATGAGGTCGTCGTGTCGAAGGACCCGGATCAGATGGCCGCGCACGCGAACAGTTTCGACTACATTCTGAACACGGTGGCGGCGTCGCACAACCTCGACCAGTTCATTGCGCTGCTCAAGCGCGACGGCACGATGACGCTGGTCGGCGCGCCGGAGCATCCGCATCCGTCGCCGTCGGTGATGAACATGATTTTCAAGCGGCGCTCGCTCGCGGGATCGCTGATCGGCGGTATCGCGGAGACGCAGGAAATGCTGGATTTCTGCGGCAAGCATGGCATTACGTCGGACATCGAAATGATCCGCATGGATGAGATCGATACCGCTTATGAGCGCATGTTGAAGAGCGATGTGAAGTATCGGTTCGTGATCGACATGGGGACGATGGAGCGCTAAGGCGTGATGTGAGAAGGGCTCCGCTTCGCGGAGCCCTTCTTCATGTGAACCACACGGCGCGGTCGATGTATGTAACGTTCCGCGCAGTCGTTCCCTTACATGAAACAAACTGTCCTTCGCCTTGCATGCAAGCGCCAACGGGACGCAGAATCAAGACCTGCTCTGCAATTCTCCCGCGCCTCTCATGACGACGAAGCTGATCAGTTTCTTTGCGACCCGCGACGCGCACGCGTCCTTCGAGAACCATCGACGATACTGCGCGAGCCGCGCGTACATGCACGAATTCGTGGATGCCAGCCGTATCGGCTGGGCGCATCTGCGCTTACTGCTGAAATACCAGACCTTGCTGCGCACCCTGCGCGCAATGCCCGAAGGCGAGCTCGTTCTGCTGCTGACGCAGGACTGCCTCATCGTGCGTGACATCGCGTGCGAAGCGATGATGGACGCGGGCCACGACCATATCACCGTATCGACCGGCGACGCCGAAAGCGACACGGTCATCGGGGCGTTCCAACTCTGGCGCAATACGGCTGCATCGCGCGAGATGGTGGAACGACTGTGCCAGCGCACCAAGTTCGGCGCGACGACCGTCAGCGAGTCAGCGTTGCTTCGCACGACGTCGCCGTTCGCATTTGCGACGCGCTTTCATGGCGTGCATCCCGTGGTGCCCGCGGCGTGGCATATCCATCCGGTCTGGACCGAGTGGCGCGCCTTTGCGATCGCGCTCGAGGATCTTCCCGCGGCGCCGCCCAATCAGCCGGTTCATGCCGATCTGCGCGACCTCTTCGCGGAGCACATCAACGAGTGTCAGGCGAAAGGACAGCCTTATGTCACTCTTCCGCCGCAGCCGGAATCGCAAGCAGCCAATACGCCCTACGAGGCGCTGAATCCCGACGCGCCGATCGCGCTGGTCGTCCTTTACACGCCGAACATCCGCGCGTATGGCGAAATCGCCGAGCGCAACTTGCGCCGCTATTGCGCGCGTCATGGCTACGCATTGCATGCGTACCGCGATGCGCCGCAGGAGGCAGGACAGAACGCGAGCGGCAACTGGCTGAAGCCGTGGGTGTTGCGCCGCCATTTGCCTGCGCATGAGTGGGTCATGTGGATCGATGCGGACGTGCTCGTCATCGATCAGTCGATGCCGCTCGATGCGCTGCTCGCGAATCGCGATCGCCTCATCGCGATGGACATGAGCTGGCAGTTCAACTCGGGCATCATGGGCTTTCGACGCACGCAGGCGAACTTCGATGCTCTCGGGGAAGTCGAGCAGGCTATCGGCGGCGTCGCGGACAAGTCGTCGACATACGCGAGCGGCGGCGATCAGGACGCGTTCATCAAGGTGCTCGCGCGGCACGGCATGGCGAACGACGCGGAACTCGTCGACTGCATCACGTTGAACACGCCCTATCAGTTGCAGAAGCCGGACAGCTTCATGGTCCACTACATGCACATGTGGCCGTCGCTGCGCGCGCTCGTCATGCATCACGGCGATCTTGCGAGCCAGATGCTGACCGAGCGGCGGGCCTGAGTACGGAAAGCAATTCGAAAGAAAGCGCCGCTTGCTGCAACGCAAAACGCTGAAAAGCCTGAAGAACCTAGTCGTTACTTTCACCGATGGCGGGCCGCCCGCCGCCGCGCGTGAAGTAAAATGCGGACCTCATTCCACGATAAGACGACGCATGTTGCGCAAGGCCTGGCGCGGGGAAGAACGCTTCTGGAAAGTCTGGTGGCTGCTCGGCCTGCCGTTGCATCTCGCATGGTGGGCCGTCTATCTGTACCTGTGGGGCACCGGCGTCCCGCCGGAATCGTTCCTGCTGATGACCATCTGGTTCTGGCCCGGCATGCTCGGCCTGTTCGCCGGGTGCGGGGCGCTGTATCTGGCGTGGTGCACGGCGGCGTGGCGATGCGCGGCTAACGTCGACCGCCGCGTCTGGACGTATGTGGCGCGCGTGCTGATCGGCGTCGGCCTCGGTTCGTTTGTCACCGAGTGCGCGCTGATCTTGACCGCGCCGCTGATAGCCGGATAACGCGCCCGGCTTCGAATCAGCCGCCCGAGCCTTCCTCATCGCAAATTAAGCGTTCTCGCAAAAACCCCAAGCGACGACGCCGGTCGGCCACGTTACCATCGCCCACATCGAAGTGGAGACGTTACGCGCGAGGAGACATCGCTTGGCCTACGACCCGACCATCCGCAAGAAGCCGGAAGCGTTGCGCAGCCATCGCTGGTATGGCGTGAACGATCTCCGCTCCTTCGGCCACCGCTCGCGCACGGCGCAGATGGGCTATCACCCGTCCGATTACATGGGCAAGCCGGTCATCGCCATCGTCAATACGTGGAGCGAGATCAACCCCTGCCACACGCATTTCAGGCAGCGCGTCGAGGAAGTCAAACGCGGCGTCTGGCAGGCGGGCGGCTTTCCCGTCGAAATGCCCGTGATGACGCTCGCCGAGCCGTTCCAGAAGCCGACGACGATGCTCTACCGCAACTTCCTCGCGATGGAAGTCGAGGAACTGCTGCGGTCCTATCCATTCGATGGCTGCGTGCTGATGGGCGGTTGCGACAAGACCACGCCCGGCCTGCTGATGGGCGCGATCAGCATGAATCTGCCCGCGATCTTCCTCCCCGCCGGCCCGATGCTGCGCGGCAACTGGAACGGCCGCACGCTCGGCAGCGGCTCCGACACGTGGAAATACTGGGCCGAACTGCGCGCGGGCAGGATCACCGAGGACGAGTGGAAGGGCGTCGAGAGCGGCATTGCGCGTTCGCCGGGCCATTGCATGACGATGGGCACCGCCTCCACGATGACGAGCGCCGCCGAAGCCCTCGGTCTCACGCTGCCGGGTTTCGCGTCGATTCCGGCCGTGGATTCGCGGCATGCGCAATTCGCGTCGCTGACGGGGCAGCGCATCGTCGAGATGGTGTGGACGGATCTGAAGCCGTCCGACGTGCTTACGGCGAAGTCGTTCGACAACGCGGTCACCACCGTGCTCGCGTTGTCCGGCTCCACCAACGCGATCGTGCATCTGGTGGCCGTTGCGCGCCGGGCGGGCGTGCCGCTCACGACCGCGCGCTTCGACGAACTTGCGCGCGTGACGCCTGTCATCGGCAACGTGCGTCCGGCGGGCAAGTATCTGATGGAGGACTTTTTCTACGCGGGCGGTTTGCGCGCGCTGCTGGCGGAACTGGGCGATCTGATCGACGGCGCACAGCTCACGGTCAATGGCGCGACGCTCGGCGAGAACATCGCGGGCGCGGAGATTTTCGACGACGACGTCATTCGCCGGCGCGACAACCCGCTCGTGCCGAACGATGGCCTCGCCGTGCTGACCGGCAACCTCGCGCCCGACGGCGCCGTCATCAAGCCCGCGGCGATGGAAGCGCATCTGCTGCAGCATCGCGGGCCGGCGGTCGTGTTCAGGGACTACGCGGACCTGGCCGCGCGCATCGACGATGAAACGCTCGACGTAACCGCCGATTCCGTCATCGTGCTCCAGCATGCAGGACCGGTCGGCGCGCCCGGCATGCCGGAGTGGGGCCAGTTGCCGATTCCGCAAAAGCTCTTGAAACAGGGCGTGCGCGACATGGTCCGCATCTCTGATGCGCGCATGAGCGGCACGAGCTACGGCGCGTGCGTGCTGCACGTTGCGCCGGAATCGTTCGTGGGCGGGCCGCTCGCGCTGGTGCGGGACGGCGATATCGTCGAACTGGACGTGCCCGCGCGCAGGCTGCATCTCGACGTCGGCGACGATGAACTCGCCGCCCGCCGAGCCGCGTGGGCGCCGCCCAAGCGGCCGTTCGAACGAGGCTTCGGCGTGATGCATCAACTGCACGTGACGCAGGCGAACAAGGGTTGCGACTTCGATTTCCTCGAAGAACGCTCCGTCGCGGATGGCGGCGAGCCTGAAATCCACTGAACGAGATCATCGATACGACGACTCAAGACATCGCCGTCTCCGACGAGACGCTCGAACTGCTGCGCCACGTCAGCACCGCGACGCTCACGACGCAGCTTTTCAAGCGCGGCTTGCGCAACGTGTTCCTGCAAGGCGTCGCGCCGCTTGTGAAACCGGCGAAGGGCGCGCCGAATCTCGTCGGACCGGCGTTCACGCTGCGCAACATTCCGGCGCGCGAGGATATCGATCACCTCGGCGTGTTCCAGAATCCCGATCATCCGCAGCGCA
The DNA here is from genome assembly GCF_022879615.1 of Caballeronia grimmiae. Classification (NCBI taxonomy): domain Bacteria; kingdom Pseudomonadati; phylum Pseudomonadota; class Betaproteobacteria; order Burkholderiales; family Burkholderiaceae; genus Caballeronia; species Caballeronia grimmiae. The sequence continues at coordinate 378,301 of NZ_CP084273.1, forward strand.
AGGCCGTCGAGAGCGCGCCGCCCGGCAGCGTGCTCGTGCAGGATTGCCGCGGCGATCGCACGGTGGCATCGACCGGTTCGATTCTCACGACGCGCCTCAAGGTGCGCGGCGTCGCGGGCATGGTGTCGGATGGCTGCGTGCGCGATAGCGGGACCATCGGCGATATCGGCTTGCCGCTCTTCTGCGCGGGCGCGAGCGCGCCGCTGAATCTCGCGAAGCATCACGCGGTCGATATGAACGTGCCGATCGCGTGCGGCGGCGTGGCGGTGTATCCGGGCGATATCGTCGTCGGCGATGTGGATGGCGTCGTCATCGTGCCGCGTCATATGGCCGAGCAAGTGGCGAAGGATGCGGCGGAGCAGGAACGGCTCGAAGAATTCATCGCGATGCGCGTGGAGGCCGGCGCGGCCTTGCGCGGCACGTATCCGCCGAACGAGGCGACGCTTGGCGAGTATGCGGAGTGGCGCAAAGGGCGCAAGTAAGGTCCGTACCCGCTGTTTCCGCTCACTTATGCAGCTTGCTGCGCAATGAAGCCACGTCGTTCGTCGTCACGGGGCGTGCGTCATTTCCCCACGACGAACGGACATAACTGAGCACTTGCGCGATCTGCAAGTCCGACAGTCTGCCCGCAAACCCCGGCATGTTCTGGCGCGGCGGTCCGTTTTTGGTCGCGGGACTGTTCCCGCCTTCGACGAGCAGTCGAATCAGTGACGTCGTATCGTCGCTGATGACCGCCTGATTACCCGCCAGCTTCGGAAACACCTTTGGCACGCCCTCGCCCGTGTCCAGATGACACTGCGCGCAGAACGTCGCGTAGACGCCCGCGCCCTGACCCGGCGGCACGTCGGGCGCACGCGTCTTGAGGTGCCCCGGCTTCGCGTTCGATGGATCATATGAGCCGTCCGCCGCACCCGTCGCCGGCAGGCTCTTCAGGTAAGTCGCGATCGCGAGCAAATCGTCGTCGCTAACGTACTGCAGGCTGTCCTCTATCGTCTGCACCATGCTGCCGATAGCCGCCGTCCCGCCGCCCTGACCGGTCTTGAGCAAGGTCGCGATCTCTTCGCGCGACATTCGCCCGAGTCCCGAGCCGGGATCGCCACGAAGATTCGGCGCGAACCAGTTGTCGTTGACGCCGCCCGATAGATACGTTTTCGACGACTCATCGTAGCCGCGCTCCTGAAGCGCCGGGCCGCGCGGCGAATGACACGCTCCGCAATGCCCGAGTCCCTGCACGAGATACGCGCCGCGATTCCACGTCGCATCGCGATCGGGACGCGGCGTATAGACGTCCTTCGGCGCGAGCGCCGCGCGCCACACCCGAAGCGCCCATCGTTGATTGAACGGGAACGGCACGTCGGTCGGCGGCGGACGGTAATGCACCGGCGGCACGCCATGCATCATGTAGGCGTAGAGCGCGCGCATGTCGTCGTCGGTCATCTTCACGAAGGACGTGTAGGGCATCGCCGGATAAAGCCCCTTGCCGCCCGGCGCGACGCCTTCACGCAGCGCCTTCGCGAAGTCTTCGTAGCTGTACTTGCCGATCCCCGTCTCCGGGTCGGGCGTGATGTTGCTGCTGACAATGGTCCCGAACGGCGACGCCATGCCCAGGCCGCCCGCGTACGGCGCGCCTTTGTTCGGCGCGGTATGGCAACCCGCGCAGTCGCCGAGTTTCGCGATGTACGCGCCGCGCGCAATCAGATCTGCCGATGGCGCCGCAAGCGTCACGCTGGCGCTTGTCCCCAGAACGGCAAAGGCGATCGCCTGCCGGCAGCGTCGTGATATCGCGCGCATGTCAGGGCTCCTCGTGCGCCGGCACGGCGGTTCGCACCACGCTCGTCAGCTCGCGGGCCGGCCGCCTCGCCAGCCAGCGTGCGCCGATCAATAACCCGCCGACGAGATACGCCAGACCGCCCGGCACCCACATCACGAGGCCGCCGAGTTGCTGGTCCTGCAGCGGATCGAAGCCGAGCGCAAGCGTGCTTTCGATGCACGACGGATACCACACGGCCGGCGCGAGTGTCAGCAGCGCGCCGAGCGCGCCGGTGTGGACCATCGTCGTAAAGAGCGAGAGCATGGCGTGTGCGCTATGGGTGCGCGAGCCATCGGCGGCAGCGGGACGGAAGACGGTCCACCAGAAGAGCAGCGCGCTGCCGAGGAAACTCGCATGCTGGAACGTATGCACCCATTCGCTCGCCAGCGCGGCCTCGAAGAAACGCGGTGCGTGCCAGCACCATAGCGCGGCAGCATGCAGGCCCCAGGCGACGGCGGGCAGGGTCAGCCATCGCCACGGCGCGCCGATCCACGCGCTGCGCGTCGCCATGCTGATCCGCGCCCGCGCGCGCGGCGGAAACGCCCAGATCCACACCGCGAGGGGCCGGCCGATCACCAGCAGCGGCGCGGCCACCAGCATGAAGATTTCGTGTTGCAGCATATGCGCGGAAAACAGCGCTTCGCTGAGCGCATGCAACGGCGAAACCAGCGCGATAGCGAGCGCGATCCATCCGGTGACGAACGCGGCAAGGCGCCTCGACCGATCCGCGCGCCCCCGCGATCCGCGATGACGCAATCGCGCATAGCCGGCGATATAAAGCCCGATGCTCAACGCAAGCAACACGACGACCCACGGCTCGAACGTCCAGCCGAAGGTTTGCGCGTCGCTCGCGGCCGGCGTGGCGACATGCGCCGATGCTGGATCGGCGAACAGCACGGCGGCGGACAGCACGGCGGCGAAGAGAATCAACACGCGGAAAGCAGCCATTGCGGTAGCGAGATAGCGAAGATGGCCAGCGACGAAAGCGCGCCGACGCCCGTTGCGACGGCAGCGAAGAATCCTTGCTGCGACGTCAGGCCGGGCGCCGATGGATCGGCCTGGCGTCGCGCGGATCGCCATCGGCCGAATGCGAGCGCCGTGCAGATCACGCTGACCGCGAGACTCGCCGCACTGACGCCATTGAGCAGGGCCGTGCTTTGCAGATGGCACGACGGTTCGACGAGCGCGTAGTTCACGCTCAGGAACCCGAGCAGCAGCGACGGAGCGAAGAGGAGCGCAGGCCATGTAAGCATGATCGTGACCACACTAAAAACGCGACGCCCAGTAGATGACGCCATACATCGGCAGCCAGCTCAGGACGACGAAGTACCAGTAGATCGCATTCTCGCTGACATCGACGAAGCGCTTGCTTTCGAACGGCCCCGTGAACAGGAGCACCGTGAGCACGGCGGTGTCGATGGTGTCGGTAATCAGGTGCGTCGTGTGCAATCCGAGCAGCAGCCAAACGACCGATCCATACGCGTTTGCATACCAGCTCACGTTGAGCGTCGCGAATTCAAGGCCGCGCACGACGAGAAACGCGAACGACATCAGCAGGCAGACCGTCATCCATAGCTTCGCCGCGCCGCGATCGCTGCGTTCCGCCGCACGCTTCGCGAGCTGGTTCGGCAACAGGCTCGCGAGCAGGATCAACGTATTCAGCGTGCCCCAGCGCAGTTCGGGCGCATCGGCGGCCATCGGCCACGCGGGGGCGTGAGTGCGCAGATAGAAGTACATCATGATGCCAATGCCGAACACCGTGCCTTCGATCAGCATCAATCCGCCCGTAGCCCACCACATCAGGCTGCGATGCCCGAATGCGAACGTCGGCAGATCGCGAACATCGAGCAGGTACTCCGATGGCCGCGCATCGTCGGGACGCGTATGCGGGCTCTTGAGGTCGCCGGTCGCGCTCATGGACGCTGCTCCCGTGCCGCGGCGAATGCGTTGCTCGCGCGCTTCGGCCAGAACCAGAGGATCATCGCCACGGCGACGGGCAGCGACGCATACACGACCGCCCACGGCGTGAAGATCGACCAGATGAAGAGCACCGTCGTCGCCAGCGCGCTGATGAACGGCCAGATCGAAGGCGATGGAAACAGCGGCCGATGATCCGGCTTCGCATCCAGCACGCTCGTCACGAGCACTTCCCGCGCGTCGGCGGCGAGACCTCCGACGAAGCGCGGCTGCGCGCCCGGCTCCCAGAGCGGATCGCGGCCATGCACGACGGGCACCGCATCGAAGTTATGCGGCGGCGGCGGCGACGGCACGCTCCATTCGAGCGTGCCCGCGCCCCACGGATCGGCGGGCGCCGGTTCTGCGCGCCGCAGCGTCAGCACCACGTTGACGATAAATAGCAGCACGCTGAGCGCGATAGTCCACGCGCCGATCGTGGCGGCGAAGTTCATGCCGTCCCAGCCCATGCCGGACGGATACGTCCATACGCGGCGCGGCATGCCATGCAAACCGAGCAGATGCATCGGAAAAAAGGTGACGTTGAAGCCGATGAAGAACAGCCAGAACTGCCAGCGTCCGAGCCGCTCCGACAGCATGCGGCCCGCGAACTTGGGGAACCAGTAGAAGAACGCGCCGAAGAGCGGGAAGACCGCGCCGCCGATCAGCACGTAATGCAGATGCGCGACGACGAAGTACGTATCGTGCACTTGCAGGTCGAGCGGCACCGACGCGACCATGACTCCCGTCATCCCGCCGATCACGAGGATGAAGAAGAACGCGAGCACGAACAGCAGCGGCGTGCGCAGGTTCAGGCGGCCCGTCCATAGCGTGCCGATCCAGCAGAAGATCTGAAGGCCCGAAGGAATCGCGATCATCAGGCTTGCCGCGGTGAAGAAGCTCTTGCCGAGCTCGGGGAGGTTCGTCGCGAACATGTGATGCACCCACAAGCCGAACGCGAGGAACGCGGTGCCGATCAGCGCGAGGACCATCGCGGGATAGCCGAACACGGGGCGGCGCGCGAAGGTCGGAATGATCGATGAGATGAAGCCGAGCGGCGGGATGAAGATGAGATAGACCTCGGGATGCCCGAAGAACCAGAAGAGATGCTGCCAGAGCAGCACGTCGCCGCCCTTCGCCGGGTTATAGAAGTGCGTGCCGACGAGCCGGTCGAGGATGAGCGCGGTGCTGCACAGCATGACGGATGGCATCGCGAAGATGACCATGAACTGCGTGACGAGCGTCGCCCAGACGAAGAGCGGCATGCGGTTGAGCGACATGCCCGGCGCGCGCATCTTGAAGATCGTCGTGATGAGGACGATGGCTTCGAGCAGGCCCGATAGCTCCGTAAACGTGATCATCTGCGCCCAGATGTCGGAGCCTTTGCCCGGCGAATAGTCGGGGCCCGCGAGCGGCACGTAACTGAACCATCCCGCAGCCGGCGCGCTGTTGAGCGCGAGCGAGCCGAACAACAGTATCCCGCCGAACAGGAAAACCCAGTACGCGTACGCATTCATCCGCGGAAACGCGATGCTGCGCGCGCCGATCATCAGCGGCACGAGATACGCGGCGACGGCCTGCATCACCGGCACGGCGAACAGGAACATCATCGTCGTGCCGTGCATCGTGAAGAGTTCGTTGTACAGATTGGGACCGATGAGCCGCGCATCGGGCCGCGCGAGCTGCGTCCGCATGACGAGCGAAAGGATGCCCGCCAGCACGAAGAACACGAACGTCGTGATGATGAAGCGCCGCGCGATGGTCTTGTGATTGAGCGCCTTTAATGCGCCGGTGAAACCCGGCGGATCGCTCCATGTTTGCGCCAGCGCGCGGCGCACGGCCTCGGGCGCGTGCGGGCCATCGACGGGGCGCGAGCCGCTCGCATCGGATGCGCTGTAGCCGGACGGAGATCGGTTGTCGCTCATTTCAGCGTGCCTAGCCAGGTGACGAGAGCCTGAAGGTCGGGCGGGGAAAGCCGCGTCGCCGGCATCATCACGCCGGGCTTGTGCGCGGGCGGATCGGCGATCCACGCGGACAGATTCTTTGCATCGTTGACGAGCGTGCCCGCCGCAATGGTCTGCCTGCTCGCGAGATGCGTGAGGTCGGGACCGAGCGAGCCGTTGGCGGGCGTGCCGCGCACTGCGTGACAACGGGCGCAGTCGTTGTTCAGGAAGACATCGCGTCCCTGGCGGGCGAGTGCGTCGGGCGGCACGGGCGCGGCCTGACGCTGCCGCGCCGCCCACGCTTCGTACTGCGCGGGCGGATCGGCGACGACGGAGAACGCCATCAACGCGTGCTCGTAGCCGCAGAATTCGGCGCATTGCCCGCGATACGCCCCCGCGCGATCCGCCCGGAACGCGATGGTCGTCTGCTGGCCGGGAATCATGTCCTTCTTCCCGTGTAAATTTGGTACCCAAAATGTATGAATGACATCGCCCGCGACGAGCGACACCACAACCGGCCTTCCGACCGGTACGTGCAGTTCGTTCGCCAGCGTGAATCCCTCGTCGCCGCCCTCGGGCGCATAGCGCGCCTGCCACCACCATTGATACCCCGTCACTTCGATATGCAGCGCGTTGTCGACAGGCAGCCGCGACAGCGCGCGATCGGTGAGGACGTCGGCCACGAGCAGCCCGACGAGCAGCGCCGCCGAGACGATCGTCCCCGCTATCACCGAGCGGCTGATGCCCCGTTCGGGCCGTTCGTTGCCGCTCAAATCGGCCGGCGTCGACTGCGTGCCGCGCGGCGCACGCATCAACGCGATCATGCAGGCGAGCAGCACCGCCGCAAAGACGATGCAGCAAACCGTGAGCGTCAGATGCCAGAGGTCGAGCACGCGGCTCGCCTGGATGCCCGCTGGACTAAGCGCGCTCTGCATGGCTGCCGGATTCATAAAGACGTTCGCATTATGGTTGTATGTCCAGCCTCACAGGGCGGTTCGACGCGTACCGAGCAATAGACATTCCATGGACGCCCGGCATGTGGAGCGCGGTTTGCTCGACCCGAATGGCTGCAAGCGCATTGCAAGCGGATCATCAGCAACATGAATGGAGGTCGGACAGCATGGATATCGCCAGACAAGTCGTTTCGTTTCTCAGTTCCCGTGGCTTGATGCTTGCGACGGCCGAGTCGTGCACGGCGGGCTATATCGCATCGCTGGTTTCGTCGGTACCGGGAAGCGGCAGTTGCCTCGATGTCGGCTTCGTCACTTATTCGCCGACGGGCAAGGCCGGCTTTCTCGGCGTGCGCGAAGAAACCATGAAGCAGTACGGCCTGACGAGCGAGGAAGTCGCGCGCGAGATGTCGGAAGGCGCGCTGAAACAGGAAGCGTGCTGCGCGGACGTCGCCGTGTCGAACACGGGTGTCGCGGACGAGCCGCCGGGAGACGGGCCGCCGGCCGGCACGCAATGTTTCGCATGGTCATACAAGCTGCGCGACGGGCAAGTCGTGACCTTCAGCGAAACGAAGGTGTTCGACGGCGACCGCAACGAGGTTCGTAGCGCCGCGGCGCACTACGCGCTGTCGCGCATCGAGCACTACTACGACCGTCTGCCGCGGCACTGAACCGCGGACACTCAACGAACGCAACCGGAGGCGAGCATGCAGGACAACGACGGCGATATGCAGCAGTGGCAGCGGCAAGTCATCGAGGAACTGGGCGTGCGCGATCACTTCGATGCCGACGCCGAGCTCGAGCGGCGCGTCGCGTTTCTGGCGGACTACCTGAAGTCGAGTGGGCTTCGCACTTACGTGCTCGGCATCAGCGGCGGCGTGGATTCGTCGACGGCGGGGCGGCTCGCGCAATTGAGCGTCGAGCGTTTGCGCGCCGGCGGTTACGAGGCGCACTTCGTTGCGGTGCGGCTGCCATACGGCACGCAGCGCGACGAGGACGACGCGCGGCTCGCGCTCCAGTTCATCCGTCCCGACGAGAGTTACACGGTCAATGTGAAGGGGCCATCGGACGAGATGCTCGCGGCGCTCAAGCAGGGCGGCGCGCAGTACACCGACGATTTCCAGGAAGACTTCGTGCTCGGCAACATCAAGGCGCGCCAGCGGATGATCGCGCAATACGCGATAGCGGGCGCGCGGCGCGGCGTCGTCGTCGGCACCGATCACGCGGCTGAATCGCTGATGGGCTTCTTCACGAAGTACGGCGATGGCGGCGCGGACATCCTGCCGCTGTCGGGCCTGACGAAGCGCCGCGTGCGAGCGCTCGCGCGCGCGATGGGCGCCGACGAACGTCTCGTGATGAAGGTGCCGACAGCCGATCTCGAAACGCTCACGCCGCAGCGCCCGGACGAGGATAGCTACGGTATCTCATATGAAAACATCGACGACTTCCTGGAAGGCAAGGAAGTCAGCGGCGAAGTGCTCACGACGATTCGCCGGTTCTACACGGCAACGCGTCACAAGCGGGCGCTTCCCGTCGAATTGCCGCGCGGCTGACGCTGGAACGGTGATTGCAAAACGAAAGCCGCACGATGGCTGCAAGCCTGTCTGAACCCAACCCACTTCGCAATGGAGGCAACATGGCATCGAAAACCTTGCAGGACCTCTTCATTCATTCGCTATCGGATGTGTATAGCGCCGAGAAGCAATTGACGAAGGCGCTGCCGAAGCTCGCACGCGCCAGCACTAACGAGCAGTTGAAGCAGGCATTCCAGCAGCATCTGGAAGAGACGAATGGTCAGATCGAACGGATCGACAAGGTCGTCGAGGTGACCGGGTTCAAGCTCAAGCGCATCAAGTGCGTAGCGATGGAAGGGCTGGTCGAGGAAGGTCAGGAGCAGATCGAAGACTTCGAACAAGGCCCGATTCGCGATGCCGCACTGATCGGCGCTGCGCAAAAGGTCGAGCACTACGAGATCGCGACGTACGGCACGCTCGCCACGCTCGCGAAGCAGCTCGGCCAGGAAGAGGCGATGAACCTGCTCCTCGAAACGCTCCAGGAAGAAAAGTCGACCGATGAGAAACTGACGCAGCTCGCCAAGGCGCAACTTGCCGAAGAAACCAAGGCTGCGGGCTAACGCGCCGATGCCGGATCAGCCGTGAGACGCGCCGCATCGCCGGCGCGTTTTTTTGGGGTGTCGATAGTAGGCCGTTAGAAAGGGAATATCCCTTGCTTTCGCGACTACAAAGCACAACCCACAACACGCGAGGCACGACATGGCCGACTCCGACAATGGCGCCCGCAAGAGCGAAGCGTATCCCTTTTCATCCGGCGGCTGGGGCTCGCTCAAGGCAGTCGCGAGCGTGCTCGCGCAGGAGAAAGTCCCGCTGAAGGACGCGACGGTCCTGCTCAAGCAGAACAAACCGGACGGCTTCGCGTGCGTGAGCTGCTCGTGGGCCAAGCCCGCCGATCCCCACGTGTTCGAGTTCTGCGAAAGCGGCGCGAAGGCGACCGCCTGGGATCTGACCGCGAAGCGCATGACGCCGCAGTTCTTCGAATTGCACACGGTCACGCAGCTCTGCGCATGGCATGACCACGACCTCGAAGAAGCCGGACGCCTTACCGCGCCGTTGCGCTATGACGCGGCCACCGACAAGTACGTAAGCGTTAGTTGGGAAGAAGCGTTCGAAGACATCGGCCGCGAGTTGCGCGGCTTCGATCCGAACAGCGTCGTGTTCTATGCGTCGGGGCGCGCATCGCTCGAAACGTCCTACATGTTCCAGTTGTTCGCGCGGATGTACGGCACCAACAATCTTCCCGATAGCTCGAACATGTGCCACGAGAGCACGAGCGTCGGACTGAAGGAAGCGATCGGCGTAGGCGTCGGCACCATCACGCTCGACGACTTCGAGAAAACCGATCTGATGTTTTTCATCGGGCAGAACGTCGGCACCAACAGCCCGCGCATGCTGCATCAATTGCAGGACGCACGCAAGCGCGGCGTGCCGATCATCACGTTCAATCCGCTGCGCGAACCGGGCTTGCTGCAGTTCGTGAATCCGCAATCGCCGGTGGAAATGATGACGCCCGCGCACACGGTCATCAGCACGCAATATCATCAGGTGAAGACGGGCGGCGATACGGCGGCGCTGCTCGGCATCTGCAAGACCGTCATTCATGCGGACGATCGCGCGAAGGAGAGCGGCGAGCCGCGCATTCTCGATACCGAATTCATCGAGCAGCATACGGTGGGCTTCGAAGCGTTTGCCGATTATGCGCGCGCTGCGTCGTGGGACGATATCGAACGGATATCGGGCCTCGCGCGCCGCGACCTCGAAGCCGCCGCCGACGAATACATGCGCGCGAGCGCCGTCATGGCGCATTACGGCATGGGCATGACGCAGCACAGGGAAGGCGTGCAGAACGTGCGCATGCTGTGCAATCTGCTCTTCTTGCGCGGCAACGTGGGCAAGCCGGGCGCGGGGCCGTCGCCGGTGCGGGGGCATTCGAATGTGCAGGGGCAGCGCACGGTCGGCATCACGGAGAAGCCGGAACTTGCGCCGCTCGACAAGCTCGCCAGCCAGTTCGGCTTCGAGCCGCCGCGCGAGAAGGGCTTGAATATCGTCGAAGCCTTCGAGGCGATGCTCGATGGCAAGGTGAACGCGGTCATCAATCTCGGCGGCAACCTCGTGCGCTCGGTGCCGGACCGCTTGCGCATCGAGCCGGCGTGGCGCGATCTCAAGCTCACCGTGAATATCGCGACCAAGCTCAATCGCAGTCATCTCGTGCACGGCAAGAAGTCGTATATCCTGCCGTGCCTGAGCCGCATCGAGATCGATACGCAGGGAAGCGGCCCGCAGGCCGTGTCGATGGAAGACAGCACCGGCTGCATCCACGGTTCGCGCGGCGTCGCGGAGCCCGCGTCGGCCGACGCGCGATCAGAGCCGTATATCGTGGCGGGACTGGCGAAGCACACACTCGGCGAATGTCCGACCGTGGACTGGGACCGCTGGGTCGGCGACTATGCGCTCGTGCGCGATGAGATCGCGAAGACCTATCCCGAGACCTTCCACGATTTCAACGAGCGCATGTGGACGCCCGGCGGCTTTCCGCGCGATCTGCCCGCACGCGAACGCAAATGGCAGACGAAGAGCGGCAAGGCGGAGTTCCTCGTGCCGGAATCCATCGGCGAAGATCCGGACATGCCCGAGCGCGACGCGCAGGCGCTGCGGCTGATGACGCTTCGCAGCGACAGCCAGTTCAACACGACGATCTACAAGCTCGACGACCGCTTTCGCGGCATCAGCGACGACCGCATGGTGATCTTCATGTGCGAGGCCGACATGCAGACTCACGGTCTCAAGAAAGACGATCGCGTGACGGTGCAGACCATCGCCGACGACGGCTTCGAGCGGCGCGTCGCCGGCTTGCGCATCCAGCCGTATGACATTCCGGTCGGCTGCATCGCCGGTTACTACCCGGAGTGCAACCCGCTTCTGCCGCTATGGCATTACGCGAAGGAGAGCAAGGTGCCGGCGGCCAAGTCGATCCCGGTGCATATCGTCGAAGTGAACGGGACGCCGCGCGCAGCTTGAAGTCACGCGGCGTCGTGCTGTCGAACGCGACGCTTCATGCGTAATGTTTCATCCGGCGCGGCGTTGCCGGCTTCAGACAATGCGCGATCGCAAGCGCCCCCAGCGAAACCAGCGCGAGCGATGCGAGGGGGAACGTGCCCATTGTGTTCGCCGCGATCGCCGCGGGCTGCTTCTGTCCGACGAGCTGCATCCTGCGCTTGGTCATGCGGGCCCCTAGCTCAGAGAGCCGCGAAGCCAGCGCGCGCTCGGCGGTAGGCAGCAGCACGGTCTCTTCATCCGCGACGTGATGAATCACTTCGCGCATGAGTTGCATGAAGCGCGCGTCGTAGGCGGCATCGTCGGGACCCATCGCTCGCAGCTTCGCGATGTCTTCCCGCATCTTGTCGTGTTCAGGCTTGCTCTTCGCGAGCGTGTCGTCGCCCGGCAACGCTTCGCCGAGTGCGGGATAGAAGATTTCTTCTTCGAGCTGCGCATGTATTTCAAGCGCCGTGCAGGCAAGCTCGACGATGGCGCGCTTTCTCCACCACGGACTGTCTGCGTGATAGCGATGAAAAGCGGCCATGACGTGCGTGTGATCCATGCGGATCATCGTCGTGATGGAGGGCGAGACAGAGGGCATATCCACGGTGACTCCTTCGCTTGTAGATGGGGACGTGTCGGTTTTTATGAAGGTCAGGCGCTCCTGGCTTCCTTGAAACGCGGATGCGTGTAGGGCAACAGCGCATCGGGCGCGCGCATGTCGCGCGGCGTTTCGAAGGTGCGCAGCGCTTCGCCGCGCATCGCGCCCGGCGAACGCGGAAACCCGCTGCGGTTTCGATACATCGACACATAGCGTTGAGTACGCATCTGCGACTCTTCGTCGTCGGGCTTCGATAGTGACAAGGCCGTATGCACGTCGAGCGCCGTGACGCCCACGACATTGACGATCGCGCCGAGCGCATGCGTGCGGCTGTCCTCTCGACTCATGTCGGATGCAGAAGCGAGCGTCGCCAGATCGAGCACATCGCCGCCGACGCGCGCCCACAGGTAAGGCGCGGGGTTACGCGACATCAGAATGCCGATGCCGCATGCGATCTCACGCAACCCGTAGAGACGCATGAGCGCGGAGTTCGTGCGCACGCCAGCTGCGCGAGCGACGGCGTTCGGAGCAAGCAGCTCCGCAGCGCCGAGCGCGAGGCTGTACCAGCCGAGCCCGCGCGCAATCGACGTTGGTTTGCTGCGAGATTCGCGCTGTGTGGATGGGGACTTTGGAAACGGAAACGGGGCGTCGCTCATGGATTCACCTCTTTGCAGGGAAGGCGGGGGACGTCGACCTTCAAAGCAATGGTCATTCCGCTTCCTGATGGGGTATGCCCGAGCGACGTATGGCCCGCGCTTGGCGCTTGAATCGGCTCGTCGCAACACAAAGGCAACCGCTCGGTGGCTGGCTTCCATAACAGGAAGACGTCGTCGAGCGGTTTCGCAAGGAATTCGCCGCGCACGCCAAGCAGCGCGCGGCGATGGCAAAGGCGAGCAGCGTGATCGAAGAGTTCGCATCGTTCATAGGCGAGGTCCCGGTCATCCATATGAACTTCGCGCGTGCCATCGGTGAAGCGCTCGCGGAAGGATCAAATTGCAACGATATTCACTGAAGCAAATCTTCACGGCGAAGGAGACGGCGCTGGCCGACTGTTTCGTTGGCGGCACGATCTACCAGGTGTTCCTGAGCGCGTTTTACCACCATCGCTGGCACGCGCCGGTCAGCGGGACCATCGTGAAAGCGTACCTGGTCGACGCCACGCATTACTCGGACGCGGAATCGGAAGGCGAAGACCCCGGTGGCCTCAACGACTCGCAAGGCTATATCACGGCGGTCGCGGCACGCGCGATCATCGTGATCGATTGCGACGATCCGGCTATCGGTGAAGTGGTGTGTGTGTTCTTTGGCATGGCGGACATATCGTCATGCATGATCGAGGCGCTGCCGGGGCAACGCGTGCGCAAGGGCGACGAGTTGGGTTACTTCCAGTACGGCGGTTCTTCGATGTGCCTGATCTTCAGGCCCGGCGTGATCGACAGCTTCGTCGTGCAGTCGCCGTCTAGCAAAGACGACTTACCGCTTAAGGTCAACGCGCATCTCGCCACGGCGCGTTGAAAAAAGGGATGCGCCGCGCGTTATCGAGAAAGCAACGCACGGCGCGTTCATCAGCGATGTGCAAGACCATGCTCGCGCGCCGGCATGAAAGCCCGAACGAGTGAGTAGATGCCTGCCAGCCCGACCAGAATATAGACAATACGCGCACCCGGCGATCCGGCGCCGAAGATAGCCGCGACGAGATCGAAGTTCAGAAGACCCACGAGACCCCAGTTCAGCGCGCCGATGATGACGAGCGCACCGGCGATCCAGTCAACCGGGCTGCGGCGAACCGCGACGGTACCATTCGAAGAAACAGTTGGCATGACTAAACTCCATATAGACGATTATTGGACAGCCCTTACTTTCGTCGATGCCGCCTCGGTGGAGGCGGCATCGACTTTCAAACAACTGCCTTAGCTTGCCTGACCCGAGCCGAGATCGGCGCCCGTGGTCGGATCGGACGTCGGGTCGGAAGCGGTGCGGGTGGCGAGAGCCTGCAGCGCTTCAACTTCGGTTTGCGTCACCTGCACGCTCGCGGTGCCGTCGCCGCCATCGACAGCCGGCTGCGGATCCGCGACGAACTCCCAGTCGCCGCCCTCGTTCCACGGGCCGCGCATGTCTTCACCCTTCGACATGTTGAAGTACACGCTCGTGAACTCCGGCTTGCCCGGCAGCTTGCCTTGCGGGAAGTTCGGCTGAATCGAATGCAGCGCCTTCTCGAACGACTTCTGATGCGCGATTTCGCGCGTCATCAGGAAGCCGAGCGCATCCTTGATGCCCGGATCGTCGGTGACGTTGATAAGACGCTCATAGACGATCTTCGCACGCGATTCGGCCGCGATGTTGGAGCGCAGGTCGGCGGTCGGATCACCGATGGTATCGATGTATGCAGCAGTCCACGGCACGCCGGCCGAGTTCGTCAGCGGTGCGCCCGCGCCATACAGAATGGACGTGGTGTGCGAATCGTTGCCGTTGTTCGTGATGGTGCGATACAGCTCCGCCTCTTCCTCGACGGCTTCCGCCAGCGTGCCTTTCGCGCCCTTGTTCAGCATCGCGACGATGCTGCCGATCACTTCCAGGTGGCTCAGTTCTTCGGTGGCGATATCGAACAGCAAGTCCTTGCGGCCTGCGTCGTCTTCGGTGACTGCTTGCGTGAAGTAACGCATTGCAGCGGCAAGTTCACCCTGCGGACCCCCGAACTGTTCCAGCATCAGATTGGCAAGACCAGGGTTCGGCGCAGCCACGCGGACGGTGTATTGCAGGCGTTTGTTATGTACGAACATATCAACGGCTCCTTGTTTTAGGGACGAACGCTTCCCTGCGGCGGTTAGGCGCGCTATGGGGCTTATATCAATCTCTTGGGTCTCGCAGCGGCGTGCGCAACGCGAATGCGTCGCGCACGCCCTGGGTGCCGCGAGTCTCAGCGCATTGCAACTCGCGCTGGCGTGATGCGGCTGACAAACGCCGCGTGGTGAACTGAGCTTGCCCGGCCTCTGCCTCGGAGCGTTGGACGGGCAGGCGTTTCTCTTGCAGCAACGCACGTGCCAACGCGCCTTTATTTCTTCGCTTCCTGACCAGCGGCAGACCGATCGAGGTACTGCGTGGTGATCAGCGGAATATGCTCCAGCAGCCACTGTGCCATCGCTTGCTCCTGCGGCAGGATGCGTTCGCAGGCAGCCTTCGTCTGCGCATCGCCGCAGCGCTCGGCGGCCGCGATGAGCGACGTGTACGAAGCGATCTCGAGGTTCTCGAACACGTAACTCATGTTCGCGCCCTTCACGACTTCGTCGGTCTGCGTCATGCCGCCGGCTGCCTGGCCGAACGCCATCATCTTCGCAGTCAGATCCTTGACGATGGATGTCGAGCCGCCGAGACGTTCGATACATTCCGCAACGATCTTCTGCTGGCCGAGCGTTTCTTCCAGATGCTGATCGATGCGCGCCTTGAGTTGGGGATAATGTTCCAGGCGGCCGGACTGCGCGCGGAGCATCTGCTCCGCTTGCTGCTCCATCGCGTGAGCGTCGCGCAGCCAGTCGAGAAGGTGTTCAGCGGGGTCGGTCATGATGTGCTCCTGACGAGTGATGGGGCGCGACAAGACGCGCGTAGTTTTCATTTCGCAATCGTTGTGCCGCGAGCGGTCTCGGGAAACGTCGCATTCCCTACTAAATGGGGAATGGTGTTTGCTCGCAATGAGCAGCCAAAGGAGGGGCGAAAATGAAATCGGATAGCGCATTGGTGCGCGCCATCTGCTCGGGCGGGATGGCAGGCATTACATCGGCGGTTGCGGCGGGAGCGGGCGCCTCGGCGTCGGGTCGTCGTCCGTATGCGGCGATCAACGCGGTCGCGCACTGTTTATGGCCCGATACGGCGCAACGCGAAGAGGGCCTGAGTGCGAAATACACGGCAACCGGCGCAGGCATCCACCTGGGCAGCGCGGTGTTCTGGGGCGTGCTGTTCGAAGCGCTCTGCGGGCGGCGTCCGCGTGTCGACAAGGTCATCGCCGCCGCCGCGACGACAGCGGCAGTGGCCTATGTCGTCGATTACCACGTCGTGCCGCAGCGCCTCACGCCGGGCTTCGAGGCGCATCTGTCGAAACGATCGCTCGCAATGACTTATCTCGCGCTGGCAGCGGGCTTCGCGGTCGCCGGGCTGCTGCGCACGGAAACGTCGCGCTAGAGGCTCACGCGGAAAGCGGGGCGCACGGCGCGTCGCCGAGTTGCCCCGGCCCGCGCCGGCGAGCGGATATCCATGCTTCGAGCCTCTCGATATCTTCGGCGCTCGCTTCGAGTCCCAGCTTTGTGCGACGCCACAGGATATCGTCTGCAGTCAGCGCCCATTCATGCTCGACGAGATAGCGCGCCTCCGCTTCGTAAAGCCCCGGCGTCAGCGGTGCGCCCAGCGCGGGCATCGACTCGATGCCCGCGAGCATCACGTCGGCGCGCGTGCCGTATGCGCGTGCATAGCGTTGCGCCAGGTCGGGCGGCAAGAACGGATACCGCTCGCCGAGCCCGCGCACGAACTGCGGGAAGTCGGCATGAAGCATCTCGCCGCCGGGAAGCGGCGCAGCATGCGTCCATGCGGGGGCGGTGATCGCAAGCGGTCCGGCGAGTCGCTCGACCGCTTCTTCCGCGAGCCGCCGGTACGTCGTGATCTTGCCGCCGAATATGGTGAGCAGCGGCGCGTGGGCCGTATTGAGTTGAAGCTCGTAATCGCGCGTGGCCGATGCCGCATCGTCCGCACCGTCCGCCAGCAAGGGCCGCACGCCCGCGTAGGACCACACCACGTCGCTCGCTGAAACAGGCTTCCGAAAATAGCGGTTCACCGCCGCGCAAAGATAATCGATCTCCTCCGGTGCGATGCGCACGTCCGCGAGCGGCCCTTTGTAATCGACATCCGTCGTGCCGATCAGCGTGTAATCGCGTTGCCACGGAATGGCGAAGATGATGCGGCGGTCGTCGTTCTGAAGAATGTACGCGTGATCGTGATCGAACAGCTTGCGCGTGACGATATGGCTTCCCTTCACCAGCCGCATCGCACGCGTGCTCGTTTCTCCAGCGGCAAGCGCGTTGACCCACGGGCCGGCCGCATTGACGAGCGCGCGGGCGCTGACTTCGCGCTGATGCCCGGCCGCATCGGCGATCAGCACGCGCCACTCGTTTTCTCCGCGCGACGCCGAAACGAAGCGGGTGCGGGTCGCAATCTGCGCACCGCGTTCGTGCGCGCCGAGCGCATTGAGCACGACTAGACGCGCGTCGTCGACGGCGGCATCGGAATAGATGAAGCCGCGCCTGATGGAGTCGACGAGCGGCGCGCCCGCCACATGCGTGCGCAGATTCACGCTGCGCGAGCCTTCGAGCACGGCGCGGCGGCTCAGGTGATCGTAGAGAAAGAGGCCCGCGCGGATCATCCACGCGGGGCGCAGCGCGGGCACGTGCGGCATGACGAACCGCAGCGGCGCGATAAGATGAGGCGCGACGGAGAGCAGCACTTCGCGCTCTTGCAGCGCCTTTCTGACGAGGCCGAACTCGCCGTATTCCAGATACCGCAGCCCGCCATGAATGAGCTTGGTGCTCGCGGATGACGTGTGCTCCGCGAGATCGTGCTGCTCGACGAGCATCACGCGCACGCCGCGCCCCGACAGGTCCCGCGCGATGCCCGCCCCGTTGATCCCGCCGCCCACCACGAGAACGTCGCAATCGACGCGTGCCTCGCGTTCAGCCATGCTTTCCCCCGTATTCGCCGTCGTTACTGCGTTATAGGCCCGACTGCACGTTTTTGCAACGCGTCTGCAATTTCGTGCAATCGTCACTATATAGCGGTTCGGCGACGTGATGTAATGACGTATCGATGCGAATTCAGAGCGCCGCCCATGCCCACCCCTGTCTTCAAGGACGAAGCTAGCCAGTTCGCCGCCGCCGTGCAGGTGGCGAAGATGTACTACTACCAGAACATGACCACCGATGCGATCGCGCAGGACATGAAACTGTCGCGTTCGAAGGTGTCGCGGCTGCTCGGCGTCGCGCATGCGAACGGGCTGGTGGAAATCCGCATCAACGATCCGAGCGAGCGGCCAAAAAGCGTCGAACTCGAACTTACGCAGCGGTTCCGCCTCGTCGCGGCGCGCGTCGTGCCGGTGCCCGAAGCGGCCGGCGAGGCGGAATGGCTGCGCCGCGTGGCGATGTTCACCGCGAGCTACCTGAACACCGTGGTCGACTCGAGCATGGTCGTCGGCGTGGCATGGGGCACGACGATGGCGGCGGTATCGGACCATCTGATTCCGAAATCGACCGCGAACGTGGACATCGTGCAATTGAACGGCGCGGGCAATGCTCAAGGCGTGACGAGCACGTTCAGCAGCAATCTCATCATGCGCTTCGCGGTCAACTTCGACGCGCGGCCGCATCCGTTCCACGTACCCGCGTTTTTCGACTATGCCGAAACAAGGCGTGCGTTGTGGCGCGAGCGCAGCGTGCGGCAAATCCTCGATCTGCAAAGCCGTGCCGACATCATGCTGTGCAGCGTCGGCGTGATGTCGCCGCACATGACGAGCCATGTCTATAGCGGCGGCTTTCTGGAGAACAGCGAACTGGAATCGCTGCGCAAGGACGAGGTCGTCGGCGATATTGCCACCGTGTTTTTTCGCGCGGACGGGACGTATCAGGATATTGCGCTCAATCGCCGGGCGAGCGGGCCGGACCTGGGCCTTTTGCGCCGCGCGAAACATACGCTGTGCGTGGTGTCGGGGCGGCGCAAGGTCGAAGGCTTGCGCGGCGCACTGCGAGGCGGCTTCATCAAGGAGCTGATCATCGACGAGCCGACGGCGCGTGCGTTGCTTGAGAAGTAACCGAATGCTGCGGTCCATCGCCTTTGCACATGGTTGCAAAACGGACATGCCGATGTGCAATGCTTCGCGGCTTCCCGACTGTCCGAAGCGGCGCGGCACGGCGCTCGCTAGAGGATGCTCGATGACAAACGCCGCATCGGCATGACTTGCATAAACGATGAGAGAACGGGCCACCATCATTTGCCACCGCGACGGGAATATATTGCTCGTCGGACGCAAGCGTTCGCGCTGGGCGCTGCCCGGCGGAACGATACGCAGGAAAGAGTCGCCCGAGGACGCGGCGCGCCGCGAACTGGAGGAGGAGACCGGCCTCGTCGTGGGCGAGTTGAAGTATCTGTTCCTCTTCGGCGGCGTGAACAAGCATCATCACGTGTTCAGCGCGGACATCGCGCTGGATGCAAGGCCGGAGCCGCGCAATGAGATCGCGCGGTGCGAGTGGTTCAGCGCAGTACAGATCGCCACGCTGAGCACCAGCGTGCCGACGCGGGAGATCGTCGCGCTGACGAAAAGCCGTGCATCGGCTGCGGCGCATGTCGAAATAACGTGGGGCGCAATCGACGCGATCGCATGAAGTACTGAACAAACAGGGGAACGGGGAACGGGGGATGCTTGAGAGTCGCACAACCCTCTTACCTCGGAACCGCCATGCGAACCAGACTCAAGCCCCTGCGTGAACAGACCATCGTCCTTACTGGCGCCACGAGCGGCATCGGACTCGCCACCGCCCGCCGCGCCGCGAAGGCCGGCGCGCGGCTCATGCTGATTTCGCGCGACGAGGCTGCGCTGAAATCGCTTGCGGAAGAATTGTCGAACGACGGCGGCCCGGACGTCGCGTACACGGCAGCGGACGTCGGCGACGAAAGCCAGTTGCAGGCGGCCGCCGACGCCACCATCGAGCGCTTCGGCGGCTTCGATACCTGGATCAACAACGCGGGCGTCTCTATCTATGGGCGCTGCGTGGACGTCACGCTCGAAGACCAGCGCAAGCTGTTCGACACGAACTACTGGGGCGTCGTGAACGGATCGCGCATTGCCGTGCAGCATCTGCGCGAACGCGGCGGCGCACTCATCAATCTCGGCAGTGAATTGTCGGACGTCGCCGTGCCGTTGCAAGGCCCCTATGTCGCGTCGAAGCATGCGGTGAAGGGCTTCACCGATTCACTGCGCATCGAGCTGAAGGACGACGGCGCGCCCGTCTCGGTGACGCTGATCAAGCCCGCGGGCATCGACACGATGTTCGTCGAGCATGCGAAGAACTACCTCGAACAGGAGCCGAAGCTGCCGCCTCCGGTGTATGCGCCGGACATCGTCGCGAAGGCGATTTTGCACGCGGCCACGCATCCGGAACGCGATATCTACGTCGGCGGAGCGTCGCGCATGATGGCCGGCTTCGGCCAGCGAGCCCCGCGTCTTTACGATGCGATCGCGAGCAAGCTCGGCATCAGGAGCCAACTGAAGGACGAACCGCGCAGCAGCGGCGATGCGCTCTACGAAGGCTCCGGCACGGTGCGGGAACGCTCGGGCCGCAACGGCCGCGTGCGCGAAACGAGCCTTTATACCAGCGCGCGCTTGCAACCCGCCGGCGCACGCGCGGCGCTGACTGGCGTGGCTGCGGTGATGCTCGTAATGGCCGCGCGGCGTTTTGTGCGGCTCTCGCGCGACGCCTATTGATCGAACGGCTTTCATCCAATCAGGATCCGCCATGCACCGACTGAACCGCTGTCTCGCCGCCATGAGCCTCGCCATGCTGACGCAGGCGAGTGTCGCCCAGACCCTGCCGAACGACACAGCGGCCTACGCGCGCATGGGCGGCGCGAAGCTGCAATTGATCGCCCGTTTCGAGCATCAGGTCACGGGCGTGACGGTATCGCCCGATGGCCGGACCTTCGTCAACTTCCCGCGCTGGACGGAAGACGCGCCGGTCTCGGTCGCCGAACTCGGGCCGAACGGGGACCTGCGCCCGTTCCCCGATGCCGAATGGAACGCCTGGCGCAATGCCCGCCGCGATGAACTGTCGCCAGCGGATCATTGGGTGTGCGTGCAATCGGTCGTCGCGGACAAGCAAGGCAATCTCTGGGTGCTCGATCCGGGCGCGCCGGCGCAATCGCTGATCGTTCCGGGCGCGCCGAAGCTCGCGCAAATCGATCTGCGGACGAACCAGATTGCGCATGTCTTCGCGTTCGATGAAACCATTGCGCCGCAGGGCAGTTATCTGAACGATCTGCGCCTGAGCCCGGATGGCCGCTTCATCTATATGACCGATTCGGGCGCGCGTGGCGCGATCGTCGTGATCGACCGGACGACGGGCGTCGCGAGGCGCGTTCTGGACGGCGATCCGAGCACTCAGGCGGACAAGACCGTCACTGTGAAAGTGGACGGCAAGCCGCTGCGTCAGACCGATGGACGCGGCGTGAACTTCTCGTCCGATGGCATCGCGCTCACGCCCGACGGGCGCTATCTGTACTGGCAGGCGGTCAAGGGCAAGACGCTCTATCGCATTCCCACCGACGCGCTGCAGAACGCGCAACTGAGCCCGCAGCAAGTGTCGTCGCGCGTGGAGACGGTTGGCATCGACGGTCCCGCCGATGGTCTTCTCTTCGACGAGCGCGGCCGCCTTTACATCTCGGCGGTGGAGCATCACGCGGTGCGCGTCCGGGACGGCGACCGGCTCTGGACACTGCTGCGCGACCCGCAACTGCGCTGGCCCGACACCTTCACGCAGGGACCGGACGGCACCGTGTACGTGACGGACTCGCGCATTCCGGACATGAGCTGGTTCAAGCCCGACAACCCGATCGCGCTGCCAACATCGCTCTACGCGATCCGCCGCCGATAGCGTTTCAGAGGCCGAACGGGAAGGTCTCCGGCGCGTCGGCCGATTTCTGCGAGGCGGGCATCGCGTGAACGGCGCGCGTCGTGTCGAACCACACGAAGGCGTCGAACTGCGCCGGCAACTCGGCTTGCGCGTAGTGACTGTATAGCTCCGTGTCCGGCCGATAAATTACGCCGATGAAGCGCTCCAGCCGCTCTTTCGAGAGCGCCTCGTGCAGCGTGTTGTCGACGCCGCGACGCAGATCGACCATGCACCGCTTCACGCCCGCCAGGTGGAACTGCTGCTCGTAGCTGTCGGCGCGCGATGGCCGGACGTTCATCACCTGCATCGGCTCGTCCCAGTCGGATGCCGCCGCGACTGTCCCCGTATGCGTGCCGAAGCCGATCAGCGCGGCGTCGTCGCCGAAGCGTTCGCGGCACAACTGGCCGACGTTCAGTTCGCCGCGCACGCGGCCCATTTCGGTGGCGGAGGCATCGCCGAGATGCGAGTTGTGCGCCCACACGACGGCCCGTGCATCCGGGGCCCATGCGTCGAGCAGGCTCGTCAGCGTGTCGAACATGTGGGTGTCGCGCAGGTTCCAGCTTTCGGCCGAGCCGCTATACATCGCGCGATAGTACTGTTCCGCCGATGCCACGAGCCGCGCGTTGTGCGTCGCATCGAGCAGTCCGGGATCGGCGGCGGGCGATCCGAGCCGCTTGTCGAGCAGATCGCGCAACTGGGCGATGACCGCCTGCTCGCATTTGCCGTAGCCCGCTTGCCACGCCGCGCGCCCGTACACCGCCGGGTTCTTTTGCCACGGCGTGAGACAGCCGTACCGCTCCCGGGCGATGCGCGCGGACGCCGGGTCCTCGCAGTCGAGATAGGCGAGCACGGCGCCGATCGACTCCGAGAGACTATAGAGATCGAGGCCATAGAACGCGGCGCGGCGCTCGGCGGGCAGCGCGGCGTTGTGCTCCCGCATCCACGCGACGAATGCGCCGAACTCGGCGTTGCGCCACATCCATTGCGGAAAGCGCTGGAACGCCTTTGCATCGGGCCGGGCGCGTGGCCGATGCCGCACGTGTTCGTCGATGATCGCGGCGTCCGGCCAGTCCGCTTCGACCGCGACGAAGCGAAAGCCGTGCCTCTCGATGAGCCGTCGCGTGATCGCGGCGCGCGCTTCGTAGAACTCGGCGGTGCCGTGGCTCGCCTCGCCGAACAGCACGACGCGCTTGTCCGCGAAACGGTCGAAGGCTCGGGCGAAATCCGGCGCCGCCGGCGCGGGCAGGCGCACGGCGGACGCTCGAATCAGGTCAGGCAGCGAACGCGCGGCGGTCGGAGCGGCGGATGCAGCCTGCCGCGGCATCGATGGCGAGGCGGGGCGAATCTCCGGTTCGTCTGTCCAGCCGGCCGTGCCGATCAACGGGACGAACATCACGGAGCCCAGGTCTTCCTGCTCGAAATCGTGTTCGTTCACGCGCACGAACCTGACGAGACGCTGGGACTCGCGCGCATCGCCGACCGGCATCACGAGCTGTCCGCCGATGCGCAATTGCTCGCGCCACGCCGCTGGCACGTACGGGCCGCCGGCTGCGGCGAGGATCGCATCGAACGGCGCGTGCTGCGCCAGCCCTTCGGTGCCGTCCGCATGATGCACGGCGACGTTCGCGACGCCGAGCGCATCGAGCGTGGCGCGGGCGGCATCGGCCAGTTCACGATGACGCTCCACCGATTCGACATGCGCGCCGACGCACGCCATCACAGCCGCCGCGTAGCCCGAGCCCGTGCCGATGTCGAGCACGCGGTCGCCCGGCTGCAAGCCGGCGGCTTCGAGCATGAGCGCAACGATGTACGGCTGCGAGATGGTCTGGTTCGCGGCGATGGGCAGCGGGGCGTCGTCGTAGGCGAACTCGGCGAGCGCGGAATCGACGAACGCATGGCGCGGCACCTTCGCCATGCAGTCGAGCACGCGCGTGTCGGTGATGCCGCGCCGCTTGAGCTGACGCTCGATCATGCGGTTGCGCGCAGCCTCGAAGCTGTCCATCGCGGCTCCTTCTGCGAACACGGACTTTCGTTCGGGCCAGCAAGCAACGGTCCCAGGTTCGACGTTTGCTCGACAACGAGCGTCGAAGCCCCGGAGAAACGTTTCATGTCGCCGATGCCGCTCGTCCTTGAATGGCCGGATGTCTGCATCCGCATATCGCTTGCGATCGCGGCGGGCATCCTGATCGGACTGAACCGCGGCGAATCCGGCAAGGTGGCGGGCCTGCGAACGACGCTGCTCGTTTGCCTCGCCGCCTGTCTTGCGATGCTGCAGGTCAATGCCCTTCTTGCGCAGTCCGGCAAGACCGCACAGTCGATGATCCAGCTGGACGTCATGCGCCTGCCACTCGGGATACTGTCGGGCGTCGGCTTCATCGGCGCGGGCGCGATTTTGCGCAAGGATGGGCTCGTCGTCGGCGTGACGACGGCCGCGACGCTGTGGTTCGTGACCGTCGTCGGCCTGTGCTTCGGCGGCGGGCAGCTTGCGCTCGGGGCGATCGGACTGGCGCTCGGCATCGTGGTGCTGTGGTTCATGAAGGCCGTCGAAATGCGGATACCGCGCGAACAGCAGGCGGAACTGAAAATCGTCTATGAAAGCGGACGCTTCACGAAGGAATCGCTGGTTCAGTCGATGCGCGCGTGCGGCTGCCACCTCTCGGCGGTCGGAGGATCGGCGGGCGCGACGGGGGACCGGGTGGAGGCGCGGTTCGAAGTCCGGTGGCGCCGCGCGCCGGGTGCGCCGGACACGCCGCCGCTCGTCGAGGCGGCATCGGTGCCGGGGGTGGAGCAAGTGGAGTGGGCGCTCATGCGGTGAAATGCTTTACCCTTGAGCCGACCAACGCTCAAGGAGACCCCCGTGAAGAAGCTGATCAACCGCCCCGCCAGCGTCGTGCGCGAGATGCTCGAAGGCATCGCCCGGCAAGCGCCGCACGTCGCCATTCTCGGCGATGAAAACGTGCTCGTGCGGCGGCCCGAACCCGATGCGGCAAATCGGCCGGTCGCGATCATCTCCGGCGGCGGCAGCGGACACGAACCGGCGCACGGCGGCTACGTCGGCAACGGCATGTTGAGCGCGGCGGTATGCGGCGAAGTTTTCACCTCGCCTTCGACGGATGCGGTGCTCGCCGCCATCCGTGCGACGGCCGGCCCGCGCGGGGCCGTGCTGATCGTCAAGAACTACACGGGCGATCGCCTGAACTTCGGACTCGCGGCGGAGCTTGCGCGGGCGGAGGGCATCCCGGTGGAAGCGGTCATCGTCGCGGACGATGTCGCCTTGCGCAAGCAGGCGGATCGCAGCCAGCGGCGCGGCATCGCGGGAACGGTGCTGGTCCACAAGATCACGGGCGCGGCGGCGGCGCGCGGTCTCGCGCTGGATGAAGTCGCGGGCGTCGCGCGGCAGGCGGCGGCGACGCTCGGCACGATGGGCGTCGCGCTCGACGGCTGCACGCTGCCCGGCGCGGACCATTCCGGCTTCACGCTCGCGGACGACGAGATCGAGCTGGGCCTCGGCATCCACGGCGAAAAGGGCGTGGAGCGAACCGCGCCCTTATCCGCCGATGCGCTGGCGGACGTGCTGATCGCCAACATCGTCGACGACATGGCGCTTCGCGCGGGCGAACGTGTCGCGCTGCTCGTCAACGGCCTCGGCGCGACGCCGCAGATGGAGCTGGACATCGTGCTGCGCGCGGCCTTCGACAATCTTTCGCGCCGCGATATCGGCGTGGCGCGGGCGTGGTCGGGCACATTGCTGTCGGCGCTCGACATGCCGGGCTGCTCGATTTCGCTGCTGCGCGTCGACGACGCCACGCTCGATTTGCTCGACGCGCCGACCGACGCCCGCGCGTGGCCCGGCGGCGGCGCGGTGAATGGCGATATCCGTATCGATGTGCCGGCCGCGCCGCTCGACGCGCGCCCAGCCGTCGAACGCGCGTCGGGAAGCGGCTGGGCGCGGCGGATCGCGCCCGCGCTGCACGCCGTCGCCGATGCGCTCGTCGCCCAGGAACCGACGCTCACCGATCTCGATTCGCAAGCCGGCGACGGCGATCTCGGCGTCAGCATGACACGCGCGGCCCGCGCGATCCGCGATGTCCCCGAAGCCGCGCTCGACACGCCCGACGGTGCGCTGGCCGCGCTCGGCGCTGCCTTGCGGCGGGCAATCGCAGGCAGTTCCGGCCCGTTCTACGCCACGGCGCTGATGCGCGCATCGCGGCATCTGGCGGGCATCGACCAACCGGCGGCGAAAGACTGGGCGGCGGCCTTCGCGCATGCGGTGCAGGCCATTGGCGAACTCGGCGGCGCGAAAGCCGGCGATCGCACGATGCTCGATGCATTGCTGCCGGCGGTATCCGCGTTCGAGGATGCGCTGAACGCAGGCCGCGCTCCCGGCGATGCGTGGGCGGCAGGCGTCGCCGCCGCGCAGCAGGGCGCGCAGGAGACGGCGAAGATGACGCCGCGCGCCGGCCGCGCGAGCTATCTCGGCGCGCGGGCGGTCGGCATTCCGGATGGCGGCGCGGTGGCGGTCGCATGCTGGCTTGCCGCGTTGACGCCGCACGTTCGCGGCGGATGACAACCCGGGTTCCAACATGCGCTCCGGTTCAAGACTTCCGCTTTCTGGCCGTTAACTCGCCCTATGTGAAGCGTCAATCCAGAACGAATAGGCAAGCGAGTGCATGTCGACCTTATTACCCTTTATTTCCTAGCGATCGGAACGCTTCTCGCCAGTTCTGCGATGACGCTATGGGAGCATCGGACGAATCCCGGACGCAGCCGGCAACTCAAGATTCTGGCGGCGGGCTATGCGACGCTGGCGCTCGGATGCGCGGCGGCGTCGATGCGCCGCGACTTGCCCGGCGCGTGGGGTGCCGCGACGAGCAACCTCATCATCGTGAGCGGCTATCTGCTGATACTGCACGGCGCCGCCTCGTTGAACGGACGGCAGCATCGGTGGACGTCCATCGGCATCCTGGTGGCGCTCGCGATCACGTGGACGCTCGGCGGCGGCCGGTGGCTCGAGCTCGTCTGGAGCTATGCGAGCGCGGTTCCGATCGCGATTGCGTGCGGCTTGACGTCGCGCGAGCTGCTGATCAAGAGCGGCGGCACGGGCCTGCAGGCGAGGCGCATCGCTGCGATCGTCTCCGGTGGTCACGCGTTGTTCTACGCGGCGCGCGCTTTCGTTCTGCCGTGGGCGGTCGCGCAGTTCGGGCACGGCGTGCTGCTCGTCGTCGGCAAGATAACGATGTACGAGGGCGTGCTCTATTCGGTGGTGTTGCCGATGACGCTGCTCAGGCTAGTGCGCGACGAAGCGCACGGCCAGCTCGTGCATGAATCGAATACCGACTATCTGACCGGTGTCGGCAATCGCCGATGGTTCTTCGAAGAAGGCGCGCGAATCGTTCGTGATCCGGAGGCCGCGCGGCCTGTCGCGGTGCTCGCGATCGACCTCGACCACTTCAAGGGCATCAACGACCGGCACGGGCATCAAGCCGGTGACGATGTCCTCAAAGTGTTCGCAGCGACTGCCCGGAACGTGCTGGGACCGCACGCTACGCTCGCGCGTATCGGCGGCGAAGAGTTTGCCGCCGTCCTTCGCGGCCATGACGAGGTTGCGGGAAGGGCGGCGGGCGAATCCGTCGTTCGGCGTTTCGCGGAGGCTGCCGTGCGCGGAGCCGATGCAACGGTGATTCGCGCGACGGCGAGCATCGGCCTGGCGGTGTCGCAGAACGATGCGCCCTCGCTCGCGGAATTGCTGGCGTCCGCCGATCACGCGCTGTATCGCGCGAAAGCACTGGGCGGGAATCGGCTCGAATCCGCAATGTCAACGGATCGCGATGAGCTTTTGACAGAACCCCTGCCGATGCACGCGGCGCACCGCTAGAGCGCCCGTTTTTTCCTGCGCTTGGCGCCATCGGACGAATTGTCGTTCGCATCGGCGTGCGCCGATTCCGCTAACAACTGCTGTCGCGCCCGATGGTAATACTCGTCCGCGCGATCCGGCTGCCTGCCGTCCGCTTCCCACATGTAATACGCAAGCGTGCGAATCCGTTGTTCGAGCAGTTCGCCCTCCATCGGGACTTCCGCTTGAGCCTCGGGCTTGCTGGGTGTGTCTGACATTCCTATCGTCCTCGGTGGAGTTGAGCAGGCGAGATTGGTGCATTCGTCGTGCCACGCGCGTGCAGCGGCGAGGCGGATCTTTGCGCTATCCGGCGTCGTCATCGGGGGCTTCTGCGCGGACGGCTCTCCCGCAATAATTCAGCGCCAGATCGTGCGCGTCAATGTCGCGAAACGACAGATCCGGGTAACTCAGTCTTCGATAGGAAGCGGTCTCGAAGAGTTCGCCTTCCGCGCGTCGATAGAGGATGCGGCCCGCGAGATAAGGCTGCGCGGCGTCTGCACGCGGGGCCTTCGAGGGGATGGCGCCGCCCGAAGCCGTGTGGATGTCGCCATCGATGGCGGACCATAGCTCCGCGCCGGCAACGAGCAGGGTGCCTTCGGCGATCACGGATGTCACGGGATAGCCCCAGCCGGTGCGCGGCAGCGCGTGTGGAGATCCGGCATACGCGCGCTTCAACTCGAAGATGCTGCGCACGATCTCTGCACGCGTCTGCCCGCGATTGCCGACGATTAGCACCACACGGCCGGGCGTGCCGGGAATGGCCGTCGCCCGCAGCAGAACGATCGAGGGCTTCACGACATGCGCCGCATGTGGTCCATGACGTGACTCCGCTCCATTGGACGAGAGCCACAGCGGGCGCATCGCCCGTGCCCGCGCGCCGGCGACGTGGGCATAGCCATTGCGGCGTGCTCCTCGCCTGGGCGATACCCGTCGAACGTCCGAGCGAGGCGCTCTGCCAGGCAGCGCCCGCGGCATCATCTGAACGGAGTCAGTCATGGCAAGACATGCGAATAGCCCATCGGGGCCCGGCAAGCCGACAGCCGTCGAAACGTCGGAGATCGAGAAGGAAGAAGGACTCGTCGAGTTGTCGAGCGAGGACGATACAATCGGCGGAGCGGAAGGCGCCCAAACCCAGAGGCAGGAAGGCGGCAGCAACGACGACGGCGCGGCTTCCGTCAAGGGGGAATGACGGTTCGCGTCGCTTGCCTATTGCGCAGGCTCGCGCCACTGGTTCCACCGGCCGCGCAATTGCAGCGCGATCGACTTGAACGGCGGATTGGCGAACAGCACGAACGCACCCAGCGCAAGGCCGCCGCAAGCGAGAAACGTCACGCGATAGCCCATCGCGGCGACGAGCGCCCCCGACAGCACGCCCGAAAGAATGGACCCGACGCGCGACGCGTTGAAGAAAAGCGCCGTCGCCGCGCCGGGGTTGCGCGGCATCATGTCCTGGATATAGACCATGCCAAGGCACGATGTCACCGCGACGACGAACGCGTTGAACGCCTGCATCGGAATCAGAAAATGCACCGTCTGCGACGCGCTCACCGCGACAAAGTAGACGACGTGCACGGCGGCGCATGCGGCGAGCCAGCGCCGCTTGTCGAGGCGCGCACCGCGTGCGCCAAGCGCCAGCATCATCGGGATTTCGAGCAACGCGCCGAGCCCCAGCATGATCGATACATCGAGCTGCGTGCCTCTCAAATGCTGCACGACATAGAGCGGCAACACGATCATCGTGGCGTTCGCCGCGAGACCGATGAGCGTCAGCGCGATCGTCGCCCGCCATATTTGCCCGCGCGTGCCCGCCATCTCTGGATGCGGTTCCGGCGGATGTTCGTGCTCGGTCATCGTCGTCACTTCCAGCGACGATGCCGGGTCGCCCGCGTAATGCGGCTCGGTCGACGCAGGGATTCTCGCCGCATCCTTCATGCGCCATACGATGCCCGAACACGCAGCGAACGACACGGCTGCAAACACGAATAGCCCGTGAAATCCGGCTCCGGCCAGCACGAGCGCGCCGACCGATGGCCCGAAGACCCACGCCATGGAGAGCACCGTGCGCAGCGTGGCAAGCGCGAGCGAGCGCTCCGCATGGCTCGTGACCGGCAGCGCGACGCGTGCGAACGAAAACACGAGCGACATCGCCGAACTGCCGACGCCGAGGAACAGAATGCCGATCACGAGCAGCGACGTATAGCTGCGCAGCAGGCACAGCAGCAGGAAGCCGAGCGACGACGCCATCAACGCGCTCGTCAACAGCATGCGATGACGCCCGTGCCTGTCTGTCCACTTGCCCGCCACGGCGCTCGCCAGCACGCCGCTTGCCGCAATCAGCGTCATGAAGAGTCCAAGCTGTAGCGGCGTCATGCCGGCTTCCTGCACGCCGAAGAGCGACAGATAAGGCGCGGTGAACGACATTGCGACGCCCAGCATCAGCGTCGCGGCGGCGAGAGGCAAGAAGGAATGCAGGCGCGCGAGGCGGAAGATGCGTGCGTCCATCGGCGGGAATGTCCTTGCAATACGTGAGGGCTGCGGGAACGTGCCGCAGATTATCGCAATCGACGTTCCGGGAGTGTGGAAGTTTGAAGAAGGACGCCTAACCGACGCTCAAGCGAACGCTAAGCGGGCAGAGTCATCGACAGCAGCCATCTGGTTCCCGCGCCCGCCTGCGTGTCGACCGCAAGCTGGCCGCCAATGCTGCCGATCAGACGCCGCGCGGTCGCGACGCCGGTGCCTTCGCTTGCCTCGGCTGCATAGCCGCGCCCGTTGTCGCGCACTTCGACGATCAGCGCCTGCGCGGTGTGATGCGCCGACACGTGTATCTCGCCTGCCGCGCCATTGAACGCGTGCTCGACTGCATTGGCGACGAGTTCGTTGACCACGGTGCCGATGGCCGTGCATGTATCGATGCCCAGCATGATCGCGCCGTGCTCGATGGATCGCACGAGCGTGATGTGATGGCCGGCAAAGTCGTAGAAGTCGTCGAAGCTCGCGCACATCGACTCGAGATAGACACCCGGGTCCACCGATTCGCCATGCTCGCCAAGCCCGAGCAGGTGATCGTAGAGCAAGGCCATGGCGAACACGCGCCGCTCGACATCGTGATAAGCCTTTTGCACGGACGGGTCTTGCGACTTCATCGCCTTTTGAGCGAGCAGCGCGGCGATCATCTGGAAGTTGTTGCGGATGCGATGCTGTTGTTCACGCAACAGCGTGACCTTCGCGTCGCGGTCTTCGATCAACGCCGCGCGCTGCTGCCGCGATTCGATGCCGTCGGCGAGAATCGCCGCAACGGACGCGAGGAAGGAGACATGGGACGCATCGATCTCGTGCAGCTGGTCGTAATCGACTTCGAGGATGCCGTACGCGCCCTCGGCGGCGATGAGCGGCAGATTGATCGTCGTGACGATGGAACGCTCGCGCAAGATGTCGGGCACGCTGTCGCCGCGTTCCTTCATTACATCCGCCACGACGACGGGCCGTGCGGTGATCAATGCCTGTCCGGGCGGATTGCCCGCCTCGGCCGTGCCCGCGTCGCGCCCGATGGCCGATTCACCGAGGCCAACCTGCGCCTTGACGATCAGCACATTATCAGGAAGCCGTAATTCCAGAACCTTGGCCATCGGGGCATCGCAACCGGTGGCCGCGCATTGCACGGCGGCATCGAGCAGCCGCGCGATGGAGCACTCGCCCTGAAAGGCGTCGTGCATGACGGCTAACGCGTTCCGTTGCCGCAGCAGCGATGCGACCGGCACGGTAGCGTTGTCCGCGAACTGGAGGTCGCGTATCGACGCGGCCCACGTTGCTCTGCGCGCGAAGCTCATTTGCTCTGAAGATAGGTGGCTGGCACTCGCGTTATTCTGACAGAGATCGTTGCGGCGCATACGGCGGGCCGCAGCGCATGCGGCTATTGCAACGCACTCGCCCCCGCCTTGGCGACCTGCGCATCCTGATCGGCCTTGACGCCCGACACGCCCACTGCGCCGATCACAACGCCATCCACCACGACCGGCACGCCGCCTTCGAGCGTGCCCGCGAGCGGCGCGCTGAGGAACGCCGTGCGGCCGTTGTTGATCATCTCCTCGTATTGCTTCGATTCGCGCCTGCCGAGCGCGGCCGTGCGTGCCTTTTCGGTTGCGATATACGCGCCGACAGGAGCGCAATCGTCGAGGCGCAACAGGCCGAGCGGATGACCGCCGTCATCGGTCACGACGATCGTCACCGGCCAGCCGTTCTTTTCCGCTTCGGCGCGCGCTGCGTCGAGAATACGTGTCGTTTCGGCGATGCCGAGGATCGGTTTGGTTTTCATGCTTCGCTCGATTAAGGGTGGGAAATAGAAGCGCCGCCTGTTCGAAGGCGGCGCGGTAAGTATGGACCTTCTGGGCTTATCCCGCGAGGCGCTCCGAGCCGCGAGCCGCCTGCCGCGTTTGCAGCAGCGCGAGCACCGCGCCGAAGACGAGCGCGCCCGACACGCAATAGATGCCCGCGTTCGTGCTATGCGTGACGTCCTTCAGCCAGCCGATGATCGACGCGCTGACGAAGCCCGCGAGATTGCCGACCGAGTTGATCATGCCGATGGCCGCTGCTGCGGAACCGCCCGCGAGAATCGCGCTGGGATAGGTCCAGAAGACGGGCATCGTCGCGAGCATGCCGGCGGTGCCGACAGTGAGCGCGAGCATCGCAAGCGGAATGTTGCCGGTGAGTTGCGTGCTGGCATAGAGCCCGACGCCCGCGAGCGCAGCGGGAATGGCGAAGTGCCAGCGGCGTTCGCCCGTGCGGTCCGAACTGCGTGCAACGAAGAACATGCTCGCCACGGCGACCGCGTACGGAATGGCGGTCAGCAAGCCGACTTGCAATGCGCCTTGCACGCCGCTTGCCTTCACGAGCGTCGGCAGATAGAAGCTGATGCCATAGAGGCCCATCATGCAGCAGAAGTAGATGACGGCCATCTTCCAGATGCGCAGATCCGTGAACACCTTGCCGAGCGAGCCATGCGTCTTGCCGGCGTCGTCGCGCTGGATGTTCGCTTCGAGCACGCGCTTCTCTTCTTCGCTCAGCCAGTTCGCCGCCCGAATATTGTTCGGGAGGCAGAACAGCGTGACCACGCCGAGCACCGCCGACGGAATGGCTTCGAGCAGAAAGAGCCATTGCCAGTTCGACCAGCCGCCCACGCCCTGGAATGCCGCCATGATCCATCCGGACAACGGCCCGCCGACGACGCCCGCCACCGGAATGCCCATCATGAAGAGCGCGTTCATGCGCGAGCGGCGCACGGCGGGGAACCAGTAAGTCAGGTACAGCACGATGCCCGGGAAGAAGCCC
Organism: Caballeronia grimmiae; assembly: GCF_022879615.1. Taxonomy (NCBI): domain Bacteria; kingdom Pseudomonadati; phylum Pseudomonadota; class Betaproteobacteria; order Burkholderiales; family Burkholderiaceae; genus Caballeronia; species Caballeronia grimmiae. Next base: position 411,081 of record NZ_CP084273.1, read on the forward strand.
GCTTCGGCCACGCCGAGCAGAAAGCGCATGACGTAGAACATCGTCGGCGTCTTGACGAAGAGCGACGCGGCGGAAATGACGGCCCACGTAATCATGATCCGCGCGATCCATACCCGCGCGCCGACGCGGTGCATGATGATATTGCTTGGCACTTCGAACAAAAAATAGCCAATGAAAAAGATGCCCGCGCCGAGGCCATACACCGTCTCGCTGAAGGCGAGGTCGTTGAGCATCTGCAGCTTGGCGAAGCCGACGTTCACGCGGTCCAGATATGCGGCGACGTAACAGAGGAAGAGGAAGGGCAGGAGCCGCCATGCGGCTTTCGAATAGGCGCGCGCTTCGATCGCGGAGGAGCCGCGCGCCTCGCTGTCGGGATACTTGTTGCTTGCCACAGTGTGTCTCCAGTCTCTTTATGAATGATGTGTGCTTACGCGATGGCCTCGTCGACGATCTCGATCCAGTGGCGCACCGCCGTGCGTCCTGCGCCGCCGAGATGCGTCTGACAGCCGATGTTCGCGGTCGCGATGATATCGGGTTGCCCGCTTTCCAGGGCGTCGAGCTTGTTGTCGCGCAGCTGGCGTGAAAGCTCGGGCTGCGTGAATGCATACGTTCCCGCCGATCCGCAGCACAAGTGCGCGTCGGGCACGGACGTCAGCGAGAAACCGAGGCGGCTCAATATCGCTTCCACCGATCCGCCGAGCTTCTGCGCATGCTGAAGCGTGCAGGGGCAATGGAAGGCCACGCGCTGGTCGGCCTCTACACGCAGATGTTCGACCGGCAATGCAGCAAGCACTTCGCCGATGTCGCGCGCCAGTTCGCTCACGCGAGCCGCCTTGGCGGCATAGGCGGGATCGTTGCGCAGCAGATGACCGTATTCCTTGATGAACGCGCCGCAGCCGCTCGCGGTCTGAATGATCGCTTCCGCGCCGGCTTCGATCTTCGGCCACCACGCGTCGATGTTGCGCCGTGCGCGATCGAGCCCGGCGTCCTGCGCGTTGAGGTGATAGTCGACCGCGCCGCAGCAGCCGGCCTCGTGCGCGGCCTCGATGCTGACGCCCAGCCGATCCAGCACACGCGCGGTCGCCGCGTTCGTGTTCGGCGACAGCGAGCGTTGCGCGCAGCCTTCGAGCATCAGCATCCGCCGGGCGTGACGGATCGGCGGGCGGGGCGCGGCGTTCGCGATCTCGCGCGGAATCTTGTCGCCGATCTTCGCGGGCAGCGCGCCGCGCATCAACTGGCCTGCCTTCAGCAGGGCGCCAAACGTGCGCGGGCTCGGAATCGCCTTTCGCAGTCCCGCGCGCATCACGCGCTCGCTGATGGGACGCTCGACGCGCGCTTCCAGCATGTCGCGGCCGATATCGAGCAGCGCGTGATACTTCACGCCCGATGGACACGTCGTTTCGCAATTGCGGCACGTGAGACAGCGGTCCAGATGCAATTGCGTCTTGTCGCTCGCCGGCTGGCCTTCGAGCATCTGCTTGATGAGGTAGATGCGCCCGCGCGGGCCATCGAGTTCATTGCCGAGCAATTGATACGTCGGGCACGTCGCGTTGCAAAAGCCGCAATGCACGCACGACCGGAGAATGTCCTCCGCTTCCTTCGCGCGCGGCAGCGTGAGAGCCTGGTCGCTGAGATTCGTTTGCATGTCGATTAGTCGATGAGATCGCGTGGGGCTTCGTGCTCAATACTCGGCGTACATGCGCCCCGGATTGAAGATGCGGTGCGGATCGAGGCGCGCTTTCAGTTGCTCGTGCAGGCGCATGAGCGGCGCGGGCAGCGGATGAAACGGCTCTGCATCGCGATGCGCGGCGAAGCACGTCGCATGACCGCCCGCCGCGCTCGCGATCGCGCGAATATCGGTGGCGCGCGCATCGCTCTTGAGCCAGCGTTGCGCGCCGGCCCAGTCGAGCAGCGCCGCGCCGGGCAGTTCCATGAGCGGCGTCGCATTGGGAAGCGACAAGCGCCAGAGCGGGCGCGGATCGTCGAAGAAGGCGAGACGTTGCTCGCACAGGTCTTCCCAGAAGCGCTGATCGAGCGCGCTGCCGCCGATGCGATCCACCGCCGCCCGCACCGATCCCGTGCCGCCTTCGAGCCGCACGTGCAACGCGCCGTCGATGAAGCACGCGCCGCTGACGGGCAGCGCCGCGCGCCGCCATGCCGACAACTCGCGCATCGCCTCGCTGGCGTCCATCGCGCTGACGAGACTCGCGCCGGCACGCGGCTTCGGCAGCACTTTCAGCGATACTTCAGTGATGAGGCCGAGGCAGCCGAAGCTGCCGCTCATCAAACGCGATACATCGAAACCGGCGACGTTCTTCATCACCTGGCCGCCGAAGCGCAGATGCTTGCCTTCACCGGTGATGACGCGGCAGCCGAGCACGAAGTCACGCACGGAGCCTGCCCACGGCCGGCGCGGGCCGGCGAGCCCGCTCGCCACGACGCCGCCCAGGGTCGCCATCCCGTCATAGGTCGGCGGCTCGCACGGCAGCATCTGGTTCGCTTCGTCGAGCGCCGCGTTGATTTCGGCGAGCGGCGTGCCGGCGCGCGCGGTGATCACCAGCTCGCTCGGGTCGTAACCGACGATGCCGCGATGCGTGCGCGTGTCGATCTCGCGCGTGGGCGTCGTCGCCGGACGGCCGAGGAACGCCTTGGTCGCCGCGCCGCGAATCGAAAGCGGCTCGTGGCGCGCAATCGCATGTTGAACCTCGTCGACGAGGCGCGCGCTGTCATCGAAGGATAAGGAATCGCGCCGCATCAGAACCGCTCCAGTTCAGGGAAGGGCAGTGCGCCGTGATGCACGTGCATCGCGCCGAATTCGGCGCAGCGGTGCAGCGTCGGCACGTTCTTGCCGGGATTGAGCAGGCCGTTGGCGTCGAATGCCGCCTTGACCGCATGGAAGAAAGTGAGTTCGTCCGCGTTGAACTGCGCGCACATCTGATTGATCTTCTCGCGGCCCACGCCATGTTCGCCGGTGATGCTGCCGCCCACTTCGACGCACAGTTCGAGGATGCGCGCGCCAATCGTCTCGGCGCGTTCCGTTTCGCCGGGCGCGTTGGCATCGAAGAGAATCAGCGGATGCATGTTGCCGTCGCCCGCATGAAAGACGTTGGCCACTTGCAGCCCGTACTCCTGCGATAACGCCGCGATGCCTCGCAGCACGCGCGACAGCTCCCGGCGCGGAATGGTGCCGTCCATGCAGTAGTAATCAGGCGAGATGCGGCCCACCGCCGGGAACGCGTTCTTGCGGCCCGCCCAGAAGCGCTGGCGCTCCGCTTCGTTCGCGGCGAGCCGGATATCGGTCGCGCCCGCCGCGCGCAGCAGCGCTTCGACGCGCTCGCAATCTTCCTGCACGTCGGATTCGACGCCATCCACTTCGCAGAGCAGCAGCGCTTCGGCATCGACGGGATAGCCCGCGTGAATGAAGTCCTCGGCGGCGCGGATCGCGAGGTTGTCCATCATTTCGAGGCCGCCGGGAATGACGCCCGCCGCGATGATCTGCGCGACGGCGTCGCCGGCGCGTTCCACATCGTCGAAGCTTGCGAGCAGCACTTTCGCGCTTTGCGGCTTGGTCAGCAGCTTGACGGTGACTTCGACGACCACGCCGAGCATGCCTTCCGAACCGGTGATCAGCGCAAGCAGATCGAAGCCGGGTGAATCGAGCGCCTCGGAGCCGAGCGTCACGCGCTCGCCGTCGATGGTCACGATATCGACTTTCAGGATGTTATGAACCGTGAGGCCGTACTTGAGGCAATGCACGCCGCCCGCGTTCTCCGCGACGTTGCCGCCGATGGAACACGCAATCTGCGACGACGGGTCGGGCGCGTAATAGAGGCCATGCGGCGCGGCAGCTTGCGAAATCGCAAGGTTGCGGACGCCGGGCTGCACGCGCGCCATGCCCGCTTCGGCGTCGATTTCGAGGATACGGTTGAAGCGCGCCATCACGAGCAGGATGCCTTTCTCTAGCGGCAATGCGCCGCCGGAAAGCCCGGTGCCCGCGCCGCGCGCAACCACCGGAATGTGATGCGCCGACGCGTACTTGAGCAGCGCCTGGACTTCATCGACGTTGCCGGGCAACGCGACGAGCATCGGCGTGATGCGATACGCGGAAAGGCCGTCGCATTCGAACGGGCGCAGGTCTTCCTGATCGTGCAGGAGTTGAAGATCGGGCAGAAGCGCCCGAAGATCGCGGACGATGGCGGACTTGTCTTGATCGCGCAGCGGGCCGTCGATTCTTTCGTCGTAGGCGTAGGTCATGCGGTGTCTCCGTGCGGACGGCGTTCATTTCGTCGCCTGTCCGATTGCATGGTTTGCGCATTTTTGCGGCTCGCATGTGTGCATGTCGATGATTTTCGTGCTGGTATGACCAGTTTCTTTCGCGTGCAACTCGGGCTTCTGACGGCCGATGCCCTGAAAACGGCCATCTCGGTGGCGTTTGGGTTAGTGGATGGTGCTACCATTGAAGCTGGTCATACCAGTGCGGAAACCGGAGGTGGCGGCATGGAAGCGGACAAGCGCAAACTCGCGGATGTGGTCGTCGAGCGTGTGGAGCGTCTTATCGTCGATGGCGTGTTGAAAGAGGGCGAGCCGTTGCCCTCGGAACGACGTCTGACCGAAAAGCTCGGCGTGTCGCGCACGGCGCTGCGCGAAGGATTGAGGATTTTGCGTGCGCGCGGACTGATCGAGACATCGCATGGAAAAGGCTCGTTCGTCGCGAAGCTGACCGTCGAGCCCGCGCAAACGCCGATGATGCATCTGCTCGGCTCGCAACCGCGCACGCTCTACGACCTGCTCGAAGTGCGGGAGATGATCGAAGCGGAATCGGCCCGCCTCGCCGCGATGCGCGGCACGCCGGCCGACCATATCCTCATCAAGCGGCGCTATGAAGAGATGATGGCCGCGCAATCGAAGGAAACGGACGCGACCACGCATGCGCGGCTCGATCACGCGTTCCATCTCGCGATCTGCGAGGCGTCGCATAACCCGGTGCTCGTGCATACGCTCGGCATCCTCAACGACCTGATGCTAAGTTCCGTGTTTGCGTCCGTGAACAATCTTTATCACCGCGAGCAGCACAAGCGCGTGATCGACCGCCAGCATGCGCGGCTCTATAACGCGGTGACGGGGCAGTTGCCCGAACAGGCGCGCCGCGCCGCGAGCCAGCATATTCGCAGCGTGCGCGAGCGTTTCGCCGAGATCGAACAGGAAGAGCAGCGGCTCGTGCGATCGACCTTGCGGCTCGAAGGCTGGGCGTGAGCCAGCCGGCAAGCCATATAGAATGACTCGCGTCGAACGCGTATCCATTAACGAGGAGACAGCCAGCAATGACCAAACGTTATCGCATCGCCGTGATTCCCGGTGACGGCATCGGTGTGGAAGTGATGCCCGAGGGCCTGCGCGCGCTGGATGCCGTCGCAAGACGCTTCGACCTTGCGCTCGACTACGACCGTATCGACTGGGCGAGTTGCGACTACTACCTCGCGCACGGCCAGATGATGCCGGACGACTGGAAGGGCCGGCTCGAATCATGCGACGCGATTCTCTTCGGCGCGGTCGGCTGGCCCGACAAGGTGCCCGATCACATCTCGCTGTGGGGCTCGCTGCTCAAGTTCCGGCGCGAATTCGATCAGTACATCAACCTGCGTCCCGCGCGTCTTTTCGAGGGCGTGCCTTCGCCGCTCGCGAATCGCAAGGCGGGCGATATCGACTTCATGATCGTGCGTGAGAACACCGAAGGCGAATATTCGTCGGTCGGCGGCGTGTCGTTCGAAGGCACGGAGCGCGAGTTCGTATCGCAGACATCCATTTTCACGCGCAAGGGTGCGGAGCGCGTGCTGAAGTTCGCGTTCGATCTCGCGCAGCAGCGCAAGAAGAAGCTCACGGTCGCGACGAAAAGCAACGGCATCTCGATCAGCATGCCGTGGTGGGACGCGCGTGCCGCTGAAATGGCGCAGCAGTATCCTGACATCGAGTGGGACAAGCAGCACATCGACATACTCAGCGCGCGCTTCGTGCTGAGTCCCGACCGGTTCGATGTAGTCGTCGCGACGAACCTGTTCGGCGATATTCTTTCCGATCTCGGGCCCGCATGCACCGGCACAATCGGCATCGCGCCATCGGCCAACATGAATCCGGAGCGCACGTTCCCTTCGTTGTTCGAGCCGGTGCATGGGTCCGCGCCCGACATCGCGGGCAAAGGCATCGCCAACCCGATCGCGATGATCTGGTCCGCCGCAATGATGCTCGACTTCCTCGGCGAACGCGAGGCACACGACGCGATGCTCGATGCGATCACCGCTGTGCTGAAGGAAGGTCCGCATACGGGCGATCTCGGCGGCAAGGCAAGCACGGCCGAAGTGGGCGAAGCGGTGGCGGCGCGCATCGGCTGAACGTTCGATCACAAGACAAGGAGACGCAGCGGATGAACGACAACGACAAGAGCACGCAAGGCGAAGTCCGATTGACCATCGATGGTGCGGCGGCGCATGTCGTCTTCGATCGCACCGACGCTCACAACGCCATGACGTGGCACATGTACGAGCAGCTCGAAGCAATCTGCGAACGTCTTGCGAACGAGCACGATGTGCGCGTCGTCACGTTTCGCGGCGCGGGCGGCAAAGCCTTCGTGGCGGGCACGGACATTCAGCAATTCCGCGCGTTCAAGACCGCCGAAGATGGTGTGAATTACGAGCGCCGCATCGAGCGCGTGCTGAAGAAGGTCGATGCGTTGCCGATGCCCACGCTCGCCATCGTCGATGGTTGGTGTGTCGGCGGCGGCCTCGCGATTGCGGCATGCTGCGATCTGCGCATCGCGACGCCGCGTGCACAGTTCGGCGTGCCGATTGCACGCACGCTCGGCAACTGCCTTGCGATCAGTAATACGGCGCGGCTCGTTGCGGAGTTCGGCATCGGACGCGCAAAGCGCATGCTCGTGCTGGGCGACATGCTCGACGTAGAGGACGCCATCGCGGCGGGCTTCGTGATCGAAAGCGTCGAGCCGGATCAACTAGATGCGCGCGCGGCGGCGCTCGTCGATCGTCTTTCGCGCAATGCGCCGATCACGATGCGCGTGAGCAAGCAGTCGATGTCGCGCATGCTGGCGGCACTGCCGCTCGAAGGCGATGATCTGGTCCGCGATTGCTACGGCAGCCAGGATTTTCACGAAGGCGTCGCAGCGTTCACCGAAAAGCGCCCGCCGGCGTGGAAGGGTGTTTGACGCGCAGGAAGCGTGTCGATTTCGTGTCAAAGCGCTCAGCAAGAGCCGCGTTGCCGTTGTACGTGCGTGTTTATCGCCCGTCGAGATGGCTTGCTCTGCGCCGTACCTTGCACCGGTAAGAATGCGTACGTAATGCAAGGATTTCGGACGCACGCCCGGGCGATTACACAAAGCAAAGTCGGATGCCTAACGAACCGCATGCGCCATGTGGTCCGCGCGAGGACGCGCATGGGCACAGGGAATGCGCACCTATCGCGATGTAGACGCGCGCCTGGAAGAGCACAGAGAGTTGCCATCTCGATGCAGTACTGCTTTTACCGCCTGCGAAGTTCCGGTGCGCAACGAGCTTTCATCCACGTGTCGCGGTTCAATGGGGGCGAAGCGCGGCAGTGGCCCGGCGTATGGATCGCTCAGTCAGTGGCGAACGAGGACCGGCCGCGTCACGATGCATTGCCCAATTGTTCAAAGAGACCCGCGCGCCCTACACGGCCGGCACGTCGTCTGAAGCGGGAAAACGAGCATTGGTTAGGTAACGTTTCGATGGATTGGGAGTTGTGCATGACGCATATCACTGGAAGGCGCCCGAAGCTCGTGTTGTTCCCGACGCGAAGAGTCTTGCCTGCCCCCGGAGCGAGCGAGGACGATTTCCATGTCTACGCTTCTTATCGCGGGACGAGTGCGAGCGGTTACTACGGCACACTGAAAGTCGTTCGTAAAACGGACGGCCGGCTTCTTTTTCCGTTCGATGGCGCCGATACAATCGGTCCCTATCCGGCGAAAGGGGAGGCGATCGAAGCGGCGCAACGGCGTGGCGATGAAGTCGTCCGCGCCGACCTCGCGCGCCCCGAGCTTTGACTGCAGTTGTGGTTCCTTGCCGAGGAAATGGGCGCGTTCGTTCGATACATCGCGTCAGACCATCATGCGTCTGCGCGATACCCGACTCGTCTAGACACGGCGTCACCAACGCGCGCTGAAGGTTCGCCGCAGTTCATCGATCGCGGCTTCGTCGAGCGGAGCGGGGCGCGGCGTCGACATGAGCCAAAGGCGCGCGGTCTCCTCCAGTTCTTCGAGCGCATACGACGCATGCGATACGCTGCGCTCCCACACCACCGGCCCGAGCCGTTCGAGCAGCACCGCACGCACGTCCCCCGCAAGCTGCGCGATTTCAGCGGCGACCTGTGGATCGCCCGGGCGGCGATAGCGCACGAGCGGGACATGGCCGACCTTCATCACGTAGTACGGCGTGATCGGCGGCAGCACGTCGTCGTCGCGCCATACACCGGCGAGCGTCAATGCGACGAGCGACGTCGAATGTGTATGCACGACGCCGCGCGTTTCCGCGTTGGCGTCGTAGATCCGGCGATGCAGCTCCAGCGTCTTCGATGGCCGCCCGCCCGACAGATGCTGGCCGCTTTCGTCCACCTTCGCGATGTCGGCGGGATCGAGCCGGCCAAGACACGCATCCGTGGGCGTGATGAGCCAGCCGTCGTCGCATCGTGCGCTGATGTTGCCCGCCGTGCCGACCGTATAACCACGGGCATAGAGACTTGCGCCGACCGTGCAGATTTCCTCGCGCAGCTTCGCATCGCTGTTCGCGCCGATGAGATTGCCGCTCATGCGCGTTCCCCTTCGGTGAAGCGCAGCGCCTTCGCGAAGAAATCGCCCGCGCCGAAGTTGCCCGACTTGAGCGCGAGCGCAAGCGGCGTTTCACCGACCGTCACCGTGACCGGCACGCCCGGATCGATCGGCGGCCCGATCTGCAACATGTCGACGCCGAGCGCCTGCACCACCGCGCCCGACGTTTCGCCGCCCGCCACCACGAAGCGCCGCACGCCGCGCGCCTTCGCCTCGCGGGCGATCGCGGCGAGCGCATCTTCGACCAGCTTGCCCGCGGCGGCCACGCCGATTTCCTGCTGCACTGCCTTCACTTCGTCGGGCGTGGCCGTCGCATAGATGAGGACCGGCTGAGGCGCGTTTTCATCGATGAAAGCGAGCGCCGCGTCGACGACCGGTTCGCCTCGCGATAGCGCGCGCGGATCGATGCGAAACGCGGGCCGCGATGCGACCCATTCGGCCACTTGCGCGTTCGTCGCCTTCGACGCGCTGCCTGCCAGCACGAGCGCCGCTCCGTCGACAGCGGGCAATTCAGCGGCCTTGTCGTTCGACTCGATGAGTCCCGCGCGCCGGAAGTTTTCCGGCAAGCCGATGGCGACGCCCGAACCGCCCGTTATCAGCGGAAGGTCCGCGCATGCCGCGCCGAGGGTGCCCAAGTCGGCGTCGGTGAGCGCGTCGGCGATGGCGAGGCGCACGCCGTCCGCACGCAGCCGCGCGATCGCATCGCGAACGGCCGCTTCACCCGCTGCGACGGTTTCGCTGGCAATCAGGCCGACTTTCGACTTCGACTGGCGCTGCAACACGCGCACGAGGTTGGGGTCGCGCATCGGCGTGAGCGGATGATTCTCCATGCCCGATTCATTGAGCAGCGCATCGCCGACGAACAGATGTCCGCGATACACCGTGCGCTTGTTCTCGGGGAACGCGGGGCAGGCGATCGCGAAGTCGTCGCCCCCGAATTTGGCGAGCGCATCGAGCAATGCTTCGGCGACCGGGCCGATGTTGCCCGCATCGGTCGAATCGAACGTGGAGCAATACTTGAAGAAGAACTGGCGGCAGCCCTGCGCGCGCAGCCAGTCGAGCGCGGCGAGCGACTGGGCGACCGCGTCGGCGGGATCGATGGTGCGCGACTTAAGCGCGACCACGAGCGCGTCTGCGTCGATCGGCTCCGCCGACCCCGGCACGCCGATGGTCTGAATCGTACGCATGCCGCCGCGCACGAGCATGCTCGCGAGGTCGGTGGCGCCGGTGAAATCGTCGGCGATGCATCCCAGAACGGGACGCCGGTTAGATGTCTGCATGTCGGGTCTCCATGTGTCGACTGTACGGGCGTTTGCTATGTCGATGTTAATCCATGTTACGCCGATTGACGACGGCGATAATAAAAGTTAATGTCTGTGATCGCGATGAGCAGCCGGAGTTTGCCCGCGCCCACGCTCATCGTTAGCCGGCGAACGCGTTGCCGGCAATGGTTTTCTCGCGCGTATGCCAAGTTGAGCTACGAACTGGCGTACCTGTGCATCGGCTAAGATACGCGTTGATTTCGCGGGCTGCCGTCATGGCGCTCATGCCCGCATCGAAGGTCTTTCCATGTCGAGTCAAGCCAAACCCGATGCCGCCGATGTGCCGCTGATTCCCGATCAGCGGCGCGAAGCCATGCTGCGGCAATTGCGGCGGGACAAGGTGCTGTCGGTGCACCAGTTGATGGAATCGTTCAACTGTTCGCATATGACGGTGCGGCGCGATATCGCCGCGCTCGAAGAAGCGGGGCTCGTCTATACCGTGCCGGGCGGCGTGCGTATCGCGAATCATGTGAACGCGGAGCCGAGTCATCAGTTGAAGGCGGTCGTCGAACTGCCGCAGAAGCAGGCCATCGCGCGGCGGGCGGCAGAAACGCTGCGCCCGGGCATGTCCATCTATCTCGATGCGGGCACGACGATGCTCTCGTTCGTGCCGCATATCGTCGAGCTATCGAACATGACGGTCGTGACGAACGACTTCGAGATCGTGCGCGAATTCGCGAGCGCGACGCACGTCAATGTCATCCATATCGGCGGGCAACTGGATCACGCGAACCTGTCGAGCGTCGGTTCGCTCGCGGCGGCGACGCTGCGTCAGCTCGTGCTGGACGTGGCGTTCATATCGGCGAGTTCGTGGGATTTGCGGCGCGGTGTGACCACGCCTTCCCCGCCGAAAGTGGAGGTGAAGCTCGCGGCGATGGACGCGGCATCGCGCACCATGCTGACCGTCGCGAGTTCGAAGTACGGGACTGTCGGCCTGTACAAGGTGGCGAGTCTGGAACGCTTCGATCAGGTCATCACTGACGATGCGCTCGCGCCTGCAGCGGCGAACGGCATCCGGCAACAGGGCATCGATCTGGTGCTGGCCGAAGCTCGCTAGGCTTCGGCCAGACCAGCGACGCGCTGGAAGGACTGCTGGCTTACTTCATCGCAGGCGTTGCTTCTTCCGGCTCATTGCTCGTATAAAGCTGCGCTTCGCGGCGCTCGCCCGGTGCGGGTTTTCCTTCGAGCGGCGGCAGCTTCTTTGCCTCTTCCAGATCGATGCCTGCGCCTTCGGCGACACGCGTGCCGTAGTCCGGATCGCAATGCCAGAAGTGCCACACCATGCGCAGCGCGATGGGCTTCGGGCACGCCTTCATGTCGGCGACGAGGTTGGCGATCAGGTCGTCGCGCTCCCAGTCTTCGAAGCTGCGATAACGCTCGCCGGCCTGCTTGTAGTCGTCCTGCGTGCGCGATGCCTGATAGCGCCCGAGATGGCCTTCGACCCACGGGTGATAGTCATGCTGCTTCTTCGGCGCTTCTTTCAGGCCGCCCATCATGCTCGGCTCGTAGTTCACGTGCGGATTCTCTCCTGCGTTATCGACGTAATAGGCCATCTCCCCGTCGCGCTGATTGGTCTGCGCACCGTTCTTCGGCGCGTTGACCGGCAATTGCAGATAGTTCGGCCCCACGCGATACCGCTGCGTATCCGAATAAGAGAGCGTGCGGCCTTGCAGCATCTTGTCGTCGGAGAAGTCGATGCCGTCCACCAGCACGCCGGTACCAAACGCGGATTGCTCCGTTTCGGCGAACACGTTCTTCGGATTCTGATTCAGCACGAGCCGGCCGACCGGCAGCAGCGGGAACTTGTCCTCGGGCCAGCGCTTGGTATCGTCGAGCGGATCGAAGTCCAGTTCGGGATGATCGTCGTCGGACATGATCTGCACGCACATTTCCCATTCAGGATGATCGCCGCGTTCGATGGCATCGTAGAGATCGCGCGTCGCGTGCCCGACATCGCGCCCCTGAATTTCCGCAGCCTGCGCGGACGTCAGATTCTTCACACCCTGCTTCGGCTCGAACGAGAACTTAACGAGCACCGCTTCGCCCTGGTCGTTGACGAGCTTGTACGTGTTGACGCTCGACCCCTGCATGTGACGATAGTCCGCCGGAATGCCCCACGGACTCTTTACCCACGTGACCATGTGCAGCGACTCCGGATGATGCGCGACGAAGTCGAAGAAGCGCCACGGCTCCTGACGGTTGGACAGCGGGTCGGGCTTGAACGCGTGGATCATGTCGGGGAACTTGATCGCATCGCGAATGAAGAAGATCTTCAGGTTGTTGCCGACGAGGTCCCAGTTGCCATCCTCGGTATAGAACTTGATGGCGAAGCCACGCGGATCGCGTGCCGTCTCCGGAGATTCCTTTGCTCCGATCACGGTGGAAAAGCGCAGAAACACGGGCGTTTTGACGCCGGCTTTGGTCAGCACCTTGGCGCGCGTGTACTTTTCGGCCGGTTCGTTGCCGACCTTGCCGTAGGCCTCGAAGTAACCGAGCGCCGCCGTGCCGCGCGCGTGCACCACGCGCTCCGGAATGCGTTCACGATCGAAGTGCGTGATCTTTTCGATGAACGGATAATTCTCCAGCGTCGCCGGACCTCGTTCGCCGACGGTTCGCATGCTCTGATTGTCCTGCACAGGATGTCCCTGTCGCGTCGTCAGGACTTTCTCGTCGCTCATATCTCGCTCCTTGCTCGTGGCTGGACTGGCAGCCTCATAGTTGACCGTTTGCTCCGGCGCGCACAGTCATGCGCCGGCCCGTTGTCCGGGGAAGCAAACACCATACCGATGCCCGCAACGTCGTGGACGCAACCCTGCACGGTAATGCGTCCACGTTTCATCCACGTGTCTCGTGATGCGCGCATCACCCGGCGAGCTTGTCCTGCGTGCGCGTCTCGAAGTCGGATGCATCGTGACGCTCGTGCAGCTGGCTAGACGGCTCGCCGAAGGTGCGGTTCACCATGCGGCCGCGCTGCACGGCGGGACGCGCGCCGATGATGTCGGCCCAGCGGCGCACGTGCGTGTATTCGTGTACGGAGAGGAACTCGGCTGCATCGTAGAGCCAGCCGTTGACGAGGCCGCCATACCACGGCCAGATGGCGATATCCGCGATGGTGTACGCGTCCCCTGCGATAAAGGCGCTGTCCGCCAGCCGCTTGTCGAGGACATCGAGCTGGCGCTTGACTTCCATCGCGAAACGGTCGATGGGGTATTCCATTTTCGCCGGCGCGTAGGCGTAGAAGTGGCCAAAGCCGCCGCCGAGATACGGGGCGCTGCCCATTTGCCAGAACAGCCACGAGAGGCATTCGGCGCGCTGGCCGGGATCGGTCGGCAGGAACGCGCCGAACTTTTCCGCGAGATACAGCAGGATCGCGCCGGATTCGAATACGCGTACGGGCTTGGTGTGGCTGCGGTCGAGCAGGGCGGGAATCTTCGAGTTCGGATTCACGTCGATGAAGCCGCTGCCGAACTGCTCGCCCTCGCCGATGCGGATGAGCCATGCATCGTATTGCGCGCCTTCGTGTCCGAGCGCGAGCAACTCTTCGAGCATCACCGTCACTTTGACGCCGTTGGGCGTCGCGAGCGAATAAAGCTGCAACGGATGACGTCCGACCGGCAATGGCTTGTCATGCGTGGGACCGGAAACCGGGCGATTGATGTTGGCGAAACGCCCGCCGCTCTCCTTGTTCCAGGTCCATACGGCCGGTGGTACGTAGTCGGACGGGTCGCTCATGCTTCAGGCTCCTTCGCGGATGGGGGTGGGGTCGGTTGAGGTTAGCAGGTCCGGGGTGATCGTGCTTTTTGCGGGCTGCGGAGTTGGGTCGCCCGCAGCGCTTCAGCAAAGTGCGTGCTGCGGTGTGCGGCGACGTTGGCGAGTCAGGCAACGGAGCGTCTTGCTCAATGCTCCCGATTTCCCGACTAGTGCGGTAAGCGTTCAAGAGCGAATTCAGAGTTGGCTGACTGTGAAAGACCATTAGGACAACGACAATTGAAGGTTCGACTGGTTTCGCCGCTGCACAAGAAAAATGAACAAAGGTTTGTACAAGGCAATCTTCTGTCGCGTGCGGCGCATGATGATTGCCGTCGCTGACTTCGCCACATCGCATGGGAGCGCTCCGCGCAGTGGCGTGCGTCACGCGGTCGGCAGTCATTCGGGCGCTGTGCCGGTGCTGCGCACAACGGCGTTCGCCGCGATGCTGCTGCTTGGCACCGTCTCGACGATGGCCGATGCGCAGATCGTCGCCGCACCGGGATCGGGCGCACAGGTCATTCAGACACAGAATGGGCTGGATCAAGTGAACGTCGCCCGTCCGAGTGCGGCCGGCGTGTCATTGAACACATTTTCACAGTTCGATGTGCCGGGCAAAGGCGCGATCCTGAACAACTCGCCGACCATTGTCCAATCGCAACAAGCGGGCTACATCAATGGCAATCCCAATTTCGGGCCGGGGCAGTCGGCGGGGATCATCGTCAACCAGGTGATGAGCAACTCGCCTTCGCAACTGCGAGGGTATCTCGAGGTCGTGGGGCAGAGAGCCGAGGTCATCGTTGCCAACCCGAACGGGATCGTGGTCGACGGTGGCGGCTTCATCAACACGTCGCGCGCCATCCTGACGACTGGCACGCCGAACTTTGGCGCAAACGGCAGTCTGTCAGGCTTCACCGTGACGGGCGGCAACATCACGGTTCAAGGCGCGGGGCTGAATACGAAGAACGTCGATCAGGTCGATTTGCTCGCCCGCGCAATTCAGGTCAATGCCGCGATCTACGCGAACAACCTGAACGTTATCGCTGGCGCGAATCAAATCGACCACAACACGCTGTCGGCGACGGCAATCGCCGGTAATGGCGCTGCGCCAGCGATGGCGATCGATGTCGGCGCGCTGGGCGGGATGTACTCGAATCGCATCTTTCTGGCGTCGAACGAATTCGGCGTCGGTGTGAGCACACGCGGAGTCCTGGCCGCGCAGGCAGGCGACTTGACGCTGCAATCGAGCGGACGACTCGTGCTCGCCGGGCAGACCAACGCAAGCGGCACGATCAACGCGAACGCGCGCGACGGCATCGACAATAGCGGCACGACCTACGCGCAAGGCAACGTGAGCGTCGCAACGGGCGGCACCTTGTCGAACACGGGCGTGCTGGCCGCGCAAAACAATACGACGGTCAACGCAGGCAGTGTCGCCTCGTCGGGCACGCTCGGCGCAGGCGTCAATAGCGATGGCACGATCGCCACGCAAGGCGATCTAACCGTGCTCGCAAACGGCGCAGTATCGGCGACCGGTCGCAATGCAGCAGGTGCCAACGCAGTCGTGCAAGGATCTTCGGTGAACCTTGCCGGCAGTTCCACCACGGCCAACGGCAATCTCGCGCTCGTCGCGTCTTCGGGCGACATCAATCTGTCGTCCGCGACGGCGACGGCGGGTGGCCGCATCGACGCGACCGCCACCGGCACCCTTGTCATCGATAGCGGCGCGATGAAGTCAGGCGCCGCGCAGACCATCACCGCCGGTGCGCTGTCGAACCGCAACGGGCAACTCGTGTCAGGCGGCACGCTGATGGCCACCGTCGCCTCGGCCTTGCAGAACCAGGGCGGCACCATGCAGGCGGCAGGGGCGCTCGCCGCAAGTGCCGCGAGCGTCGACAACAGCGCGGGTCATATCGCATCGCTTAACGCGGACGGCCTGAACGTCACCGCCTCGGGCCTCGTGAACAACGCGCAGGGCGGCACGATCGGCGGCAACGGAAACGTCGTCGTGCAGGCGGGCCAACTCGTCAACGCGGGCGCGATCACGGCCGTGCAAGACCTGAGCGCGACGGCCACGCAATCGCTCGCGAACTCCGGCTCGCTCGCCGCAAACGGCAACGCGACCGTCACGGCAGGCACAACGCTCACTGATGCAGGCGGCGCCATCTCTGCCGGCAAGCTCGTGAATGTCAAGGCCGCGACGCTCGATAACAGCAGTGGAACCATCACCGGCGGGCAACTCGCGCTGACGGCGGGCAATTTCGTCAATCACAACGGCAGTGCGACGCAAACGGGCGCCGGCGCGACGCTGCTCGCGGTCACCGGGACGCTCGACAACGCCAGCGGATCGATTCAAACGAACGCGGCGGATCTGTCGCTGACACCCGCCGCACTGCTCAACGACAACGGCAAGATCACGAGTTCGGGCGCGGGCACGCTGTCGATCAACAGCGGCAGCGTGTCGAACAACGGCGGCACCATCGCGACCAACGGGGCGCTGAACGCCACGGTCAATCGCGCGCTGTCCAATCAGGGCGGCACGCTGCAGGCCGGCGGTGCGTTGAACGCGCAAGCGGCGAGCCTCGACAATACCAATGGGCGCATCACGTCGCTGGGTGCGAACGGGCTTGCAATCAGCACGACGGGGCTACTCAATAACGGCTCGAACGGACAGATCGCGGGCAACGGCGTCGTCACGCTGCAGGCCGCTCAACTGGCCAACGCGGGTTCCATCACCGCGATGCAAGGCTTGATCGCGCGTGCGGTGCAGACCTTGTTCAATAGCGGAACGCTCGCAGCGAACGGGACCACGCAGGTGACGGCAGGCACCACGCTCACGAACGCGGGCACGATCGCCGGCACTCAGCTCATGCTCTCGGCTTATGACCTCGTGAACCGTAGCGGCACGATCGCGCAGGCCGGCACGGCGCCGACGACGTTCACCGTCACTGGCACGCTCGATAATACGTCGGGCACGATTCAGACCAACGCGGCGAATCTGACGCTTGCGCCCGCCGCGCTTCTGAACGACAACGGCACCATCACGAGTTCCGGCAACGGCACGCTCGCTATCAACAGCAGCAGCGTGTCGAACAACGGCGGCACGATTGCGACGAACGGCGCGCTGGATGTGCAGAGCGGCGCGGTGTCGAATCGCGGCGGCACGCTCGCGGCGCAGACGTCGGCGGGGCTGGCGGTTGCATCGCTCGATAACAGCGCGGGCGGCTATGTCGGCGCAAAGGACGTCTCCATCGACGATGCCGGCTCGTTGAACAACACCGGCGGCACGGTGCAGGCCAACGGCGTGCTAGCCGTGGCGGCCCAGGACATCGCCAACGACAGCGGCACGATTGCAAACGGCGGCATGGGTGCGACGACGGTCGCGGCGCGCGGGGCGCTGACCAACACGAACAATGGCGTGATCGGCGGCAATGGCGATGTGTCGGTCGCGGGCGCAAGCGTCGACAATTCCGGTGGCACGTTGGTCGCTGCCGGATCGATCAATACGCAATCGAACAGCACGTTTATCAACCGCGCGGGGCTGATTCAGGCAGGCGCAGACGTTTCCGTGGCTGCGGCCGGCGCGATCGACAATACCGGCGGCCAGATCGAAGCGGACGGCTCAGATTCGGCGTTGTCGATGTCGGGCGCATCGCTGGACAACACGGGTGGACGGATCGCGAACAGCGGAAGCGGCGCGATGGGCATCAACGCCGGGACGATCGTCAACAGCAATGCGGGCGGCGTGGCGGGCGCCGGCATGATCGGCGGCAATGGCGATGTCGCGCTGACGACGCAAACGCTCTCGAACACGAACGGCGCCCAAGTGCTCGCCGGGCACGACCTGGCGCTGAACGTAGCGCAGTCGGCCGACAACACGAACGCGACGCTGTCGGGCGCGAACAACCTCACGCTCAACGGACCGAACGCCACGCTCGCGAATACGAACGGTTCGGTCCACGGTAACGGCGCAATCGTGCTGAACACGGCGTCGATCGACAACACGAACGGGCGCATCGGCAACGATCAGGGCAGCGGTGGGAGTGTCGCGATCGCGACCGGTGCCTTGGCGAACCAGAACGGTGCGATCGGCAGCGACCAGAACCTGGTGCTCTCGACCAATACGCTGAATGGCGATGGCCGCATCATCGCGGGCAACGACGGCGCGGTGACGATCAACGGCGACTACACGCTGGACGGCGCGAACGTGATCCAGGCCAATCACGATCTCACTTTCACCACGGCGGGCAGCTTCACGAATTAAGGCACGCTCGCGGCAGTGAACGCGCTGACGGTGAACGCGCAGAACGTTGACAATCAGGCGGGCGCGGACCTGAACTCCGCGGCGACGTCGGTGAACGCGGCCAACGCCATCACGAACGAAGGACGCATCGAAGGCGATACGGTCGCAACCACCAGCGCCACGCTCGTCAATACGGCGACGATCATCGGCAATCAGGTAACGCTCACTGGCACGCAGTCGATCGTCAATGATGGCGCGGCGGCGGTGATGGCCGCAGCATCGGAGCTGAATCTGTACTCCCGCGGCGATATCAGCAACACCAACGGCGCGAATATCTTCAGCCTCGGCGACATCAACATCGCGGGCGATGGCACGCGCGACGCCAATGGCCTGCTTGCCAATCGTGCGAACACGGTCACCAACGATCAATCGACGATTGAAGCGCAAGGCAATATCGAAGTCGCGACGGACACGCTGAACAACACGCGGCCCGCGCCGACGGTCGAGACGGTGACGACGGATGTCGAAACGCTCCACCAGACCAAGCGGTCGAAGTACATCGCCTGCACCACGACGGGCGGCGACAAGAATGCGGGCTGTACCGATGCGATCGAGTACGGACCCTACATGCATCCGCAGGACGCCACCTTCAGCGACGCCGATGTCATCTCGACGACGAGCGGCAGCAATGCGGCGGACCGCGTGCTCGTGGTGAACCTGAACGGCACACCAACGACGCTTTACTACAACACCCTCACGCAAAACGGCGACGGCAATGGCACGTTGAACGTGATCGACAACGGCGTCATCATCCACACGACGGGTGGCAACCCGGCGGTGAACGGCGGCAATGGCACGGATACCCCCGGCAACGGCTCGGCCAATAACGGCGGCGGAACTGGCGCCGGCACCGGGACGGGCACGGACACGGGCACCAGCACGGGCGCCGACACCCAAAGCAGCGGTTCGCACCGCAACTCGGACGCGAGTACGGCGGCAGCGGTGGTGGGCGGTATCGGTCTGGCAGGCGGCATGTCGTACCTGATCTACGCAAGCGAGATGCACATGTATCTGGACGAAGTGCAGCCGCTGACGATGGAACTGGGCGACGCAGCGTTCTGGGCCGATGCAAGCATCGACGAAGTCTGGGTCGATCTGCAAACCGAGACCGCCGATGTGAACATCGTGACCCGCTCCGGAGATCTGTCGCGTCACATGGCTTACCGTGACGGCGCTGACGGCGTGAAGCACTACTCGTACGAAGACGAGTCGTCGAATACGAAGGCCGATCTGGCGGTGAACATGCAGACGCGTGAGTACTTCTATACGGAAAGCGGCGTCAAGGACGGCAAGGAGTACGTCGTCAAGTCGCACGGCTGGCTGAAGCCCGGCGCGCTCTACCCGGTGCATGCCCAGGCAACGGCGAACGCCGTAGTGCAGTAAGCCTCAGGCAAGAGAAAGGCGGTGCAACGCCGCCTTTCTGAGCATCAGGCATTACCTGGCCCGGCCACAGCGCCGGGCTTTTTCATTTTTGTGCACAGTCCGGCGCGCATGCGTCCTCCCAAATTAGAACTTCTTCTATTCGATGCGACCGGGGGAAACCTTAATCTTGTTTCCGAGGGCGCCAGAGCGATATCGAAGCAAACGAGCCGGTCGCATGCGGCACCAGCCAGATCGCGAAATTCGTCGCGCCAGATCAATCCACTCAGGAACCCAACATGAAATTCAGCATCGCAAAGTTCGAACACTTGTGCTATCGCCGCGAACACGAAGCGGCGAGCCGGATGCTCATCGAACTGCTCAACAAGATCGACCAGAACTACGGCGTGCTCATGGACGTGGATACGTGGGCGCAGTCCGCCGAAGCGTTCGACATCATGGACGATCACCTGCTCACGCGCCTGACGTCGGCCATCAGCACGCTGGCTTCCGACCCTCAGTTCACCATTTCAAATCATGGCATCGGCCAGCTCATGCTGTTCCAGCGCTGGCTCGCTGCGATGTTCGCCGCCAGTCCGTTCCGCAACGCCGACCACATCCTGCGTTCGTTCAGTGCGGACGAGGAATCGCGCAATTCGATCAATCTGCGGAACAGCGAATTCCGCAAATTCCAGCTTTTCTACCTGCCCGAGTCGGAAGTGCGTCTCGACTGGGATCTTCTGTGGAAGCACGACAAGGTGATGACCGCGAGCATGGCGACGACCATCATGTCGTCCCGCTTCCTCGCCACGCCTTCCGCGCATTCGAAGCGCGAAATGCTGCTGCGCTGGCTGCCCGAGCGGCTCGCGGAAGTCGAAAGCCTCGACGTGCTGCCGATGGGCGTCTTCCATGACATGTACATGCACTCGAGCTATGCCGACTATTCCGGCAAGCACGACATCAAGAAGCCGATCAATGCGCTGATTCGCCGCAAGCTGAAGAGCCTCGACATCCACGACGTCGAGCGCAAGGCGCAGCCGGCGAAGAACGGCGAGAAGCCCGTCGTGCTCGTCGTGCTCGAATGGTTCTCGAAGAATCACTCGATCTATCGCACGCACTCGCAGACGATGGTCGCGATGCGTGACAAGTTCCACCTCGTCGGCATGGGCTATGACGGCCGCGTGGACGATGCGGGCAAGGCCGTGTTCCACGAGTTCATTCCGCTGCAAGGCGGCAATCTCTGGGAAGTCGCGAAGCACGTGCGTCAGACCAGCGAAGCGCTCAACGCGCAGATGATGTACATGCCGAGCGTCGGCATGTTCCCGATCACGATGGTGCTGGCCTGCCTGCGGGTCGCGCCGCTGCAAATGATGGCGCTCGGCCATCCTGCCACCACGCACGGTCATGCGATGGACTATGTCGTCGTCGAAGAAGACTACGTGGGCGACGAAGCATGCTTCAGCGAGAAGCTGCTCAAGCTGCCGAAGGACGGCATGCCGTACCGCGCGCCGGCCGCGTTGCTCGAACTCGAGCTTCCGGAGAAGCAGCCGTCGGATGGCGTGGTGAAGATCGCGGTCGCCGGCACGACGATCAAGCAGAACCCCGGCTTCCTCAACACGTGCGCCGAGATTGCGCGGGAATCGAAGGTGCCGGTGCATTTCCACTTCCTGATGGGCCAGGCTAACGGCCTGATTTATCCGCAAGTGCGCAACCTGGTGCGCCGCCTGATGGGCGACAAGGCCACCGTGCACAAGCATCAGAACTACGGCAGTTACATGAAGGTGATCGCTGGCTGCGAACTGTTCCTGAATCCGTTCGCGTTCGGCAATACGAACGGCATCGTCGATACGGTGTGGGCGGGTCTCGTCGGCGTGTGCAAGACCGGGCGCGAAGTGCACGAGCATATCGACGAAGGCATGTTCCGTCGTCTCGGCTTCCCCGATTGGATGATTGCGAAGACGAACGAAGAGTACAAGGCATCGGCGCTGCGTCTGATCGAGAACGCCGATGAGCGCGCCGAACTGTCGGCGAAGCTCGCAGGTCCACAAGCCATCGAAAAGCTGATCTTCGCGGGCCGTCCGGAGATTCTCGGCGAGCGAATGGAAGCGTTGTGGAAGGAGCAACTGCCCAGTGCAAAGCCGCGCGCCCGTGGAGCGAAAAAAGTGCGAGGCGCCACCGAGACCGCATGAGCACGTTCGTTGAAACGACTGCCTCCTGAATGAACAAAGCCCGGCTACGTGCCGGGCTTTGGTCATTCAAGGGCCGCCTTGCCCGCGCATCGCGTGCCGAAACACTGCGTTTCCCCGCTGTCTCGCGCCACTTTAGAACTTGTTCTATTCGAATGAGGCAAGCGAATCCTTAACCTTGTATTTGAGAACGATGCGCAGACAAGAGTCGATGAACCAGGCGCGAACGTTCCAACGTCTGGTTGAATGCAAGGATACGTGCAATGTTGAAGATGAGCGAAATAGCGATGGCGGCCCGCCGCATGGTGTGCGTCGGGTCCGTCGTGCTGGCAGGTGTGGCAAGTGCGGAACGCGCGGCGGCAGCCGAACCTGCCGCTGCAGAACCCGTCGTTCAGGCGCCTGTCGCCACGACGGCCGAGCAGGCTTCTGCCGCCGATGTGCGCGCGGTCGATGTGAAGGTCGTACCGGCTGAAGGCGCCGACGCGTTGCTCGTGAAGCAGCTGCTTGAAGCCAACATCAGGAAACTCGGTGACGCTCCGGCGACGCTTGCGGACGTCGATCACTGGTCGCAACTGCTGACCGTCGCGCTGCGTCAGGGCGGCTTTCCGCTCGGTCAGGTGCTCATGACGCAGCAAGACTGGCAGGCCGCGCAGAAGGGCGGCAAGATGCAATTCACCGTGTTCCCGGGACGCATCCGCAACATCATCGTGAAGAACAAGTCGCGCGTGAAGGATGCACGCCTGGAACGCCTTATCTCGCACGCGCTTTGCGGCGGCGACACGATTAACAACGCGTGCCTGCTGCGCACGTCCCGTCTCGAACGCGCGACGCAACTGCTGCAAGACATTCCCGGCGTTGCAATCGACGGCGCACCGAGCTTCTCCCCCGGCGCGGGCGTAGGCGATGTCGATGTCGTGTTCCGCGTCGCGCAGAACGGCAAGCCGGTGTCGGCCGATCTGATCCTCGATAACAAGGGTGTCGAATCGACGGGCTCGTATCGCGCGGGCATGACGGCATCGGCGAACAACCTGTTCGGACAGGGCGATGCTTACGCGTTCACCCTTACCAGCACCAACAAGAAGATGTGGACCGGTTCGCTCACCGGCAGCGCGCCCATCTTCGACGACGGCCTTCGCATGACGGGCGGCCTCACGCGTCAGCAATACTTCATCAATGCAGGCACACCGGTGAAGGGCGTCGCAACGACAGGCCAGCTCGGCGTGCAATACCCGTTTGCGCGGGGACTCGATGCGAACGTGTGGGGCGGCGCATCGGTGCTGCATAGCCAGACATCGACGGACATGAAGGAATACAGCTCCGTCACGCACAGCAAGCTCGACTCGATCCAGCTCTCGCTGACCGCCGATAACGGCGATCGCGCCCGTGCGCTGCGCACGAACCTCGCGACGGGACAGATCGCGCTGACGCTCGGGCATCAGCGCAACGACGATCCGTTCGATTCGGTCGTGCATCACGCGGGCAACGGCGTTGCCGAATGCGTGATCGAGATCGTGCTGCGTAAGCGCGCGGTGCCGACGGCGGGGGAAATGATCACCGCCATCGGGCGGGCGCGGAGCCGTGACGAAGGCATCGCGGCCGGCCAGAAAGCCGTGCGGCTGTATCCGTATCGCTTCGAGGCATACCATCGCGCGATGCTCGAAGCGCTGCGCTGGGACGCACCCGAAGCAGCGGATCCGCTCTGGAAGCAATGCGTCGAGCGCCTGCCCGGCGAGCATCTGCCGCGTCTATACAAGGCGTTGCACGCGATCTCCCGTGGCAAATTGCAGGAAGGCTTCAGCCTGCGTGAATCCGTCATGGCTCCGTTGGGCTGGAAGCGTCGCACCACCGCCGAGCCGCCGCGTGACGTGCCGCAGTGGAAGGGCGAATCGCTCGCAGGCAAGTCCATCGCCATCTGGAGCGAGTTCGGTCTCGGCGACGAAATCTTCTTTCTCCGGTTCGCGAAGACGTTCCGCGAGCGATGCGGTGCGAAACGTGTCGTCGTCGTGTGTCAGGCGCCGCTCGTCGAGTTATACGAGGCGTCGGGAACGGCCGATGTCGTCGTCGACGTGAACGATGTCTCGTCGATGCCGGCTGTCGATTACTGGGTGTTCCCGCATGCGATCCCCGCGCACATGCCCCTGCATCTCGAAGCCATGCCGCAGGCTGTTCCGTATCTGCGCGCGCCGCAGGGCGTCGAGCCGAAGCTGCCCGCCGTCGATTCACACAAGCTGAAAGTGGGGCTCGTGTTCAAGGGCAATCCGACGCACGAGAACGACAGCCATCGCTCGCTGCCGTCGCTTGACGTGCTGGACGATCTCATCAAGCTCGCGGATGTCGAGTTCTTCAGCCTGCAAAAAGGCGCGGGCGCCGACGAAGCCGCGCGCTATGGACGGCTCTTTCGCAACTTCCACGACATTGGCCCGGACCTCGACACGATGGCGCAGACCGCAAGCGCGATCGAAGCACTGGACGTGGTGTTGACAGTGGATACATCCGTTGCCCATGTGGCCGGTGCGATGGGCAAGCCCGTCTGGCTGATGCTGCCCGCCTATGGCGACTGGCGCTGGCACTACACCCGCGAAGACAGTCCGTGGTATCCGACGATGCGCCTGTTCCGCCGGCGCTTCGACTGCGACTGGTCGGAGGTCGTCGCGCGCATCAGCGGACATATGCGGCAGGCGGTGATGGACAAGTCACCGTGCGCAGTCGCGGCGTGATGGCGATCGCGAGCCGTCCGCAATTGTTTCGAATTCCTACTATATTCCCGGACATGCACCTGGTGCGATGATCCGCCCGCGTTGAATGCTTCATGCGCTGCTTCGCGACCAACGTGCTACGAGGCGCAGTCTGCATTTCACCGTTCGACCCATTTGCCGCCGTCAAGGCGGCTTTTTTTTGCGTGGCGTCGGCCAGTTGAAGGACGTCCATCGTGTTTATCGAACCATCTCGACATTCTTCGATATGTTTGTCATAAGGCGTTGATTACAGTCACGCATAAGAAGCCAATGGATCTGCGAGACAACTCGAGATCGCGCTCGATGTAGCGGCGAAGGCTTCGATACCAGACAGATTGCATTCTCCTCTGCAGACAGGCGTCTTAATGGCGCCTGTCGCGTTCCTTGCCGGGTGCCCAGTATGTCCGTAATCCATTCGGTCCGCCGAATCGCTCAGAAGTTTTTCGACGCTGCAGGCATCGCTTCCCTGGTGCTCGTGCCGGTGTTCTTCGCCGTATCCTTCATCATCCTTGCGGCCTTCGCCTTCGATACGTGGCGCTCCCTGCCGGTCAAATCCATCGCGATCGGGTTCGTCGCCTGCATGGTCGTGATCACGTGCGTGCTGTTCGCGCAGAGCAAGCGGTCAGGAACAGACAAGGCTCGTCGCATCATGTCCATGCCGCTCGACGAGTTCGGACAGCCGAAGCCGCATCGCGGCAGCGAAGAAGCGAACAGCGATGCTTCACGCAAAGGCATGCGGATTCGATGAGGCCTTTGCCGTGACGGGGAATGTCGCCCGCACTTCGGCCGGCAGACCTGTAGAGCTTAATGTGAACACCGGAATAAAAAAAAATCCATGATGCAGGGGCCACCATGACGTGTCTAAGAGCGTGTCCGCACGTCTTTCAATGCTGTCCGAGCTATCCT
The DNA here is from genome assembly GCF_022879615.1 of Caballeronia grimmiae. Classification (NCBI taxonomy): domain Bacteria; kingdom Pseudomonadati; phylum Pseudomonadota; class Betaproteobacteria; order Burkholderiales; family Burkholderiaceae; genus Caballeronia; species Caballeronia grimmiae. The sequence continues at coordinate 436,487 of NZ_CP084273.1, forward strand.
AGAATGAAACCAAGATGTGCATACTCGTGCGGGGGGCGTCGTGACGAACCGGCCTGTCCGTCTATTGCTTCTTTCGCGGGTGGCCGCTCGTCTGTTTCATCTTTCGACATGGACATGCAATGCGCAAGCGGCGGTGTATTCATGAATGAGCAGATGCGCACCATTCGGATAGTGCTGGCGGATGACCATCCCATCGTTCTCATGGCCGTGTCCGATCAGTTCGCGAAGCTGCCGGGCTATCAGATTGCGGCCACGGTGAACTCGGGCGCGGAACTGATCCGCGTGCTCGAAATGCAGCCTGCCGATCTCATCATCACCGACCTCGTGATGCAGGGCGATGCGGAAGTCGAACTCGACGGACTTCGTCTCGTCAGCAAGCTGCGCCGTTCCTACCCTGACATTCCGGTCGTCATCCTTACGATGACGACGAGCGGCGGCATGTTCCACGAACTCTGCAAGCTCGGCGTCGCTGCTATCGTCAGCAAGGAAGAGCCAGCGAGCGAACTCGCGCAGATCAGCGTGCGTGCGCTCACCACGAAGGAAACCATCATCTCGCCGAAGATCCAGAATCGTCTTGCCCGCGAGGGATCGACGACGAAGGATCTTGCACGCGTGCAGCCGCTGTCGCCGCGTGAACTCGAAGTCGTGCGCCTCTTCGCGCAAGGGCTTTCCGTGACGGAGATTGCGCGCACTCTCAACCGTTCAGTGCCGACGGTCGCGACTCAGAAGCGCTCCGCCATGCGCAAGCTCCATGTGGAGAACCACGTGGACCTTGTCAAGTACGCTACTGAAACAGGACTGGCCTGATGGAGCGTTTCTTCGCCGCATCGCAGAACTCCCCTCTGCAGATGCTGCGGATGCTGGAAAACAACCTCAAGCGGGAGCGGCGCATCTTTGCGATGGCCGTAGCTCTCCTGATCTTCGCCGCGCTATGCGGCGCCGCCGCCACCGGGGTGTTCGTGCTGAGCGCGGGACTGAAGGCCGACCAGGATGCGGTGCAGACCGCCATGCGCGGCATCAACGTCTCGGTGTTCAGCCGCTACAACATTCTCACGCCGGGCAGCCTGCTGCTGAACGTGGGCGCGGTCGCGTCAAGCTCGGACGTACCGGATCTGGCTAACAAGCCTCGATGCCAAGCCTACCCGCCCGATCGCCAGGACGCGGGGCTGGCCACCGCTTGCGATGCGGCTCGCCAACTCATCCCGGAAGAAAGCACGCCGCCTGTACTGCAATATGTGTCGTACGACGGCGCCGCTTCGCACGGTTTCGGGTTCTTCGACAAAACCGACAATAAGGTCGCTCCCGCGCAGAGGCTTTCCGCGCTCGTATCGTTTGCGAAGATCTACATGAGCACGCACAGAATTGCGCCGCTCGATGCGGCGCGTGCGCGGCGCGTCATGTGGTTCATCGCGCCGCCTTCACTGGGTTTTCTGAAGCCGACGGTCGTCCTGTTCATGGTCGTCGCTCGAAACGATCAGCCGCTCGGTCTCGTATTCACGACTCTTGGACCGGATGCCGCATTGCGCCGCGTGACTTCGAGCACGCTCGAATCGCAGATAGCAGTCTTCGCTGCCGATGGCCACATTCTCGGCGGCGACGACACCGAGTACACGCGATACGCCAACGCGCATCTTACGGGTAAAGAGACGGGCACGTTCCACTGGCTGCCCGGACGCGGATGGGGCATACGGCTTGAACCGCTTGCCCTCGGCATCGGTTATATCGTCGCTGCGCTGCCGCTTGGAAAGCGTCTGGCGTCACAGCGCGATCCGGTCATCGTCATCGCGCTCGTGACCGCTGCGCTCATTGCAATGCTGATCGCGATGTATCGATACTGGAACTACCGCTTTCTCACGCGCACGTACGAGCAGGCGTGCCGCGCGGTCGAAGGCGAGATTCTCAATCACCTGCTCGTGCACGCGACGCCGGTCGGTCTGTGCATTGCGATGCGCGGCGATTTCGCCATCATCGCCGCGAATCAGGTCGCACGCTCGGTGCTCGATCTGACCGACGCCTCCTTGCGCCTGCCCGCCGGGCTGTGTCAGGCGCTTCAGGCGAACGGCATTGCGCCCGCTCGGGAAGGTCAGGAAGCGATGATCCGGCAGCTTCAATACTCGCACGAGAAGGCGGACGCCGCCACGATGCATCTCAAGATTTCGTATGCGTCGGCGGTGGTGAACAAGACCGACGTGCTCTTCTGCGCAATCGCCGACATCAGCGAGCATTACGAAGCCGAACGCTTGCTGCGCGCGGCCACGGAAACGAGCGATGCCGCCGCGAAGGCAAAGCTGAGTTTTTTCGCATCGATGAGCCACGAGATCCGCACGCCGCTGTCGTCGCTCGTCGGCAATCTGGAACTCGTTGCGCTCGGGCCGCTTGCCGCCGAACAGGAAGCGCGCGTCCATGCGATGCAGGCCTCCGCGAGCGCGCTGCTTCAAGTGGTGAACGATGTACTCGATTTCTCGAAGATGGACATTGGCGAAATGCGGCTCGCCGAGGAATGGGGCTCGATACGCGAGCTCCTCGTGCGCGTGATCATCGCCCATGCGCCGCTTGCGAACCGGCAGGGCTTGCGGCTCTATGTCGTGATCGACCGCTCGTGTCCCGCGAAGCTGCTGTTCGACCCGATCCGCGTCTCGCAGATTCTCAACAACCTGCTCGGCAACGCGCTCAAGTTCACGTATTCGGGCAAGGTTGTCGTGCGGGCGCGCTGGGCCGAGAGCGCGCTGGAACTGAGCGTCGCCGATTCGGGCATCGGCATTCCTGAGTCGCAGCGCGACAAGCTCTTTCAGCCGTTCATGCAGGGGGACGCGCATCGCCTCACGCAGGCGCGTGGCACAGGCCTCGGGCTGTCCATCTGCGTGCGCCTCAGCCAGTTGATGAAAGGCCGCATCGAACTCGACAGCACCGAAGGCGTCGGCACGCGCATCCGGGTGTCGCTGCCGCTTGCCGTCGATGTATCGGCGAGCGCTGGCAGCGATGCGGTCCTGCCGGGCGGCCGCCCAGCCATCCTGTGCCGTGCAAACGAGTATCGCGAATGGCTCGGGAATCTCTATGATCCGGATCGCAGTTCGCTCACGTTCATGCAGCAGCCCGGCGCTGCATCGACGGAAGGTTGCGACTATCTGATCGCCACCGACGAGTTTTCCGACGAGGAGATCCAGTCGGCCTGGAACAACCCCGCGCGGGTGATCCGCATGACGCAGAACGGACCGCTCGTTCCCGTGCAGCGGGAGAATGGCGTGCTCGAAGTAAGTATCTTCAGCGTGAAGGGATTCCGGGACGCGGTTGGCATCATCCGTGAACGCGAGCGCGGCGTCACCCTTCCGGGCGCGGGCACTGGGACCGCGCTGCCGGTCACGCGCACGGCGGGGCCGACGGTCGTCGTCGCGGAAGACAACCGGCTCAATCGCGGGCTGTTGCGCGATCAGTTGCTGACGCTCGGCGCAACCGTGCTCGAGGCGGCCGATGGCGAAGAGGCGCTCGATTTGCTGCGCAAGAACCGCGTGGACCTCGTGCTCACTGACATGGACATGCCGAAGATGTCGGGCGCGGAACTCCTCGTCGCGGCGCGTGCGCTGGACCCGGCGATGCGCGTCTATGCGGTCAGCGCGAGCGCCAGCACGCAAGATGTGGAAGCAGGCCGCGCACGAGGCTTCACCGATTACCTGACGAAGCCGCTTCCGCTTTCCGTGCTTGCGGGCGTGCTGCGGACCGCTCGCGCAGACGATGCCGGCCAGCCGGACACGCCCCGGTGCGATGACGCCGGAGACGACGACCTGCCGCCGCGCTTCCCGACGATTCCGGCGGCCTACATGCGCGATCTCGTCGCGCAAATCGATGAGGATATCGTCGCGCTGGACCGCATCAGCCGCCGGAAGGACGTGCAGCAATTGCGCAGCTGGGCGCACAAGCTGGCGGGCGGTTTGACGGTGCTGGGTCCGTCGATGCTGTACGACCAGTGCGACGAGCTGCGCACGGTGCTGCGGGAATCGGGGCAGTGGGTCGAAGACGTCGATACGTTCACCGCCTTGCTGCGTGGCGACCTGATCGAGCTTCGCGACATGCTGCACGCCGCGCTGCAGGCCCAGTCGAGTTAACGGCGAATCGCGAGGGCGCGCCTATTGTCATCGCGCGTCACGGACTGCAGAATCTGCCCGTTACCAGCCTGCAGCATCCACATTCGAGGACACACCATGGCAAAGATCCTGACGCTGCACGGCGTCAACCTCAACATGTTCGGCAAGCGCGATCCGAAGCAGTACGGCACGGCGACGCTCGCGCAGATCGACGAGCAACTGAGCGCCCTCGGCCGGGAACTGGGCGTGGAAGTGGAGTGTTATCAGACGAACATCGAAGGCGAGATGTGCGCGCGCATCCATCAGGCGTTCACCGACAAGGTCGATGCCGTGATCATCAACGCGGGCGCGTGGACGCATTACAGCATCGCCATTCGAGACGCGCTCGCCATTCTGACCGTGCCCATCGTCGAAGTGCACATGTCGAACGTTCATGCGCGAGAGCCGTTCCGCCACCACTCGGTGTTCGCCGAAGTCGTGAAGGGGCAAATCTGCGGCTTCGGCGTGGACAGCTACCTGCTCGGATTGCGCGCAGCGGCATCGGCAATTCAGTGATGCATCGCGCCCGCCGAGCGCGTCTTTCAGGAAGCGCGGCCGGCCGTCTTGACCGCGTTTGCGCCATTCGACGCATTGCCGGGTTCGCGGCGCTGCGAAACGCGCGCCGGCTTCCGCTCTTGCGCCGTCGCGCCACGGATGAACAGAACCGCGAAGAGCGCGCACACCGTCCAGACAATCGCGATGATGGTCAAGTAGTTCATTCTCGTTATTCCAGTTTGGTGCGGTGAGCGGTGAATCAGCGTTGCGATGCGGGCATGGCGAGCAACCGGCCGATCAGCCGTTGCGCGATCTCGTGCTGCTCGGCGAGGGAATCGGCGTCTACGTTCGCATTCGCGTGCAGTTCACCCGCGAGGCGCAGCACCTTGTCCGACGCGCTCTGAAGCTGCGCGAGCAGTTCAGCTTCCGTTGCCGGCGCGTCGATGTGCGCGTAAGCATTCGGATTCGCGATGTGATGCGGCGCGGCGTTTTTTTGCATCGTCTGGAACATGGCGCTTCCCCGTTGAGTGGATGAATGAATTCTGCGCGCGGGGCCGCGAACTCAATCCTCCGAAAAAGCCCCAATTCCGGCCTCAGTTCTCCTTCTTCGAGGGCGCGGGCGCGCCAGCCGGCACGAACAAACGTCCCGCAGGTCCGCTCGACAAGGCTTTGCGGGCGGCGGAGCGGTAAAATCGCGTACTTTGGTCCGGGCGGAACGGGAAGCGAAGCGGTCGTAATGCGTGCGGCGGAAGTACGTCCTCGCAGAAAAACAACACTTCGTGCGTTTTGATGACGGTGCGGCGGCGGGCGTCGCGGCGACGCGCGGACCTGGCAGGAGAGGCGGGCATCACATGGTTTCAGGCAATACCGGCGCGACGGCGAGTTCGCCCGAAGCACTCAGGCGCGGACTCAAGAGCCGTCACATCCAGCTGATCGCGCTCGGCGGCGCAATCGGCACCGGGCTTTTTCTCGGTGTGGCGGAAACGATCAAGCTCGCCGGTCCATCCGTGCTGCTCGGCTATGCGATCGCCGGGGTCATGGCGTTCTTCATCATGCGGCAACTGGGCGAGATGGTCGTCGACGAACCCGTCGCGGGCTCGTTCAGCCATTTCGCCGACAAGTACTGGGGCCGTGCGGCGGGCTTTATCTCCGGGTGGAACTACTGGGCCATCTATATTCTCGTCAGCATGGCGGAGCTGTCCGCCGTCGGCATCTACATGCAGTACTGGTGGCCGGGACTGCCGACGTGGATATCGGCGCTGGCGTGCTTCGTCATCGTCAATGCGATCAACCTGACGAGCGTGAAGTCGTTCGGAGAGCTGGAATTCTGGTTCGCCATCGTCAAGGTTGCGGCGATCGTCGGCATGATCCTGTTCGGCGGCTATCTGCTGTTTTCAGGTCACGCGGGGCCGCAAGCGAGCGTCACGAACCTGTGGAAGCTCGGCGGATTTTTTCCGCTCGGCGTGAGCGGCCTCGTCATGTCGATGGCCGTCATCATGTTTTCGTTCGGTGGGCTGGAACTGGTCGGCATCACGGCGGCGGAAGCCGAAGATCCGTCGCACAGCATTCCGCGCGCGACGAATCAGGTCATCTACCGCATCCTCATTTTCTATATCGGTGCGCTCGGCGTGCTGCTTTCGCTGTATCCGTGGGACAAGGTAGCGACGGGCGGCAGCCCCTTCGTGCTGATTTTCCGCGAGATGAACAGCACGCTGGTGGCCAACGTGCTGAACGTGATCGTGCTGACCGCCGCGCTGTCGGTCTACAACAGCGGCGTCTATGCGAATAGCCGCATGCTGTACGGCCTCGCGCAACAGGGCAATGCGCCGCGCGCGCTCTGCGGCGTGAACAGGCGCGGCATTCCAATCGCGGCGCTGTGCGTCTCGGCCATCGTCACGGCGGCATGCGTGCTGATCAATTACTTCATTCCGGGCCGCGCGTTCGGGTTGCTGATGGGGCTCGCGGTATCGGCGCTCGTCATCAACTGGGCGATGATCAGCATCATTCACCTCAAGTTCCGCCGCGAGAAGCAGGAGCGCGGCGTGACCACGGCGTTCCGAAGCATCGGCTTTCCGCTCACCAACTATCTTTGCCTTGCGTTCGTCGCCGGCATCGTCTGGGTGATGTTCGAAACGCCCGGCCTGCGGCTGTCCGTCTACCTGATCCCCATCTGGCTCGCGGTTCTGGGAATCGGCTACTATCTCAAAAGTCGCGGCGATGACGCGGGCGCAACGCGCCGCGTGACATCCCGCTGATCCTTCCTTTCGCTTCCGCTCCCGACACCATGTTCGAACATATCGATGCCTACCCCGGCGACCCGATTCTCTCGCTGAACGAAAACTTCCAGAAGGACCCGCGCACCGACAAGGTCAATCTGAGCATCGGCATCTATTTCGACGACGCCGGCCGCCTCCCCGTGATGCAGGCCGTGCGCGAAGCCGAACTGTCGATCCTGAAAGACCTCGGCCCGAAGCCGTATCTGCCGATGGCCGGTTTCGCGCATTACCGCGATGCCGTGCAGGCGCTCGTGTTCGGCCCGGAATGTCCCGCGCGCGCCGAGGGCCGCATTGCGAGCGTGCAGACGCTCGGCGGCTCGGGCGCGCTGAAAGTGGGCGCGGACTTCATCAAGCGCTACTTTCCGGCGTCGAAACTGTGGGTGAGCGATCCGACGTGGGAGAACCATCGCTTCATCTTCGAGCGCGCGGGTTTCGAAGTGAACACGTATCCGTACTACGACGAAGCCACCGGCGGCCTGCGTTTCGATGCGATGCTCGAAGCCATCGATGCGTTGCCCGCGAAGAGCGTCGTGCTGCTGCATGCGTGCTGTCATAACCCGACGGGCGTCGATCTCGACGAAGCGCAGTGGGTGAAGGTCATCGACGTGCTGAAGCGGCGCGACCTGCTGCCGTTCGTCGACATGGCGTATCAGGGATTCGGCTCCGGCCTCGACGGTGACGCCTTCGCCGTGCGCGAGCTGGCGCGCCGCGGGGTGCCGGCGTTCATCGCCAATTCGTTCTCGAAGAACTTCTCGCTGTACGGCGAGCGTTGCGGCGGCCTGCATGTCGTTTGCGACGATGCGGCCGAAGCCGACCGCGTGCTCGGCCAGTTGACGAGCGCCGTGCGCTCGAACTACAGCAATCCGCCGACGCATGGCGCGAAGATTGTCACGAAGGTGCTGACGACGCCCGAACTCGCGCAATCGTGGCGCGAAGAGCTGGCGGCGATGTGCGAGCGCATCGCGCGGATGCGTCGCGCGATTCACGATGGCCTCGAAGACCACGTGCGCGGCGAAATGCTCACGCGTTATCTGAAGCAGCGCGGCATGTTCACGTACACGGGTCTCGTGGCGGAGCAGGCCGATCGCCTGAAAGAGGAATTCGGCGTCTATATCCTGCGCTCCGGCCGCATGTGCGTGGCGGGCTTGAACGAAAGCAACGTGCAGACGGTCGCCGATGCGATCGGCAAGGTGCTGGCGAAGTAATCGGCGTCATAACGCGGGACACGAGAGCACTTGCTGCGGCGGCAGCGTGCCCGGTCCCGCGTCCACTTTCGCTCCGCGCGGCGTCGACACCAGCCGCACGCTGTTCTCTCCCGCATTCGCCAGCACGTACTGCTCGGCGCTCCCGTCCGGCTGCCAGTACACGCGATACACCGCGCCGTCGGCATACACATGCAGCGCGCCATGCACGGCCTTTCCGCCCTGAATCAGGTCGGCGCGTTCGCCTTCTCGCAACGAAAGCACATCCCCGGACGCGCCTTGCAGCACGCCGCAAGCGCGGTCCTGTGCATGAACGTGCGCGCACGCGGCAAGCGCCGCGCAACACAGCGCGCGGCAAACGGTTGGGTGGGTCATCGGCGAGCGCCTCCCGTCGGATCACGGGGCGACTGCAAGCAATTTGCGTGCGGCGAATAGGCATCGCCGTTCGCTCTTGCGTGTGCTACCTTGAATGCAGCAGCAATCGATCGTGGAGGCCGCCATGTCAGTGATCGCACCGGACGAGAAAGCGGACTTTCTGGCCATTCTCGCGCGGCATCGTATCGACGCGGGCGATTTTCTCGTGCAGGAAGCGGGGGAATCCGAAGTCGTCGACGATGTTTATCCTTTGCAGGGACACGTCACGATCGTGCGGCGCTCGACGCTCAAGGAGCGCGAGTATCGCGTCGGACACGGCACCGCCTGGGTGGCCATGTTCGAGAAAGATTTGAACAAGGGCGCATTCGGCTGATCGTGCCGTGGACAGACCGCGCGCCGCATCGTCTTACAACGCACTTCTTGGGGCGGAACACGCGATGAGACCGACCGACTTCGCATCGTTCAAGGCGCATCTCGCCATGCTGCTGCGCGACCTGCCGCGCGGCATGACCGCCGATCTGACCGATGTGGCCGTCGCTTACTGGAACGGGACGCAAGTGGTCGGAGCGTATCTGCGCGACAACGGCTGCATCGACGAAGATTTCGACTTCGACGAGAGTGCCTGGGCCTTCTGGCGCGACGAATTCCTAACGTGGTACGACGCGCCGCGCTTTTCCGAGCGGCGCGATTTGAAGGCCGCGCTGCTATCGGACACGCATGCGACGATGGTCCATTTCGGGCGCTGGCCGCGCCCGGTCCGATGAATCGGCAAACCGGGCGATTACCCCGCGCGGCGATAAGCTTCGGCCATCAGCGCGCTGACCTTGGCGCGGGCTTCGAGTGCGTCGCGGACGGCGGCGGACAACATCGAAAAAGCAGACAGGATGACTCCCATGGCGCAACTCCTTGATTAAGCGTGGAACTAGGTTAACTACCTAGGTAGTTTCCCTATATTAACATGGTTGATGGCGACGCAGCAAAGGCGTCGCACGACGGCAAAGATGCTGTAAGCGGCTCGTGCCGTCAGAGCAGGGGATAGCAGATGAAACCGAATCTCTCGGGCCGTACCGTCCTGCTGTCGCTGCTGTTCGCTGTGATGATCGCGCTCGCCATCGGCGGGGGATGCAGCGGGGGCGGATCGTCGTCTTCGTCCTCTTCATCGGACGCGGGCGCTGGTGCATCCGGTCCGCCGGCCGCATCCGGCCCGCCGGGCGCATCGAGCCCGCCGGCGGCTTCCGGCGCCGTCGCGAACGCGATGGACGTCGTCACGTACCACAACGATATCGGCCGCACCGGTCAGCAGCTTGCGGAGACGGTGCTCACGCCGGCCAACGTCAACTCGACGACGTTCGGCAAGCTCGCCGTCTATCCGGTCGATGGCCCCGTCGACGCGCAGCCGCTTTTTCTGGCCAAAGTGTTGATTGCGGGCGGCACGCATAACGTGCTGTACGTCGCCACTGAAAACGCCAGCGTCTATGCATTCGACGCGGATACCGGCGCGACGCTCTGGAAGACCACGACGCTCGCCAACGGCGAAACGCCGAGCGACGACCACGGCTGCGGCCAGATCACGCCGACGATCGGCATTACGGCGACGCCGGTCATCGACCGCGCTCGCGGGCCGAACGGCGCGATGTACGTCGTCGGCATGTCGAAGGACGGCGCGGGCCGCTATCACCAGCGAATTCACGCGCTCGATATCGTGACCGGCGCGGAACTGTTCGGCGGACCTACGGAAATCAGCGCGTCGTACCCGGGAACGGGCGCGGCGAGCCAGAACGGGCGCGTGGTGTTCGATCCCGGACAGTACGCGGAGCGCGCGTCGCTGCTGCTGCTCAACGGCGTCGTCTACACGGCGTGGACGTCGCATTGCGACTTCATGCCTTACACGGGCTGGGTGATCGGCTACGACGCCGCGACGCTGCAGCAGTCGAGCGTGCTCAACGTGACCCCGAACGGGCAGATGGGCGCGATCTGGATGAGCGGCGCGGGACTCGCGTCGGATGGCGCGTCGATCTATCTCCTCGATGGCAACGGCACCTTCGACGCCACGCTGAACGCGCAGGAGATGCCGCTGCACGGCAACTTCGGCAATGGCTTTCTGAAGCTGGGCGTGACACCGGCGCTTGCCGTCACCGATTACTTCCAGGCGTCGAATACAGTGCAGCAGTCGAACGTGGACGAAGACCTCGGCTCCGGCGGCGCGCTCGTGCTGCCCGATCTCGTCGATGCCACCGGCGCGGTGCGCCGCCTCGCGCTGGGGGCGGGCAAGAACGCGGTGATCTATGTCGTCAACCGCGATTCGATGGGAAAGTTCGATTCGAACGGGGACCACATCTATCAGGAGCTGGCCGGGCAGATTCGCGGAGCGATGTTCGGCATGCCCGCGTACTTCAATCGCACGGTGTACTTCGGCGCGGTCGGCGACAACCTCAAGGCGTTCGCGATCACGAACGCGCGGCTCTCGGCGACGCCCGCCAGCCAGACGCCGACCACCTTCGGCTTTCCCGGCACGACGCCGGGCATATCGGCGAACGGAGCGGCGAACGGCATCGTGTGGGCGGCGCGAAGCGGGACGATTGCGACGCTGCATGCGTACGACGCGTCGGATCTCGCGCGCTCGCTCTACGACAGTAATCAGGCCGGCGCGCGTCATCAGTTCGGTCCGGGCAACAAGTTCATCACGCCGACGATCGCCAACGGCAAGGTTTATGTGGGCACGAAGAACAGCGTGGCGGTGTTCGGCTTGCTGGCGCGTTAGGCGCGAACCCAGTCGATTCCACCAAAAAAATCACCGAATAGAATAACAAGCACTCCGTTTGACTCGATACGATCCCATGATCGACTAACAACGAGCCAATAAGGAGTAACGCCCATGCCCCGTCCCATTTCCGCACGCATCCACCTCGATTCGATCCAGGAGAACATCGCGTTCGTGCGGCGCACGGCGGCGTCGTCGCGCGTGTGGGCGGTGATCAAGGCGAACGCCTACGGTCATGGCATCGGGAGGATTTATCAGGCGCTCGGCGAGTCCGATGGCATCGCGCTGCTCGATCTCGACGAAGCCGTGCGCGTGCGCGAACTCGGCTGGACCAAACCGATCCTGCTGCTCGAAGGCATCTTCGATGCGCGCGACGTGGAAGTCGCGGACCGTCATCGGCTGACGGTGACGGTGCATTGCGACGAGCAACTCGATCTGCTCGATGCGTCGACACCGCGCCAGCCTGTCGACATCCAGTTGAAGATGAACTCCGGCATGAACCGGCTCGGATTCCGGCCCGATGCTTTCACGCGCGCCTGGCAACGGGCGTCGGGCATGGCGTCGGCCGGGAAGATCGGCAAGATCGGGCTGATGAGCCACTTCGCCAACGCGGACGACGGCGGCATCGACTGGCAAATCGACGAATTCGACGCCGCCACGCGCGACCTCCCCGGCACGCGCTCGCTTGCCAATTCGGCGGCCGTGCTCTGGCATCCGCGTGCACATCGCGACTGGGTGCGGCCCGGCACGATCCTTTATGGCGCATCGCCGACGGGCAGCGCGCGGCACATCGCCGGCTTGCCGCTGCGGGCGGCGATGACGCTGTCGAGCCGCATCATCGGCGTGCAGACGCTCGCGCCGGGCGAAACCATCGGCTATGGACGCCCGTTCACGGCGGATTGCGCGATGCGCATCGGCGTCGTCGCGTGCGGCTATGCGGACGGTTATCCGCGACACGCGCCCGCCGGTACGCCGGTCGTCGTCGATGGCGTGCGGACGCGGCTCGTCGGGCGCGTCTCGATGGACATGCTGACCGTCGATCTCACGCCGTGTCCGGCAGCGGGCATCGGTTCATCGGTGCAGCTTTGGGGCGATCAGGTGCGCGTCGACGAAGTGGCCGAGCCGGCGGGGACCATCGGTTATGAACTGATGTGCGCGCTCGCGCGGCGGGTGCCTGTCGAAGTGGATGCGCCGGTAGCCGCCGATCTGCGCGCGGAGGCGTGATGGTGAACGCGACCGAACGTATCGACCAGATGATCGCGGAACTCGCCGACTGGCGCGGCGCGACGTTCGCGGACATGCGAGCGGCAATCCTCGCGGCCGATCCCGGCATCGTCGAGGAATGGAAGTACATGGGCAGCCCCGTGTGGTATTGCGAGGGGATGATCGCCGTCGCCAACGCGCACAAGGGCAAGGTCAAGCTGACGTTCGCCCACGGCGCGATGCTTCCCGATCCCGGCAAGCTCTTCAACGCGGGGCTGGAGGGCAACGCGAGGCGCGCGATCGACTATCTGGAAGGCGACGAAGTCGATGTAGACGGCCTGCAAGGTCTGATTCGCGCCGCGATCGACTTCAACCGAAGCAAGGCGAAGAAAAAGAAGCGCGGCTCCTCTGCGTAAGGACCAAGCGATTTACCACCGCGCCTCGGATGTTCCCGGCGGCTCCGACGCGCGCTCATAGCCCGCCGGCGTGCGCGCCAGTTGGGCGCTCGGGCGTACCGCGTCCAGCTCGCCGAAGCCCGACGCCTGCCGTTCGAGAAAAGGCGCGAAATCGGGGATGGCCGCGCGCAGACCCCCATCGATCCGCCCGAGGCCGCGCAGCCATTGCCCCGTCTGCGCCAGCGACACCTGCACGTGCCAGCTTCCGCCTTCCCGTTGCTGCTTCCACAGCGCGGCAGCCGCACCGAACGCCATCAGGAAGCCGCTCGCCATGTCGAGCATCTGCATCGGCAACGGACGCGGCTTGCCCGCGCCTTGCGCCTCGCCTTCCGCTGCGTTGAAGCCCATCGCGGTCTGGACCAGCGAATCGAAACCGCGCCGCCCGGCCCACGGGCCTTGCGTGCCATACGCCGTCAGCGACACATAGACGATCCCCGGCCGCCGTTGCGTCACAGCTTCCGGCGCGAAACCGAGCGCCGCCAGCCCGCCTGGCCGATACCCCTGCGAAAACACGTGCGCGCCGTCGATGAGACGCCACAGCGCCGCGCGGCCGTCGTCGCTCTGCAGATCGAGATGCGCCGAGCGCTTGCCGCGGCTCGTATCGGCGATGGCGGAAATGTTCGGCAGATGCGGGGAGTTGACGAGCATCACGTCCGCGCCGAACGCGGCCAGTGCGCGTCCGCCGACCGGACCCGCGAGAATGCGCGTGAAATCCAGCACGCGCACGCCGGCGAGCGGACGATCGTTCGCGGATAGCGGCGGCAGTTCGCGCGGCGGCGCATCGCCGATGCGGGTGAGCGTCATCAGCGGCTGCGCGGCGATGGCGCGTCCTTGCGGCGTGGCGTCCCATTCGTCGAAGCTGCGCAGCATCGTGACGACGAGCCCGCTTTGCGCGCAGGCGTCCTCGAAATCGATGGCGCGCCAGCCGAGCAGCGCGCGCTCCGCGTCGTCGCGTCTGGCCGTGGCGGGATCGAGGCCGAGCACGCGCAGCGCGCCGTCCTGATGATGGGCAAAGTTTGCGTGAATGCGCACGTAGCCGTCGGCGCAACGATAAAGGCCCGAGAACGGGCCCCAGGTTTCGGGCGCCTGGCCATCGAGCGTGAAGTGGCCGGTGCATTCGACCGCCGCGTGCGTCATGTCGACGGACACGTTCTGACGCGCCGCGCCGCGCGCGTGCGCGAGTTCGCAGGCGGCGAGCGCGGCGGCGGCGATGGTCGATTGCGCCGCCGTGCCGACCGCGAACGTCGACGGAAACACCGGCTCGTGGCCCGGCAGGTCGGCGAAGGAAAACGCGTCGCCGGGCAGGCCGGCGAGTTGCCAGAGATGCGTCAGTGTCTCGAAAGCGTCGGGCATGGTCGGAATCGCGTGGGCGGAGGAAGATGCCGCATTGTCGCGCCGATTTGGAACGCGTTCCAGATCGCGCCGGATCACGCCCGCGAGACGCGCTTCAACCGCGCCGCGTCGCCAGTTCCGCGCCTTGACGCAGCGCCTCGAGCATGCTGCCTTCGTCGGCGATGCCCTTGCCCGCGATATCGAACGCGGTGCCGTGATCCACCGACGTGCGGATCACGTCGAGCCCGACCGTCACGTTGACGCCCGCTTCGAGGCCCAGCACCTTCACCGGCCCGTGGCCCTGATCGTGATACATCGCGACGACGAGATCGAAGTCGCCACGTCCCGCGCGGTAGAAGAGCGTATCGGCGGGCAGCGGGCCGGTCACGTCGAGTCCTTCTTCCTGCAGCGCCTTCACCGCCGGAATGATCTTCTCTTCTTCCTCGCCGTAGCCGAACAGGCCGTTTTCGCCCGCGTGCGGATTGATCCCGCACACGCCGATGCGCGGCTTCGCGATGCCCGCCTTCACGAGCGTCGCGTTGCCGCGCTCGATCGTGCGGCGCACGAGACCCGGCTCGATCTTGCGGATCGCGTCGATGATGCCGATGTGCGTCGTCACGTGAATCACGCGCAGCTTCGGCGCGACGAGCATCATCGACACTTCGTCCACGCCCGTCAGATGCGCGAGCATTTCGGTGTGGCCGGGGAATTTGTGGCCGCCCGCGTGCAGCGCTTCCTTGTTGAGCGGCGCGGTGCAGATCGCGTCGATCTGGTTTGCCTGCGCAAGCTCGACGGCGCGCGCGATGTAGCGGTAGGCCGCATCGCCGGCGACGGCTGAAAGCTGGCCGAACGGCAGGTCGTCGGGAATGAGTTCGAGGTCGATGCAGTCGATCACGCCAATCTGATACTGCGCCTGCGATGCATCTTCGATGCGCCTCACGCTCGCGCGCACGCCGGTGATCTCGATGGCGCGCTCGAGCCGGCGCGCATCGCCGATCACGAGCGGGCGGCACTGCTGGTACACGGCTTCATGCGCGAGGCTCTTCACGACGATTTCCGGGCCGACGCCGCTTGCGTCGCCCATCGTGATGCCGATTACGGGGAGATAGTTGGTCATGGTCGTCTGTTCAGATTGAGGTTTCGCGTGCGTTCTTGTCGAGCGCGGCGGTCTGGGCTGCGGCTGGCTGGCCGCGCAGATGCCGGTATGCGCCGTAGAGCGCGTGCTCGCTGCCGAACGCGCCGGCTTTCGTGACGATGGCCGCGCCGTTCGCCGCGCTGGCCGTGGTGGCGCGGCCGAGCGCCACGCCGGCTTCGATTTCGCGCACGAGTTCGAGACTGCCGACGTTCGCCGCCGCGAGCATCGCGCGGGCGGTTTCGCCGCCGGTCGCGATCAGCCCGCCGAGCGTGCCGAAGTGCGGCGCGACGAGCGCGGCGAGCGCGTTGGAGAGATGCGCGCCTTCCGATGGATCGAAGGCGTCGTCACGGCCGATCCGCACGATCAGGTCTTGCCCGCCGCGCAACCGTGCGCCGATGTCGTCGCCCCATGCGGCCCACATCGGATGCCGCGCGCCGTCGCGCAGCACCGCGGGCGGCACGATCAGCTCGTCGATGCCCGCTTCGCCGCGCAGCATCGCACATTGCCGCTCCGATACCGAAGACAGGCTGCCGACCAGCGCGAGCACCGGTCCATGCGCCACCTCCGCCGAAGCGGGCCGGGCCATCGATGCGGCGGGCGCATCGAAGAGATCGGGCAGCGCGGCGAGTTCGCGGGCGAGGCCGCCGGAGCCGACCCAGAAGAACGGCGTGTCGAGCGACGCGGTGATGCGCGCCAGCGCAGCGAGATCGTCGCTCGTTTCGGCATCGACGATCAATGCGCCGATGCCTTCCGCTGCCGCCGCCGCGATCCTTGCGGCGAGTGTCTGCGGCGCGTCGCGCAAGCTCGCGAGCCCGATGTGCGCGCACTTCAGGCCCGCTGCTTCAAGCATCGCGCTCAGGCTGGCGTCGCGTCCGGCGTGTTCCAGTTGCCACGTTTCGGTGGCGTCGAGCGGCACGCCATGCACGAAGACGCCGCCGTCGCGCACCGCGCGGCCCGTCGCCGGGAACGCGGGCGCGACGATCGCACAACCGGCGAGCCGCGCGAGCGCCGCGACTTCGGCGGTCCAGTTGCCGCGCAGCGTCGAATCGATCTTCTTGTAGAGACGGCGGCCCGGCGCGCGCAGCGCCTGCAAGGCGTCGGCGACGCGGGCGGCGGCATCGGCGGGAGCGTAGCGGCGCGTGTCGGTGTCGGCGGCGATGACCGTCGCGCCTTCGTCCGGCGCGTGCGCGTCGAGCGTGACGACCGTCTTGCGGCCCGCTGCGGCGAACGCGATCGCGCAGTCGGCGGCGCCGGAGAGGTCGTCGGCGAGAATCAGCATGCTCGTGGACTTCGCGCTCATCGAGCGGCTCCGCGCTTCGCGCTTGGGTCGAGCGTGGCGCGGGCGTCGTTGCGTGCGTTGACGCGCTTCGCAATCGACGCCGTGATGATCGGCGTGATGATGGACGTCACCACCACGCATGCTGCGACCAGCAGCGTCGCGGACTTGGCGGCTTCTTCATAAACCGGATTGGCCGCCGCGATCAGCGCCGGAACTGCCGCCGCGTTGCCCGCCGTATTCGCCGCCGCCGCGCCTGCGACGCCCGTGCCGCCCGTCAGCCGGTCCGCGAAGTAGAGCGGAATGCCGGTGAAGACGACCACCGCGAGGCCGAGGCCGATACCGAGCAGGCCCGCCTGCCATACCTTGTGCAGGTCAAGTCCCGCGCCGAGCGCGAGCGCGAAGAACGGAATCATCACCGGCACGGCGCGGCCCAGGAAATCGCGCATGTCGCGGTCGAGATTGCCGAGCAGCATGCCGACAGCGAGCGGCAGGATGCTGCCGACGAGCGTCGGCCACGGAAATGCCGAGAGACCGGCGACGCCGAGCGTGACCATCGTCAGGAACGGGCCGGATTCGAGCGACATGATCGTGTACGCGCCGACATCTTCCTTGCGCCCGTACTGGCCCATCAGCGCCATGTAGAGACCGCCGTTGGTGTCGTTCATCGCGGCGACGACGGCCAGCGTCGAAATCCCCGCGAACATGCCGGAGCTGATCGGCTGCTCGCCGAGGAAATGGCCCAGCACCACGCCCGCGATGATCGCCATGCCGACTTTCGTGATGAACAGCGCGCCGCCCTTCTTGAGCAGATACGGCGTTGCCTTCACGTCGATGCCCGCGCCCATGCAGACATAGAACACTGCGAGGATCGGCAGCGCGCCGGTGAAAAGCGCATTCGTGAACGAGCCAAAGAACTTCGGCATGCCCGGCAGAAAGGTTGCGATCAGCGAGCCGATCAGGAGCGGCACGATCATCATGCCGCCGGGTACGCGCTCCACTGCGCGCTTGATGGGAATCTGAACCATGGGTGTCTCCGGGAGGGGAATTTTTATCGGTTCGATCATAAAATGATCGTTTCGATCAGTCGATAGTGTAATGTTTGACCGGATTGTGCGCAATTCTCGGCCTATAGGCGTTTACACTGATCGAAACGAGCAATGCGCGGTGCACGGAATGACCGAAACGATCACAGCCACACGCTTGGCTTCTCAGCATCGCGCGAGCCCGGAAGCGCCGCGGGATTCGATAAACTTGGCGGCTTGCCGCCCGCGAGGCGCCACGCCATCAACAGGAATCGCATGAAAGTCGAAAAACGCCGCGAGGCGATGCTGCAGGCCGTGCTGTCCGGCATGAACGATGTCGCCGCGCTATGTGAGCACTTCGGCATGTCGGAAGCGACGGTGCGGCGCGATCTGCGCGCGCTCGCCGACGAACGCCGCATCGTGCGGACCTACGGCGGCGCGGCGTCGGTCGGCGTGCATGAGCCGGAGGAATCGCTCGATACGCGGCGCGAAAGCTTTCGCGAGCAGAAGGAATCCATTGCGCGGGCGGCGGCGCGGCACGTGCAGGACGGCGACACGCTGTTTCTCGATGGCGGTACCACGACCGCCGCGCTCGCCCGCTGCCTCGCGGGGCGCAAGGACATTCAGGTCATCACGAACAATCTGCTGGCGGTCGGCGCGCTGGCGTCGGCGGACGTGCGCGTGACGCTCATCGGCGGGGATGTGCGGCCTTCGAGCATGAGCACGCTCGGGCCGATCGCTCAGGTCGCGCTATCGCGGCTCACGTTCGACAAGGCGTTTCTCGGGGCGGATGGCGTCGTCGCCGGGCGGGGGCTGTGCGAAGCAACAGCGGAGCAGGCGTTCTTGAAGGAGTGCATCGTCGCGCAGGCGGCGAGCGTGTTCGTCCTGGTGACGTCGGACAAACTGGAGCGCGCGAGCCAGCAGCACTGGACGCCGCTCGAACGGGAATGGACGCTCATCACCGATTCCATCGCTGATGACGCCGCCATCGAGCGTTTCAGCCAGCGCGGCAGCGTGAACGTGGAACGCGCGGAGATGGACGCGCGGTAGGCGCGCTCACCGCGCCGCGAGCGCGAGCACCGCTTCGACTTCGTTGAGGTCCACCGGCTTGATCAGATGCGCGTCGAACCCGGCGGCGCGCGTGCGGGCCATGTCCTCGTCGGAACCGAGGCCGGTCATTGCGGCGACGATGACGTGCGCGCCGCCTGCGCCCGCCCGCTCGCGAATGCCGCGAATCACGTCGAAGCCGGTCACGCCAGGCATCGACAAATCGAGCAGCACCACGTCGGGCCGCCGCTCGTCGAAGCGGCGCATCGCCTCTTCGCCGTCGTAGGCCGCGCGGGCGGAATGGCCGAGCATGTCGACGACGAGCGTCATGCTGTCGGCGGAATCGCGATTGTCGTCGACGACGAGCACCTCCAGTTGCCGATTCGCCGACGGTTCAGGCGCGGCCAGTTTTGGCGGCTCGTGCGCCGCCGCCTGGGCGAGCGGCAGCCACAAGCTGAAGACGCTCCCCTTGCCCGGGCCGTCGCTTTGCGCCTCGACGTGGCCGCCATGCAGTTCCGCGATCGCCCGCACGAGCGTCAGCCCGATGCCCAGGCCGCCCTCGTCCGCATGGGCGCCGGGCGGATGTTCCTGCACGAACAGATCGAACACGGCGCCGAGCGCATCGGCGGAAATGCCGCGTCCCTGATCGATGACACGCAACAGCGCCGTGCCGCCGCGCGCTCCGGCTTCGAGCGTGATCGTCGATCCGGCCGGGCTGAACTTCGACGCGTTGTTGAGCAAGTTGTTGAGCGCCTGCACGAGCCGCGTCGGATCGCCGTTGACGAAGACACGCTGCCCCGTGTGTTCGACGACGAGCCGCTGCTGCCGCGCGTCGAACGAGGGCTGGCTGGCTTCGGCGCTCAGATGCACGACGTCCGCGATATCGACGACATCCGTTGTCAGGCGAATCTTTCCCGAACTGACGCGGCCCGCTTCGAGCAGGTCGTCGACGAGCTTCGTCAGATGCGCGAGCTGCCGGTCGACGATCTGGCGGCTGCGGATCACGTCGGAATCGTCGGAGGCTTTCAGTTTCAGGATGCTCACCGCGTTGCGGATGGGCGCGAGCGGATTGCGCAATTCGTGGCCGAGCAGCGCGAGGAACTCGTTCATGCGCCGGCTCGACGCCTCCAGTTCTTCGAGGCGCCGGCGCGAAGTCATGTCGCGCGTGATCGCGACGAAATCCTGCGCGCTGCCTTCTTTCGACGGCATCGCGCTTAGCGTCACGTGCGCCCAGAACTCCGAGCCGTCCTTGCGCACCCGCCAGCCTTCGTGTTCGACGCGGCCGTGCTCGATCGCGCGCCGGATGATGTCGCCGGGGCGGTCGCGGCCCAGTTCGTCGGGGGTATAGAAGAGCGCCAGATGGCGGCCGATGGCCTCCTCGGCGGTGTAGCCGTACAGCGCGTGCGCGCCGTCGTTCCACGAGCGCACGATGCCGTTCGAATCCAGCATGTAGATCGCGTAGTCGCTGACCGAATCGATCAACAGGCGCAGACGCTGATTCGCTTCAGTGGCGCGCAGGCGGTCCGTGATGTCGTGAATGAAGCAGGTGAACTGACGCTGGCCTTCATACCAGACTTCGCTGATCGTCAGTTCCGCCGTGAACTCGCTGCCGTCGCGGCGTCTCGCGGGCAGTTCGACCCGCGTATCGATGACGCGCGCCTCGCCGGTCGCCAGATAGCGCGTGAGCCCGGCGCGATGCGCGGCGCGATGGCGTTCGGGCACGATGAACTGCGCCAGTTCCTGATTCATCACTTCCTGCGCGCGCCAGCCGAACAGTTTCGTCGCCGCCTCGTTCCAGTAGATGACCATGCCGGCTTCATCGATGGAAACGAACGCAATGTGCGCGTTGTCGAGCACGGTGCGGCGGCGGCGCAGCGCATCCGCGAGCTTTTTCTCGAACTCGACGCGCAGCGACGATTCCACGCTCAGCGTCGCGCTGACGCTCGCGTGCTGTTCGACGAGCCGGCGATGCTCCTGCGCGATTTCTTCACGCGCGATGGTTTCGGCGATGCACGCGCAGAACGCGTTGAGAATCGCGATATCCGCCTGGCCGAATTGTTCGGGCTCGCCGGAAATCAGCTTGAGCACCGCGACGGAGCGGCCATCGTAGATGACGGGCGCGACGACCATCGACGCCGCGCCGACCGCCTGGCACGCCGCGCGGTCCACGCGATGGTCGGTCGCGGTGTTGCGGCTCACCAGCGCCTCTTGCCGCGTGATGCACAGGCCGGACAGGCTGCCCGCGGACGGCAGTCTCGTGCCTACGTGACGCGCGGCTGCGCCGCTCGCCGCGCGATACACGAGCTCGTCGCCTTCAATCCATTCGATCACGGACGAAGAGACGTCCGCGACTTCCCGCAACGTATCGGTGACTTTTTGAAGGTAGTCCGGCAGGGGCAGCCGGGAATGAGCGAGGCTCGCGAACGTGGCAAACCACCGCTCGAAATGCGCGCGACGATTGTGATGGGCCTTGGTTCTTCTATCCGTTGATGAAGTCTCGTATTGAAAACGCATGGCCCGTTTATGCATCGGTGGAACGCGAATCAATCGCGGAGAGTATCGGCGGTATATCGTCCGCTAATTGGAACACAAAACACAGTCAAACGTTTGCTTAAAAGTGAGGCGAGAACGTTTATTCGTCTGCTAATTGAAGATCGGTAAGCCGTACTGAAGAATCGAACGACTGTTCAATGGAGAGACGGTAAGAACGGGGCTATCTTGCAGTCAATGCGGTAAATATCACGCGACCGCCGTCTCATCCGATGCGGGCAGTGCCGCTTCCGTGCGGCTCGCCGCGACCCAGCGGCTTTTGCCCGAGCGCTTTGCGGCGTAGAGCGCGTTGTCGGCATCGCGCAGAACGCCGTCGAGTTCCGTGTGATTGCGATCGAACATGGCAACGCCGATGCTCGCGCCGATCACCAGTTCGCCGTCGCCATCGGTATGGAAAGGCTTGCCAAGCTCGATCACGAGCCGGTCCGCCAGCACGAAAGGATCGGCGTGCGGCGGCGCGACAATGACGAATTCATCGCCGCCCAGACGCGCGACCAGCGCGCCGTCGCCCGCGAGGTGCCGAAGGCGGCGCGCCACGAGCGCGAGCAGCGTGTCGCCGACTTCGTGGCCGCGCGCGTCGTTGATCGCCTTGAAACCGTCGAGATCCAGATAGAAGAGGGCATCGAACGCATTCTCGTCTGCACGGCCGTAGCGCATGCGAAAGCGCACCGCCTGAAACAGCCCGGCACGGTTGAGCAGACCGGTGAGTTCGTCATGACGCGCGCGGCGGTCGTTTTCCTGCTCGGCTTTCATCGTCGAGACGAGCATGCGGTTGAGACGCCACGCGGCGGCGCTCATCGCGAAAAGATAGAAAGGGATTTGCAGCAGCGTGAGAAGGAGCGTCGGCTCGCCCGAGAGCAATGCGCCGATGCAGCACGGCCCGAGCGATAGAAAGATCATCACGGCGACGAGACGCGGCGCGGCGAAATTGCGGAAACAGATGCCGCCGACCATCGCGGCCGCGGAGAGGAAGGAGAGCGTCGCGGCCACCCAGTCGCCCGACAGCACGCTGACGAGCGCGCCATAGCCCACTGTCGCGCCCCACAGCGGCGCAAGCAGCACGTAGGTGTCGGTCAGCGTCGATTTGCCCGACCGGGCACGGCGGCGCGCGACGATCAGCACGACGAGGCGCGCAAGACAGACGGCGATTTCCAGCGCGAGCCACGCATTGAATGCGAAGGACGGATGCCGCCGCTGCAGCACCCACGCGACCGCAATCGTATTGAAGACGCCGCCCGCAAAAATCGGCAGCGTGCCGAAGAGGCTGCCGACGAGCGCGGCGCGGATCGCACGCGGAATGTCGGGACCCGCATGCAGCAGCCACGTCGCCGCACGTCCGCGCGGAAGGGTGAAGGATTCGATCTGTTGGTCCATAGGTGCGATGTGCGGCGGTCGGGCGACTGCGTGACCTTCGGGACTTGTGTCCCACCCATCGGATAACGGAGTGGAAAGGATCGAACTTTATGGTCGCGCCCTTTGTTTCAGGGGCGAATGGATTGCCAATCGTTTGCGCGGACTGTGGGCGTTCAATCCACGCGTGCTGAGCCAGAAAGCGAGTGCGAGGAAAGCCGTCAGCGATTCATGCGGCGGCGCTGCGTCCCGCCTCCACGATCTCGTCCATCAGCAAGCGCACGCCCGCTGAAAGCTGCGCATCGCGGCGCGTGACCATCTCATACGGCTCGCTTTTCGATGTGAACGCGAGCGGCAACGTGCACACGACCCCATGCGCCGTGCAAAAACGCGCGACATCGACGGATACGAGCGCCACGAGCGACGGATTCTTCTGCAACAACGCGAGCGTCGCGAAGGCGGACGTGGTTTCCAGCAGATGCGACGGGAAGCGCAGCCCCGCGTCGTGGAACTCGCGTTCGAGCAGCAGGCGCATCGGCATATTCGCGCGATACACCACCCAGCGATGCCGCGCGAGATCGCTCAGCGCGACGCGGCGCCGCTTCGCGAGCGGATGATCGACATTCGCGATCACCGCAAGCGTTTCCTGCTGTACGGCGACGCTGTCGTACAGATACGGCGTCTGGCTCACGCTCGTGCGGCACACGGCGACATCGAGCCGTCCTGCGTCGATGAGCCCGAGCAGGCTCGCACTCGTATCCTCGACGATCTCGACCGACATCTCCGGCTGACGCGCGCTCGCGGCGGTGATCGCATCGGTGACGAGCGGCACCGCGCCCATGATCACGCCCACGGACACGCGCCCGCCATAGCCGCGCATGATGCCGACGATCTCTTCACGCAGATGCGCGATATCCGTATGAATCAGCCGCGCATAACGGATCACGCAATGCCCGACCGCGTTCGGCTCCAGCCCGCGATGCGTCCGCACGAAAAGCGGCGTGCCGAACGTCGTTTCTATTTCATGCAGCGCCTTGCTCGCGCCCGGCTGCGTGAGCGCAAGCTGCTTCGCCGCGCCGAGCAGCGAGCCGCGTTCTTCCAGCGCGATGAGCAGGCGCAACTGCCTGACGTGCAGGCGCGAAAGAATGGAATTGAGCGATGGCGTCATGAGGGAAAGTTATACCCGTATCACATGCCGTCAGTATCGCGGAGGCGACGGCGTCCGTATACTCGGTCAACCGCTATAACCTTTCGTCATTGCACATGGCCCTGATCAATTACATCACGCAGATTCAGTTCGACTTCGGCGCGGTGCGCCTGCTCGCCAGCGAGTGCGAGCGTTTCGGCATTCGCCGTCCGTTGATCGTGACCGATGCGGGCATCCGCGCGGCGGGTTTGCTCGACAAGGTCGTCGATGCGCTCGGCCCGCAATTCACCGCACCGGTTTTCGACGCGACGCCGCCGAATCCGAACGAAGCCGCAGTGCGCGCGGCCGTCGCGCTGTATCGCGCGAATGATTGCGATGGCGTGATCGCGGCGGGCGGCGGCTCGTCGATTGATCTGGCGAAGGGCGTCGCTGTCTGCGCGACGCACGAAGGGCCGCTCGCTAGCTTCGCGGTGATCGAAGGGGGGCTTGCGCGCATCACGGCGGCGACCGCGCCGGTCATCGCCATTCCGACGACGGCCGGAACCGGCAGCGAAGTCGGCCGGGGCGCGATCCTGATTCTCGACGATGGCCGCAAGGTCGGCGTGATCTCGCCATATGTCGTGCCGAAGGTGGCGATTTGCGATCCGGAACTCACATTCGGCCTGCCGCCGATGCTCACCGCCGCGACCGGCATGGACGCCATCGCGCATTGCCTCGAAACGTTCATGGCCCCCGCGTTCAACCCGCCCGCCGACGGCATCGCGCTGGACGGCTTGTGGCGCGCGTGGCGGCACATCGAGCGGGCGACGCGCGACGGTTCCGATCGCGCCGCGCGCTCGAACATGATGAGCGCATCGATGCAGGGCGCACTGGCGTTCCAGAAGGGCCTCGGCTGCGTGCACAGCCTGAGCCATTCCCTGGGCGGCATCAATCCGGAGCTGCATCACGGCACGCTGAACGCGATCTTCCTGCCGGCGGTCATTGCGTTCAACAGCTCGGCCCCGTCGATGGCCGATGAGGACAAGCTCGCGCGCATCGCTCAGGCGATGGGCCTCGCTGCCGGCGATGACGTCGGCGACGCCATCCGCAAGATGACCGCGACGCTCGGCTTGCCGCGCGGCCTCGCGGAACTCGGCGTGACGCGCGACCTGTTCCCGCGCATCGTCGCGGGCGCGCTGAAGGATCACAGTCACAAGACGAATCCGCGTGAGGCGTCGAGCGACGATTACATCGCCATCCTGGAAGCGTCGATGTAAGGCCGGAGCGCATGACGATTTGCTGCGGCGCAACAAAGGACTAGGGGAAAACCCTAGTCTTTGTTACAATGCGCAGCAAATTCTGGATTTACTGTCATGCGCACCCGTTACGTCATTCTCGAAAAGATCGCTTTTACGTTGCTCACACTGTCCGCCGTTGCCGATGCCAGCTACATCACCTGGGAGAAGCATCCGAACTTCCGCGAAAACGTCACGGAATTCGTGAAGATGAGTTCGGATCTGAACTACGCGACCGCGACCATCGACGGCTCCACGATGATGCCGCTCGCGTTCAACTAAGCACTCGCGACACATCCAATACCCGCTATACGGCCCCGCGTCGCACGACGCGCGCGGCTTGTCCTATGCTGGCGGCTTCCTTTGCGTAGCCGCCGCGCATGTCCTTCGCTCTTCGCACCGACGCCGCATCCGGCGAACCACTCCGTAGTTTCGCTCGTTCTCTCGGGCAAATCGTCCTTCAGCGCAATGCCGCAACAGGCGCGCTGCTGTTCGCGGGCGTCCTGCGTGCGAGCCTGCGGCTTGCGTGCGCGCTGGTGATCGGGGCAATCGTCGGCAAGGTGATCACGCTTATCACCGAAGACGCCGATTCCCCCGCGTTCCGCGACGATCTTTACGCCTTCAACGGCGCGCTTGCCGCGCTCGCGGCGTTCACCTTTGTTCCCGATGCGTCGCAGGCGACGGCTGTCGCCATTCTCGCGGCGATGTTCGCGACACTGCTCGCGAGCCCGCTCACGCGGGTTCTTTCGCTTCGTGGCTTGCCGATGTTTTCCAGTCCGGCGATCATCGTCACCTGGTGCTGGATGCCGTTGCTTGCCGATCGCGGCGAAGTCGGCGCGCTCGGGCCGGTGCCGGCCGGCGTGGCCGCGCTGACCAAGGCCGCGTTCGGCGGGCTCGCGCCGATCGTGTTTGCATCGGGCGCGATTGCGGGCGCGTTCATCGCGGCGGGACTGCTCGCCGCCCGGCCGGCACGCGGGGCGTCGGCGCTCGGCGGCAGCGCGATCGGCGCTGCGCTGCATGCGTTATGCGGCATGAGCGATGCCGTCGTGCTGTCCGGCGCGTGCGGCTTCAACGCGGCGCTGGCCGCGCTCGCGACGGCATCGCTCGGTGCGCGCCATGCGTTCATCGCGATTGCGCTGGCGGTAGCGATCGAGCGCATCGCGGATTGCCTCGGGGTGGCGGCGCTGACCGCGCCGTTCGTGCTCGCGTCGTGGACGGTGATGGCCGTTGCGCGGCGCGTCGAGAAAATATCGAAAGGAGAATCGCATGTCGTTCACCCACACGTTCGAGCGCAGGATCGATGAAAGCGGGCCGCGCCCGGCCGCCGAAACGGCGACGCGCGTCGATCTGGCGGCGGCGTATCGGCTCGTCGCGCTGAACGGCTGGGACGATGTCGTCTACACGCACATTTCCGCGAGCGTGCCGGGCGAGCCGGGACGCTTTCTGATCAATCCGTTCGGCCTTGCGTTCGATGAAGTCACCGCGTCGAATCTGGTGAAGATCGACATCGACGGCAACGTGATCGGCGAAAGCGCGCATCCGGTGAACGCGACCGGCTTCGCGCTGCATGCCGCCGTGCACGCCGCCCGCGCGGATGCCGCCTGCGTGATGCATCTGCATGTGCGCGAGGCGATCGCGGTGTCGGCACAGCCGCATGGCCTGCTGCCGGCGTCCCAGCACGCGATGCGTTTTCACGGCCACCTCGCGTATCACGATTACGAGGGTCTTGCGTTCTCGCGTGCTGAAGGCGAGCGGCTCGTCGCGAGTCTCGGCGCGCACCGTGCGATGCTGTTGCGCAATCACGGGCCGCTTACGCTCGGGCGCACGATTGCCGAGGCTTATGTGCTGATGGATATGCTCGTCAAGGCATGCGATATTCAACTGCGCGCGCTGGCGGGCGTGAGCAAGATGATCGTGCCGACGCCCGATATCGTCGCCCGGACGGCGGCGCAACTGCACGACGGCGACGCCATCGAAGGCGCGCTCGAGTGGCCCGCGCTTCTGCGCAAGCTGGAGCGCATCGATCCGTCGTATCGCGATTAACCCGTTTCAAGGAGGAATCAACGCAATGCCGACTTTCAACATCCAGCTCTTCGAAGGCCGCACGGCGGAAGAAAAGCGCAAGTTCGTCGAGGCGATCACGCGCACGACATGCGAGACGCTCGGCTGCGAGCCGGGGTCGGTGGATATCATCCTGACGGACGTGAAGCGCGAGAACTGGGCGACCGCGGGCAAGCTGTGGTCGGACCAATAGCGCATTGAAAGAACGCGGCGGCGTTGCACCGCCGCGTTCGCCTTGATGATTACATCGTTTCTTTCGCGGCGAGGCGGAACTTGTGCAGCAGCGGTTCCGTATAGCCGTTCGGCTGCGTGCGTCCTTCGAAGACGAGCGCGCATGCCGCCTTGAACGCGTACGAACTGTCGAAGGCGGGCGCCATCGGGCGATAGTACGGATCAGCTTCGTTCTGCTGATCCACGACCGCCGCCATCCGTTCGAGCGTCGCGCGCACCTGCTCTTCGGTGACGATGCCATGCCGCAGCCAGTTCGCGATGTGCTGGCTCGAAATGCGCAGCGTCGCGCGGTCTTCCATCAGGCCGACATTGTGAATGTCCGGCACCTTCGAGCAGCCGACGCCCTGATCGATCCAGCGCACCACATAGCCGAGAATGCCCTGCGCGTTGTTCTCGATCTCGTTCTTGATATCGTCTTCCGACCACGTCGCCTTTTCGACGACGGGAATCGTCAGGAGGCCGTCGAGCAGTTCGTTCTTCACGCCTTCATAGTCGATGCTTTCCATCTCCCGCTGAACGCGCTGGACGTCGATCTGATGGTAATGCAGCGCATGCAGCGTGGCGGCCGTCGGCGAGGGCACCCAGGCGGTGTTCGCGCCGGCCTTCGGATGCGCGACCTTTTGTTCGAGCATCGCGCGCATGAGATCGGGCATCGCCCACATGCCCTTGCCGATCTGCGCGCGCCCGCGCAGCCCGGTGTTCAGCCCGACGAGCACGTTGTTGCGCTCGTAGGCGGCGATCCATGCCGACGACTTCATGTCGCCCTTGCGCATCATCGGGCCGGCTTCCATCGACGAATGCATCTCGTCGCCGGTGCGATCCAGAAAGCCCGTGTTGATGAACGCGACGCGCGCCCTGGCCGCCGCGATACACGCCTTGAGGTTGACGCTCGTGCGGCGCTCCTCGTCCATGATGCCCATCTTGATCGTATGACGCGGCAGCCCGAGCAGGTCTTCGACGCGCGTGAACAGCTCGTCCGAGAACGCGACTTCGGCGGGGCCGTGCATCTTCGGCTTGACGATATAGATGGATCCGGTGCGCGAGTTGATCTTGTTCTTCAGATCATGCATGGCGCCGAGCGTGGTCATCACCGCATCGAGGATGCCTTCGGGGATTTCGTTGCCGTCGCGATCGAGCACGGCCGGGTTCGTCATCAGATGGCCGACGTTGCGGATGAACAGCAGCGAGCGGCCATGCAGCTTCAGCGTGCCGCCATTCGGTGCGGTGTATTCGCGGTCCGCGTTCAGGCTGCGCGTGAAGGTCTTGCCGTTCTTCGAGACCTGCTCCGACAGTTGGCCCTGCATCAGTCCCAGCCAGTTGCGATAGAGCTGCGTCTTGTCGGCGGCGTCGACGGCGGCGACCGAATCCTCGCAATCGATGATCGTGCTCACGGCCGCTTCCATCAGCACGTCCTTGACGTGCGCCGCATCCGTCTTGCCGATGGAGTGGTTCGCGTCGATCTGAATCTCGAAGTGCAGATCGTTGTGCTTGAGCAGGACGGCGCTCGGCGCGGTGGCATCGCCCTGGAAGCCGGCGAATTGTTCTGGATTCGCGAGGCTGCTTCTGCCGTCTTTCAGCGTGACGACGAGCTTGCCTTGCTCGACGCTGTATTTTGTTGCGTCGGCGTGCGAGCCGTGGGCGAGCGGCGCGTTGTCGTCGAGGAAGGCGCGCGCATAGGCGATGACTTTCGCGCCGCGCTTCGGGTTGAATTCGGCGGTGCGCTCGGCACCGTCGCTGTCGTCGATGACGTCGGTGCCGTAGAGCGCATCGTAGAGGCTGCCCCAACGCGCGTTCGCGGCGTTGAGCGCATAGCGCAGATTCGACAG
Source organism: Caballeronia grimmiae (assembly GCF_022879615.1). Classification (NCBI taxonomy): domain Bacteria; kingdom Pseudomonadati; phylum Pseudomonadota; class Betaproteobacteria; order Burkholderiales; family Burkholderiaceae; genus Caballeronia; species Caballeronia grimmiae. The sequence goes on from NZ_CP084273.1 coordinate 465,626, forward strand.
CGGCACGACCAGTTGCGGCCCGGCCTGCTCGGCGATCTCGCGGTCGACGTTGGCGGTGGTCGCCTGGACTTGCGCGGGCGTCGGGACGATGTAGCCGATGTCGGTCAGAAACTTGCGATACCCGCGCAGATCGCGCACCGGGCCGGGGTTGCTGCGATGCCAGTTGTCGAGTTCCGATTGCAGGCGATCGCGTTCGGCGAGCAGCGCGCGGTTCTTCGGCGCGAGGTCGTGCACGAGGGCATCGAACCCTTGCCAGAAGGATGCGGCATCGACGCCCGTGCCGGGGATGGCTTCTTCCTCGACGAACTTCGCGAGGCTCGATGCGACTTTGAGGCCGTGCTGTTGAGTCATTTCGTTCATGGGCACTCCGGCTGATTGCTGCTACATAGGGATTCGGGGCTGGGGGTATGGTAGCGCGGAATGCGGGAAGGTCGAAGCGACGGCAGGGAGGCAATGCACGTGCCCGAGCGGCGCGTCGGCGCAGCGTGTGCGACGCCTCGATTCTCAAATGCGGGGAGTTGTGTCGTCGGGATAAGCGTCGCAGCCAGCGACGCTCGTGGGGTGTTGATGCGGTGCGCGCGCCGGCCTGGCGGGCATATCGACGCGGCACGAAACCCGGCCTTTCCACGCGGAAAGACCGGGCCAAAACGAACGATCAGCCGCCCAGCAAATCCTCGATCATCACCGGCAACTTCCGCACCCTGACCCCGGTCGCGTGATACACCGCATCGGTAATCGCGGCCGCAATCCCCGCCAGCCCGATCTCCGCGATGCCCCGCGCGCCCAGTTCGTTGAACACGGTATCCGGATGATCGAGAAACGTCACATCGAGTTTCGGCGTGTCCGCGTTCGTCGCGATCACGTAATCCGCGAGGCTGCTGTTCACCGGCGCGCCGCTGCGCTCATCGTAGGAAGTGTGCTCGAACAGCGCCATGCCGACGCCCATCACCACCGCGCCTTCGATCTGATTGCGCGCCGCACGCGGATTCAGAATCTTGCCGCCGTCGATGACCGTGACGACGCGGCTCACGCGCAGACGCGCCGTCGCCGGTTCCCACGTGACTTCCGCGAAATGCGCGCCGTAGGAGTGAATGGACCAGTCCTTCTTGAGCGGATCGTCGAAGCCGCCCTTCGCGCTCGCGCTGCCCGATGCCGCATGCATCCTCGCCGCTTCGAGAATCCGCGTGTACGGCACGCCGTTCTCCGCAGCCTCGCCCTTGCGATGCACCCGCCCGCCGCTCAACGTCAGTTCCTCCGCCTTCACGCCCGCGAACGGCGATCCTTCCGCCGCGCTCGCCCGCGACAGCACGATCTCGACAGCAGCCCGTGTCGCATCCGATACCGCCGGAATCACCGATGCCGTCGCCGCCGAGCCGCCCGATATCGGTCCGACCGGCAACGCGGTATCGCCGAGGGCGACTTCGATCCTGTCGAGCGTAATGCCGGTCTGCTCCGCGACGAGCTGCGCGAGGATGGTGTACGTGCCCGTGCCGATATCCTGCGTGCCGCACACGACGCGCGCCGTGCCGTCCGCACGCAGATCGACGCTCGCCTCCGCCGAGAAGCGCAAGCCCGGCCAGCTGCACGCGGCGACGCCCCAGCCGAGCGTGAGGCCATCGCGCGTCATCGAGCCGACTTCCGGCGTGCGCCGCGACCAGCCGAATTTCTCCGCGCCCAACTTCAGGCACTCGACCAGATGCCGCGACGAAAACGGCAAGCCGCTGCTCTCGTCCTTGCTCGGTTCGTTGGCGAGCCGCAGTTCGACCGGATCGATCCGCAGCGCGAGCGCAAGCTCGTTCATCGCCGATTCCACCGCGTAAAGCCCCGGCACCGCGCCCGGCCCGCGCATCGACGTCGGCGAGCCGACATTGCGCTTCACCGAGCCGCCCGTCACGCGCAGATTGGCCGTGCTGTACATCTGCGGCGTGGCTTCGCCGCAATCTTCCGTGTATTCGTCCGCGAGCGCGGCGTGATTCAGGAAGTCGTGCCGCAGAGAAACGAGCCTGCCATCCTGCGTCGCGGCGAGCCGCATGCGCTGCTGCGTCACCGGACGATGCCCCACGTTCTGGAACATCATCTTGCGGCTCAGGACGAGTTTCACCGGCCGTCCGGTCTGACGCGTCGCGGCGGCCGCAAGCAGCGAATGCGGCCACATCCACAGCTTGCCGCCGAAGCCGGAGCCGAGATAGCGGGAAATCACGCGCACTTTCTCTTTCGGCACGCCGAGCATCTGCACGAGCGTGCCGCGATGGTTCGCCACCGCCTGGCTCGTTTCGTAAAACGTGTAGCTGTCGCCGTCCCAGTGCGCGACCGTCGCGTGGAGTTCGATCGGATTGTGCGTTTCCGTCGGCGTCACGTAGGTCTCGTCGATCTTGACGGGCGCGCTGTCGAATGCGCCATCGGGATCGCCGCGTTCGCTCTGGACCTCGGGTTCGCTGTCGGCCGCGAGCGTCGCGCTGACATCGTGCGGCGCGACTTCATAGCCGACCTTGATCGCCGCCGCTGCCGCGCTCGCGGCCTCGAACGTCTCCGCGATCACGCACGCGACGTACTGGCCGTAATAGCGGATTACGTCGTCCTCGAAAGGCGGACGCTGTTCGTCGACGTAGCCGTCCACGAACGAATTGGCGGGTATGCGATACAGCCGCCCGATATTGCCGCGATGCAGAACGAGCTTGACGCCCGGCATCGCCTGCGCGGCGGCGAATTCGAGCGACGTGACCTTGCCGCTCGCGATGGTGCTGCACACCGGCACCGCGTACAGCATGCCGGGCAAGTCGACATCGGATGTGTAGGTTGCGCGGCCGCTGACTTTCAGCGGTCCGTCGATGCGCGAGTGCGGCCGTCCGATGAATCCGTTGACGGACGGTGATACGTCGGGCGCGGTGGACATGGATACGTTCTCCGGTCGTCGGGTTCAGGATGCCTGCGTCGCGAGCTTCAGCGCATGCACGATGCAGCGCCTCGCCAGTTCGACCTTGAAGCCGTTCTCGCTTTGCGGCTTCGCATCGGCGAGGGCGGCGTCGGCGGCGCGCCGGAAGGCGGCTTCGTCGGGCGCGGCGTTCAGCAGTTCGTTCTCGGCGTCGCGCGATCGCCACGGCTTCGTCGCGACACCGCCGAGTCCGACACGCACGTGCTGGATGCGTCCATCCTTCACGCCGGCGACGATCGCCGCTGAAGCAAGCGCGAACTCATACGAAGCGCGGTCGCGCAACTTGAGGTACACGGAGCGCGCGCCCTCGACGGGCGGCGGCAGCGTCACATGCGTGATGAGATCGCCGGCTTCGAGCACGTGTTCGCGATCCGGCGTCGTGCCGGGCAACAGATAGAAATCGTCGAAGGCGATGGCGCGCTTGCCGCTCGTGCCTTCGACGTGAATGGTCGCTTCGAGCGCCGCGAGCGCGACGTTCATGTCCGAGGGATTGCTCGCGATGCACGATTCGCTCGTGCCGAGTATCGCCATCATGCGGTTCGCGCCGCCGATGGCCGAGCAGCCCGTGCCGGGCTCGCGCTTGTTGCACGCCGACGCGGTATCGCGGAAATAGACGCAGCGCGTGCGCTGGAGCAGATTGCCGCCGGTCGTCGCCATGTTGCGCAGCTGCACGGACGCGCCCGACAGCAGCGCCTGCGACAGCACCGGGTAACGCTCGCGAATCAGCGCATGATGCGCGACATCCGAGTTGCGCGATGTCGCGCCGATGCGCACGCCGCCGTCGTCCGTCCCTTCGATCGCATCGAGCGGCAGGCGCCTGATATCGACGACGCGCACGGGCCGTTCGACGTTGAGCTTCATCAGATCGACGAGCGTCGTGCCGCCCGCGAGGAAGCGCACTTCGGCGCCTTGCTGGGCGGTATGCGCGGAAGCGCCCGCCTTGATTGCATCGGGCAGATCGCGTGCGCGGGAAAGCTGAAACATGTCCATGTCGCGCTCCGGTCAGTCTTGCTTGCCGCGCACGGACTGAATCGCCGTGACGATGTTCTGATACGCGCCGCAGCGGCACAGATTGCCGCTCATCGCTTCGCGCACGTCGTCGTCGCTCGCGCCGATGGGTTCGTCGAGCAGCGCGACGGCGGACATCAGTTGCCCGGCGGTGCAGTAGCCGCACTGGAAACCATCGCATTCGACGAATGCCGCCTGCAACGGATGCAGCGCGTCCGGTTCGCCGATGCCTTCGATCGTCGTGATCTCGTCGCCATCGTGCGCGGCGGCCAGGCACAGGCACGCGTTGACGCGCCGTCCGTTCACATGGACGGTGCACGCGCCGCATTGCCCGTGATCGCAGCCTTTCTTCGTGCCGGTGAGATGGACGTGCTCGCGCAGCGCATCGAGCAGCGTCGTGCGCGGATCGAGCGAGAGCGTATGACGCTGGCCGTTGATGGTCAGCGTGATGTCGGCGTTGGAATCGCTCGTCCGGGCAGCGGGCGGCGCGAGCACTTCTGCGGCGGCATGTCCGTTGCCGTTCGCTGCGTGCGTTTGTGCGGCGAGCCGGCTGTTGGTCGGTATATCGGCGCGCGCGGGGTTCGATTGGGGGACGGGGTGTTGCATCGGGCAATCTCCTTGAATGGCGCATCCCGCAGCGAAAGAGCGTGCGGATGCGGCGGGGCATAGAGAGGCGAAGATGCGCTGAGGCTGTGGAGCGACAAAGCGTGCGCAGCCGCTTCCAGTGAAAGAAAGAGAAAGCATGCGCGGGAACCGGCGGACGAAGCGTTGCCGGGATGACACTCAGCCAGTATAGGCAGACGCCGCCGATCTTTCACAGAACGCAACGGAGGCCGCACGGAGCGTGCCTGCATGGTAGCGTTGACGCCTTGCCTATTTCTGCATGCTGACAATGAACGCAAGCCTTTCTGTCGCCGATGCCATCGCTTCACGCCGTTCGATTCGTGCCTTTCTCGCCGATCCGGTCGACCGCGCGACGCTCGAAGCCATTCTGGAGAATGCGTGCCGCGCGCCGTCGGGCAGCAACATCCAGCCGTGGAAGGTCTACGTGCTGACGGGCGATGCCAAGGAAGCGCTGTCGCGTGCGATTCTCGCCGTCTTCAACGATCCCGACGCCGACCGCAAGCACGAGGAGGAATTCGCGTACTACCCGCGCACGTGGACGTCGCCTTACATCGAGAGAAGACGCGCGCTCGGCGTCGGGCTTTATACGCTGCTTGGCATCACGCGCGACGACAAGCGCGGCATGCATGCGCAGATGGGCCGCAATTTCGAGTTCTTCGGCGCGCCCGTGGGCATCATCTTCACCACCCATCGCACGATGGAGCGCGGTTCATGGCTCGACTACGGCATGTTCATTCAGAACGTCATGCTGATGGCGCGTTCCTTTGGACTCGATACGTGTCCGCAGGCGGCGTTCAATCGCTATCACCGGATCATCGCGGAGCAGTTGAAGCTGCCGGAAAACGAGACGGTCGTGTGCGGCATGAGCCTCGGATACGCGGACTGGTCGCAGCCGGAGAACCGTCTCTCGAGCGAGCGCGAGCCGTTGGAGAACGTGGTGCGCTTTCTCGGCGCTTGAGTGTCAGAGCGCCATCAACGCGCGCGCAACCAGCGAGAGAATGCCGACGCCGATAGCCGTAAAGACGGCGAGCGCGAGCAGGACCAGTACGAGGCGCAAGAGCATTCGCATCGCGTTCGCTCAAAAAAATGGCCGCTTGCGCGGCCGGAAGGAGGGTGGGTCGGTCAGCTTCGAGACTACGGGGCTTTTCTTAATCGGGGCTTAAGCGTGGTTGACGTGATGCCTCGCTATGCGAGCGGCGGCTACCACACGTACAGCGAGTTGAAAGCGAGACGCTAGTGCAAGCCTGCCGCGCTAACGCAGCTCCAGGCACATCGGCTGATGATCCGACGACTGACTTTTCTGATCGACCTCGCATCTTGCGATGCGCGGCTTGAGATCCTCGGTGACGAAGATGAAGTCGCACGCGAACGGACCATCTTGCCACTGCTCGTGATCGTATAGGCCGACGGTCGCGGCGCGCGGCTCGTCGGGATGCGCGCAGGTCCAGGCATCGACGAAGGCGGGCGCATCGGCGATAGGTTCCAGCATCGCGCGATACGCCGAGCCTTCGAACGCGCTGTTGAAGTCGCCGCAGATGATCGCTGACATGGGGCGAGCGGTATCCGCGAACGGGCTCGCCTGCTTCTCCGGCTTGGACGGCCGGCGCGCATGCTCGCACGCCTCGCGATGCAGCTCGCGCAGCCGCGCAGCTTGCGCAAGACGCTGCGCTTCCGAATAGAACTCCAGATGCGTGCTGATGATGCGCATCGGGCCGACGTCCGTTTCGATGACCGCTTCGAGCGCGATCCGCAGCATCGACGGCTTCGGAGGTTCGGCGGGCCACGGAAGCGAATGGCGCGATACCTGGCGCACCGGCAGACGGCTGACGATCGCGTTGCCGAACTGCCGCCGCGCGATGCCTGCGCCAAGCGGCGGCAGATCCGAGCCTATCCCGTCGACGACGGTCGCGCCCGGCATCAGTTGCGCCAGTTCCGCGAACTGATCGGCGCTCGGGCGGCCTGCGAGCCCGCCGGCTTCTTCGCCCTCATGGAAGCCGCGTGTCACTTCCTGCAGGCAGAGCACGTCGAAGTCGCCGAACGCCTTCGCTTCGCTGACGATGCGCGTCAGATCGACGCGGCCATCCACGCCGCGTCCCCATTGCATGTTCCAGTCGACGAGTCGCATAGCCGTGTTCCTCGAGTTCAATCGTGAAGGACATCTGGATTCCGAAACTCAGTATTTCTGACTGTCTCGTAAAAGTGGGGCCTACAATCGGCGATACCCGAAACACGTCATATCGGCATCATGAAAACGAATACAAAACTCTGGTTGAGCGGGATTTATTTGACGTCTCTACTTATGTCGTCAACCACTACTGCCCATGCGCAGCAGACGCAACCTGCACCGCAGCAAAATCGGGCGGCGTCGCTCACGCGCGAGCAGCAGGCGAGCCTCGACAAGCTGGATCAGGATATCGCGGAAGCGGCTACCGCGATCGTGAGAATGATCGATCAGAACAAGGCGGGGGAAGTGTGGGACGGCTCGTCCGCTGTTGCGAAGAAGATCATCTCTCGCGAGGACTTCGTGAACAAGGTCACGCGCGACCGGGCCGCGCTAGGCACGCCGGGCATGCGCATGCCGCTGGGCGTCAAGCATCTTCAGTTCGACGGCACGGGCAACATGCCCGCCGGCTCGTTCATGAACGTGGCCTTCGATACCCAGTTCAGCCAGGCGCGTCAGTCGTCGCGCGAAAGCGTGACGTTCATGCTCGATCCTGACAGGCGGTGGCGGTTCGTCGGCTATTCGGTGCGGTAAGACCGGGAGTGGCCGGGCGGCTTCACATATTCGTGTACGAGGCACACCAGCCGCGCGCGGCAACATGCTTATCCCCGAACAGGGTGCATCCGCCCCAGGCATCGGTGGATTTGCCCTGAAAGAGCGAGCAGTTCGCGCAGTTTTGATCCGCCGCGAAATTCGAATACTTCACCTTGTCGACCTTCGCGGCATCTTCCTTGTAGCCGACGGCCATCGCCGCCGGATCGGCTTCGGCCAGATGCGGCGCATCCGCGTGCGCCCGGGCGAGCCACAGCGACGCGCCCGCGCCTATCGTCATCACCATGAAACTGCGGCGGGAAGGGTTCATATCGGGGAAATGATCCGGTTGTCGTTTTCGTGACGCTAGCGGAACGATACGCCTCCCCGCGCTTCGATGCATGCATGGCCAGCAGCCCTTGCGTCCTTTTTGTCCGCCCATCTGTTTTGTTTATCGGCAATCTTCGCCGCCGATGCGCAGGCCTCGCCCGCAAAGCCGCCACAGGCCAGCGTGCGATCACTCCGGGCGTATCCGTTCATACGCCGCCTCATGGTTTACGCGCAGTACCGCGCCTTCGATGCTCCCCTTATCGTCGCTTTCAGTTTTCGCAACGAACCGGGCCGCGTGCAGCCGACGAGCGCCTGATCGCCCGGACCTCACGGAGCACCTCAATATGGCCCGCATCATCGGTGGCATTGCCGCCTCGCACACGCCCACCATTGGTTTCGCGTTCGACAAGAACAAACGCGACGATCCCGTCTGGGCGCCGATCTTCAAGAACTTTGCGCCGCTCGCGGACTGGATCGAAGCGAATCGCCCCGACGTCATCGTGACCATCTACAACGATCACGTCACGTCGTTCTTCTTCGATCACTACTCGGCGTTTTCACTCGGCGTCGGTCCTGAGTGGCGCGTGGCCGACGAAGGCGGCGGCGCGCGCGATCTTCCGCCGATCAAAGGGCATCCCGCGCTCGCCGCGCACATCGGCAATTCGCTGATGACCGACGAGTTCGACATGTCGTTCTTCCAGAACAAGCCGCTCGATCACGGCTGTTTCTCGCCGCTGTCGATGCTGTGCCCGCACAGGCCCGAGTGGCCCGTCAAGATCGTGCCGCTGCAGATGGGCGTGCTGCAACTGCCGGTGCCGAGCGCGCGACGTTTCTACAAGCTCGGAAAGGCGCTGCGCCGCGCGATCGAAAGCTATCCAGAGGACATCAAGGTCGCCATTCTCGCGACGGGCGGTCTTTCGCATCAGGTGCACGGCGAGCGCGCCGGTTTCAACAACGCCGAATGGGACGCGCGTTTTCTCGATCTCTTCGAGCGCGATCCCGAGCAACTCGCGGACATGACGCTGGCCGAATATGCGGCGCTCGGCGGCTACGAAGGCGCGGAAGTGATCATGTGGCTGACGATGCGCGGCGCGTTGTCGTCGAATGTCGTGTGCAGGCATCGCAGCTACTACCTGCCTTCGATGGCCGGCATCGCGACCGCCATCTACGAAGGCGAGGACAGCGAGACGAAGCCCGCGATCATCGAGCGGCATCGCCAGCGCATGGCGGAACAACTGACCGATGTCGAGAAGCTCGACGGCACGTATCCGTTCAGCATCGAGACGGCGGTGCGTGCGTACCGCATCAACGACTATCTGCATCGCATGATCGAGCCTGCGCATCGTGAAGCGTTTAAACAGGATCCCGAAGCAACGTTCGAGGCGGCGGGCCTGAGCGAAGAAGAGCGCGACATGATCCGCCGCCGCGACTGGCGCGCGATGCTGCATTACGGCGTGATCTTCTTCATGCTCGAGAAGCTCGGCGCGGTGACGGGCGTATCGAACCTGCACATCTACGCTGCAATGCGCGGCGAATCGCTCGAAGAATTCCAGCGAACTCGCAACGCACCCGGCGCGCTGTATTCGGTCGCGGGCAAAAGCGCGGACAAGCTCGAGTGGGACAAGGCGGAGAAGGGCAAGGAATAAATAACACCTACAGGGACGGAGACACACATGACTAGCGGTAGAACCATCGACATCAAGAGCTTCATCGACGAGCGGCCAATCTCCGCCTACCAGTGGCTGCTGGTGGCGCTGTGCTTTCTCGTCGTCACCGCGGACGGCATGGACGTAGCCATCATGGGCTTCGTTGCGCCGTCGATCATCGCGGACTGGCATATCTCGCGGCCCGCGTTCGGCCTCGTGATGAGCGCGGCGCCTATCGGTCTCGTGATCGGCGCGCTGACGGCCGGGCCGGCATCGGATCGAATCGGCCGCAAAGGCGTGTTGATCGCATCGGTATTCCTGTTCGGCGTGTTCACCATCGCCACCGCGTTCACCACGTCGCCTACGAGCATGGCGATACTGCGCGTGCTGACCGGCATCGGCCTCGGCGCGGCCATGCCGAACACGACGACGCTGCTCTCCGAATACGCGCCGCAACGCAAGCGCGCGCTGCTGATCACCATCATGTTCACGGGCTTCAACCTCGGCTCCGCGTTGATCGGCTTCGTCGCGGGATGGCTGATTCCGGTGCATGGCTGGCGTTCGGTGCTGATCTTCGGCGGCGCCTTGCCGCTCGCGCTGATCCCGCTGCAAATCTGGCTGTTGCCCGAGTCCGCCCGGCTGCTTGCGGTGCGCGGCGCGACTCAGGAGCGAATCGGTAAGGTGCTCGGCCGTGTATGCGGCGCGCGCTTCAAGGGCGACGAGACCTTCGTCTCGAACGAGCCGGCGCTGCCGACGAAGAAGCCTATCGGCGTGCTGTTCTCACACGGCTATGGCGTGCTGACCGCCGCGTTGTGGATCACCTATTTCATGGGCCTGCTCGTGATCTATCTGCTGACCGGCTGGCTGCCGACGCTGATGAAGGACGCGGGCCTGACGGTGACGGCAGCGGCCAACATCACGGCGATGTTCCAGATTGGCGGCACCATCGGCGCGATCATCGTCGGCTGGATCATGGACCGCGTGCGGCCCGCGCCGGTCATCAGCGCAGCATATCTCGGCGGAGCGGTGTGCGTGCTGGGGCTGGCGTGGATCGGCGCGTTGTCGTCGTCGCTCGCGGTGCTCGTCTTTGCCGCTGGGTTCTGCATGAGCGGCGCGCAGACGGGACTCAACGCATTTGCACCGAACCGCTATCCGACGGTCGCGCGTGCCACCGGAGTAAGTTGGATGCTCGGCATGGGCCGCTTCGGCAGCATCTTCGGTTCGGCCTTCGGTGGCGCGCTGCTCGGTCTCGGCTGGCAGTTCGGCGCAATTCTCGCGATGCTCGCCGTTCCCGCGACGCTCGCCGCGATCGCCATTCTTGTTGCGCAGCGGGGCCGCGCGGAAGAACCCGCGCCCCAAACGACCGCTGCACATTAGTACGGAGTCAGGATGATCATCGACATACACGGCCATTACACGACCGCGCCGAAGGCGCTGGAGGCGTGGCGCAACCGGCAGATCGCCGGCATCAGGAACCCTTCGGAGATGCCGCGCGTATCGGAACTGAGTATCAGCGACGACGAACTGCGCGAGACCATCGAAAGCAATCAGTTGCGGCTGATGCGCGAGCGCGGCCTCGATCTGACCATCTTCAGCCCGCGTGCGAGCTTCATGGCGCATCACATCGGCGACTTCGAAGTATCGAGCACGTGGGCCGCGATCTGCAACGAGCTGTGCTATCGCGTGAGCGAGTTGTTTCCCGACCACTTCGTTCCGGCGGCGATGCTGCCGCAAAGCCCGGGCGTCGACGCGTCCACGTGCATTCCCGAACTCGTGAAGTGCGTGGAGCAATACGGCAATGTCGCAATCAACCTGAACCCGGACCCGTCGGGCGGACACTGGACGAGCCCGCCGCTTTCGGACCGCTACTGGTATCCGGTCTACGAGAAGATGGTCGAGTACGACATCCCCGCGATGGTCCACGTGAGCACCAGTTGCAATGCGTGTTTTCATACGACGGGCGCGCATTACCTGAATGCCGACACGACCGCGTTCATGCAGTGCCTGACATCGGACCTGTTCCGCGATTTTCCGACGCTGCGCTTCGTCATTCCGCATGGCGGCGGCGCGGTGCCGTATCACTGGGGACGTTTCCGCGGCCTCGCGCAAGAGTTGAAAAAGCCCCTGTTGAAGGATCATTTGCTCAATAACGTGTTCTTCGATACGTGTGTCTATCATCAGCCCGGCATCGATCTGCTCACGCGCGTGATCCCGGTCGACAACATCCTGTTCGCGAGCGAGATGATCGGAGCGGTGCGAGGCATCGATCCGGAAACGGGCCATTATTTCGACGATACCAGGCGTTATATCGAAGCTGCATCGATGCAGCCCGAAGCACGCCACAAGATTTACGAAGGCAACGCGCGCCGTGTGTATCCGCGGCTCGATGCGGCGCTCAAGGCAAAGGGACGATGAACATGTACGAACTTGGAGTGGTGTATCGCAACATCAATCGCGCCGACGGCGACGCGGCGACGAAGCTCGGCACGCTCGGCTCGGCGACGGTACACGAAGCGATGGGCCGCGTCGGCCTGATGAAGACCTACATGCGGCCCATCTATCCGGGCGCGCAGGCCAGCGGCACAGCGGTGACGGTCCTGCTGCAACCGGGCGACAACTGGATGCTGCATGTTGCCGCTGAACAGATTCAGCCGGGCGATATCGTCGTGGCCGCGTGCACGACCGACAACACCGATGGCTTCTTCGGCGACCTGCTCGCGACGAGCTTCAAGGCGCGTGGTGCAAGGGCGCTGATCATCGACGGCGGCGTGCGCGACGTGCGCGTGCTCACGGAGATGAACTTCCCCGTGTGGAGCCGGGCGATCTCTTCGAAGGGCACGGTGAAAGCCACGCTCGGCTCGGTCAACATTCCAGTGGTCTGCGCGGGTGCGCCGGTCGCGCCCGGCGATGTCATCGTCGCGGACGATGACGGGGTCGTCGTGGTGCCGTCCGCATCGGCGCAAAACGTGCTGCAAAAAGCCGTCGCTCGCGAGGCGCTCGAGGAGGAGAAGCGCGCGAAGCTAGCGAGCGGGGTGCTCGGCCTCGACATGTACAGCATGCGTGAGCCGCTGGAGCGCGCGGGCCTGCGTTACATCGACTGAAGCGGGCGTGTGCGATGAACGAGACACAAATGCCCATCACGGTCATATCGTCGATGGCCACGCGCCAGATCCTCATCGATCTCGCCGATGCGTACACGCGCAGCTTCGGACAGCCTGTCACGGTCGAATCGGTCGGGGGCGTGGAAGCGGCGCGTCGTGTGGAGGAGGGAGAGGCCTTCGATATCGTCGTGCTCGCGGCCAATGCGATCAGTCGTCTCGTCGCAGCGGGACGCGTCGACGCGGCGAACCGTGCCGGCATCGCGCGATCGGGCATTGCGGTGGCTGTTGCGGCGGGGGCGGCGCGTCCGTCGATCGACAGCGAAGCCGCCGTGCGCAACGCGGTGTTGAGCGCACGCAGCATCGGCTATTCGACCGGACCCAGCGGCGCGCATCTGATGCGTCTCTTCGAACGATGGGACATTGCAGAGACGATTCAACCGCGTATCGTGCAGGCGCCGCCGGGTATCGGCGTCGGTGCGTTGATCGCGCGTGGCGACGTCGAGCTGGGCTTTCAGCAAACGAGCGAACTGATCGGCGTCGATGGCGTCGACGTGATCGGTTCATTGCCCGATGCGATTCAAACGATGACGGTCTTCGAAGGCGCGTTATGCGAAAACGCGCGAGCCGGAGAGGCCGCGCGTTCCTTGCTCGAGTTCATGCGCCATGCCGATGCGGATTCCGCGAAGCATCGTTACGGCATGGAAGCGGTCCGCTAGAGAGTCAGGCTTCCTGCAACCTGAACGTCTCGACTGCCGTACGCAACGCCGCCGCCTGATCTTCCAGCGATTGCGCCGCCGCCGCCGCTTCTTCCACCAGCGCCGCGTTCTGCTGCGTGACTTCATCCATCTGCGTGACGGCGCGCGCAACCTGGTCGATGCCGCTGCTCTGTTCTTCCGATGCCGCCGCGATCTCGCCCATGATGTCCGTCACACGCTGCACCGCGCCGCTGATTTCGGTCATTGTGCGGCCCGCTTCATCGACGAGCGCGCTGCCCGACTGCACGCGTTCCACCGATGTGTCGATCAGTTCCTTGATTTCCTTCGCCGCCGCCGACGAGCGTTGCGCGAGCGAGCGCACTTCGCCCGCGACGACTGCGAAGCCGCGTCCTTCCTCGCCGGCACGCGCCGCTTCGACCGCGGCATTCAGCGCGAGAATGTTGGTCTGAAACGCGATTCCTTCGATGATCGTGATGATGTCCGCGATCTTCGCCGAGCTTTGGTTGATCTCGCCCATCGTCGTCACCACTTGCGACACGACATGGCTGCCCTTGCCCGCAATCTCCGATGCGTTCGCCGCGAGCGCGCTTGCCTGCCGTGCGTTGTCGGCGTTCTGCTTCACGGTGCCCGTGAGCTGGTCCATGCTTGACGCCGTTTGCTGCAACGCCGACGCCTGCTCTTCGGTGCGCGATGACAGATCGATGTTGCCCGCCGCGATCTGCTTCGTCGCGGATGCAATCGATTCGCTTCCCGAACGAACCGAACGAACGGTTTCGATGAGGCTCGACTGCATCGTCGAAAGGCCGCGCAGCAGTTGGCCCATTTCGTCATTCGAGGTCACGGTCACGTGGCGGCGCAAGTCGCCCGATGCGATCGCGGTGAACTGCGTGAGCGCGGCATCGAGCGGACGTGCGATCCGTCGACGGAGCGAGACCCACGAATAGATGGCCGCCGCGACGCCGATCAAGATTGCAGCGATGCTCGCGATGCGGAACGTGTCGTACTGCGCCTGTCCCGCAGCGAAGGCGCTTTGTGCCTGTTCGAATTGCAGCTTGCGCAGCGTAGCGCCCGTCTTGGCCAGTTCGTTGAACCCGGCCTGCATGGCGCTCGCATCCGCGACGATCTTTTCCTGATCCTTCGCGCGGACGTCCGCGTATCCCTGATCCAGGAGCTTGTACATATTGTTGCGCTGGGCGTTGAACTGGTCAGCGAGCGCTTTCTCATCCGCTTCCTGTGGCGCCGCGGCGTAGGTCGTCCAGGCATCGTCGGAGGTCTTGCGCATCAGCGAGCCGCGTGCAATGGCGTCTTCCGCTGCGCTCGTGCCCACATTGAGCGCGGCGCGGTCGAAGCACAGACGCTCGCGCGCCACGAACATCTCCGCGTTGCCCAACGAAACCGCGCTCGGCATCTGATTCGTGAAGAGCTCGTGCGTCAGCGCATTGGACCGCGTCATACCGATCAGCCCGACCATACCAATCGCAATCAGAAGCGCGCTCAGCAGCGACATGGCCAACGCCAGCCGGCCCTTGATAGTCGAAAACATGTCTTCCCCACAGTGGCTGCATCGCGTCGTTCCCGCGCCGGCTGCGATGCGGCGCCGGGCGTGGGCCGAGAAAATCCATCGGATTCCATAGATAACGACGACCGCGCCACGCTCTTTAGTCGAGGAAAACACTTATTTCAGGAAGCGCACGATCGATCGTCATTTCGCGTATTCGTCATGGCGCTTCCACCAGTTGCCGGTTTCATTGCGGCCCTTCGGCGCGCGATCGAGCCATTGATACATGCCCCAAAGCGCATCGAGGCCGCGCGCATAAGCGGAGTACGTGTGATAGAAGACGCCGTCTTCGAACGCGAACGCGCTCATGCCTGGACGATCCCGCGTGAAGCTCGGCGCATCGGTGCCGCAGTCGGCGGCGAATGCCTTGACGGGCTCCGGCGCGTCTTTCATGTCCATTGCGTGTTCGCCGCGTGCGTAGTTGTATTCGATATCACCGGTGCGCTGCTGGGCTTCCGTGAACGATACGTTGAAGTCGTAGTTGAACTCGCCGTCATGCGCGGATGCCCACGGGAACGTCCATTCCATGCGCCGCCTGTAGGCCGCAAGCTTGTCGAGCGGCGCACGCGATACCGCCCAAAGCGCGACATCGTGATGCGCGAGGTGAATCGCGAAGCCATTGAAGCTATCCGCAATCGACGAGCACGACGGGCATCCCGCGCTCCAGTTGGGCCCGAACATGAAGTGATACACGAGCAGTTGCGAACGGCCGCCGAAGAGATCGGCGAGCGTCGCATCGCCTGCTTCGGTGTCGAAGCGATATCGCTTGTCGACACGAACCCACGGCAAGCGTTGCCGTTGCTGTGCGAGTTCATCGCTTCGCCGCGTGAGTTCCTTCTCGGCCTTCAGCAGATCGAGCCGCGCGGCAAGCCAGTCGTCGCGCGTTCCGGTAGTGTGCGTCGTCATGTTTCCCGTCTCCTTGTGCGCCGGTTGAAAGATCGTCGCGATGCATGGTGTTAGATTACTGCGGGGCATCCGGAGCGGGGAGTGACAAGTGTGGCGCGATTCGCATGGACTCGTTGATTACCGCGGCGGCGCGCGCGCTCGCGGCGGGTGATCCGCTCGGCGCGCTGAATCGCGTCGCGTGGCGCAGTGATGCGCCTGCGCTCGCGTTGCGCGGCATCGCGATGGCGCAGCTCGGCGACTTCGCCCGCGCGAAGGCGCTCGTCAAAAGCGCGGCGCGTGCCTTCGGCGCGAAGGAAGCGGTCGGGCGTGCGCGATGCATCGTCGCGGAAGCGGAGATCGCGCTTGCATCGCGCGAGCTTGCGTGGCCCGCGAAGGCGCTGGATCATGCGCGCGCGACCCTCGACGCACACGGCGATCACCTCAACGCGGCCCATGCACGCACGCTCGAGGTGCGGCGCGCGTTGCTCATTGGACGCATCGATGAAGCGGAACGCATGCTTGGCGCGATCGATTCAGCGACGCTGCCGCCTGCATCGCTTGCTGCGCGTGAACTCATGGCGGCGGGCATCGCGATGCGCCGTGTGCGGACGAAAACCGCGCGCATCGCGCTTGCCCGTGCGAGCGATGCCGCACGCGCTGCCGGCATTCCCGCGCTCATCGCGGAAGTCCAAGCCGCGCGGCAGAGCCTCGACGCGCCCGCCGCGCGCATTATCGAGCAGGGTACGGCACGGCTTCTCTCGCTCGATGACGTCGAAGCGTTGTTCGCGTCCCCTGCGCTCGTGATCGATGCCTGCCGCAACGTCGTTCGCGATGCCCATACGCTCGTCTCGCTGACGAGGCGTCCCGTGCTCTTCATGCTGGCGCGCATGCTTGCCGAAGCATGGCCTTGCGATACACCGCGCGATGCGCTCATCGCTCGCGCGTTTCGCATCCGGCGTGCCGACGAGACGCATCGTGCGCGGCTGCGCGTCGAGATGGGCCGCCTGCGCGCGATGTTGCGCCCGCTCGCCGATGTGCACGCCACACGCGATGGCTACACGCTCGCGCCGCGGAATGCACACACGGTTGCGGTGCTAGCGCGCCCGGTCGATGACGATCACGCATCGCTCCTGGCCTGTCTCGCCGATGGTCAGTCGTGGTCCAGCTCCGCGCTTGCGCTCGCGCTCAACGCAAGCCAGCGCACGGTACAGCGCGCGCTCGACGGACTGGCGTCGGCGGGGAAGGTGCAATCGTTCGGGCGCGGACGCGCGCGCCGCTGGATGACGCCGCCGATGCCGGGATTCGCGACGGCCTTGTTACTCCCCGCCGATCTCGCGAGCGGCTAGGATCGACTCATGCATCGACCGGATGCAACGAGCGAGGACAGACACATGAAACATGCGAAAGCAGAAATCATCCGTGAATATGGACCTTTTCCGGATGTCGAGGCGGTGCACGGCCTGACCTACGATGGCCACGCGGTGTGGTTCGCCGCCGGCGACACGCTCAACGCGCTCGATCCGGAAAGCGGCGAACTGCAACGCAAGATCGACGTGCCGGCGCATGCGGGCACCGCGTTCGACGGCGAGCATCTGTACCAGATCGCGGAGGACCGCATACAGAAGATCGATCCACGAACGGGCCGCGTGATCGCGACGATTCCGGCGCCCGGTGGCGGAGCGGACTCGGGTCTCGCGTGGGGCGAGGGCGCGCTGTGGGTCGGGCAGTATCGCGAGCGCCGCATTCATCAGATCGACCCTGAAAGCGGCGAGATATTGCGCACGATCGAATCGAACCGCTTCGTCACGGGCGTGTCGTGGGTCGACGGCGAACTCTGGCACGCCACGTGGGAAGGCGACGAGAGCGAGCTGAGGCGCATCGATGCGCAAACCGGCGACGTCATCGAGCGTCTCGAGATGCCGCAGGGCGTCACCGTATCGGGCCTCGAATCGGACGGTGCGGACCGGTTCTTTTGCGGCGGTGGCCGCACAGGCAAGGTGCGGGCGGTGCGCAAGCCGAAGGCATGAGCACGCTCGCCGACTCAAGACTTTCCGATTTGCGCCGTTAAGGAGCCAGGCGCATCACGTACGGTCACGTCGGAAAGGAACAAAGCGGTGCAGGAAAGAGCGAGCGATTTTCTCGGGACGATTGATGAAACCGTCGCCCGGCGATTTCCCTATGTCGAGTGCATGCGTCGCTTCGATGCGTTTGCGCTGGCGATGCTCGGCGTCGCGCTCGTCGTGGCGATGGCGCCGTTCCTGCCGCTGCCGTGGAACGTGCTGCTCGGCGCGGCCGCGGTTGGCGCGTTGACTGTCATTCATCTGATGTTGCAGTGGCGGCGGCAGATTTTCGTCGCGCGACAGCTTTCCGACGGGCTGCTTTCCATCGCGGAAGACTGTCTGAAACTGCTCGATCTCGAAGGCCGCGTCGTATGCATTTCCGATGTCGGCCGCAAGCTGATCGATGCGGATTGCGCGGACGAAGTCGTCGGCGTCGACTGGATAGCCTTGTGGGACGGCCCCGATGCGCGCAATGCGTTCGAACGTGCGAAGGCGGGCGCATCGACGTCGTTCTCCGGCTCGTGCCGCACGATGACCGGCGCGCTCAAATGGTGGACGTCGAGCTTCGCGCCCGTGTACGGCGAAGCGGGCCGCGTGGTGTCGGTGCTGTGCAAGTCGCGCGACATCACGGCGGAAGTTGCGCTCATCGAAGAACTGCGCGGCAATGCGCGCGTGCAGAAAGACATGGAAGATCATGTCGACGCCGTCTTCTGGACCACGACACACGACTTCCGCGAACTGCTGCATGTCAGTTCCGCGTTCGAACGCATGTGGGAAATGCCGGTGGCCGCGCTCGAAACCGACAAGACCGCGTGGATGCAGCGCGTGCACGCAGACGATCTGCCCGGCCTGCGAAACAAGATGCGCGAAGCGGTGAACACGGGCGCGCCTTCGCAAAGCTATTTCCGTCTTTGTCTGTCCGGCGAGCGCACGCGCTGGGTGCGCGCGGACATCTATCCGGTGAGCGAGGAGGGCGCGGTGTCGCGTGTCGTGAGCGTATGCGTCGACGCCACCGAGGAGCGCATGCGTCTTCAGGAGCTGCATCGGCTCGCGAATACCGACAGCCTCACGGGCCTGCGCAATCGCAACGCGATGACCGATGCGCTGATCGATCGCTGCGCATCCGGCCAGCCGTTCGCGTATCTGTTCATCGATATCGACCGCTTCAAATCCATCAACGATACCGCTGGCCACGATGCGGGCGACGCCGTGCTCAAGGCGATCGCGCGACGTATCGCCGATGCGATGCCGGAAGGCGCGGTCGCGGCGCGTCCCGGTGGCGACGAGTTCACCGTGATCCTGCCTGGCCGCTTCGATCAGCAGCGGATCGAGCGCGCATGCAGGCGGCTTGCGCTCGCATGTCACCGGCCAATCAAGCTGGGTTGCCGCACGGTCACGATGACATGCTCGACCGGCGTGGCGCTCTATCCGGATCATGGCGGCACGCCCGAGGACCTGTTCATCAGCGCGGATATGGCGATGTACGCCGCGAAGCGCGCGGGCCGCAACGCGTTTCGTGTGTTCGGCGAAAGCGAGAAGGGCGATCTCGCGCGCGCGCACCTCGAATCCGAACTGCATGACGCCATACGCGCCAATCAGTTCCTGCTGCATTATCAGCCGCAGTATCGCGTGGATACGGGTGCGCTCGCCGGTGTCGAGGCGCTGCTGCGCTGGAATCATCCGCAGCTTGGGCTGATAGCGCCGGGAGAATTCGTGCCGGTGCTGGAGGAGAGCGGATTGATCGTCGAAGCGGGACACTGGATCATTCGCGAAGCCGTGCAGGCGGCCGCACGCCTCGCCGCAGCGGCGCCCGATGTGCGCTCGGTCGCCGTGAACGTGTCGCCGAAGCAGTTCCGCGATCCGCGTCTCGTGTCGGTGCTGATGCACGCGATGAAGCGAAACGGCGTCGACGCGGACCGCATCACGCTCGAAATTACGGAATCCGCACTAATCGATAACGTCGACGATGCGCAGGACGTGCTCGCGAGAATACGCGAGATGGGCGTGCGTATCGCCATCGACGATTTCGGCACGGGCTATTCGAGCCTCAGTTATCTCGCGCGTTTCCGGCCCGATGTGCTGAAGCTCGACAAGTCGTTCGTCGACAACATCGCCACCGACCCGATGATGCGAACGGTCGTTGAAGGCGTGATCGGTCTTGCGCACAAGCTCGGCGTGACTGTCGTGGCCGAAGGCGTCGAGACGCCGGAGCAGCTCCAGCACCTGAAAGACGCGCGTTGCGACAAGATGCAGGGCTTCCTGCGCGCGCGGCCCGTGGCGCTCGATGCGTTGATCCAAGATGTTGCGTGCGCTGAAATCTCTGCGTGATCGCTCAGTGCGACGGCTCGTAATGCGTGGGCGTCGCCTTGTCGTGGGTGGCGTATTTCTCGATCATCGTCGCACTCGCCCGATTCAATCCCGCGATGTCCACCGCTATGCCATTGCGCCGGAACTTGTGGACGATGCGATCGAGCGCATCGATCGCCGTGATGTCCCAGAAGTGCGCGTGCGACAGGTCGAGCCGCACCGCGCGCACCGGCTCCCTGAAATCGAACTCGCCAACGAACGCTTCCGACGAGGCGAAGAACACCTGCCCGCGCACCACGTAGCGGCGCTCGCTTGCCGTCTCATCCAGGGTCGATTCGACGACCAGCACCTGCCGCACCTTCGACGTGAAGAATAGCGCGCTCAACAACACGCCGACGAACACGCCCATGGCGAGATTGCCCGTCGCGACCACGACGACGACCGTCGCGAGCATCACGGCTGACGAACTTTTCGGATGCGTGCGCAGGTTCGCAATCGAGCGCCAGCTGAACGTGCTGATCGACACCATGATCATTACCGCGACGAGCGCGGCCATCGGAATCTGCCTGACCCACGGCCCCAGAAACACGACGAGCACGAGCAGCAGCGCGCCCGCGATGAAGGTCGACAAGCGCCCGCGCCCACCCGATTTCATGTTGATGACCGTCTGGCCGATCATCGCGCAGCCGGGCATGCCGCCGAGAAAGCCCGCGGCGATGTTCGCGCAGCCCTGGCCGCGGCATTCACGATTCTTGTCGCTGGGCGTATCGGTGTAGTCGTCGACGATGGCGGCCGTCATCAGCGATTCGAGCAGGCCCACCAGCGCGATCGCCACCGAGTACGGGAAGATGATGCGCAGCGTGTCGAACGAGAACGGCACCTGCGGCAGCGCGAAGAACGGCAAGCGGTCCGGGAACGCGCCCATGTCGCCTACGGTGCGCAATTGCAGATGCAGGACCATCGCGATCGCCGTCAATACGATGATGCATACGAGCGGCGACGGTATCGCCTTCGTCACGCGCGGCAGCAGATAGATGATGGCGAGCCCGCCTGCGACCATCGCGTAGACGTACCACGGTGCGTCCTGCAATTGCGGCAGTTGCGCGAGAAAGATCAGGATGGCAAGCGCGTTGACGAAGCCGGTAATGACCGAGCGCGACACGAAGCGCATCAGCGCGCCGAGCCTCAGCACGCCCGCGCCGATTTGCAGCACGCCCGCGAGAATGCCCGCTGCCAGCACGTATTGGACGCCGTGCGCCTTCACCAGCGATGACAGCAGCAGCGCGACCGCGCCCGTCGCCGCCGAGATCATGCCGGGCCGCCCGCCTGCAATGGCGGACACGATTGCAATGACCGACGCGGCATACAGCCCGACTTTCGGATCGACGCCTGCGATGATCGAGAAAGCGAGTGCTTCGGGAATCAGCGCGAGCGCGACGACGATGCCAGCGAGCACGTCGCCGCGAATATTCGAGAACCATTCCTCGCGCAGCGTGTGAGTTTTCATAGGGGTAAGTTCGGTAAAGCGGCCGGTGCGCAAGGGAAAATTTAAGAGAGGCGCGATTTTAACCGATCGGTGCAAACCCTCATGCGAGGCGCGCCTAGCCGCCGCAAACGTTTCCTTTCGATACGCATGCAGCGACATTTCGCTTCCCTGTGCTTTTCGTCAGTCGAATGTGGCGCTTCCAACATAGGGGCGGCTCAATCTTCAGCACAATTCAATCCGTCTAACGAATAGAACAAAACACAGAACGCCCGAAGGCAGCACCATAGCGGCCAAGGGCATACGGGGAAGCCATGCAGCGAGTGAAAGCAATGCGCCCGAGAGGGTACGCAATCGCAGTGTGCATCATCGCATTACCGGCTTTCGTATCCGGCGCATACGCTCAGGATGCCGAAGCACCTTCGGCATCTCATGCGGATGCCGGCAGCCAGGCGCAACCGCTGATCTCGCTGCCGACTACGCCGACGCCGAGCCCCGTCGCGCGCACCGCGCCGTTGCCCGCTGCGAACGGTGCGCCGCTGTCGTCGCGCGGCACGGTGAACGCATCGGAATCGCTGGAAAAGAGCGAAACGCTCGCTGGCACGCCGCGCGCCCGCACCGCCGACATCAACGGCCAGAAGCCGCTCGACGACGCGCTCGGCGGCGTGGTCACGACCGACACGGTCACGCTCGCCGGCCAGGACTTCTATAGCTGGTTTGCACAAGCCTGGACCGCGATTCCGCTTTCCGACCGATACATCGTGTCGGTGCACGAGCGTCCTTCGGCGCGTTACGGCAGTCTGGTCTGGGTGGAGTTCGGTCAGCGCCGCGTGTTTCAGGCGTTCCTGCCAATCGCCCGCGCGAACGTGCGGCCCGTTGCGGAGAACGCGGCGCAAGTCGCCTTCCAGAACGTCATGCAGGCGGACCTGACGCGCCTGCTCTTCCGCGACGCCGACATGGCGACGGACGAACTCTAATCAGAAGCAGCACGGCCAAAACTACGGGGAACACGATGAAAACGAATGCGCTTGTCAGCAGCGCGGTGATCGCCTGCGCGCTCACGTCGACGCTCTTCATGCCGCTTACCGATGCACATGCAACCGCGCTCGTCTACGAGCCGGTGAATCCCAACTTCGGCGGCAATCCGCTCAACGGGCCGAACCTGCTCAATGAAGCGAATGCGCAGAACAAGTACAAGGACCCGTCGCTGTCCGATCTGGGCACGGGCAGCCAGTCCACGCTCGATCAGTTCAACACGCAGCTGCAGCAAGCGATTCTCTCGCGCGTGGCGTCGTCGATCTCCAGTTCCATCGTCGGAGCGGACGGCACGCTGCATCCGGGCACGATCAACACGGGCAACTTTTCGATCGCGATTACCTCGGTGACGGGCGGCAATCTGCAAGTCACGACGACCGACAAGACCACGGGCGCATCGACGACTTTCGTCGTCGGCAACGGCCAGTAACGCGAGCGCATCTGCAATGAACATGAATGCTTTTAAATCCGCGGCGCTTGCGGCCGCCGTCATCGGCGCGATGCTGCTCACCGGCTGCGTTACCGCGCCGATGCCATCGTCCGGCAATGCGACGCTGACGCCGCCGACGCGCGTGACGCGCGATCTCACCCATCTGCCGCCGCCGAAGGGCAGGATCATCGCGGCGGTGTACGGCTTTCGCGATCTGACCGGCCAATACAAGCCATCGCCAGATAGTTCGTTTTCCTCACAAGTCACGCAAGGCGGGGCGTCGTTTCTCGTCAAGGCGATGCGCGATTCCGGCTGGTTCACGCCGGTCGAGCGTGAGAACCTTCAGGACCTGCTGACCGAACGCAAGATCATGCGGGCGCTCGAAACGCCGGACGACAAGAATCGCGCCGGTTCCATTCCGCAGATCGGCGCGCTGGCGCCCGCGAGCATCGTGCTGGAAGGCGGCATCGTCGGATATGACTCGAACATCAGGACGGGCGGCGCGGGCGTCGCGTATCTGGGCATCAGCGCGTCGCAGCAGTATCGCGTGGATCAGGTCACGGTGAACCTGCGGGCGGTGGATATCCGCAACGGCACGATTCTCAACAGCGTATCGACCACGAAGACCATTTATTCCGTTCAGGTCGATACCGGCGTGTACCGCTTCATCGGCTTCAAGGATCTGTTGCAGGCCGAACTCGGCATGACGCGCAACGAGCCGCAGCAACTGTGCGTGAACGAAGCGATCGAATCCGCGCTCGTGCATCTGATCGTGCAGGGCGTCGCGAATCAGAGCTGGTCGCTCAAGGACATGAAGGACTGGTACGACCCGACGATGCAGCGGTATCTGCAGGAGAACCAGGGCTATGTCGCGACGATGGAAGACGTGAATCCGCCTTATAGCCCGGTGAAGGTCGATCCGCCCAAGACGCTCGGCGGTTGAACATGAACAAGGAGACGAGAATGAACCAGCCGGTTGCGCCCTGGCGCGCATCGAAGGTGGCGTTGTGTGCGGCGGTTTTCGCGGTCGTGAGCCTGTCGCTCGCGGTGTTCGCAGCGGATTTGTCGCCGGTATCGGACTTCGGGCCATCGGAGCCGGGTTTCAACGGCGGCGCGCAGATGGCGCGTGTTTCGCAAGCCGGCGCGGGGAATCGCATGGTTGGGGTGCAGGCCGGCGCGAATGGCTTGATGGCGAATCAGGCGGGCGTCGCGAACGCGGCTGCAATCGCGCAGGGCGGCAATGGCAACTGGACGGCGCTTGCGCAGACCGGCAGCGGCAACCAGTACGAAGGCGTGCAGGCGGGCGTCGCCAACCGTTCCATCGCCGTGCAGAACGGCAGCAATAACGCAGCGACGGTCACGCAGGTCGGCTCGTCGATGTCGTCGCAAGTGACGCAACTCGGGGTCAACAACGAGGTCGCCATCTTGCAGAGCCGCTACGGCGCGACGCTGCAAGTCATGCAGAACGGCAATGGCGCGAGGGCGTCGGTTCTTATGAAGTAGCAACGTTTTTCCGCCAGGGCGTGATGCCAGGGCGCGAGGAGACCGCAGTAAAGAAGGTGCAGGTCGTTGAGGCCGGAGCGCGGCAGGGGCTGAACTCCGTCAAGCAGAGAAGTCACTCAAAACATAAACCACGAGGCTATAAAAATGAAAGTCAAGGCATCTATCATCGCTATGGGTCTGGCCGCGCTCGCATCGGGCTCGGTATTTGCAGCAGGTTTCTCGGCCAATGAATCGGCGACGGTTTCGCAATTCGGCGAATCGAACAAGGCGACCGTCGACCAGCAATCGTCGACTGGCGACCGCGTGAGCGTGCTGCAAGACGGCAACGGCGCGAAGGCCACGGTGACGTCGAAGGACGGCGGCTTCAACCGCACGGACATCGCGCAAAACGGCGCATTCCGCGGTGATTCCGGCCTTGTCGCCAACGTGACGCAAGATCGCGCACTGGGCGAGCGCACGAGCATTACGCAATCGGGCAGCAACTCGACGGCCAACGTCACGCAAACGGCATCGGCCGGCGACAACGACAGCATCCGCCAGAACGGCACGAACAACACCGCGAAGATCACGCAGACGAACGCGGCCGGCAATACGGTGAACATCGATCAAGGCCAGGGCAAGGGCTTCGCCCGGCTCGACGGCGGCAGCGCCACCGTCACGCAGACGTCGACGTTCGGCAATAACGTGCAGATCTCGCAGACCGGCGACCACGGCATCGCGAACGTGGAGACCACCGGCGGCGGCCTGAACAAGACCGCCATCACGCAAACGGGCGGCGGCACGGATGCGTATGTCGGCCAGCACAGCGAACTGGGCGATACCGTTTCGATCAAGCAGGACGGCTCGGCACTCGCCAAGGTGTTCTCGAACAACGGCGGCGGCAACAAGACGACCATCGAGCAAAGCGGCGCCTATGCACCGAACTTCGCGCAAGTGAACCAGGGCAATGCCGTCAACGAAACGACGACGATCGTTCAGAGCGGGCCGCTGTACAACAAGACCTACGTGAACCAGTACAACGAGTCGAACGACCACACGTCGGTGACGCAATACGGCAGCACCAACGAAGCCACGCTCACGCAGCAGAACGGCGGCCGCAACGTGCTGACCTCGTTCCAGGGCGGCTCGAAGAACACCGCGAATCTGACGCAGCAAGCCGCGGTCGAATCGTCGCTGCTGTCGGTGCAACTCGGCGATCTGAACGTGGCCAACGCGACGCAGTCGGGCAAGGACGAAGAACTGCTGCTGACGCAAGTCGGCTTCGGCAACAGCGCGACGGCTTCGCAATCGGGCACGGGCAACAACGCGTACATCGGTCAGTCGGGCTACGGCAACGTGGGTTCGGTGACGCAGGTCGGCGCGGGCAACACGGCGATCGTTTCGCAAAGCGGTGCGAAGAACACCGCGACCATCTCGCAGCGTTAAGCATCGACGAGACGGAGCGAAACTTGCGGGCGGCATGCGGCTTTCGGGCCGTATGCCGCCCGCTTTTTTGCTGCGGGCCCATATCAGCCAGTTTCGCGAGAAAGTGCTATGGTCGTGCGCGACGAAATCTCATTACGACCACGCCCATGAAAACCACCATCGCGGCTGTCAGCCACGCGGCAGGCCTCCTTCTTTTCGCATCGACCGCATGGGCGCAATCCAGCGTCACGATGTATGGCCGTGTCGATGGCGGCATCGAATATCTGAATCATGTCGCCAATGGCGCGGGCGGCAATTCGACGCGATGGAGCGCCGAAGGCGGCGACTGGGGCACGAGCATGTGGGGGCTCAAGGGTGTCGAAGACCTGGGCGGGGGCATGAGCGCCGTCTTCAACCTGGAAACGGCGCTGCAGATCATGAACGGCAGAACAGGCGGCGATCGCATGTTCTCGCGGCGGGCCTATGTCGGCCTGAATTCGAAGACGTGGGGCCAGATTCAGGCGGGCCGCAATCTTTTCATCGATAGCGACGGCGTGTGGGAATTCGATCCGTTCGTGCAGGAGGCGGTGTCGTCGGCATCGCTCGTGCGAGGGCGCAACTGGCAGCAGACGAGCAACAACGTCGAGTATCACAGCCCCGTGTTTCATGGCTTCGACGTGCAAGGACAGTATGCCTTCGGCAATCAGCCCGGCGCGTTCAACAGCGGCGCGCCCGGCGAATTCGGCAGGTCCGAGGGCGTCATGCTGACGTACCATTCGCCGCTTCTCGACGTGCGCGGCATCTACGACGAACTGCGCGATCAGAACGGGCGGCTCAGCAACATCTTCTCGTCGTCGCGCGAGTACTTCGTCGGCGCGAATCTCAAGGTGGACAAGTTCAAGGTTCAGGCCGCTTATACGCACTACGCCGCACCCGATTCGCCGGCAGGCGTCGCCGATAGCGCCGATCACTACTGGCTCGGCGCGACGTATCAGGCGACGCCGCAATGGGCCGTCACGGCAGCGGGCTTTTATATTCATGTAGGCGAGGGCGCGGGCGATGCATCGCATGATCCCGCGAGCCACGCAACGCTCTATGCGCTCGGCACCACCTACAACTTCACGAAGCGCACCTTCCTCTACGGCACCGTGGCCTACGTGCGCAACAGCGCGAACGGCACGTTCTCGGTGTTCGCGACGCCGCGCAACGCCGATGTCAGCACGAGTCCGCTGGCCGGCGAATCGCAGACGGGCGCGTATGTCGGCATGATGCACATCTTCTGATCGTTTAAGATACGCCGCCTCGATAGTCGACTCATTAACGCGGAGTGTGCTTCATGATTCAGCCCGGCAACGTATTCAAGGACAACCTCGCTCAATTGCCTTCCATCGACGGCATCGAGCGTATTGATCTCATCGACGGCAAAGGCGCGGTCACGGCCAGCATCGAAAACAAGCCTGGCAAGCAGGGCTCGCTTGCCGTCTATCACTATCTGAAGCAGGCGTTCGGCACGCTGGATGCCAAGGCCGCCGAACACGGCCTCGCGGTGTTCGCCGAACATACGGCGGATGCGCGCAATCGTCCGGGGGCGCATCCGAATGTCGATCGCCTGCTGGATATCGTTGCCGGCGGTGAAGCGTTGAAGATCGACGTGATCGCCGCGGCCTGAGCGTCGGCGAAAAAAAAGGCGGCCCGCGATGGCCGCCTTCGAATAGCGATTCGGAACGCGCTATCGCAACTGCACCCGCTCGATCTTCTTCACGATCACGAGATAGCTGAATACGGTAATCAGCGCGTTGACGCCGACGAACGCGAGCGCCCCGTTGAACGATCCCGTCGTCGCGACGAGATAGCCGATCACGATCGGCGTCACGATGCCCGCGACATTGCCGAACATGTTGAAGATCGAGCCCGACAGGCCGATGGCTTCCTTCGGGGAGGTATCCGCGACCACGGCCCAGCCCAGCGCGCCGATGCCTTTGCCGAAGAACGCGAGCGACATTAGCGCAACCACGATCCAGTCCGTGTTTACATAGTTGCAGCCGATGATGCACGACGACAGCAGCATGCCGCCGACAATCGGCGCCTTGCGTGCCACGGTCAGCGAATGTCCGCGTCGAATGAGCGAATCGGAGAGCACGCCGCCGAGCACGCCGCCCGTGAAGCCGCAGATCGCGGGCAGCGACGCGACGAGTCCCGCTTGCAGAATCGTCATGTGACGCGCCTGAACGAGGTAGATCGGGAACCACGTCAGGAAGAAGTACGTCAGCACGTTGATGCAGTACTGCGCGAGATACACGCCTAGCAGCATGCGATTCGTGAGCAGTTGCTTCACGACGGGCCAGCCGACCGGGCTGCCCTTATCGGCGCTGCCTGAACCGCGCTCACGCTGATGTCCCCGCACGAGGCCGCCGCCTTGCTCGATGTACTCGAGTTCATTGCGATTGACGCGCGGATGATCGGCGGGGTTCTTCATCACCGAAAGCCAGACGATGGCGAGCATCAGGCCCGCAACGCCCATCACGATGTACACATGATGCCAGCCGAACGCATGCGTAAGCCACGCCATCAGCGGCGTGAAGACGACAGCCGCGAAGTATTGCGCCGAATTGAAAATGGCCGATGCCGTGCCGCGTTCCTTCGTCGGGAACCAGCTCGCGACGACCTTCGCATTGGCGGGGAAGGCCGGCGCTTCGGCCGCGCCCATCATGAAGCGCAGCACGAACAACGCGGTGACTGCCGCTGCTGCGCCGCCAAGCAGGCCGATCGCGCTTTGCAGCAGCGTGAACAGCGACCACAGGAAGATGCTGGCCGCATACACGCGGCGCGCGCCGAAGCGGTCGAGCAGCCAGCCCGCCGGAACCTGAGACAGTACGTATGCCCAACTAAATGCCGAGAAGATATAACCCATGCGGATGGCGTCGAAGCCGAACTCCGCGCGCATGGCCGCGCCCGTCACCGACAACGTGGCGCGGTCCGCGTAATTGAACGTCGTGATCGCGAAGATCAGCAGCAGAATGACGTAACGCACTTTCGTGCGCTTCATGACGTCGGCGGGATGGGCGGCGCGGCTCATCGACATGAACTTCTCCTCGTCTCCGGTGCTTCATGCACGAAGGGCCGCACGCGCGGCCCTTTTCGATGCGGGCGCGCGTGACTGTCTGCGTGCCCGTTGCGATGCTCGCCGCTTATTGCGAGCCGAGCTTCTTGATGAGCACGTCGAGCTGGCCCATCTCTTCTTCGGTCAGGTCGATGAGCGGCGCGCGCACCGGGCCTGCGTCGTGGCCGACGAGCTTCGCGCCCGCCTTGACGATGCTCACCGCATAGCCTGCACGGCGGTTGCGGATGGCGAGGTACGGCAGGAAGAATTCGTCGATCAGCTTGCCGGTGGTTTCGTGATCGTTCGCGGCGATCGCGCGATAGAAATCCATCGCCGTCTTCGGGATGAAGTTGAAGACCGCCGACGAATAGACCGGCACGCCCAGCGCCTTGTAGGCGGCGGCGTAGACTTCCGCCGTCGGCAGGCCGCCGAGGTACGAGAAGCGGTCGCCGAGGCGGCGGCGGATGGTGACCATCGCTTCGATCTCACCCACGCCGTCCTTGAAGCCGATCAGGTTCGGGCAGCGGTCGGCGAGGCGCTCGAGCATGTCGGCATTGAGCTTCGAATTGGCGCGGTTATAGATGATGACGCCCATCTTCGGCACGGCTTTGCAGACTTCTTCGGCGTGCGCCGCGATGCCTTCCTGCGATGCTTCGGTCAGGTAATGCGGCATCAGCAAAATGCCTTGCGCGCCGTTCTTCTCGGCTTCCTGCGCAAAGGCGATGGCCGTGCGCGTCGGGCCGCCCGCGCCCGCGAGAATCGGCACCTTGCCACGGCACACTTCGGTCGCCGTGCGCACGATCTGCGAATATTCAGGTTGCGTCAGCGAAAAGAACTCGCCCGTGCCGCCCGCCACGAAGAGCGCCGACGCGCCATAGGGAGCGAGCCATTCGAGGCGCTCCGCGTAGGTATCGGCGCGGAAGTTGCCCTGCGCGTCGAAGTCGGTCACGGGGAACGAAAGCAGGCCTTCGGAAACGATTTGCTTGAGTTCTTGCGGTGTCGTCATGGTTTGTTGTCTCGGTGAGGAGCGTGCGGCAGGTGCAGCGCTTATAGGTCATCGTACAACATCGCTCCACACCGAACAAGCGTGAACATTGGCATCGCTGTAAAATGAAGGGTAAATACCGAGGAACGGTCAATGGTTATGTTGTAGGATGACATAACTCCAGAAGTCGGCTCAATGGCGCCAAGGATCATCAGAATGAATCAGCCCCCGCTTTATATTCGCGTGCATCCCGAAGACAACGTGGCGATCGTCGTGAACGACGGCGGTCTCGGGGAAGGCGCAACTTTCTCCGATGGCCTCGTGCTGCGCGAGCGCGTGCCGCAAGGGCACAAGGTCGCGCTGAAGGACCTCGCGGAAGGCGATGCGGTCATCCGCTACAACGTGGTGATCGGCTATGCGCTCAAGCCGCTGCCGAAGGGTAGCTGGATCAACGAGCACGTGCTGCGTATGCCGACGCCGCCCGAGCTGCATGACTTGCCGATCGCGACCATCCAGGCGCCCGACACGTCGCCGCTCGAAGGCTTCACGTTCGAGGGGTATCGGAATGCGGACGGCACGGTCGGCACCCGCAATATCCTCGCGATCACGACGACCGTGCAATGCGTCGCGGATGTCGTGCAGCACGCGGTCGACCGCATCAAGGCGGAGCTGTTGCCGCGTTACCCGAATGTCGACGATGTCGTGAGCCTCGGTCACACATACGGCTGCGGCGTCGCTATCGAAGCGCCCGACGCGATGGTGCCGATCCGCACGGTGCGCAACATCGCGCTGAATCCGAACTTCGGCGGCGAAGTGATGATGGTGAGCCTCGGCTGCGAAAAGCTGCAGCCCGAGCGCCTGATGCCGCCGGGGACGATCCCGATCGCCGCGGCCGCCGTGGATGACGCGATCGCGGACATCGGCGACATGGAGAGCGAGGACAACGGCGCGGCGGTCGTCTTGCAGGACGAGGTGCACGTCGGCTTTCAGTCGATGATCGATTCCATCATGCGCATGGCGGAAACGCACCTGAAGCGGCTCAACAATCGCCGCCGCGAGACGTGCCCCGCGTCGGATCTGGTTGTCGGCGTGCAGTGCGGCGGCAGCGACGCGTTTTCCGGTCTGACCGCGAACCCGGCGGTCGGCTTCGCGACCGATTTGCTGGTGCGCGCGGGCGCGACGGTCATGTTCTCGGAAGTGACGGAAGTGCGCGATGGCGTCGCGCAACTCACCGCGCGAGCGGCGAATGGCGAAGTGGCGGCGGCGATCATCCGCGAGATGCAGTGGTACGACGATTATCTGAAGCGCGGCGGCGCGGATCGCAGCGCGAACACGACGCCGGGCAACAAGAAGGGCGGGTTGTCGAACATCGTCGAGAAGGCGATGGGGTCGATCGTGAAGTCGGGATCGTCGACGATTTCGGGCGTGCTGTCGCCGGGCGAGAAGGTCAGGCAGAAGGGCTTGATTTACGCTGCGACGCCCGCGAGCGATTTCATCTGCGGCACGCTGCAACTGGCGGCGGGCATCAACCTTCACGTGTTCACGACCGGGCGCGGCACGCCGTATAGTCTCGCGGAAGTGCCGGTCATCAAGGTGGCGACCCGTTCCGATCTGGCGCGCCGCTGGCACGATCTGATGGATGTGAACGCGGGCACCATCGCGACCGGCGAAGCGACGATCGGCGATGTGGGCTGGGAGCTGTTCCGGCTGATGCTGGATATCGCGAGCGGGAAGAAGCAGACGAAGGCCGAGGCGCTGAAGCTGCATAACGCGCTCGTATTGTTCAACCCGGCGCCGGTGACCTGAAGCGAGAGGCGTGGTGTTGGCCCGCGAAAAGCCCCGATTTTTCGGGGCTTTTTTGCGTTTGCGCGGTTACCGACGCCTCTCCATATGCTGCACATGTAAGCTACTCATCTGCCAGCCCACCACTAACCGCCATGCTCAAAATCAACCCCACCCGCCTGCTGAACGACCTCAACCACCTGCGCACCTTCGGAGCCACCGGCCCCGGCGTCGTGCGCCTGTCGTTATCAGCCACGGACATGACCGCGCGCCGCTGGCTCGTCGACCGCATGCGCGATGCGGGCCTCGATGCCTCCATCGATGGCGTCGGCACCGTGTTCGGCCGCTCGCGCAACGCCGGCCCCGCGCTGCTGATCGGCTCGCACACCGACACGCAACCGACAGGCGGCTGGCTCGATGGCGCATTGGGCGTGATCTACGGCATCGAAATCGCACGCGCCCTCGCCGAATGCGAAGAGACCAAACACCTCGCCGTCGATGTCGCTTCGTGGATCGACGAGGAAGGCACGTTCTCCGGCTTTCTCGGCAGCCGCAGCTTCGTCGGCGATAAAGTCGACGATGCGATCCGCCACGCGCGCAATCGCGAAGGCGTGCTACTCGCCGATGCGCTCGCGCAAGCCGGCATTGCAGACGCACCGCGCGTTCGCATCGACGAGGCGCGGCACAAGGCGTATATCGAGCCGCATATCGAACAGGGCGGGCGGCTGGAGGCGGGCGGCAAGTCGCTCGGCGTGGTGACGACGATCGTCGGCATACGCGAGCTTGCGCTGCGCTTCACCGGCCAGCGCAATCACGCGGGCACGACGCCGATGGCTATCCGCCGCGATGCGGGCGCGGCGCTCGTCGCGTTCATCGCGCGCATGGACGATGCGTTCAGACAACTTGCCGATGCGGATACGGTATGGACCGTCGGCCGCATCGAACTCGATCCGGGTTCGTTCAGCGTCGTGCCCGGACGGGCGGACATGTACCTGCAATTCCGCGATGCCGATTCCGCGCGACTCGATGCGATGGAACGCGCGCTCGCCACGCTGATCGACGCGTTCAACGCAGAAAACGGCGTGCACGTGGAAATCTCGACGAGCGAGCCGCCCGAGCAACCCGTCGTGATGAACAGCGCATTGCAGACGCATCTCGCCGATGCAGCCGAAGCGCTCGCGCCCGGTCAATGGGAGCGCATGCCGAGCGGCGCATCCCACGATGCGCAGGTCATCGCGCATCATTTGCCGGCGTGCATGCTGTTCGTGCCGAGCATCGGCGGCGTCAGTCACGACTTCATCGAAGATACGGATGAAGCGCATATCGTGCTGGGATGCGAGGTCGCGGCGCGGGCCGCCGCAAGCATCCTGCACGAACTGAATCGTCATTCGTGACCGCGTGTCATCAATGAAGTGACGCGTGCGGCATCGGTTGAACGATGGCGTTGTCCTACGATGCGAGGCTTCTGCATACGGAGGAATCAACGATGTACGCCATCACAGGAATCACCGGACAAGTCGGCGGGGCGCTCGCCAATGCATTGCTCGAAGCGGGACAACGCGTGCGCGCCGTCGTGCGCGATGCGAGAAAGGGCGATGCGTGGCGCGCACGCGGCTGCGAAGTCGCCGTCGCCACGATGACCGATGCCGACGCCCTCGCGCAAGCCTTCGAAGGCGCACACGGCGTCTTTATCCTGTTGCCGCCCGAGTTCGATCCCGCGCCGGGTTTCCCGGAAGCGCGCGAAGTCATCGATGCAATCGTCGCGGCGGTGTCGCGTGCCAAGCCGCGCAGGATCGTGTGTCTGTCGACCATCGGCGCACAGGCCGCGCAAGAAAACCTGCTGACGCAGCACACCTTGCTTCAGGAGGCGCTCGCGAGTCAGCCGATCCCCGTTGCGTTTCTGCGCCCCGGCTGGTTCATGGAAAACAGCGCATGGGACGTGCAATCGGCGCGCGAAGAAGGCATCGTCCATTCGTTTCTGCAACCGCTGGATCGCGCCATTCCGATGATTGCAACCGGCGATATCGGTAAAGCCGCCGCGAAGCTGCTACAGGAAGCGTGGCAGGGACATCGCATCATCGAGCTGGAAGGGCCGAAGCGCGTGAGTCCCGACGATATCGCCCGTGCATTCGCGACGGCGCTCGGCAAGCCGGTGCGCGCACAACCGGTGCCGCGCGACACCTGGCAAGCGTTGTTCGAGCAGCAAGGCATGCGGCATCCGATGCCGCGCATCCGTATGCTCGACGGCTTCAACGAAGGATGGATCGACTTCGAAAAGCCGCGCGACGAAATCATCAAGGGCGATGAATCGCTCGAGTCGGTGATTCGCAAGCTCGTGGCCTGAGGCGATCACTTCCCTTCGGCTTGAGCCACGTCCTCGTCACGCTCCCAGCCGCCGCCCAGTGCGAGGAACAGGTTCACCTGATCCACCGCGACCTGGCCTTCCGCCGCCGCCACTTGCGCGGCGACGTTGGTCAGCGTGCGCGTCGCATCGAGGTCGGCGATAAACGATTCGCGCCCCGCCGAATACAGCCGATGCGTCTCGTCCGCCGATTGCACCGCCGACCGGTACGCCGTCCGAAGGTTATCGGCGCGGGTCGTATCGGACGCATAGGTGGCGAGATTGCTTTGCGTTTCGCGCAGCGCGTTCAACACGACGCCGTCGAAATGCGCGAGCGCGCCGCCCGATGCCGCCTCGGCCTGCTGCACGCGTGCGCGCTGGCCGTTGATCGGGAAGTTCCAGTTGATGAGCGGGCCGAACGCCCAGCGGTTCGTCGTCGCGCCCAGCAGGTCTTGCGCGATACCGACCGATCCCACCGACGCGCCGAAGCTCACCGACGGATACAGCGCCGCCGTCGCCACGCCGATGCGCGCCGTCGATGCCGCCAGTTGCCGCTCGGCCTGCCGCACATCGGGGCGGCGTTTGAGCAGCGCGGCGCCATCGCCGACGGGAATCGGCTGGCGCAGCTTCGGCAGTCTGTTGCATGCGAGCGCGGCGGGCGGCAGCGCGGAAGGCGCACGCGCGAGCAGCATCGCCAGACGATACTGCGCCACGCGTCGGCGAGCGACGTATCGCGGGATATCGGCGGCGAGCGTTTCCGACTGCGTTTGTCCGCGCGTGACTTCCGACTGATTGCCGCGCCCCGCATTGCGCAGCCGCGTGGTCAGCCTCACGCGCTCGCGCTGCAATTCCAGCGACTTCTGCGCGATGGACAGCTCTTCGGCCGCCGAGCACGATTCGACATAGGCGCGCACGACATCGGCGACCACCGTGATGCGCGCGAGATCGGAGGCGGCTTCGACCGCTTCATCGTCGGCGACGGCGGCTTCGATACCGCGCTTCAGCTTGCCGAAAAGGTCGAACTCATACGACACGCTCAGTTCCAGCGCACCTTCGTTCACGACCGGCAGCTTCTCCGTCAACAAGTACTGTTCCGCCGATTCCTGCGCGCGCTGGAACGCGACCGAGCTCTTGCTCGAAAAGCCGCCTTGCCGGTTTGCGAATTCGACTTCGGCGCGCGAGCGGGCGAGATTGGCTGCAGCCACACGCAGGTCCGCGTTCGATGCGAGCGCTTCGCTAACAAGCTCGTCGAGCGCGGGATCGTCGTAGAGACGCCACCATTTCGAAGGCGCCGTGCCTCGGGTGACGGGCGCATCGGCGGCGCCTTCGATCGGCGCGTTCGCATACGGCGCGTTGACCGCCGCGCCTTCGGGCAGCTTGTAGTCGGGGCCTACGGTCATGCAGCCGCCGAGTGCGAGCATCGACGCAAGCAGCGTGAGGCCGAGGCGTGGCGTCTTCATGCGTGCAATGCCTTTCATTGCGATGCGCCCGAAGCAGCCGCGCCAGCGGGAACATGCGCCGGCAGCGGCGATGCAGGCGCCGTCGCGGATGCCGGCTCGTTGCCCGCCGGCGCGCGACGCCCGACCGCCGGACCGATGCCGCGCACCGACACCGTCGCGGTGCGGCCCGCGATCATGCGGAAATCGGCGGGAATTTCATCGAGCGTGACGCGCACCGGAATGCGCTGCGCGAGCCGCACCCAGCTGAACGCGGGGTTCACGTTCGGCAAGAGACTCGGGCTTTGCTGACGATCGCGGTCTTCAATTGCCGCGACGATGCTCTGCACATGACCGCGCAGAATGTTCGGCTCGCCCATCACCTTGATGTCGACCGGCTGGCCGATGTCGATGCCATGCAGCTTGGTCTCTTCGAAGTAGCCATCGACGCGGAACGAATGCAGATCGACCACCGACAGCACCGCTCGTCCCGCCGCTACGAACTCGCCCGCGCGCGGGGCGCGATCGTTCAGATAGCCATCGACCGGACTCAGGACTTCCGTGCGCTGCAGGTTGAGACGCGCGGTGTCGATTGCGACTTGCGCATCGGCGAGCGCGGCGGTGGCCTGCTGAACGCGCGACTGCGTCTCTTCCACCACTTCACGCGCGACGAGATTGCCGAGCGAACGGTTGCGCGCATCTTCGCGGCGCGCCTGATCGAGCGTCGCGCGGCGCTGCTGCGCGGTCGCTTCGGCGTTGCGCAGCGCGAGCGCATAGCGCGCCTGATCGATCACGAAGAGCACGTCGCCGCGTTTGACCTGCTGGTTGTCCTGGACCTTCACTTCGGTGATGAGACCGGACACGTCGGGCGCGACCTGGATGACATCCGCGCGGACGTGGCCATCGCGCGTCCACGGCGCGAACATGTAGTAATCGACCAGCTTCCACAGCACGACGGCTGCAATGGCGACGACGATGAGCGTGAGCAGGATCTGCCCGACTGAGAACCAGGTTTTTTTCACGTGATGAGCCGGTGCGAAACGACGACGACAAGCCCCAGCACCAGTACATAGATGCCGAGATCGAAAACGGAGCGATGCCACACGAAGCGATAGAAGCCCACGCGCGCGAGCACGGTGCGGATCGCCAGATTCAGCAGATAGGCGATGAACATCAGCACGAGCACGGCGGGCACGAACACGCCGAGAATGTCGATTTCGCCGATCATGCGTGAAGGTTCAATGACGAGAGTGGTTGCGCGATCATCATGCGGGCTCTTCCCTTGGCGCGTCGCCGCGTGCGTTCGTATTGGCCTGCGTTTCGGTCGCCGGCGGATGCAGCGACAGACGGACGCCGATCAGCGCGTGCAGCGTATCGCGCAAGAGGCGCTCACCCGGCAGCGCGGCTTGCGCATGCTTGCCGGCCTCTTCGATGGTGTGGGCGGCGACGCGCGCGACGGCGGCATCGATGGTCCGCACGAGCGCGGGCGGCACGGGCAGACGGTCGCGCCGGTCGATGCATTCCTGAAAGTACGCGCGAACGCCCGCGAGCACGTCGTCGATGGACGCTTGCACGTCGGCCGTGAGCTTGCGGCGCGCGCGCCGCAGATCGAGTGCATTCAGCGCCACGCGGAAGTCGCGAAAGCTCTCGATCGACGGATGCTTGTGCGAGTCCGTGCTCGCGTGGCGCGGCAGCACTTGCATCAGGCGGTCGAGCATCCGTGAGTAAAGATCGCGCTGATCGGAAATCGTCGCCGTCGATGCGCTGACGACGATATCGCGCCACGCCGAACGCGTGAGGCGCGCGACCGCGAGTTCGGAGCCGAAGGGCCGCGTGACGCGCGTCCAGACGAACGCGAAGAGCAGGCCCGCAAGGCCCGCTAGATTGCTGTTCAGAAAGACGAAGATATCGGCTTCGTAGGCGCTCTGGATGCTGAGGAACGTCGCCGTGTTCACCGCGACGAGCATGGTGATGAGCGTAAAGCGCGGGCGCGGAATCAGCGTGCCGATGATGAGGAACGGCACCGAGAAGATCACGACGAGCATCGGAAAGTCATGCACGTGAGGCAGCACCGCGAACACGTACAGCCCGGCCAGCGCCACGCTGATGCAGGTCGCGAGAAAGAACGTGAACACTTGCGGCGCGGGTTCGTCGAGCGCGGCGAAGAAGCAGCACGCCACTGCGGCCAGGGCCACGCCGCTCGCGCCATCGGCCCAGCCGGACTGGATCCACAGCACGCACGCGACGATGATCGCGCCGACCGCGACCGCCGTCGAAAACAGCATCATGCCGAGGTCGAAGAAACGCGCCGTGCCGCCGAGCCGCCAGTGACGGAAGCGCGGACGCCAGCGATGTTCGTCGTGCAGGATCGCGGCGCGCAGCGTGCGGATGTCGCGCCATACGTCGATGACCTGGCCGAGCCGCCACAGCGCGCTCGAGAACAGCGCGCCGTCTTCACTCGCGAGGGCTTCAGCCGATGGCCGCATCGCCGCGATGCGCTCGCGAAACGCGTCGGGTTCGCGGTCCGTTTCGGCGGGATCGTGTTCTTGCGGGGCGGGCAGCGAGATCCACTTCGCGACATCGGCGAGCAGCGCTTCAAGCCCTTCCGGATGCGTGCCCCGCCTGACGATGAGTTCAATGAGCGGATCGGCAAGCGATGAAATCAGCGGCAGGAAAATCTGCATGCGCCCCTGCAACGCCCGCGCGCGCCGCACGATATCGGGGCGCGTGTGATCGTAGGTCAACTGGCTCAGCAGCACCTCGAGGCCGTTGACCGTGGCCGCGAGCCTCTGGCGCGCCGCCGAAATCTGCGCGCCGGCGAGGCGGCCCGAGAGCGTTTCGCTCGCATAGAAGGCGGCGTCGCGGAACCAGGCGTCGGTGCGCTCGATGAGCGTCGGCGCAAGACGGCTCGGAAAGAACACCGTCCCGACGATGCTCGCCACGACGATGCCGAGCGTGATCTCTTCGGTGCGCGAGATCGCGAGATCGAACACGGCAGTCGGATTCGTGACGGCGGGCAGCGCGATCAGCGGCAGCGTATAGCCCGCGAGCAGGAAGACATAGCTGCGCGCGGTGCGGTCGAACATCGAGAGCAGCAGCAGCGTGCCCGTCCATAACGCGACCAGCACGCTAAAGAAGATCGGCGATTCGACGAAGGGCGGCACGATCACCACCGCGCCCGCCGCGCCGATCACCGTGCCGAGCGCGCGATACAGCGCCTTCGAGCGCGTCGCGCCGACGAACGGGTTCGAGACGATATAGCAGGTGGCCATCGCCCAGTAAGGACGCGGCAATTCGAGTGAAAGCGCGATGTAAAGCGCAATCATCGCGGCTGCGAAGGTCCGCGTGGAAAACAGCCATTCGCGTGCGGACGGAAAATTCATGGTGCGGGGGTATCGCGCCTGCCGCTGGCTGCATCGACCGATGCATTGAACACGCTGAGCACGCGCAGCGTCGTTTCGAGGTCTTCGCGGCTGACGTCCTTCAGAAGCCGTTCGCGCAACGAGACGAGCCGCTCTTCCATGCGCGCGGTGACGGCGCGGCCTTCATCGGTGAGCGAGATGGTCTTGGCGCGCTTGTCCTCGGGATCTTCGTCGCGCCGCACGAGGCCGGCGGCGCACAGTTGATCCAGCAGACGGACGAGCGATGGTCCTTCGATCCCGATATGCTCGGCCAGCGCGACCTGCCGCACCGCTTGCCCGAGCCGGTGCGCGGCGAGCAAGGGCACCGCGCACGCCTCCGATACGCCGTATGAAGCGAGCACGCCGTGGCTCGTGCGCCGCCAGCGGCGCGCTGCCAGTACGAGCGTACTGCTGACCGAACGGCGCAGGAGATCGATGGAAGTCATGGGCCGGGATTATAGCGGCTGTTTCATTCGTTAGCGTGCTAACTATTCGGGGTTTCCCGAGTATGTTCGCCCTGCGTTCGGCGACGCGCGGCGCTCGGGAAATATGTCGTGCTATCTTGCCGATTCGACCATCCGCCGGGCCAGCCATGCCGATCAGTTACCTCAGGGACCTGACCTCGCCGAGCCGCACCGACTCCGCCAATCGCCGGCTGGGCTGCGCGCTCGCGTTCGTTGCGGGCGCGGCCAATGCGGGCGGCTTTCTGGCCGTGGGGCAATACACGTCGCATATGTCGGGGCTGGTGTCGTCGGTGGCGGATCACCTCGTGCTCGGCCAGATGGCGTTCGCGTTCTCCGCGATCGGCGCGGTGCTCGCGTTTCTGGCGGGCGCGGCGACGTCGGCGCTGCTCATCAACTGGGGACGGCAGCGCGCCGCGCAGAGCGTGTTCGCGACACCGCTATTGCTCGAAGCCTGCCTGCTGCTCGCGTTCGGCGTGCTCGGCGCGAACCTGGAGACGCATCGCGTGTGGGACGTGCCGGCGACGGTCGCGCTTCTTTGCTTCGTGATGGGCTTGCAGAACGCGATGATCACGAAGATATCGAAGGCGGAGATCCGGACCACGCACGTGACGGGGCTGGTCACGGATATCGGCATCGAACTGGGCAAGATTCTTTACTGGAACCGAGGCGTATCGCGCGGCGACGCGCGGTATGTGCGCGCGAATCATGCGCGCCTCACGCTGCTCGGTTCGCTGCTCGGCATGTTCGTGGCGGGCGGTTTCGTGGGCGCGCTCGGCTTCGCGCATCTCGGCTTCATGGCGACGGTGCCGCTCGCCGTGCTCCTGCTGCTGTTCTCATCGGTGCCGGTGGTAGATGACTTGTCGGCGGTGCGGCGGCGCAGGTAAAGCCGCGCACGCGTCGGTCGGTCGGCGTCCGGCCTCGCATCGTCGAATAGAATCCTTCGCGTCGATCATTCACTACAAGCGAAGGATTCAGCCAATGAAGCCCACCATGCTGCGTTTGTTCGCAGCGGCCGTTCTCTCCGCGTGCTCGCTCTCGGTATTCAGCCAGACGACTCCCGACCCCATCCGCCATATCGTCGACACGGAGATCACGCCGCTCATGACTCGCGACGACATCGCGGGCATGGCGGTCGGCGTCATCGCGAACGGTGAGACGCACGTGTTCACTTACGGCGTGGCGTCGAAGCAAACGGGCAAGCCCGTCACGGGCGATACGCTCTTCGAACTCGGCTCCGTCAGCAAGACCTTCACCGCGACGCTTGCGTCCTGCGCGCAGTTGCAAGGCGAGCTTTCCTTTGGCGATCCGGTGAGCAAGCACGTTCCCGAGTTGCGTGGCACGCCATTCGGCGACACAGTCACGCTGCTCGATCTCGCGACGCACACGCCCGGCGGCCTGCCCCTGCAAGTGCCCGACGACGTGCACGACAACGCGCAACTGATGCAGTATTTCAAGGCGTGGAAGCCGCGTTACCCGGCGGGCACGTATCGCACGTATGCGAATCCGGGCATCGGCATGCTCGGCTTAATCACCGCAAAGACGATGCGGCAAGACTTCGATGCGCTCATGCAGCAGCGCCTCTTTCCCGCGCTGAGCCTGACGAGTACCTATATTCAGGTGCCCGCCGCTCGCATGAAGGACTACGCGCAGGGTTATGCGAAGGACGGCGCGCCGGTTCGCGTCAGGCCGGGCGTGCTGTCATCGGAAGCGTACGGCGTGAAGGCGACGGTCACGGACATGGTGCGCTTCGTTCAGGCGAACATGAACGATGCAGCGAACATCGACACGACCTGGCAGCGCGCGATCATCGCGACGCACACCGGCTACTTCGTCGCCGGGCCCATGACGCAGGATCTCATCTGGGAGCAGTATCCGTATCCCGCGCGATTGCAGGCTTTGCTCGACGGCAACTCGCCCGCGATGGCGCTCGAAGCGCAACGGGTCGAACGCATGCAACCGCCGCAAGCGCCGCGCGGCGATGTGTGGATCAACAAGACGGGATCGACGAACGGCTTCGGCGCGTATGTCGCCTTCGTGCCGGGCCAGCATGTTGGCATCGTCATGCTGGCGAACCGGAACATCCCGAACACGGAACGCGTCGCGGCGGCGTATGCGATCGTGACAGCCCTGCTCGATGCAAAAGCGGGCCGCTAGCGCTCTTCGTCGCGATAGACGTCGAGCGCGGTCGTGCGCAGGGCGTCGATCATTACGTTCGCGGCGGGCGAGAGCAAGCCGTCCGCCCGCGTGACGATGCCGAAGTCGTCCATCTGACAATCCATCGGCAGCGGAAGCATCTCCGTGACGCCATGACGCGCGTAGTAGAGCGCGACATCCTCGGCGAGCACCGCGATCATGTCGCTTTGCTCCAGCAAGCGCGTGATGAACAGAATGGCCGCCGTCTCGACCACGTTCGATGGCGGCGCAAGACTCGCACGCTGAAACATCAACTCGAAGCGATGCCGCAACACGCTGCCCGCCGGCGGCACGAGCCACGCGCACGGCTGCACATCGGCGAGCGTAAGCGCCGGGCTTTCCAACAACGGATGCCCCGAGCGCACGACGGCGCGCACCGGCTCGCCGCTCAACGGCTCGTAACGCAGTCTCAGCTTGTCATGCTCCGCCGAAAGCCTGCCGATGACCACGTCGAGTTTCTCTTGCGCAAGCCGTTCGAGCAGCACGTTGCTCGCATCGATCTCGACGGACACGCGGATGTCCGCATGCGCGCGTTTCACAGCCGCGACTGCCGCGGGCAGAAGCCGCACGCCCGGCGACGTGATCGCGCCCACCGCCACATGC
Organism: Caballeronia grimmiae; assembly: GCF_022879615.1. Taxonomy (NCBI): domain Bacteria; kingdom Pseudomonadati; phylum Pseudomonadota; class Betaproteobacteria; order Burkholderiales; family Burkholderiaceae; genus Caballeronia; species Caballeronia grimmiae. The sequence continues at coordinate 507,705 of NZ_CP084273.1, forward strand.
CCGAGCCGCCCTGACTTCAACGCGACCAACTCTTCCTGCGCCTGATCGAGGCTGCCGAGCACGGCACGCGCGTGGCGGACCATTGCATCGCCATACAGTGTAGGACGCATGCCGCGCGGCCCGCGCTCGAAGAGCGTGACGCCGAGCGTCTCTTCCAGTTCGCGCAGGAGCTTCGACGCGGCAGGCTGCGTCATATGCAGCGCAGTGGCCGCGCGATGAATGTTGCCTTCTTCCGCCAGCGCGACGACGAGCATCAACTGTCGCGTCTTCAGCCGGTTGCGGATATACCAGGGAGTTGAATTCAGCATCAACATCTAAGGGTTTGCACGAATGCTGATTTGAATATGGGGAAGGTCGAACATTTCATTGGCAGATTATCACGCGCTCTCCTATCCTTCGCCGAATCGACTTCTGAAAATGGACTCATACATGTCGGCATCGAAACCCAAGCTGCGCTCACAACAATGGTTCGGCACCGCCGACAAGAACGGCTTCATGTATCGAAGCTGGATGAAGAATCAGGGCATTCCCGATCACGAATTCGACGGCCGGCCGGTCATCGGCATCTGCAACACCTGGTCGGAACTGACGCCGTGCAACGCGCACTTCCGCAAGATCGCCGAGCACGTGAAGCGCGGCGTATACGAAGCCGGCGGCTTCCCTGTCGAATTCCCCGTGTTTTCCAATGGCGAATCCAACCTGCGTCCGACCGCGATGCTCACGCGCAATCTCGCGGCGATGGACGTCGAAGAAGCGATTCGCGGCAATCCCATCGATGCCGTCGTGCTGCTCACCGGCTGCGACAAGACCACGCCCGCGCTCCTGATGGGCGCGGCAAGCTGCGATGTGCCGGCCATCGTCGTGACGGGCGGGCCAATGTTGAACGGCAAGCTCGACGGCAAGAACATCGGTTCCGGCACGGCGGTCTGGCAACTGCATGAGTCGCTAAAGGCGGGCGAGATCGACCTGCATCAGTTCCTGTCGGCGGAAGGGGGCATGTCGCGCTCGGCGGGCACCTGCAACACGATGGGCACCGCATCGACGATGGCGTGCATGGCCGAAGCGCTCGGCACGTCCTTGCCGCACAACGCGGCGATTCCAGCCGTCGATGCGCGCCGCTACGTGCTCGCGCATATGTCCGGCATTCGCATCGTGGAGATGGCGCTCGAAGGGCTGACGCTGTCGAAGATCCTGACGCGCGAAGCCTTCGAGAACGCGATCCGCACCAATGCGGCCATCGGCGGCTCGACCAACGCCGTCATCCATCTGAAGGCGATCGCGGGGCGCATCGGCGTGCCGCTGGAACTGGAAGACTGGACGCGCATCGGCCGCGATACGCCGACCATCGTCGATCTGATGCCTTCGGGCCGCTTCCTGATGGAAGAGTTCTATTATGCGGGCGGCTTGCCGGCGGTGCTGCGGCGTCTAGGCGAAGCAAACCTGCTGCCGCATCCGGACGCGCTGACGGTCAATGGCAAGACGCTGTGGGAGAACGTGAAGACGGCGCCCAACACGAACGACGAAGTCATCCGCGAACTGAGCAATCCGCTGATCGCCGATGGCGGCATTCGCGTGCTGCGCGGCAATCTCGCGCCGCGCGGCGCGGTGCTGAAACCGTCGGCGGCGAGCCCCGAACTGCTCAAGCATCGCGGGCGCGCGGTCGTGTTCGAGAACCTCGAGCACTACAAGGAACGCATCGTCGATGAAACGCTCGACGTCGACAAGGACTGCGTGCTCGTGATGAAGAACTGCGGGCCGAAGGGTTATCCGGGCATGGCCGAAGTGGGCAACATGGGCTTGCCGCCGAAGCTCTTGCGTGAGGGCGTGAAGGACATGGTCCGCATTTCCGATGCGCGCATGAGCGGCACGGCGTATGGCACGGTGGTGCTGCATGTCGCGCCCGAAGCGGCGGCGGGCGGGCCGCTTGCGGCGGTGCGCGACGGCGACTTTATCGAGCTGGATTGCGATGCCGGCACGCTGCATCTCGACATCAGCGACGAAGAACTCGCGCGCCGCATGGAAGGTCACGTGCCGCCGAAAGTGTGGGGCGATGGCGGCTATCAGCGTCTCTACGTCGATCACGTGCTGCAAGCGGACGAAGGCTGCGATCTCGACTTCCTCGTCGGCAAGCGCGGCGCGGAAGTGCCGCGTCACTCGCATTGAACCGGCTACGGAGAGCATCGGTATGACAACGCGTTATACGCTCGCGGTCGTCGGCATCGGCAAGATCGCGCGGGACCAGCATCTTCCGGCGATCGCCGCGCAGCCCGGCTTCGAGCTCGTCGCATGCGCGAGCCGCAATGCGGCCGTCGATGGCGTGCGCAATTACGCGGACATCGACGCGCTGCTGGCGGGGGAATCATCGCTCGATGCGGTGTCGCTCTGCGCGCCGCCGCAAGTGCGCTTCGAGCAAGCCCGCGCGGCGCTCGAAGCAGGCAAGCACGTGATGCTCGAAAAGCCGCCGGGCGCGAGCGTCAGTGAAGTGGAAGCGCTGAACGAGATCGCGCGGGCCAACGGCTGCACGCTTTTCGCAAGCTGGCATTCGCGGGCGGCGAGCGCGGTGGAGCCGGCGCGCGCGTGGCTCGCATCGAAGGAAGCGGGCAATGTGCGCGCAGTGGAAGTGCGCTGGAAAGAGGACGTGCGGCGCTGGCATCCGGGTCAGCAATGGATCTGGGAGCCGGGCGGGCTCGGCGTGTTCGATCCGGGCATCAATGCGTTGTCGATCGTGACGCGGATCCTGCCACGCGAGATCGCCTTGCGCGCGGCGACCCTCACCGTTCCGCGCGATACCGCGACGCCGATTGCCGCCGAGCTGGAGTGCGTCGATACGAACGGCGCACCGGTGCGCGCAGTGTTCGACTGGCGTCATGGCCCGGTTGAAGAATGGGCGATCGACGTGGATACGGATGCGGGCCGCCTGTCGATTCGCGAAGGCGGCAAGCGCTTGTCCATTGCGGGCGAGGACATCGCGCTCGGACCGGAGCGTGAGTATCCGGCGCTTTACGAGCGCTTCCACGAGCTCATCGCGCAGCGTGAAAGCGATGTCGATGTACGTCCGCTGCGGCTCGTCGCCGATGCGTTCTTATTAGGCGCGCATGTCGAGACGGAAGCTTTCGGCCGCTGAAAAAAAACGCCCCGCTTGCGCGGGGCGAAACATCAGTGTGTGACTAGGACACTGACTACGGGTGCTTCAAACCCACGTGAAGTCTACGCACCCGAGCAGACCGATTTAACCAGTAAACTCCTAAAGAATAGAACGATCGTGCCTGTCACGCGGCCTCGTCCGGCCGAGTCAGGCGCAGCGACATGAACAACGTGTCGTGATAAGCGTCTTCGATCTTGAGCGCACGCGGTTCCCGTGCGTAGACGCTGAAGCCCGCCGCTTCATAAAGACGCACGGCGGCGCGGTTGTCCGGCGAGACCTCCAGCTTCACTTCCTCGACGACGCCGCGCGCATGCTCGATCACGTCGTCGAGCAAGGTCGCGGCAAGTCCCGATCCGCGCGCGCCGGATCGCACATACATGCCCCAAAGCACGCCCTTGTGCCGCATCTTCGCGGGCGACGGAATCATCAGGCCCGCGACGCCAGCGAGGCGCGCATCGACCGAAAACGCGCCGAATACCGCATGATCCGCGATGCGCGCGGCGAACCATGCGAGCGGTTGCGCGCTTTCGTCGTCGTAAGCTGCGCCGAACGCGGCGGGGAACTGGCGCAGACCTTCCAGACGGACCTCGCGGAAGGCGGCGGCATCGGCGGACCAGAGGCGGCGGATCATGTCGAAGCGCTCCGGAAGCGCGATGCATGCGGCGCACGCATCCACAAAGTTTCTGACGTTCTTGCCTAAAAACGAGGCGCGAGGTCATGGCCGTGTAAACTAGCGGGTTTTTGCCTCCGGTGGAATCGTGCAACCCAAGAAGCGCACGGCGGTCAGCGGCCCGGCGCTCGTGCGCCTTCTGGCGCGCTTTGCCGATCTCGACGTACACGAACCCGGCGCCTCGCTCTCCGACAAGCTGAGCCAGTGGCTCGGCTGGACCGATGCGATCGCGCTGTCGACGGCGCTCAACGGCGAGCCGCCTGCTATCGGCGGCGCGCGATCCGCATCGGCGGCGCAGCAAGACGCCTGTGCGCGCGTGCGTGCGTCGCTTGCGAACGCCATCGCGCCGGCGAAAGCCGCCGCACCGCTGCGGCATCGCGCGAGGGAAACCGTGCCGCAGGGCGACGTTCCGGTCGATTACGCGGTGTATCGGCAGCGCTGTCTTTCGCTGCAACAGGCGATGGAGTCGGACATCGGCGCATTGCGCGGCCGCATGCGCGCGGTGCTCGCGACGCAGTCGGATCGCGCGGCGCGGCTCGCCGTCGTCGATGCCGTGATGGAACAGGCGCTTGGCGCGCGCGAGCGCACCTTGTTCGCGCAGGTTCCGGCGCTGCTCGGCAAGCATTTCGAGCGCATGCGCCGCGCGAACGCGGAGACGGACGGCGCGTCCGCCTGGCTCGACGCGTTCGAGAAGGACATGCAGAGCGTGTTGCTCGCGGAACTGGATGTACGTTTTCAACCGGTCGATGGTTTGCTTGCGGCATGTCACGCCGCGCACTGAACGCTATGCCCCGATATCTTTTACATGTAGCAGTCTTCCTGGCTGGCCTTCTGGCCGTTTGCGGTATTGCCATTGGTTATATCGGCTCGAACGCGCTCGCGTTTGCCGTCACGCTCGTGATCGGCGCGTGCTATCTCGCCGGCGCGTGGGAGTTGCAGCGTTATCAGCAGACGACGCGCGCTCTCGCCGATGCCCTGGACCGCTCCGCGACCGCCCCCAAAAGCCTCGGCGTATGGCTCGAACAGGTGCCCGCCGGGCTGCGGCACGCGGTGAGGCTGCGCATCGAAGGCGAGCGAATCGCGTTGCCGGGGCCGGCGCTCGCGCCGTATCTCGCCGGCCTGCTGGTGCTGCTCGGCATGCTCGGCACCTTGCTCGGCATGGTCGCGACGCTGCGCGGCACGGGCGCGGCGCTCGAAAGCTCGACCGATCTCGCGGCGATCCGCGCGTCGCTTGCCGCGCCGGTTACGGGCCTCGGCTTCGCGTTCGGAACGTCGATTGCGGGCGTCGCGACTTCGGCGATGCTCGGCCTCCTCTCCACGCTATGCCGCCGCGAACGGCTGCACGTCACGCAGACGCTGGACGCAAGGATCGCGACGACGCTGCGCGCTTTCACGCAGACGCATCATCGAGAAGAGACGTTCAGGCTGCTTCAGCGGCAGACTGAAATCATGCCGAAGCTGGTCGATCGCCTGCACGCGATGATGACCGCCATCGAGCAGCAGAGCGTGGCCGCGAACGAGCGGCAGCTTGCGAATCAGGCTGCGTTTCATGCGAACACGGAGACGGCGTACCGGCGTCTTGCCACTTCAGTGGAACTGTCGCTCAAGCAGAGCGTGGCCGATAGTGCGCGTGCCGCAAGCGCCGCATTGCAACCCGTCATGCAGGTGACGATGGATGGCATCGCGCGCGAGACGGCGGCGTTGCACGCGAACATCGAAGGCGCGGTGAAGCGGCAACTCGAGGGCTTGTCGAGTGGCTTCGAAGCGTCGGCTGCAAATGTGGCGGGGATCTGGGATCGATCGCTTGCCGCGCATCAGGCGGCCAACGAGTCGCTCGTCGGCAAGATGGATGCTTCGATGGACCGCTTCGCGCAGGCGTTCGAACAACGTTCATCGACCTTGGTCGATGGCATGTCCGCGCGATTCGACGAAGTATCGGGCGAACTGCGGGCTTCCGTCGTGAAGATCGCGGATCAGCTTGGCGACTCGCTGCAGAAGCATGAGCGGGCGAGTGCGGCGCTCGTGACGCAAGCGGGCGCGTCGCTGGACGGCTTCACGCAAGCGTTCGAAGGACGGTCCGCCACGCTCGTCGACGGCCTGTCCGCGCGATTGACCGAGGTATCGAGCAAGCTGGCCGAATCGGTCGATAAACACGAGCACGCAAGCGCGGCGCTGGTCACGCAAGCGGGCGCATCGCTGGATCGCTTCGCCGCGACGGTCGAAGCGCGTTCGACGCATCTGCTCGATGGCTTCTCGTCGCGGCTCGAAAGCACGTCGACGAACCTGTCCGACGCATGGCGCGGCGCGCTCGGCGAACAGCAACGCACCGGCGAGCAACTCGCGGCGCAGCATCGCGATGCCTTGAACGCCGCAGCGGAACGCTTCGAGCAGCATTCGGCGTCGTTGCTGCGTTCCGTCGATGACGCGCACGCCGGCTTGCGCGGGGACATCGCATCGACGCACGACGCGCGTCTGTCCGCATGGACCGATGCCCTCGCCGCGATGGCCGCCGCGCTGCGCGACGAATGGCGGCAATCGGGCGCGCTCGCGGAACGCCGCGAGCAGGAAGTCGTGGAGACGCTTGCACGCACCGCACGCGAGATCGCCGAAGAGACGCGTGCTCACACGAGCGGCATGATCGCGGAGATCGAACGGGTCGTGCAGGCGGCGTCCGTTGCGCCCAAGGCGGCTGCGGAAGTCATCGCCGAAATGCGTCAGAAGCTCTCCGATTCGATGGTCCGCGACACCGCGATGCTCGATGAGCGCAGCCGCTTGCTCGCGACCGTCGAGACCTTGCTCGATGCAGTCAATCACGCGTCGAACGAACAGCGCGTCGCGGTCGATGCGCTCGTCGCGACTTCGGCGGATATGCTCACGCGCGCCGGCCAGCAGTTCAGCGACAAGGTCGAAGCGGAGAGCGAGAAGATCGGCGCAGTGGCCGCGCAAGTCACGGGCAGCGCCGTCGAGGTTGCGAGCCTCGGGGAAGCATTCGGCGCGGCGGTGGATGCGTTCGGCGCGTCGAACGAGACGCTCGTCGCGCATTTGCAGCGCATCGAAACCGCACTCGACAAGAGCCTCGCGCGCAGCGACGAACAGCTCGCATATTACGTCGCGCAGGCGCGCGAAGTCATCGACCTGAGCACGCTGTCGCAGAAGCAGATCATCGAGAACTTGCAGCAGATCGCGGCGCAACGTGAGCTTGCGGGAGCGCGTGAATGAACGACGAACTCGACGCCGGCACGGAAGCCGCCGCGCCAATCTGGGCTGCTTTCGCCGACTTGATGTCGGTCTTGCTCGGCGCGTTCGTGTTGATTCTCGTCGCGGTCATCGGCGTGCAGTTGCAGCTATCGACGAAACTCGAGCAGGCCGTCAAGGAAAAGCAGCAGGAAACGCAGCGGCGCAAGACGCTCGAAGAGGCGCTCGCGGGACCGCTCGCATCGGGACGCGTGACGCTCGTGAACGGGCGCATCGGCATTAGCGGCAGCGTGTTGTTCGCGTTGAATTCCGACCAGTTGCAGCCGCAGGGACGCGATCTTTTGAAGAGCCTGGCCGGGCCGCTATCGGCGTATCTCGGCTCGCGCGGAGAGATTCTGATGGTCAGCGGTTTCGCCGACGACCAGCAGGTGCGCGAAGGCAATCGGCGCTTCGCGGACAACTGGGAGTTGTCGGCTAAGCGCGCGTTGACCGTCACGCGCGCGCTGATCGATGCGGGCGTGCCGCCGTCGTCCGTCTTCGCGGCCGCGTTCGGCTCCGAACAGCCGGTGAGTTCCAATGCCGACGACGAAGGCCGCGCGAAGAACCGTCGCGTGGAGATATCGCCGGTGCCGCGTCCGACGAATGCGCCGGTGAAGCCGCATGGATAACGCGATCCTCGACGCATGGCGCGCACGCGGCGAGGATCGCGTGAATCCCGTGCGCTTCGGCCTGATCGATGCGATAGCCCGGCGTGCAATGGCGCACGAGGGTGAAGCGCGGCGCATCATCGATGCAAGGCTCGCGGCGCTGATCGAAGACTATGCGCGGGAGGTCGAGGCCGCCAGTGTCGCGGCTGAACCGCCGCCGGAACGTGAGACACAGCTTGCGTCGTTAGTGGAAGCGATCACGGTGCAAGCAGCCTCATATCCTTCGCATGCCGAACTACTGGATTATCTTCGGACCGTATGGTCGAAGGTAAGCGCGGAACGGCAATTGCGCGAATCGCTGGAACAGGTGCCGAAGAACGCGGGGCCGCTCAATTCGAGCAGCCTCGTGCACCGGTCGTTGGCGCTGATGCGTGAGGTATCGCCGGCGTATCTTCAGCACTTCCTCGCCTATGTCGATACCCTCGCGTGGATGGAAGCGATGACAGGCGCAAATGCGCCTGCCGGAAAAGATGCGCCGCGTGCGAAGAAGTCCACGCGCGGCGGTGCGCGTTAGCGCATCACGCCAGCCAGCCCTTGATGCTGCTCGCCATCATATTGGTCGAGATACCATAGCGGTCGTGCAGCGTGGGGAGCGCGCCCGCATCGAGGAACGCATCAGGCAGCGCAATTTGCCTGTAGGCCGGCGTGACGCCCGCGCTCAGCAGCGTCGTCGCGACCGCTTCGCCGAGACCGCCGATGACCGTGTGATTCTCGGCGACCACCACCAGCCGCCCTGAACGGCGCGCCTCACGGATGATCGTCTCGGTGTCGAGCGGCTTGATGGTCGGCACGTGCAGCACGGCTACGTCGACCTTGTCGGCTTCGAGCGCCTTGGCGGTTTCGAGTGCGCGCATCGTCATGATGCCCGACGAGATCACGAGCACATCGGCGCCATCGCGCACGAGCTTGGCCTTGCCGAGTTCGAACGTGTAGTCGTACTCGTCGAGCACGGCGGGGACGTTGCCGCGCAGGAGCCGCGCATAGACCGGGCCTTTGTGCGCGGCGATGGCGGGCACCATCTGCTCGATGTCGAGCGCATCGCACGGATCGATCACGGTCATGTTCGGCATCGCGCGCATCAACGCGAGGTCTTCCGCCGCCTGGTGGCTCGGCCCATAGCCCGTGGTGAGGCCGGGCAGTGCGGCGACGATCTTGACGTCGAGATTGTCTTCCGCGATCGTCTGATGGATGAAGTCATACGCACGGCGCGTGGCGAACACCGCATAGGTGGTGACGAACGGCTGCGCACCTTCATGCGCGAAGCCCGCAGCCGCGCCCATCAGTAATTGCTCGGCCATGCCCATCTGATAGTAACGCTCCGGAAACTCCTTCCCGAAGATATGCAGGTCGGTGTACTTGCCGAGATCGGCCGTCATGCCGATCACGTTCGTCTTCGCGCGTGCGAGTTCTGCAAGCGCATGGCCGAACGGCGCGGAACGCGTGAGTTGCCCTTCACCCGCGATCGACGCGATCATCGCCGAGGTCTTCAAACGCGGCTTCTTTTCGATAGTGCTCATGCTTGTCTCCTGTGCCGACCGGAGGCTTCGCCCCGGTCACATACGATTTACTTGCCCGCTTCGAGTGCTTGCAGCGCGAGTTGCCACTCGTGCGCGTCGACGCGAATGAAGTGATTCTTCTCGCGCTGTTCGAGAAACGGCACGCCGCAGCCCATCTTCGTATCGCACACGATGATGCGCGGCTTCGCTTCTTTCAGGTTTCGCGCGTTGTCGAACGCTTGTTTCACCGCGTCGATGTCGTTGCCGTTCACGCGCTGCACATACCAGCCGAACGCTTCGAGCTTCGGCACGAGCGGCTCGAATGCCATGATTTGCGTCGACGGGCCATCGGCTTGCTGATTGTTCACGTCGATCATCGCGATCAGGTTGTCGAGCTTCCAGTGCGCCGCCGACATCAGTCCTTCCCAGATCGAGCCTTCGTCGAGTTCGCCATCGGAGAAGAGCGTATAGACGAAGGACTTCGAGTTCTTGCGCTTGAGTCCGAGGCAACGGCCGACGGCGATCGTGAGTCCCTGACCGAGCGATCCGCCGGACATCTCCATGCCGGGCGTGTAGCTCGCCATGCCGGACATCGGCAGGCGGCTGTCGTCGCTGCCATACGTTTCGAGTTCCTCTTGCGGCAGGATGCCTGCTTCAAAGAGCGCCGCGTACAGTGCGATGGCGTAGTGACCGTTCGACAGCAGGAAGCGGTCGCGCTCTTCCCAGTCGGGATTCCCGGGCTGGTAGTTCATCGCGCCGAAGTAGGCGACGGCGAGCACGTCGGCGATATCGAGCGCCTGGCCGATATAGCCCTGGCCTTGCACTTCGCCCATCAGCAGGGCGTTGCGGCGGATACGATAGGCGCGCTCGGCGAGCGTGACCTCCTCGATGACGGGTGTGCTCATGTTTGTCTCCTGAAGTTAGTTGATGACGCTTAGCGGTTCACGGTCTTGGCGGGCACGAGGAACACCAGCCCCGCGCCGACGACGATCGCCGTCGAAATGAAGATCAGGCCGGCAGTGGACTTGCCCGTGAGATCGTTCAGCCAGCCGACGATGGCGGGCGAGAAGAAGCCCGCGAGATTGGCGAAGCAGTTCACGGCGGCGATGCCCGCAGCGGCCGACATGCCGCCCAGCACGGCGGTAGGCAAGGACCAGAATTGCGACGATGAAGCCAGGATGCCCGCGGCGGCCACGCTCACACAGACGATCGACGCTCCTACGCTGCCCAGCATCGGCAAGGTGGCGAAGCCCGCTGCGGCGACGAGCATCGGAATGGCCAGATGCAGGCGGCGTTCGCGGCGCTTGTCGGCGCTCGCACCGATCAGCGGCAGGGCGATGATGGCGCACAGATACGGGATCGCGGTGAAGATGCCGACCCACAGCGGGTCCGCGACACCGGCGCGGCGGATGATCGTCGGCAGCCAGAACGTGAGGCCGTATTGACCGAGCACGACGCAGAAGTAGATCGAAGCCATGAGCCACAGACGGCGGTCGCCGATGAACGCACGAATCGACACGTGCTCGACGGTTTGCGACTTGTCCTTCTCGACGTTGCGGGTCAGCAGCGCCTTCTCGGCATCGGTGAGCCACTTCGCACCGGCAATGCCGTTGTCGAGATAGAACAGGATGACGACACCGAGCACCAGCGAAGGCAACGCTTCGAGAATGAACAGCCACTTCCATCCGGCAAGACCGTGAACGCCGGCGAAGGCATGCAGGATGTATCCCGAGAGCGGCCCGCCGACGATGCCTGCAAGCGGAATCGCCATGAAGAACAGGGACAGTGCCTTGGCGCGTCGCGCAGCGGGGAACCAGTACGTCAGGTAAAGAATCACGCCGGGCGCGAAGCCCGCTTCGGCCACCCCGAGCAGGAAGCGCAGGACATAGAACATCGTTGGCGTCTTCACGAAAACGAAGCATGCAGAGATGACCGCCCACGTCAGCATGATTCGCGCGAGCCAGTTGCGTGCGCCGACGCGGTGAAGAATGACATTGCTTGGTACTTCGAACAGAAAGTAGCCGAGAAAGAAGATGCCCGCGCCCATGCCGTACACCGTTTCGGAGAAGCGCAGGTCGTTCAGCATTTGCAGCTTCGCGAAACCGACGTTCACGCGGTCCAGATAGGCGCCGAGATAACACAACATCAGAAAGGGGATGAGGCGGCGTCCGACCTTGGCATAGGTCTTCGCTTCGAAGCTCGCCGTGTCAGTCGACGATGCGAGGTCGGCCGCGATGGGCGGCGCGTTGAGTCTGCTCTTCATGCTTGTCTCCTACCGTATGTCGGCGGGTTGCGCCCCGGTTCTTCCGGGTGCGCCTGAAGCGCCCGCGTAACGGGCGCGGGGGAACGTCAATGAATCAGCATGCCGCCGTTCACGTCGAGCGTGACGCCGGTGAGGTAGCTCGACAAATCGCTCGCGAGGAACAGGCACGCGTTGGCGATATCCGCGGCATCGCCGAGACGGCCGAGCGGAATGCCCTTGATGATGTCCGCGCGCATGTCGGGCGTGAGCTTGTCACCGGTGATGTCGGTTTGAATGAGGCCCGGCGTGATGGAGTTGACACGGATATGGTCGCCGCCGAATTCACGCGCCATCGCACGGGCGAGACCAAGCACGCCGGCTTTCGCGGCGCTGTAATGCGGTCCGCCGAAGATGCCGCCGCCGCGCTGCGCCGATACCGACGACATGCACACGATGCTCCCGCTCTGCTGCTTTTTCATCTGACCGATGACGGCTTGCGACATGTAGAGCGTGCCGCGCAGATTGACGTCGATGACGGCGTCGAAGTTGTCGCTGCTGATTTCGAGCGTTTTGATCGGCTGCGTGATGCCTGCGTTGTTGATGAGCGCATCGATGCGGCCATATTTCTCGATGGCCGCGTTGGCGGCGGCGACGCAGGCCGCTTTGTCGGTCACGTCGCAGGCGAGGCCGAGGTGGTCTTCGCCGATATCGCGTGCAGCCGCCTGGGCGTCGGCTTCCCGCAGATCGAGGATGACGATGCGAGCGCCCTGTGCGGCGAGCGCCTTGGCCGTCGCCTTGCCGATGCCGCGCGCCGAAGCCGCGCCGGTCACGATCACAACACGATTCTCTAGCAACATGACTGTCTCCGTTGGTTGTCTGGTGTAGACGCAGTGTGTTCGCACTGGACCTGACGATCAACGCAGTTAGCCTCAACTATTGCTGAGAAATTTTCAGGTATGGCGGGATGCGCGGCTCTCGATTTGCGCGTCCATCCACGCAAGGAACTTCGCGACGCGTGGCAACTGCGCATTCTGGCTCGGGTAAACCAGATGATGCGCGCCGACTTCCACCGCATACTCGCGTCCGAAAACCGGAACGAGCGAGCCGCGTTCGAGATGTACCGACGCGAGCATCGTGCTTTCGAGCGCAATCCCGTGCCCCAGCGCGGCGGCTTCGAGCGACATGTACGAGCGGTCGAACGAGAAGTCGAACGCCTTGCGCTTTGCCGCGACGCCGAACTTGCCGAACCATTGCTGCCATTGCACGAGCGGCGACTCGGAAAAGATCAGGCGGCGTTCGAGCAGATCGTCCGGCGATGCCACTGGAAAGCGTTCCAGATATGCACGCGATGCGAGCGGCGCGATGGTTTCATGGCGTAGCGTCTTCACTTCCACATCGGTCCAGTGCGCGTAGCCGTGGCGCACATCGACATCGTAAAAGCCTGACGTGAACGACACGTCTTCGTATGAACAGGCGAGGTTCATCTGAATGTCGCCGTTGGCTTCCTGGAACGCAGCGAGGCGTGGCAGCAGCCACATGAGCCCGAAGCTCGGGCTCGAATGAATGCGCAATATCTCGACGGATGTTTCGCTCGATGCACGCTCCGTCGCGCGATTGAGTTCGGCAAGCGCGCCGGTGACGTCCGCGAGATATTGCGAGCCCGTGGGCGTCAGCACGAGTCCGCGTCCGAGCCGTGTGAAGAGTGGCCGCCCAACGATGCTTTCCAGGTTCGCGAGCTGATGACTGACCGCTGACGGCGTGAGGCCGAGTTCATCGGCTGCGCGATTGACGCTCTTGGTCCGCGCGACGCTTTCGAACGCGATGATGGATTTCAGCGGAGGCAGGCGCATTGTTGTTTATTCGCTCGATATCGGCTGGAGCAAGTTTATCGCGGATGGAAATGCAGGGCTTGGAAGCGACCGCCATTGAAAGTCATTTTATGAAGATTAATATGGCATGCGAAGCGATCGAGCTTGACGAAAATGCGTTGCTACACGAGGATAGCGGTCCTTTTCTACTGTCTCTTACTATTCGATGTTGAACTGCCTTCGCTCGCGCTGGGCCGCGATGTGTGGCGCGCTTGCGCTTGCGTGGTTACTTGCCGCCGTTCTTGTTTGCTGGTCGGGTGCGAGGCTGCCTTATCGCAAAGCGGATCTTGCCGTGGTCTTCGGCAATGCGCTGACCGGCGCCGCCGCCCCTAAACCCATCCTCGCGGCGAGGCTCGATGCCGCGTTGCAATGTCATCGCGACGGCCTGTGCACGACGTTCTTCGTCAGCGGAAGCATCGACGGACCAGGGCTCGACGAAGCGGCGGCGATGCAGCGCTATCTCATCGAGCGCGGCGTGCCCGCGAGTCGAGTCATCGTCGACAACGAGGGCGACAACACGCTCGCCACGGCGCGTCATGCGCTGGCCTACATGCGCGCGCATGGCATGTCGAGCGTGATGCTCGTGAGTCAATGCCATCACCTTGCGCGTGCGCGGCTTGCGTTCGAGCGGGCGGGGGCAATGGATATTCACGGAACGTATCCGCGCACGCTGCGGCTCATCGATTTCTATTCGGCGTGGCGCGAAGTGCCAGCGTATGCGGTGTATCGCGTGCGGCTTGCGATGAATCCGGAAGCCAAGGCGGTGTCGTTTCGGCCGGTGCTGTTCCTTCTCAAGGCGTTGGGATGGTCGCGGGCGTGATTCACTTTCGCAATACGCATCTAACGGTCATTCGTTGAAGGCGCCTTGCAATCGCACGCTCTACGCGTGCATCGACAGCTTGTTGAAGCGCTTGCTTCAGGCTTCCCTCGGCACGCGTCCCATCAGATAGAACTCGTCGTTGGGCCGCATCGATATGACATTCGCCATGCGATTCGACAAGCCAAAGAACGCAGTGATGGCGGCGATATCCCGCGCGTCTTCGTCGCTGAAACCGTGTCCTCGCAGCATCGCAAAGTCGGCTTCGCCGACACTGCCCGACGCGCGGCACACCTTGAGCGCAAAGTCGAGCATGGCCTTCTGCCGTGGCGTGATATCCGCCTTGCGATGGTTGACCGCCACCTGATCCGCGAGCAACGCATTCTTTTCATAGATGCGCAGAATTGCGCCATGCGCGACGACGCAATAGAGGCAATCGTTCACCGCGCTCGTCGCCACGACGATCATCTCGCGCTCGCCCTTCGTGAGGCCGCCGTCCTTCAGCATCAATGCATCGTGATAGGCGAAGAACGCCCGGAACTCTTCCGGCCGATGCGCGAGCGTCAAGAAGACGTTGCGCACGAAGCCGGCCTTATCCTGCACTTCGAGAATGCGAGTGCGGATGTCGTCAGGCCAGTCTGCTGGATTCGGAACGGGAAAGCGGCTGATGGGCGAACTGCGCATATTGTCTCCGTTATGGGATCGAGTATTGCTCGATCACGCAGTATGCCGCAGCGCAAAGCCGCTTACTGAGTTCACTGACCTTTATTGCCGCCGCTGACCGAAGAGGAGCTGATTGGCGCGCCCGGCTGTGACGACGTGCCACCCTGACCACCCGGCGTGGCCGGCTGCATGCCGCCCGACGAACCTTGCCCCGGCGTGCGAACGCCATCGCCGGCGCCGCCAGTTCCGCCGCCCGGCGTGCGCGGTTGCATGCCGCCAGTGGATCCCTGGCCCGCATTGCCGCCGCTCTGCGAAGGCGTACCCGCATCCGCAGCGAATACGGCGCTCGACACGCCCAGCGCGAGCACGCCCAGTAGTCGCTTAATCGTTCGCGCTTTCATGTTCACTCTCCTGACAGTGGCGATGCGTGCGTCGCCCGCACCGCCATGTCCATGACGGCGCGGCGCGAATCGGTCACTGCACGGCAGCGTAATCACGGCTGCCGTTGACCGCCCTGATGCATCGGTTGCTTCTGCTGATTCTGCTGCAATTGTCCTTCCGCCTTGCCCTTCTGTTGATCGTTGCGAGGGTTCGTCGGGTTAGTCGGATTCTTGTTTCCCAGCTTGGATTCAGGCATCTGCTTACTCCTTGCAATGAGGGTAGGGACTCTCCATGTTGCATACCGCGTTCCTGCATCCCTCACGAAGCGCGCCCGATTCCGCCATCGGTGTGCTGATCGTCATGTCCCCGGCAATAGCGGTCGATCAACCGGCGCGCCTGCTCCACGCCGGCCCGCACAGCCTCATCGGGCGTCGCCCAGTTTGGGCCGACGGGTTCGACATCGGGCAACGCGACCGGAACGTTCTCGCGGAACGCTTCGATACGGGGCGTCCAGTCGCCAGTACTGATCTGTTCCGCCGTGACGGTCACGTCGTATCCGTCGAATGAAAATTTTTCGCTTTGCATGCGACCTCCGCTCGATGGTGTCCTGCTCGAAAGCGATGAAGCAGGCAACGTGCCGGTCGCCGCGCCGTGGTGCAGGACTTGCTATAGGTCGTCAATTGCCATGCACTACACGACGAATATGAGAGCTACCATCGTGTCGCACGAAGTGCCGCCGGAGTCGTCCGCGGCGGAGATTCATCGCTTCAGCTTCAAACTGGACGACGGCAATGCGCCGCCGTTGACGGAGTCGATTTCCTTGCGAACGGCGCGCGTGATCGTCGATAACCTTGCCGATGGCAATGCATTCATCAAGATGCTTCATGCGATCGTGAAGACGCCGCCGGGCGACTACGATTCACTCGTCGGCAAGGATTTCCCGGACCACTACAGGAGCAATCCGGGCGCGGATCGCCGCATGCCGGGACCGGACAGCGAAGGGCCGCGTCCCTAGGACGCGCGCTGTCTCGCGAGAAAACGATCGAGTTGCGCGGCGAAGTTCTTGCCATCGCGAGGGCTATAGGGCGACGGGCCGCCTGTATCGACGCCGCTGCTGCGCAACTGATCCATCATCGCGCGCATCGTCAGCCGTTCTTCGATATTCTCCGCGCTGAACCACACTCCGCGCGGGTCGAGCGCATGCGCGGACTTGGCCAGCACCGCAGCGGCCAAGGGAATATCGGCGGTGATGATGAGATCGCCGGGCTGCGTCAGTTCCACGATGCGCGCATCGGCAATGTCGAAGCCGGCAGGCACTTGAATGGCCTTGATGTAAGGGGAAGGCGGCGTGCGCAGAAATTGATTGGCAACGAGGGTCACGCACACCTGAACGCGCGGTCCTGCGCGGAACAGAATGTCCTTGACGACGGCGGGACACGCGTCGGCATCGACGAGAATTTGCATGGGGCGGCTCGAACAACGAAGAGCGCGCATCTTAACGCACGCTCAGCCGGTTCAAGGTTCGGCGACTACGCTTCCGAGTCCGGCTTGCTGCGCGGATGATCGCTGCTCGCGGCGGGGTCGACGTCCGGATCGATGTGATCGTTCTCAGGCGTATAAGGACCTTGCTCCGGATGATCCTTGCCCTTGGGCACGAGCGACGCGTCCATGTTGCCGTGTTCACGCTGCTCGATGGTGCCGTCCGATTTCTCCGTGACGTCGCCTTCGCCGATCGCTTCGCGCCGTTTGTCCGCGCGCTCGACCGGATCGGATGGTTCGGGTTTCATATACATGTTCCTTGCGATTCGAGGACAACGCGACGCGCTGCCCTCTCGTGATGATCAACCTGCGCTGCCGAGCTCGGGGTGCTTGTGGGAATGCGTCGCGGCATGGACGAGTTCAAAATGGGCGCCCTTGCCGCTTCGTGTCGGCGGAAAGTGCTCGCCTTCCACACACGTCACTTCGAAAGCCGAGCCGCCATCGCCTTCCCTGACGACTCGATAGATGCCCGAGGTTTCGACCTTTTGCCCCGGTTTGTGTTGCTCGGCCATGCGTGCCTCCCGTTGAGTTTCGGTGACACGGGTAAAGCAATCATCGTTCCGCGGTGCGTCCGGCGGGGCGGTCGGCGGTGAGGGAAGACAACAGCTTCAGCAGGCTTTCCACGTTGACGGGTTTGACGAAGTGATAATCGAAGCCTGCGGATTGCGCGCGCAAGCGGTCTTCCGCTTGTCCATATCCAGTGATCGCGACGAGCAGCGGTGCGCTCGCGCCCTTGCGTCGCAAGCGGCGCGCAAGTTCGTATCCGTCGATGTCCGGCAGGCCGATATCGAGCAACGCGACATCGGCTTCGAACTGCGATGCCGCCAGCGCTTCCTCGGACGAATACGCCACGCGCGTGACATGTCCCTCGGATTCGCACAGCATCGCGAGAGAGTCGGCGGCGTCGCGATTGTCGTCCACGATCAGCACGCGCAACGCGGCTTGCGTGCCTATCGAACCCGCTTCGGACAGCGCGAGCGCCGAATGCCGTTCGTGATGATGCAGCCGTGGCAGGCGCACGGTAACGGTCGTGCCGAGGCCCGGCCCCGGACTTTGCACGGTGATGGTCCCCTTGTGCATCTCGACGAGCTTCTTCACCAGCGATAGCCCGATGCCGAGTCCGCCATTCGAGCGGTCGAGCGTGCGCTCGCCTTGCGAGAAAAGCTCGAACACCTTCGGCAGAAGATCGGCGGAGATGCCGGTGCCCGTATCGGCGATCACGATGGACACCCAGTCCTGCTCGGCCTTCACGCTGACCGAAATCTGCCCTTGCTCCGGCGTGTACTTGGTGGCGTTGTTGAGCACGTTGACGAGTATCTGCGAGAGGCGCGTGACGTCGCCGCAGACCCAGGTCGTCGCATCGGGGACATCGACCTGTATGTGCTGCTTGCGCGCTTCCACCATCGCGGCGATGGCTTCGACCGCGTGATAGACGGCCGTGCCGACGAGCACCGGCTCCGTCTTCAGCGCGATACGCCCTTGCGTGATCCGCGACACTTCGAGCAGGTCATCGACGATGCGCGTCATGTGCTCGACTTGCCGGCGCATCAGTTCGACAAGCTCACTCGTGCGCGCGGATACGCCTTCGTCTTTCTGCAACAGCGCGATGGCCGTGCGCAGCGGCGCGAGCGGGTTGCGCAGTTCGTGCGCGAGCATCGCAAGAAATTCGTCCTTGCGGCGGCCCGATTCGCGCAGCACCAGTTCCATGTGCTTGCGCTCGGTAATGTCGATCAGGCTGCCGATGATGCGAAGCGGCTTGTCGTCCTTGCCGCGCTGAAGCAGCGCGCTGCCTTGCATCCATCGCTCGGCCTGTTCGTCTTTCACGCGAAATTCGAACTGCTCGCGCGGGTCTTCGCCGGCTGCAAGACGGCGCACGAAGCGGTCGAGCGCCGGCGCATCGTCGGGATGCACGCGGGCCAGCGCCTCTTCATACGTGATCGTTTCGATCGGCTCCGTGCGCAGCTTGCCGACGGTCTCGAACATCAATGACCACGTAGCCAGTTCCAGCGAAATGATATGAATCTTCGCGGCCTGCATCGCAACCGTGAGGCGCAGGCTGCGTGCTTCTATCGCTGCTTGCGCTTCGTATCGCGGCGTGACATCGGTCGTGGTGCCGAACCATTCCTGCAAATGGCCTTGCTCGTCGTAAAGCGGCGCCGCCTGCGCCTGCACCATGCGATAGACGCCATCCCTTCGATACATGCGGAATGTGAGCGTCGTCGGGCCGCCCTGATGCACGGCTTCGAGCCATGCCTCGCGCGTCTGCTCGCGGTCATCGGGATGAACGAAGTCGAGCCAGCCCCAGCGCGCCAGTCGCTCGTGCCGCGCGCCCGTGAAGTTCTCCCAGTCGCCGCTCGACGGATGAATCTCGCCGTTGGCGTCGGCGGACCAGATGAGCGCACCCGTCGATTCCACGAGCGCGCGATAACGCCGCTCGCTCAGGCTCAGGCGCTCTTCATCGGCGCGTTGTTCGCTGATATCGAAACTCACGCCATAGACGCGTACCAGCGTGCCGCGCGGATCGAATTCGGGGTTGCCTCGCATGCGCAGCCATCGGCGGGTAGCAGGGCCGCCGTCGAGCATGAAGTCGAATTCGAACGGGCCGCCGTCGCGCAGCGCCTGCGCGAGATTGCGTTGAAAGAGTTCGCGGGACTCGGGCGCGACGCGGTCCCAAATCTCCGAGAGCATGGCGGTTTCAGTGCCTGCCGGAAACGAGTACATTGCCGCGAGTTGCTGCGTCATGCGCACGACGCGCGTCGTCATGTCCCATTCCCACGCGCCCATTCGCGCGCCCGCGAAGGCCAGTTGAAGACGACGCTCGCTTGCTTCGTAAAGCTCCCATGCATGCCGGCATTCGTGAATGTCGATGGCGACGCCCACGGTATCGGCGATGCGCGCTTCTTCGTCGCGCCGCGCCTGAAGATGGAGCGTATGCCAGCGGAATTCGCCGTCCGCGCGCAAGAGGCGCACGTCGACGTTATTCAGGAGCGTGTCGTTGCGCATCTGACGCACGGCGTCGCGCACGAGCTCCTCGTCCTGGTGATGAATGAATTCGCGCCAATGCCTGCCGACCAATTCCTCAGACGCAAGGCCCAGATAGCGGCACGCCCACGGATTCGCGTACTGAATGAGTCCGTCGCGCGCCGCCCGCCATACGAACGAGGGAAGAAAGTGAGCAGGATCGTACATGGTCGTCCTTGCTGCGGTTGACGGCGCGGCGCGTCGTTGCTTTCTGCGTACGGATACCACATCGCACTTAGAGACGCACGCACGGCCGTGCGTTTGATGCGTTCAACCCGCTTCGCCGACCGCGTTCGGATCCGGCAACGGCTGGCCTTTGTTCTCCTGTGGCGGATCGGGTTCGTTCGTGAGGTTCTGCTTTTGTTCGTCGCTCAGGCGTCGATCCGCAGTAGTCGGATCCGTGGTGGTCTGCCTGGGCGGCGTCGGGCGATCGGTTGACTCGGCCATATACACTCCTTCTGTCATTGGATGAGCGTGTTGCTCAGGGCGCTGGTTGCATCACGCGTGCCTGACGCCTGGTCGTGCCTCAACACCTTGGGTATGGTCGATGCTGCGAAGAACCTTCGAGCTTCGCATGCCTCGTCAAACACCTATGACCACGTTTTCCCGGCGCGCCGCTGCACACTGGGCCGCATCGATGGCGTTCCTTGTTGCAGGCAGTTTGTCCACTGATGCGGCGACCATCACGTCCGCACCTTTTGGCGCGACGCAGCAAGGCCAGCCCGTCGTGCAATACACGCTCGCGAACGCGCGTGGCGTGTCGATAACCTGCATGACCTATGGCGCCATCGTCACGCGAATCGATGTGCCCGACAGACGCGGACGCCGCGCGGATGTCGTCCTCGGCTTCAGCTCCGTTGCCGACTACGAGCGATACAACGGCAATATTCATTTCGGCAGCGTCATTGGCCGCTATGCGAATCGCATTGCACAAGGCCGATTCACGATTGATGGCCGGACCTATCAACTGCCGATCAACGATCCGCCCAACACGCTGCACGGCGGACCGCGCGGCTTCGATGAAAAGCTCTGGAGCGTCGTGCGTACGTTTCAGAACAACACGGTCGCTGGCGTGCAATTGCGCTATGTCAGCCCCGACAACGAGAACGGCTTCCCCGGCACGTTGACTGTCGACGTGACGTACACGCTGACCGACGATAACGAAGTGCGTATCGACTATCGCGCGAAGACGGACAAGCCCACTGTCGTCAATCTCACGAACCACAGTTACTTCAATCTGGCGGGCGAGGGCAGCGGAAGCGTGGAAGGGCAGCTCATCATGATCGCCGCGTCCACGTATACGCCCACGCGCGCCGATTCGATACCGACCGGCGAGATCGCATCCGTCGAAGGCACGCCGCTCGACCTGCGCGCACTGACGCCGATTGGCGCGCGCCTGCGCTCGTCGTTTCCACAGTTGCGTCATGCGCGCGGCTACGACCAGAACTTCAAGCTCGACAAGCCGGGACAGCGCGACGGCGAACCTGCCTTCGCCGCACGCGCCTATGATCCCGCGAGCGGCCGCGTGCTCGATGTCTATACGACGCAGCCGGGCTTGCAGTTTTATACATCGAATGGACTGGATGGCAGCGTGGCCGGCGTTTCCGGAACCACATACCGTCAGACCGACGGCTTCGCGCTCGAAGCCCAGCATTTCCCCGATTCGCCGAACCGTCCGTCTTTTCGGTCCACCGAACTTCGGCCCGGGGATGAGTATCACGAAGTCACGGTCTGGAAGTTTGGCGTGCGTTGACACGCTGCGCTTGCGCGAGTAACCGATACGGTCGTCCTCAACACGACCGTACCGTCATCGAGCGGTTCATGCGCGGTGAAGCCTGCTGCGAACGTAGAAGACCGCGGGCTTTACGTCAACCTTTCGCATCACGCGTGCAATGTAAATGAAACGGTCGATGCAGCGCGAAACCCCTTCGCGCTTGCGATTTCATAGGCGATCGTCAAAGACGCGAATCCATTGCCACCGACCACGAGAACGTGCGATGCTTCGCTGTGCTTCATATCCCATGAAAATGGAAGGCGCGTGCGGGACCAGTCCGGGTCATCGCCCTTTGAAGGAGTGAACATGATCGTACTGTCGCGGTATCGTCAGGCGCGTGATGCGTCGCAGCACCTGGCGCATGATGCGCGCCGTCTGCTGGGTGCGTGGATTCTGTTGAGCGCGGCAAGCGTCGCTCATGCCGATGCGCAAAACGGCTATGTCGTCCCGCCGCCGCCCAGTGAGTTATATGGCGAGCTTTTCGTCGCCGTGCAGACGCAGCAGATTTATCCGGACCAGAAGACTTTCGTCGATGCCACGCCGAAAATAGCCCCTGCGCAAATCAACGCGCTCTACCTGCAACAACGCGCGGTGCCGGGCTTCAGCCTTTCGGCGTTCGTCGCGCAGTATTTCACGCCGCCGACCGATCAGGTCATCACGCCGCCGCCGAACCAGACACTGCGCGATCACATCAACTGGCTATGGCCCGCGCTGACTCGCAATACGTCGACGGTGCCGCCGTACAGCACGCTCATCCCGATGCCCAAGCCTTACGTCGTGCCGGGCGGGCGTTTTCGCGAAGGCTATTACTGGGACACCTATTTCACGATGCTCGGTCTTCAGGAAGCCGGCCGTGAAGATCTCGTCGACAACATGCTCGACAACTTCGCGTATCTGATCGACACCATCGGCCACATTCCCAACGGCAATCGCTCTTACTACGTGAGCCGCTCGCAGCCGCCTTTCTTCTCGTACATGGTGGAACTTGCCGCGCACAAGGAAGGCGGACGCGTGTATCAGCGTTACTTGCCGCAAATGCGCCGCGAGTATCAGTACTGGATGAAAGGCGCGCATTCGCTCGAGCCGCGCGGCGCGGTGCGCAACGTGGTCATGCTGCCCGACCGTACCGTGCTCAACCGCTACTGGGACGAGCGCGACACGCCGCGCGACGAGTCGTATCTTCAGGACGTGACGACTGCCAGCGCCGTCCATGACCGCCCCGCGAACGAGGTGTATCGCGATCTGCGCGCGGCGGCGGAAAGCGGCTGGGATTTCAGTTCCCGCTGGTTTGGCGACAACCGGACGCTTGCGACGATCCGCACGACGTCGATCGTGCCCATCGACCTCAACAGCCTGATGTTCCATCTGGAAACGACGATAGCGCGGGGCTGCGGCGAAGTGCGCGACTTCGGATGCGTCGCCGAATTCATCGGCAAGGCGGCAAAACGCGCCATCGGCATCAACAAGTATCTCTGGAACAGCAACGGCTATTACGGCGACTATGACTGGAAGCTCGGGCAGCCGCGCAACAACCCATCGGCGGCAATGCTTTATCCGTTGTTTGCAGGGGCGGCGTGGCCGGATCGCGCGCATGTCACCGCGCGTACCGTGGAGACCTTGCTGCTCAAACCCGGCGGCCTCACGACGACGACGTATAACACCACGCAACAGTGGGACGCGCCGAATGGCTGGGCGCCGCTGCACTGGATCGCCGTGCAGGGATTGCGCCGTTACGGCCGCGGGGATCTCGCGCAGCAAATAGGCACGCGCTTTCTCAGCGACGTGAATAACGTCTATGCCACGCAGCAGAAGCTCGTGGAGAAGTACATCGTGGAAGGAACGGGCACGGGCGGCGGCGGGGGCGGCGAATATCCGCTGCAGGATGGCTTCGGATGGACGAACGGCGTGACGTTGCGTCTACTGGATCTTTACGCGCCCGGACAATAGCCGCGCGCTGCGAGGCGGCATGCGTTTCGCCGCCTCGCGTGATGCTTACTCCAGCCCTTCGACCACGCGGAAGTCGCGCTCGCAGGCGTCGCCGAGCACGCGCAACGCTTCCTGATACTTGTCGCCGTTGAACGTGGCGAGTGCCTGTTCGAGCGAATCGAACTCGATCAACACCGTGCGCTCCGCGATGCCTGCGCCATGCACCGTCGATGCGACGCCGCGAGCCAGCGGACGTCCGCCGGCTTCCTTGATCGCTACCGTCGCGAGCTTCGAATATTCCGCGACTTGCTCGGGCTTATGAATCTTGCGGTATGCACTGACCCAATATGCTTTAGCCATCTGAATCTCCTGTTTGTCGTTGAGCGCCTTGGCGCGATGCGTCGATGCGAGGGCGAGCATAGCAAAAAATCGCGTTCGATTTCATGCACCCGATTCTGCGCAAACCAGTGAAGAGTGCTTTCCTTGGCTAGGGGTTAACCCGGGAAAACGATGAGCCTAGACTTCGTTCATTGCTTCGACGCGTAGCGCACGGGGCAAGCACCCAATCACTGGAGTCTAGAAAATGAAGTCTTCGATTCGCGCAGTAGTTATCGCAACCGCTCTCGTTGTTCCCGCGTTGTCGTTCGCGCAGGGTAGCCAGATCACGCGCGCCCAGGTCCGTGCCGAACTCGCGGAATTGCAAAGCGTCGGTTATCGCGCCGGCGACGGCGATCAGGCGCATTACCCGCAAGCCATTCAACAAGCCGAAGCGAAGCTCGCGGCTCGTCAGGGCGCGACCGCCTATGGCGGTGTGTCGAATGGCACGGCGCAGTCGGGAAGCGGCGTCTCGCAAGCCGACTGGAACGCGATGTACACGCGCTAAGCGCACCAGCCGGCAAATGGTTTAGTCTGCGGCGTATTTGCGATCAAGCTCGTCGAACAGGGGTTTGTCGACGAGTCTCTGGCGCTCTGCAAAGGGCGCGACGATAGCAGGATCTTCGTCGAGCCTGCCATGCTCCTTGAGCGCACCCAACGCCGTCTGCATGCCGCGCACCGCGCTTTGCAAAGCCGCGTTCGCATACAGCACGAGGCTGAAGCCCAGCCGCTGCAATTCTTCGCGGCCCGTCACGGGCGTTTTCCCGCCGATCACGATGTTGATCAATTGCGGCGCAGCGACGAGCTTGTTCAACGACGCAATCTGCTCTTGCGTTTCAATCGCTTCGATGAAGAGAATGTCCGCGCCCGCTTCGACGAACCTGTTTGCGCGTTCGATCGCGGCATCGAAGCCCTCGACCGCGCAGGCATCCGTGCGCGCGATAATCTGAAAGTTCTCGTCCTCGCGTGCATCCACGGCAGCGCGAATCTTGCCGACCATCTCGTTCGTCGAGATGACGGCCTTGCCCGCGAAGTGGCCGCATTTCTTCGGCATCACCTGATCTTCGAGTTGAACCGCGTCGGCGCCCGCGCGCTCGAGCGTTCGTATCGTGTGGCGCACGTTCAGTGCGTTGCCGAAGCCGGTATCCGCATCGACGACGAGCGGCAGATCGACGGCGTCGCGGATGCGCGTCGTGTGTTCCGCCACTTCCGCAAGCCCGATGAAGCCGAGGTCCGGCATGCCGAGCGACATATTGGTGACGCCCGCGCCGGTGATGTAAAGCGCCTCGAATCCCAGATCGGCGGCGACGCGCGCGCTCATTGCGTTGAATGCGCCCGGCAGGAGCAGGCCACGGCGTGCATTCACCAGTTCACGGAACGCGGCGCGGCGGCGGGAAGAAGATGTGGTCATGGCTGAATATCCGGAAATAGAAGATCGGGCGTCGAGGCACGCCATGCCGATGTGCAGTGCATGCATGCCATAGCCCGCCATGTTAAAGCGTACGGAGCTTCGGCGCTAACGCCAAAGCCCGTTCTATTTCCGTTGCGCTTGCCGGATGCGCTAACCGCCCGAGACCTGAAGCGGCCGATCCGCTTTCGCGCGCAAGCCGTACGCCGTGAGCATCCGGTAAAGCGTCACGCGCGAGATACCCAGTTCATCGGCTGCTTCGCCGAGCCGTCCCCGGTGACGCAGCAGCGCCACTTCGATTGCCTGCCGTTCCGCCGCTTCGCGTGCCTGAGCAAGCGTCGTCGGCGCGGCTTCGACATAATCGCCGAGTTCGAGGTCGCTCGCGAGAATCTGCCGGCCTTCGCACATGACGATGGCGCGTCGCACTCGATTGATCAGCTCGCGCACGTTGCCCGGCCAGTTGTAGTTGTGAAGCGCCGCGATGGCGCAAGGCGAGAAGCCGCGCAGCCGCCGGCTCGCATCCTTGCGGAAGCGTTCGAGCATATGCTCGGCGAGCAGTTCGATATCCTTGCCTCGCACCCGCAACGGCGGTTCGTCGATCTGCAGCACGCACAAACGGTGGTACAGGTCAGCGCGAAAACGTCCTGCGAGCATCGCGCTTTGCATGTCGACGTGCGTCGCCGAAATGATGCGGACATCGACGGGCGTCGAGCCTTGGCCGCCTAGCCGTTCGATCTTGCGCTCCTGTAGAAAACGCAGCAGGCTCGCCTGGCTTTCGAGCGGCAAATCGCCGATTTCGTCGAGAAACAGCGTGCCGCCGTCCGCCGCTTCGACGCGACCGATCTTGCGTTGATTCGCGCCGGTGAATGCGCCGCGTTCGTAGCCAAATAGTTCGGACTGCAACAGATGTGGAGGAATCGCGCCGCAATTGATCGCGACGAACGGCTGCGCACGGCGCGCCGAGCGTTCGTGAATGGCATGCGCCGTCAGTTCCTTGCCGGTGCCCGATTCGCCTGAGATGAAGACGGGCGCGTCGGTCATGGCGACTTTGCGAATCGAGCGATACAACGCCTTCATCGGTTCGCAGTCGCCGATCATGCCGCCTTCGGCAGAGTCGGACCGGAGCGGATCATTGCTGGCTGCATCGTGCAAAGAGACCATGCCGTAAGCGTGACCCACGGCATCGACGATGCGGTCCGCCGACGACGGCACGGTGACGTAGTCGAAGCAGTAGTCGCGTATCAGCCGGCATAGTTCGGGATCGTCGGCCTGAGAGGCAGCGACCGTCGCGACCCAGCCGATGCGATAGCCCGCGAGCAAAGCGGTGAGGGCGGCGATATCTTTCGCGCATTCGCCGCTCGTCAAGTCCACGATGCCGGCCGCGGCGCCTTTTCCGTGCCTCGACAATTTGCCCTGTTTCGCGGGATTGACGTATTCGATCTTCCAGCCGCGTGCGTGCAGGCGTTCGGACAAGTCCTCCGAAACGGTACGGCCGACGTAGTAGAGCGTTCTAGGTTCCCCGTACATGGCTTCTTCTCTCAGATATTTGTGTGTTTGTAAGCACAGTATCCATTGGAATCGCCGAGGCAAAAAGCGGCGCAAACGATATGCGTCTTTTAAATGTTTACATTGGTCTAAGCATTGCGATTGAAAAAGCTTGAGCACATTTTGCGAAACGGGCGTACTTATCTGCGGTGAAGATGCAGGCATTTAACGTCAAGCGCCGCCATATAAGGGCGAGCGGGCGGAATGTTTTACTCGGCCGCTAAACGAGTTGATTGACGCATCTCTTGCTGTCGAGGGTTAACCCTCTGAGCTCACTTGCCGTTGCGCATCGTTGCGCCGGCGCGCGCATTCGCGGCCGCATTCGCTGAATTTGCGGCGTTGGCACCATTCGCGCTGTTCGCCGTGTTGCCCGTGTAACCCGGGGTCGGCGCATTCGCGTTCGGCGAATTCGAGTACGCGCCCGGAGACGACTTCGGCGGTTTCGGCTGCAGCGTCTGGTTGATGACACCGATCTGCCCGAGCTTCTGCGCGGCGCGGTTATCGGCGTGCGCGGCTTCGACGACGAAGACTGCGGCTACACCCAGCGCGAGTGACGCAACGGCGATGCGATTGCTTGTCATGATGCCCTCCACGATCGGCGCTCGATGCGCCCAGCAGGCCAATCCATTGTGCGCAAGCCACTTGCCTGAGGGCAGGAGGGTTTGTGCCTAGGCGGCGCATCGCCTTTATTGCTTGACGAAGGCCCGGGCATGCTGCGGCGTTTTCACGCATGACAATGTGCAGAAACAAGACGAAAGCGCGGTCTTCGATCGGTAAGATGTACTACGTAGACCTGAAGCAATCATGCACTGGAGATCCGCATGTTTCCCGAATACCGTGACCTCATTTCTCGCCTGAAGACCGAAGACGGGCACTTCTCGAAGCTCTTCGAGCGCCACAACCAACTGGACCATGAGATTCAAAACATGGAGTCCGGCGCAACGCCCGCAGACTCGTTCACGATCGAATCGCTCAAGAAGGAAAAGCTGCTTTTGAAGGACAGGATGTATGTCGTGCTGCGAAAAGCCGCGCAGGCCGCCTGAAGCAGAGATAGGGAGAAATCGAACGTGAGAAGCACACGCGCATCCGAGGGACGTGGGAGCAAAGCCTCGCAGGACATGGCGAAGGAAGACCTTGACGGCGGCGTCGGCGTCGTCGAGACGCCCGCGCAATTCGAGAGTCGTGAGACGCAAGAGGCAATCGATGCGGCGAACGAACTCATTGCCGGCAGCATGGAAGACGCGCTGGCGAACGCGGCATCGAACAGCAGCGAGACGCGCATCGACACGATGAAGGCGTTGATGGGCGGCCTCTCGCCGGACGAAATCGCCACCTTGCGCGCGCATCTGCTCGACGGCATGTCGCCGGTCGGTGCGCCCGGCTCGCGCCGGCAGAATCAGGATGACGAACTATCTGCCGGCTGGCGTCACGGCGGCTATCCGTACAAGCATCTCATGTCGCGGCAAGCGTACGAGAAGCAGAAGTATCGGCTGCAAGTGGAACTGCTCAAGCTCCAGGCGTGGGTGAAGGAAACCGGCCAGCGCGTCGTCATTTTGTTCGAAGGCCGCGATGCGGCGGGCAAGGGCGGCGCGATCAAGCGATTCATGGAGCATCTCAATCCGCGCGGCGCGCGTGTCGTCGCGCTGGAAAAGCCATCCGAGCGCGAACGCGGCCAATGGTATTTTCAGCGCTACGTGGAGCATCTGCCGACCGCGGGCGAGATCGTCATGTTCGACCGCTCCTGGTACAACCGCGCGGGCGTCGAGCGTGTGATGGGCTTCTGCACGAACCAGGAGTACGACGCGTTCATGCAGCAGGTGCCGGCGTTCGAGCGTCATCTCACGCAAAGCGGCGTGCACATCGTCAAGTTCTGGTTTTCCGTCAGCCGCGCGGAACAGCGTCGCCGCTTCAAGGAGCGTGAAGTTCATCCGCTCAAGCAATGGAAACTGAGTCCGGTGGACCTTGCTTCGCTCGACAAGTGGGACGGCTACACCGCAGCAAAAGAAGCGATGTTCGCTCATACCGATACGGCCGACACGCCGTGGACGGTCGTGCGGTCGGACTGCAAGAAGCGCGCGCGGCTCAACGCCATGCGGTATGTGCTGCATCGCTTGCCCTACGCAAATCGCGACATCCGGACGATCGGCCCCGTCGATCCGCTCATCGTGGGACGCGCTTTTTAATCAGGCGTCGTCGGCCATGATGGCGTGAGCGAGCAGGTTCGCTTGCGGCGTGAGGGCATCGAAGGAACGCGCGCACACATGCAGCCGGCGCGCGGCCCACGGCTCGGACAGCGGCGCAATGGCAAGCTCGGGACGGCCGAGCAGTTGCGCCGATGCACGCGAGAGTATCGCGATGCCAATGCCCGCTTCGATCAGCATGCCGACGTTATCGATGCTTCGCATCTGGATGCGGTAATTGATCTGCCTGCCAAGCCGCGACGCCTTCTCGGCTAGATGCATTTCGAGCGCCGCATCCGCGAGTCCGACGAACGCTTCGCCGACGATATCGGCGAACGCCACCGCACTCTCTTTCGCCACGCGATGCGTGCGACTCGCCACCACGACGAGCTGATCCTGCGTCACCAGCCGCGTCTCGATTCCGCCGAGATCCGTAATGTCCGCGACGATGCCGAGATCCGCGCGGCCTTCCATCACCGCCTGCACGATGTCCGCGCTGGGCCGCTCATCGAGGTCGATGGACAGATCGGGATGAGCCGCGAGAAACCGCGTCAGGCGCGGCGGTAAATACGCGGCCAATGCCGCGGTATTCGACATGAGCTTAACGCGGCCTCTGAGACCCGTTGCATAAGTGCGCAACTCTCCGCGCATCTGCTCGACCTGACCAAGAATCATGCGTGCGTGGCGCACGAAGCTCTCGCCCGCTGCGGTGGCTTGCACGCCGCGTCGATTTCGCTCGAGAAGCGGGGCGCCAAGCGCGGCCTCCATGCCCGCAATCCGCTCGCTCGCGGACGCCAGCGCGAGATGCATCGCTTGTGCGCCCGCCGTGATGCTGCCGCGTTCGATCACGGTCAGGAACAGGCGCATGTCGGTGAGATCGAAACGCATGCCGTGCCTTCGGTCGCGCCGAAGCCTCGCATAGGAAATGCCAGATTGTAAGCGCGCGCCGTGCTCGCTACGATTTGCCGCATGGAACCTCTTATCGTAGTGATCGTCGCGGGATTCATTGCGGGCGCGATGAACGCGCTGGCCGGCGGCGGATCGTTCGTCAGCCTGCCGGCGCTGATCGCGGCAGGCGTGCCGCCGGTTCAGGCGAACGCATCGTCGACGGTGGCGCTGTTTCCGGGCGGCGTGGTCAGCGCATGGGCGTATCGCGACGGCCTCGGTCCCGTCGGCTCCGTGCCCATGCGCGCGATGCTCGTCACGACACTCATCGGCGGAATGATCGGCGCGGCGCTGTTGCTGTCGACATCCTCATCGACATTCTCGTTCTTGCTGCCCTGGCTGCTGCTATGCGCGAGTCTCGCGCTCGCCTTCGGCCGCCGTCTCGGCGAGGTGTTGCGCAAGCGCTGGCGTATCGGAGCGCCCGCCGTGCTCGCAATTCAGCTCTTGCTCGGCGTCTATGGCGGTTACTTCGGAGGCGCGGTCGGCATCATGATGATGGCCGTATGGGGCCTGCTCGATACCCGCGATCTCAAGAGCCTCAACGCGCCGCGCACGCTGCTCGTCAGCGCGGCGAATTCGGTTGCTGTCGTCACGTTCGCCGTGGCGCATGCGGTGCGCTGGCCCGAGACCATCGCGATGCTCGTTGCGGCGATCGCGGGCGGATACGGCGGCGCGCAACTGGGTCGACGCGCATCGCCGGCGTTGATCAGAACAGGGACGTTGCTCGTGAGCGCGGGCATCACGGTCGCGTTCTTCGTGCGGACTTATGGACCGATGCTCTCGCATCGCTGAACCGGTCGCTGACGCCTCACCCTTCTTGTCGAACGATCATGATCGCTGCTCTGCTCGAGACCATCGGTGCGCTTTCCGTGCTTGCAAGCGTGGCCGCAAAGATCGCATGGATGCGCGACGCCCGCGATGAAGTCATCGACGAGCAGGCGGCGCCAAGCAAGCGGCCGCATCGCTGCATCGACCGTGAATCGCGACGCCGCCGGCGCAGACATCGCTCGTCAGCGCGCGTTTCGAATGAGCGGCGGTAAGCCGAGCGGCTTGGTCGCCGATTCATAGGCGTGAATGAAACGCGGATCGTCGGCGAACTCGCGCGCCATCCACTTCGACAACTCGTCGCTGCATGACGGATTGGCGATGGATTCGAAGCATGGCGAGTTCGCGGGCATCATGCTGGCCGCCCAGTAGAAGCCGAAGAGAGTTTGCTTTTCGGCGGGTTCCATTCGCAGCGCGTCGGGCGCGGCGCCGGAGAACCATCGTTCGAGCTTGGCCGTCAGCGTCGACTCTGTTTCGTGCTTCTCATACGAGAACACGTAGCCGCCGCCCGCCTGAGCCGTGTGGAAGTCATTCATCACGACCGCAGTCACGAAGCGGGCCGCGTGTGCGTTGACGGCGAACGATTGCCCATGCGCGCTCGACATCACGCACCAGAACAGGGCGAGCAATGCGCTTATTGTTGGCCGCGCCCAGGCGCGGAATTCTAGTCGACTGCTTCGCGGCTTCACACGGATACGAAGAAAAGGTGGCTTCCAGCATAGCGACGGCACGCAGGCCGATGCGCGATTCTACTGATTTATAGCGATGTTGGATGGCGCGCGCAAAAAACAAACGGCCCCGAAGGGCCGTCGTGCACCGATGCGAAACCGCCCGTATTACAGCGGCTGGATCGTCGAAGCCTGCTTGCCCTTCGGGCCTTGCTTGACTTCGAAGCTCACCTTCTGGTTTTCTTGAAGCGACTTGAAACCCTTGGACTGGATCTCGGAGAAATGTGCAAACAGGTCTTCACCGCCGTCGTCCGGCGTGATGAAACCGAAACCCTTTGCATCATTGAACCACTTGACCGTACCTGTTGCCATTTTTCCAAACCCTATGAGACGAATAAACGTTGATGATGCGCTCGCCGTTTCGAGCGACACTGATTTTTACCATGCCTTGGTATTTTGGTCCAATAAGCGTTTTTGCTTAGCTTATTGCCGCACGGGCGTCATAAAACCGAAAATTACCTGTCGCATGGCAATCGGTCGGTTTAATTTTCCACATTGCGCCTGAGGGCGTCTGTTCGGTCACGGACAAAACTATTAACTGCGGCGGTCGAACTCACCAACCTCGCGGTTGAGTTCAGAATGGATGAAGGCCCGTATCAGCACGCGCGGCCGCCTCTATGACTTCTTTGCTGTTCATATGGAAGCGCCCGAGCAACACGTGATGCATCTCGTTGCACGCTATGCGGCGGTTCTGGGCATCGCGCCGCCGACGGTGCGACTGGCCGCGAGTCATTGCGGGCCTTGCTATGAGCCGCTGTTCAATCGTATCGAGGTAGACGTCCCTACCCTTGCGTTGCCCGAGCCCCTGCTGTGTCTCGTGCTTGCGCATGAAGTGGGGCATGCCACGCAACGAACCGCGCTTCTCTTCGATCTTACCAAGACCGTGTTCGGCGTCACTGCGCTTATCGCGGGGCCGTGCTTCATGTTTGCGGCATGGCCCGGAGAGGACCTATGGCGCATATCCATTCCCGGTGCGCTGTTCGCCATCCTGATGGCGCTGCTGTTGCCAACATGGCGAGCGCGTACGGTCCAACGCGCGACGGCGCTGGAACTCGATGCCGATGCGAAAGCGGCCACCCTCTGCGGCGCGCGATTTGCATTAGAGGCAATGGAAATCATGGCGAAACGCGGCCGTATCGATGCAGTGCGTTTGACCGTCATGCGCGAACGTTGCGCACATGCCGAAGATGCTAAAGAAGCCACGAGTACATGCCGATAAAACGCTTGATGGGCGCTTGCATGATCGGTCATGTTGACATCCTGTAACGCGCCGAATCGGACAAAGATACAGGACAAGACTTCATGAACGATGCACAAGGCGCTGTCAGCACAGTCGCCATTCATTCGGTTTCTTCGGGCTGTGCAGGGTGCAAGACGGATCCCGATTCCGAACTCGCGCTAGCATTTGCTTTCCAGCCTATCGTCGATGTCGCGGCGGGCGTCGCTTACGCGCACGAAGCGCTGGTGCGCGGACCGCAAGGCGAGCCGGCCGGTACGGTGCTCGGCAAGGTCAGCGAAGCAAACCGCTACCACTTCGACCAGCGCTGCCGCACGACGGCCATCGCGCAGGCCGCGCAGCTCGGGCTGCAAGGCTTCCTCTCGATCAACTTCATGCCGAATGCGGTGTATCGGCCGGAAGCCTGTATCCGCAGTACGTTCGAAGCTGCGGAGAAGCATGACTTCCCGATCGAGCGGATCATCTTCGAGACGGTGGAAGGCGAGGACATCATCAGCCGACCGCATCTCGTCGATATTTTCCGCGCTTATAAGCGGTTCGGCTTCCAGACGGCCATCGACGATTTCGGCGCGGGCTATTCCGGCCTGACGCTGCTCGCGGACTTTCAGCCGGACATCATCAAGCTCGACATGGATCTGGTACGCGGCGTCGACACGGATTCGGTGCGGCAGCGCATCGTGTGCGGAGTGCTCGCCATTTGCCGCGATCTGGGCATTCGTGTCATCGCGGAAGGCATCGAGACAAAAGGCGAACGCGATTTTTTCACCGCCAATGACGTCCGGCTCATGCAAGGCTATTTCTTCGCCAAGCCAGCTTTCGCGGCCGTGCCGATGCTGAACGCCGAATCGTTCGCGGCCTGAGCGTGGCTCGCTTTTTGCGTGAAGAGCGATGCGAGAGCAACGCCCCTGCATGCAGAGGGAATCAACGCTTTTGGATGACCGATCATGCTCGTCCTGTTTGTAGAAGATGACGTCCGACTTTGCGATGCCTTCAGAGATCTCGCGATATCGCTGGGGCATGTCGCGCACGTCGCGTACGACGGCCACCAGGCGATGCTGCTCGCGGCAGCCAACAGCTACGATACGATCTTTCTGGACCTCAACCTGCCCGACGTGGATGGCCGCGATCTATGCCGGCGTTTGCGCGCGGCAGGACCAAGCAAGCTCGCGTGCGTCGTGGCGGTCACCGGCGATGACCGGCACCAGAAGGAGGCGCAAGAGCACTTCGATGGTTTCTTCCTCAAGCCATTTACCGCCGACGGCTTCAGAGCAGTGCTCAACGCCTGCTGACCGCTGGGCGTTCTGGTCTGGATCGAATCACAGATCCTGATCTTCCGCAGCCTTGCGCGCGCGACGTTCTTCGTTTGCGCGGCGCGCACGCAGGCGCTGACGCGAAAGCTGCGTGATGACCTCGCCGGTGCTCGCGCCTGCAGGGATTTCATTGCGTATGACTTTGGGCACCATCGGCAAACCCATGCGCTGTCGGCGCAGCGCGCGTGCGATGGCGGTGCGGCATGTTTGTCCGTGACAGTCCCATTCGTCGCGGATTCGCTCGCAGTAAGGGCACTTCTCCATTCATGCAGTTTACTGCGAACGGGAAGTGCACGCCTGCGTAGGCTGCCGCGCGACTGGTTGACGCGATGCGTCTACGTTCTCGCTGAGGATGATCGGGCGTGCGTCGCAGTACCTTCTTTGCGAACGCCTTGAGAGGATGGATCGAATGGCTTCGGCTGCGTGCTGCAATGACTTCGCCATATTCGACAGCGGGTTCCCACCGGCCTGAGGGATGCGCGGGCAGATATCGTCCGTTGCGTCGCAGGGGCTTTCTGTCGGTTGATGCGCAAGTCCCGCAGCGTCGCTTTGCGCATGATGCTGCCGCCGCCCGATGGACAGCATTGCAGCACGCAAGGCTTTCTAACGCCGCTTTTCAGCCAATTCAAAGATCAAACGCGGAACATACTGACCGCATGCGCAAGCCGATCGGCATGACCACGCAGTTCCACGGTCGATTGCTCGGCCTCGCCGACCAGCGCCGCGTTCTGCTGCGTGGCTTCACCGATCAGCATGACGGCGCTATTGACCTGTTCGATGCCGCTTGCCTGTTCACGCGACGCCACGCCGATGTCGCCGACGAGCGCATTCACACGCGTCACACGCTCGACGATGCCGGTCATCGTGCCGCTCGCCTGCTCGGCCATCTTGTAGCCGTGCGAAACCCTCGCGGCCGATTCGGCGATCAGCGCTTCGATTTCCTTGACCGCAGCCGCGCTTCGCTGCGCGAGCGCGCGAACTTCCGACGCGACGACCGCAAAGCCCTTACCGTGCTCGCCCGCCCGCGCCGCCTCGACTGCCGCGTTGAGCGCGAGAATGTTCGTCTGAAATGCGATGCCTTCGATCGTCGACGTGATGTCGGCAATGCGTCGCGCGGATGCATCGATTTCGTTCATCGTCTGGACGACGCGGCCCACTGCTTCGCCGCCTTCGCGCGCGGCGTCCGTTGCGGATGACACGAGCCTGCCCGCCTGTTCGGTATTCGCGGCGTTATGCTGCACCGTCGATGTGATCTGTTCCATGCTGGCCGCCGTCTCTTCGACGCTCGCCGCCTGCGTCGCGATGCGCGTGGCGATGTCGCTGCTGCCCGACGCGATGCGGGCGGTGCTATCCGTCATGTCGGCGGAAGCGCTGCGCACTTGCGCGACGATCCCCGCGAGCCCTTGTGCGATGCCGTCGATGGAGCGCATCAGTCGACCGATATCGTCCTCGCGGGCAGTGTCGATGCGCACAGTCAGATCGCCCGCCGCAATACGCTCGGACGCGCGCGTGACGTCATCGATCGGACGGCCGATGAGCCGCTTGACCGCGTAAAGCAGCACGCCGACGAGCGCCGCGATGACCGCGAGCCCGAGCAGCAAGAAGCGATTGCGGCTTGCATGAACGCTCGCCAGCAACTCGTCGCGATAGGCGACGCCGCCAATTACCCAGTTCCACTGCGGCACCGTCATGTAGACGACTTGTTTCGCGCCGCCATGCACGCGCGCATTCGAGCCGTCGATGTCGGCGCCGTCGAAGGCAAGCTTGCCTTCGCGTGTGTCGAGCATCTGCTTGAAGGGCGCCACGCGTTCGTCGGCCACCTGCCCTTCGCCGCCGGGATGAACGAGCAGCTTGCCGCGATTCGCGCCGCTCGAAGCATCGACGACGAAGTGATATCCGCTCTCGCCGATGGTCAACTTGCGAATATCGTCCTGCAGCGCGGTCATTTCGGCGGTCACGTCTACGCCGACGAACAGCGCGCCGACGATGCGGCCCGAAGCGTCCGTCACGGGTTTGTATTCGGTGATGTACTGCTTGCCGAACAGCGCCGCAATGCCGATATACGGCTTCCCGCTGAACACTGGCCCGTAGGCGGGGCCTTTGCGGTCGAGCAGCGTGCCGATGGCGCGCGTGCCGTCCTGCTTTTTGAGCGATGTGGACACGCGCACGAAGTCGTCGCCGGTGCGGGCGAAGATCGTCGCGATGGCGCCGCTTTCCGCGAGGAAGGCATCGGGAATCGAGAAATCGCCGTTCAACGCTTTATCGCCGGCAAGGATGGTCGGCGTCGCAACACCGCCGATATCGACGGTATGCGCTTCGTCGAGCGCGAAATTCCCGGGCACGCGATTCGAGAACATCGTCATGAAGCGCGAGACTTCGGCGCTCACTGCAGTGTCGTAGAGACCGATCATCGTGGCGATCGAACGGTTCTGACTCTCGACGCGAGCGAGCGCGTGGGCGTCGATCTGCTCGCCCGCCGATCGGGTGACAGCAAGTGTAAAAGCGGCAACGACGACAGCCGCCAGCGTGCAGGCTAAAGCGGCGAACTTAGTCCCGACACTCGTTCGGGCCAGATTGATAAGAGGCATGTAGAGACGCAAGGAGTTGAAACGGAATCACGATATCTATCGGCAAATCTCACCGGGACTTGAGAAAACGGTCGGCAGGTTTGGCGTTTTGCATGCGGCATGCAGCGCGCCGCATGCAAAATCATCGTGCGTCAGGACAGCAGAAAACGATTAACGCAGCCACCGCCGTTCCGTAAGCCGACCCAAGCGCTCGGGCCGCGTAGACAGGAAAAAACTAGGGAAAATCCTAGGCTGTCGCTCGGCAGACAACGGCTATATCCTTTGGAAAAACGTTTTCCAAGATACAGTGGCGCGCGCTCTTTGCACGACGCCGCGCCCACGGCGCTCGTCGCCGTCCATGAAACAAGACACGCGGTCCGACGAGCGCCGCCGCGTACCGGAGACTTTCATGCAAACAGCCGTCGTCGGCGTCGCGCGGGCCGCGAGCCGTTATCGCTGGACCGTGTGTGCGTTGCTCTTCTTTGCGACCGTCATCAATTACATGGACCGGCAGATCCTCGGTCTGCTCGCGCCCGTGCTTCAGCACGACATCGGATGGACGCAGGTTCAGTACGGCCGCATCGTGATCGCTTTTTCCGCGTTCTATGCGATCGGCCTGCTGTGCTTCGGGCGTATCGTCGACTGGCTCGGCACCCGCATCTCTTATGCGCTCGCGATGTTCGTCTGGAGCGTCGCCGCCATGCTGCACGCGGCGGTCGGCTCGGTGATGGGCTTCGCGATGGTTCGCGCGCTGCTCGGCATCGGCGAGGGCGGCAACTTCCCGGCGGCGATCAAGACGACGGCGGAGTGGTTTCCGCGCCGCGAACGCGCGCTCGCAACTGGTATTTTTAATTCAGGCGCGAATATCGGCGCGGTGTTTGCACCCGCGATCATCCCCGCGCTCGCTGTCGCTTTCGGCTGGCGGGCGGCGTTCGTGATGGTCGGTGCAATTGGCATCGTCTGGCTCGCCGTATGGTTTGTGATGTATCGCCAGCCTGACGGCAGCGCGCATGACGACGACCTCGCGCTCGAAAGCGACGAAGCCGCCGCCGCCGATGCCGGCAACGCCAAAGCGGGCGCACCGGGCTTCGGCGTGCTGATCCGCAAGCGCGAGACGTGGGCGTTCATCGTCGGCAAGTTCCTGACGGACCCGGTGTGGTGGTTCTACCTGTTCTGGCTGCCGAAGTGGCTGAACGAATCGCGCGGCATGGACATGCAGCATATCGGCCTGCCGCTCGTCGTGATCTACGCGATCACCACGGTCGGAAGCATTGGCGGCGGATGGATCTCATCGGCATTGCTGCGCTCGGGCTGGAGCGTGAATGCTGCACGCAAAACTGCCATGCTGATCTGCGCATGCTGCGTGTTGCCGATTGCATTCGTTTCGCAAGTGCACGATCTGTGGGTGGCAGTGGCCATCGTCGGACTTGCGGCGGCGGCGCATCAGGGCTGGTCGGCGAATCTCTTCACGACGGCATCGGACATGTTCCCGAAGCGCGCGGTCGGGGCGGTCGTCGGCATCGGCGGCATGGCGGGCTCGATCGGCGGCGTTCTGTTCTCCGAAGTAATCGGTCAGGTCCTGCAGCGCACGGGTCAATACTGGGCGCTCTTCGCAATCGGCGCACTGGCGTATCTCGTGGCGTTCGGCGTGATGCACGTCCTCACGCCGAAGATGACGCCCGCGAAGCTCAACGCCTGATCGCGAGCATCGACGCCATGCGCCGCGCTTCACGCACTCGCAGTCCGGGCCGCAGCCGCGGCGGTCGATTCGCGCACGATCAGGCGGGGCTCGAACATGGAGTTGCCGGGGTCCGGATGGCCGGCGAGTGCGTCGATGAGCTTTTGCATGGCGAGCTCGCCCATCCGCTCGCTTTGAATGTCGATGGTGGTGAGACCCGGCGCGGCGTATGCGCCGTAAGGCACGTTGTCGATGCCCGTCACCGAGACATCCTGAGGCACGCGGATGCCGAGCGTCGCGGCTTCCTTCATGAACCCGAGCGCAATCAAGTCGTTGTAGCAGATCACCGCTTGCGGGCGCTTCGGGCCGAGCATCACCCGCGAGCACGCATGTTCGCCAGCGAGCGCGGTCGGCGCGTGGGCATCGTGAACATCGAGTTCGAGGCCGGCTTCTTCGAGGCATTCGCGCACGCCGCGAATGCGTTCATCGTTGATGCGCGCCTGGCCGAAGCCAAGGTATGCAATATGCCGATGCCCCAGGTTCAGCAGATGCCGCGCGAGCATATGCGAAGCGAGACGATTGTCGATGCCGACGCTCGGAATCGGCAGCGCCTCGGCATTGCGAAGCAGCACGACGGGCTTGCCGAGGTCGAGCATCCATTGCGCCTCCTCGTCGGGCAAGCGCGAGCTTACGATCAGTCCGTCGACGCGTTGCGAGAGGGCTTCGATCAACGGCCGCTCGCGTGCCTGCTGTTCGTCGATATCGACGAGCAGCAGCGTGTAGTCGTGACGCAGCGCGATACGGTTCGCACCCTTGACCACGTTGGTGAAGTGCGGATTGCTGATATCGAGAATCGTGAGGCCGATAGTGCGCGTGCGGCCGGTGATCATCGAACGCGCGAGCGGATTCGACCGATACCCGAGCGTAGCGATGGCTTCTTTGAGCCGCGCTTCGACCGGCGCCGAGAAACGCTGGGCGCCGTTGATGTACTTGGAGACCGTTGCGACCGAGACGCCCGCTGCAGCGGCGACGTCGCGAATGGTCGGAGACATTTTCTTCATCGAGGTAACGTTTTCTCGCGCTTTTCCAATGTTTTCGGATTGTCTCAGAAAACGACGCCGCTGAAACGTTTTTTGCTTGCTGCATGCAGCGTGCAAAATGCCAATTGACGACGGCTTGCGCCGATCGCTATAGTGCGGAAAACGTTTTACTCATTCAGGTTCAAACGCATTCGACAGGAGTTTCGATGGACCAGTCAACTGCAACGGGCAAGCCGTTCGAACGCCTGCTTCTCACCGGCGCCGCCGGCAACCTCGGCCGTCAACTGCGCGGG
Source organism: Caballeronia grimmiae (assembly GCF_022879615.1). NCBI lineage: Bacteria > Pseudomonadati > Pseudomonadota > Betaproteobacteria > Burkholderiales > Burkholderiaceae > Caballeronia > Caballeronia grimmiae. The sequence continues at coordinate 547,280 of NZ_CP084273.1, forward strand.
GCGCTCGCGCAGTGGGCCGATGTGGTGCGTGCGTCGGACATCGTGCCGATCGACGACGCTGCCGCACATGAGGAAGTCAGCGCGGTCGATCTCGCGGATCGCGGCGCGGTCATGCGTCTGGTCGAAGGCGTCGATGCCATCGTGCATCTGGGCGGCATTTCGATCGATGCGCCGTTCGACGATCTCATCGAGGCGAATATCCGCGGTACTTACAACATCTACGAAGCGGCCCGCCGTCACGGCGTCCGGCGCGTGGTGTTCGCAAGCTCCAACCACGCGATCGGTTTTCATCCCGTGACCGAAGTGCTCGATGCCGATGCGCCGCAGCGCCCCGATAGTCTTTACGGCGTGACCAAGTGTTTCGGCGAGTCGCTGTCGCGCTATTACTTCGACCGGTTCGGGATCGAGACGGTGTGCCTGCGTATTGGGTCGTCGTTCGAAGAGCCAAAGAATCCGCGCATGCTCGTGACGTATCTCAGCTACCGGGATTTCATCGAACTGGTGCGCTGTTCGCTCTTCACGAACCGCGTCGGACACACCGTGGTCTACGGCGCGTCGGACAACCCGGTCAAGTGGTGGGACAACAGCAAGGCCGGCTTCCTCGGTTTCAACCCGCAAGACAGTTCAGTCGAGTTCAACGATCGCTTTCCGGTGCGCGCACCGACCGACGACCACGACGACCCCGCGCAACGCTTCCAGGGCGGCGCGTTCGTGCTCGGCGAACCGATGGATAGCAGCCGATGAACAGCGCGCCGCGCGTGGAACGGCTGGAGGCGGCGGGGCGCGCAGCAGTCGGCGAATGTCCCGTTTGGCATGCAAAAGACCATGCGTTGTATTGGGTCGACATTCCCGCGCGGCGCATCGTGCGGCTGGCTGTGGCGACCGGACAGCGCAGCGAATGGGCGTTGCCTGAGCAGGTCGCGTGTTTTGCATTCGATGCGGCGGGCACATTGGTCGCGGGCATGGAAACGGGGCTCTTCGCGGTGACGCTGCCGGATGCGGGCGACGTTCGCCTGATCAGGCTCGCCGCGCCGCGCTTCGATGCGCCTGGCATGCGCTTCAACGACGGCCGCTGTGACCGGCAGGGCCGCTTCTGGGCCGGCACGATGGTTCAGGACATGTCACTCGCGAGTACGGCAGGCGCGCTCTTTCGATTCGATGCGGACGGCACGTTGTCCGCGCCGATCGTCGACGGACTCATCACGCAGAACGGCCTCGCTTTCTCGCCGGACGGCGCGACGATGTATCTGTCGGATTCGCATCCGCAGAAGCGGCTGATCTGGGCCTTCGACTTCGCCACCGACACCGGCACGCCGCATAACCGTCGCGTGTTCGCGGACTTGCACCATCACGTGGGGCGTCCGGACGGCGCGACGGTCGACGCGGACGGCTGTTACTGGACCTGCGCGAATGATGCCGGCTGCCTGTTGCGCTTCACGCCTGAAGGCAAGCTGGATCGCACGATTGAACTGCCCGCGACGAAGCCCTCGATGTGCGCATTCGGCGGTGACGATCTGTCTACCCTCTACGTGACGTCGATTCGTCCTGCCGCCAACGCAACCGACGCCGACGGCTGCGTCTTCGCGTTACACCCCGGCGTGCAAGGATTACCGGAACCAATCTACGCTGGTATGTTACCGGTCGCATAAACGCCACGCCGAGGCGCTGGCATAGCCTTGGCGAGTGAGTTTTTTAGCGCTATACAGGCTAAACACCAGTTCTGGAGTTTCTCCTTAAAGAGTAGGCTGCGCAGGTCGCTTCAAACCGAACGATCTGCCGATTCCCTATTCGAGGAGATATTGATGGACCTTGAAACCCGCACCATGAAGCGCGTGATGCTTCGTCTCGTGCCGTTCCTGATTCTCTGCTACTTCATCGCTTATCTCGATCGCGTCAACGTCGGCTTTGCTGCGCTGCAAATGAACAAGGCGCTTGGCTTTTCCGCGAGCGCCTTTGGCTTTGGAGCAGGCATTTTCTTCATCGCTTATTTCTTCTTCGAAGTCCCGTCCAACTTGCTCCTGGAACGCTTCGGTGCAAGAAAGTGGATTGCGCGGATCATGTTCACGTGGGGCGTGCTCGCGGCGTTGATGGCTTACATCCCACATATTGCGCAAGCAACGGGCCTGTCCAATGCCTATGTGTTCTATGGCTTGCGTGTCCTGTTGGGCGTCGCGGAAGCCGGCTTCTTCCCCGGCATCATCTATCTGTTGACGCTCTGGTTCCCGGCGAAATATCGCGGACGCGTCGTGGGCTACTTCATGGCGGCCATTCCGTTGTCCACAGTGATCGGCGGTCCGATCTCCGGCGCGCTGCTGCAGATGGACGGCATCGGCGGGATGCAGGGCTGGCAGTGGCTCTATCTGATCGAAGCGCTTCCCGCGCTCGTGCTCGCATTCGTCGTGTTCTTCTACCTCACCGACAAGCCCCAAAACGCACACTGGCTTGCTGACGATGAACGCAACTGGCTCGTCGACCGGCAAGCGCAAGAGCGCGCGCATCGCGAAGCTGTGCATTCGTTTAGCGTGAAGGAAGCGATTTTCAATCCGCGCGTGCTGGCGATCGCACTGATCTATTTCGGTGCGAACGCAACCAACTACGGGTTGAGCTTCTTCCTGCCGCAAATCGTGAAGGCGTTCGGGCTGAGCAATCTTCAGACTGGCTTCGTGACATCTTTGCCGTACGCAGTCGGCGTCATCAGCATGGTTCTGTGGGGACGTCATTCGGATCGCACACTCGAACGACGCTGGCACGTTGCAATCGCGTTGATGGTGGCAGCGGGTGGCATCGCAGCTTCCGCAGGACTGGACAACCCCGTGCTGAAGATGATCGCGTTGTCGATTGCGGGCTTCGGCATCTTCGGTTGCTTGCCGATCATCTGGACGCTGCCTGCATCGTTCCTGTCGGGAGCAGCTGCCGCGGGCGGCATTGCGGCGATCAACTCACTGGGCAATCTCGCGGGTTTCTTTGGACCTTATGCGATGGGCTGGATCAAGGACAGCACCGGCGGTTTTGGCGCGGGCCTGCTCTGTCTCGCAGGCGCCGGAATGGTCGGTGTCGCCGCAGTCTTGTTGCTGCACCATGACTCGGCATTGGAGACGATTTCCGGAACGCGGGATATGGAAGATGGCGAGCCTGCGCGATCTTAGTCTGCACTGGAAGAAGCACATAGATTTCCTTGCAAGCCGCAAGGCGGCGTCAGCGATCGTAAGGCAAGCAGGTTCCGCCACGCTGCGCTAATGTCTAGGCTTTTCCTCTCGTGCGCGAAGGCTTTCGAGCCTTCGCGCACTCTTTCGAAAAGCAATCGACGGCAAGGAGATATCCCGATGGACTACGTGAAACTCGGCACGACCGGGCTTGAAGTGTCGCGACTGTGTCTCGGATGCATGACCTTCGGCGTACCTGAACGCGGCACGCATCCGTGGACGCTCGATGAAGAGCAAAGCCGTCCCATCCTTCAGCAGGCGCTGGACGCCGGCATCAATTTCTTCGATACCGCCAATACTTATTCCGATGGCACATCGGAAGAGATTGTTGGCCGCGCGTTGCGAGACATGACGAAGCGCGATGACATCGTCATTGCGACGAAAGTATTCAATCGCATGCGGCCGGGTCCAAACGGCGCTGGCCTTTCACGCAAAGCCATCTTCAATGAAATTGATAACAGCCTGAAGCGACTCGGCACCGATTACGTCGATCTCTATCAGATTCATCGATGGGACTACACGACGCCAATCGAAGAGACACTGGAGGCGCTGCACGATATCGTCAAGGCGGGCAAGGCGCGTTATATCGGTGCGTCGTCGATGTATGCGTGGCAGTTCAGCAAGGCGCTTTACACATCGCGAGCGAACGGCTGGACAGAGTTCAAGACGATGCAGAATCACTTGAACCTGCTTTATCGCGAAGAGGAACGCGAGATGCTGCCCCTATGCGAAGATCAGGGCATAGGCGTATTGCCCTGGAGCCCGCTTGCGCGCGGCCGTCTCACGCGCGAATGGGACGCCACGAGCGAGCGTCAGCAAACGGATGCCTTTGGCAGCACGCTGTATCAAACGCACGATGCGGACCGCGCTATCGTCGAAGCCGTTGCCTCGGTGGCAAAGGCACGCGGTGTGCCACGGGCGCAAGTGGCGCTTGCATGGGTCGCGCAGAAGGCGCCCGTTAGCGCGCCGATCATCGGAGCATCGAAACCCCATCACGTGAGCGATGCGGTTGCCGCCTTGTCGCTGGACCTTACGGCCGAAGAGATTGCGCAACTCGAAGCGCCCTATGTGCCGCATGCAGTCGCAGGCTTCAAGTAAATCTGCGCGCCGATAGAGTCGCGCTCGAAACTCATAATTGCGACTCTATCGGCAGAATGCCAAGCATCCATATCGTCGCACGCTTGAGCGCGGACACGCCGGGCTCGCTCTCCAGCGTGGTCGTCGCGCCTTTATCGTCCGTATCGATCCAGACCATACGCTGACCGCCGCCGGCGTTGGGCTGCATTTCGACGCGCCATGCGATGCGGTCCATCCTCATCCCGATGCCATCCGCCACTTGCTGCGCCGCCGCCGCACTTTCGCAATACACGCCAATCTCCGTGTTCAATTCCACTGAACGCGGGTCGAGATTCATGGAGCCGATAAAGATTCGCTCGCGGTCGAATACATAAGTCTTTGCATGCAGCGACGCCTTCGACGATCCGAACATCGTTTTCTTGTCTTTGTCTTGATCGTCTTTCTTGCCATCTTTGGACGTGACCGGCTTTAGCTCGTATAGCCGCACGCCCGCTTGGAGCATGTCCTTGCGATAGCGTTGATAACCCGCATGAACTGCCGCGACATCGGTAGCCGCTAAAGAGTTGGTGAGCACGGTCACGCGCACGCCGCGAGCCGTCATCGACCGCAGCCATTCGACACCGATCTCGCGCGGAACGAAATAGGGCGACACGATCAGCAATTCATGTCTGGGCGCGAGCCGCAGCGCCCTGAATTTCGACATCAAACGGCCTTCACTGTCACTGGGATCACGCGTAATTTTTTCAGGGTCATCGTAGAGCAAGGTGGCCTTGCCCCACGCAAACGTTGCATCGCGCGATTCGATCGCTTGTGAGATACGTTGCCTTGCCTGTGCGACATAGGGAGAATGCGCTTCAGACTGCAAATAGGAATCGAGTCCCTTTCGATATGTGGCGAGCGCATTGAAATCCGCGCGGCGGCCCACGAGGTTCTCAATGGGATAGGCCGCATCGGAGTTCCAGTAGAGATCGAACGCATCCGATACTTCAGCAACGACGGGGCCATGCACGAGTACATCGAGATCGCCGAATGCGATCGTGCTCGATGCGCCAAAGTATTCGTCGCCGATGTTTCTTCCTCCGAGAATGGCGAACTGGTTATCCGCGACAAGGGACTTATTGTGCATGCGGCGATTCACTCTAACGAATTCGAGTGCGGAGCCGAGCCGCTTGAAGCTGCGGTTAGCCACTGGATTGAAGAGACGCACCTGTATGTTCGGATGAGAAGCGAGCGCAAGCAAAAGATCGTCATCGGCATTGGTGCCGAGATCGTCAAGCAGTAGTCGCACGCGCACGCCACGATCCGCCGCACGCAGAACCGACGCGGCCATCGCGCGCCCCGTGAGATCGTCGTGCCATATGTAGTATTGAAGATCGAGCGAACGGTCCGCGCTTTCCGCAAGCACGATGCGAGCGACGAGCGCATCGGCTCCGTCGGACAAGAGATGAAATGCATTGTCGTCGGGATGCGCGGCTTCGCTTTCCGACACTGCTTGGCCCAGGCGCGTATCCGGCGACTTGGCAATTGTATGACTCGGCGTGCGCCCGGTTTGAGGCGGCAGGCTTGCGCATGCGGTCATCAAGGCGAGCATCGCCATTGCGTAGAGCAATCGCATCCATGCTTGCCTGAGCATTGGCGTCGCCTCCTAAGCCGTGTGTTGTTCCTTGCGTGCCGCAGTGCTCAATCGCGCCCGCACGAAGCCGATATGCTCGCGCAGCACGTAGAGTGCATCGGCATAGGCAAGCGGTAGCTTGAGCGTATCCAGTGACTCTTCGATGTGGTCGAGTTCGACCAGCAATGCGCGCCGCTCTTCATCGTTCGACATATGCATTGCACCTCGCTCGATTGCGATCAGCGCGCCGTAATAGCGATAGATGCGAGAACGCACTCGCCATCGATAGAGCGCGGGCACGAGCCGCAGCATCGGAAAGACCAGTACCGCGACGGGCAGAAGCAACACGAGCGCGCGGTCCGCGATATTCGCAAGCCAGAACGGAAGCGCGCGATAAAGAAAACTCTTCCCCGAGCGGTAATAGCGGCTGGCATCCTCGCTGATGGGAAACTCATGCGCAACCGGACTGGGAAACTGGCCCGCGCGCTGTAATAGCCCGGCCATTCCATGCGCTTCCTGTGCGGCTTCGATCAATAAGTCCGACAACGCCGGATGCAGGCTGTTGCGCGCGACGAGCTCGACAGTCGGGCTGATCAGATGCACCGTCTGCGGTGGAATGCGTCGCCCGAGATCGAGCACGCCGGGCGGCAACTCGATCTCGTCGAGATACGGAAAGATCCGCGTGTATGCACGCGCTTCGTTGAAGTCCATCACCGATATGCCGGGCACTTTCAGCAGCCGAAGCATGAGCCCGCGCGTGGCCGAATCACCGCTTAGAAACACGGCGTCCGCTTCGTTGCTGACCAGTTCGGTGGCGGCTTGCAGGCCGTCCGTCGACAGAAGCTGCGTGCTGCCGCCGGGCGTAATGCCATTGGCCTCGAGCAGTTTCAGCGATAGCGTGCGCGTGCCGCTGCCTACGCGTCCGATGGCGACGCGCTTGCCTTCCAGTTGCGATAGCAGCGTGAGTCCCTTGCCGCGATAGAACACGACGATCGGTACATAGGACACGCTGCCGAGCGAGGTCAGCGACGATGCCTGCTCTTTTGTAGCGATGCCGCCTTGCACGAGCGCGAGGTCGACTTGCGCTTTAGGATCGAGCAGGCGCTCCAGGTTCTGCACGGAGCCTTCGGAAGGCAGTACCTTGAGCGTGATGCCGTTGCGCGCGAGGATCTTCGCGTATTCCTGCGCAGTCTGGTAAAGCGAACTGTCGGGTTGCCCGGCGCTCATCGTGATCGTTTTGGGCGGCGCGGGGTCGACGAGCCAGACGACGAGCGCAGTCGCGAGCGCAAAAGCGAGCACTACAGGCCCGACTGTCCAGGTGAGGTCGTGCAGCACCCCTTTCGCATGGTCCCGCGGCATGTGCGGGCGTTTCATGCGATGCGGCCGCATGAGCGGATTGCCTTCGATTCCTGCGCATCGGGTTTGACACTGAGCATGTCGAGCCTGGTTTGGACGCGGCGTTGACTCGCAGTGTACCGCCAGCCGCCGCGTGAGCGGCACTCGTCAACGCGATCCTGAGCGCCCAAGCGTTGGCATTTTGCATTCAGGCCCAATGCGCCGGAACCCAGACTGCGCCGACCCAGTGACCCGGAACCCACACGGCGGGCGCCGGTGCCGGCGCCACGTAGACGACAGCGGGCGGCGGAGGCGGCGGCGCTACGATCACCGTGCCGGTGGTCACCGTCCCGGCCGTCACCACGGTGGTGCTATGCGAGACGTTCGTCGCGGTCGCGGATCCCGATGTCACGACGACGCCCGGCGCGACGCTCGTTGCACTGCCCGAATGCGTGACGGTGCCGCCGCTCGCGGTATCGACGGTTCCGTAGCGGTTGCACGTGTTGCCCGCACAGTTCGTGGATGCCGCATGCGTCGAGGTATTGCCGTTGGGTCCGGTGACCGAGCCAGAGGATGAATACTGCCCGGGCGCGTTGCGTGTAATAGTGTTCGCGGTGGTCGCCGTGTTGCCTTGGGAGCCGGTCATGGCGCCGGTATGCGAGCACGAGCCGCTGGCGCAACTCGTGTCGCCTGCATGCTGCATCGAACGTCCGTTGGGGCCATAGGCCGTGCCTGAGTTCGAGAACTGGCCCGGCGAGGTACGGGTGACGGTGCCGGAGTTAGTCGCGACGCCGCCCCACGGATTCGTCACGCCGCCCGCATGGGAACAGCTTCCGCCGCCGCAGGAGCCGAAATGCGCGCTGTTATATTCGCCTCGCCCCGTGTAGGCCGTGCCGCCGCGCGCCCAGCCGGCGAAAGCGGAGCCGCTCGAAAGCGTGAGGGCGACGGCCGCGGCGGCGATCATCATCCGGCGCAGTCCCGTTTTGGAGGCAGACGAAACGAGCTTGCATGCAGAATTCGATTGGTCGTTCACGGGACGTCCCTCCGGGTTCGTGGGCCATGTGGCGTTTTACTGTGGCGACGGACTCACTATAGGGGAAGGCATTCGCGCAGTCTTGTGCAGACTTATTTCATGCGATGTCATCAGTCCGGCGCATTCTGTATGCAGCATGCAAAAGGTCTGAGGCATCGGTCGAGGGAGGGAATTGCGTCGCGCTGCGGTGGGTCGTTGAAAGCGTGGCCGTGCGATGGTTTAGTGGGCGCTTTCGTCGCTACGCGGCAGCATCGAAAATAACCCTTCGATGGCCGCGCTTGCACGGCGCTTGCCGTCGCTGTGTCCGACCGCAAGCTCCACGACGGCAAAGCCCACGACGAGCGCATGAACCATCGCGACATGTTCCTTGCTTACAGCAAGTCCCATCGCTTCGAGCATGCGCGTGATGCGCGTCGCAATGGCGTCTGCGAATTCGCGAAACAGATGGCGTATCGAGGGCTCTTCGTCTGCGGCCTGCGCGAGGGCCATCAGCACGCGAGTATTCTCGTGCCGCATGGCGACATTCGCGATCGAGGCAGCGGTGATCTTCGGCGATGCTTCGCCGGCGAAAGCATCGAGCGCACCGAGTTGTCCGTTGACCGCGGTACGCGCGACCGCTTCGATCAGCGCGAGCCGCGTCGGAAAATAATACGTGAGATGGCTTTGACGCACGCCCGCACGCTTGGCGACGCGCGGTTGCGTGAAGCCGGAATAGCCTTCTTCACGCAACGTGGCGAGGGCGGCCTCGAGTATGGTTTGTCTTCGATCCTGCACGCTGGCTGCCTCGCGGGACGAACTTGGTTGGTTGACCAAGACCTTATCGCGCGACACTCGTAACGTCAACCGTGCGCTCGTCGAGCCGGGAGCACCTTGCGGACATTCTTCGCGGAACGCTCTCGGCCCCAAACGCTCGTAAGTACGCGGAGGTCATCGTTGAACGCCGCATGAAGCGCAATTGATCGACTCAGCTCGCAGGCTTGAAGAACTCGCATACGAGCCGGGAGACGCGCGTCAGCAGATGGATGCGGCGCAGAGTCTTGTGATGCATCCGACAGAAGGATCGACGGTGGACGACGAACCGAAGTCGATGCCGGAGGTCGTCAGACGCGCGATCGAATGGATCGAAGAACTTCGACGACTTCTATTTTGGCGGGGATCATGCCTGTCCCCATACGTTACAACGGAGGGTCGCGCATATCGCTGTTTTGCGAGTGCTACATGGACGATTTGCTTGCCGACCCGACTCGATGTTGCAGCAGTTTTGTATCCGCTAGGGCCATCCGAGCGTAAACGAAAGGTGTGCTTACTATCATGGGCTACCCGAGATCCTCAGCCGGTTTGATTGAGCATTGCACACCGAGTCCGCGCTGAACATTTCCCCACGAGAAGAACGTCAAACAGCGTAGGTCATCGTAAATACACACATGCTTCCCACGTCCCGTACGCAAGCGCGTGCGGCCACGCCCACGACTGCGTCGCACAATCTGTGCGCAGCTTTTCGGCTGAATGGCGCGCCTGATAGCGAGCACCTCGGCCGCGCGGTGGCGCATGTCGCGCGGCACTGCGAGCCCTTGCGCTGGCGAGTGATTCGCGGCGACGATGGTCCATGCTACCTGCTGCATGATGTCGCACTTGCAAGCCTCGAAGTGGCCGATCTCGACGACACTGACGAAGCCCGCGTCACGACGGCGATCGAGACATTGTGCGTCCGCCCGCTTCGAATCGACGCAGGCGCGCCTTGGTCGATCACGCTGCTGCGCGGGGCCGCGAATAGCTATCTGGTGTTCTTCTGTCATCCCGCGCTGCTCGACCGGTTCTCTTTGCAGCCGCTCTTTGCGTCGTTATCGCGCGCTTATGCAGGCGAAACATTCGCGGATGATCTCGCGCTCGATCAGCAATACATTCTCGAAGCCGAACGCGTATCGGTGGAACCGCAGCAATGGCAGAGCGATCTCGCATTCTGGGTCCGGCAACTCGGAGAAGGCGAGTTCGCATGGCAACCGCCGTGCGTAGAAGGCGCGCCCGGCGAGTCGGGTTTCACGATGCCGCTTGGCGGCGCACTGAGCCGCGCTCTGCGCGAACAGGCGCATGCGTTGGCCTTGAGCGTCGAATTCATGTTGCAGAGCAGCCTGCATGTCGCGTTGCAGAAGATGTCGCGTCGGTCGGCGGTGATCACGGCGCATCATCGGCGTGGCGGCCAGCAGTCCTATGACCGCGCAGGTCACGACGAACGCGTGCACATCATCTGTAGCGACCTCGACGAGACCATGACGCTGCGCCAGTTTCCGCAACACGCGGCGGTGCGCTTCGCGATGGCGAATTTGCACAGCAACATCCCCGCCAGCGATGTCTTCGAGGAACTCAAGCGTCTGCGGCCGGACTACGCCGCGCGACCACCGTGCTGTGCGAGCGCGACTACCTGCCGCACGACGCGCTGCTTCTCGGCGGCATTCGCGGCGAACTTCTCACGCACATGTGCCGGCGTCCCGAGCGCCACGACGTCTCGATCTACCTGCGCACGAGCGAGGACATCACGCTCGATGCGCAGGTCCGTCATCCGCCAAGCGCGCGTGGACTGGCCATCGCGCTCGAACACTATGTGGCGCTTTTGTCGCGGCTTGACACGCAACTCGACACACCCCTCGGCGGGCTGGATTTGAATACCCCATTGCTCGCGGCGCGCCGTCGCGCGTGGTCGCACGGCGGCCCGCTTGCGGCGGCGCCGCGCGATGTGCTCGCTTGCTTCGACGATATCGTGCACGCCCAGCCCGATGCGCCCGCGCTGGGCGGTCTGGAATAACCGATGCGCACGGCCGCGCCGGACTCGAAGCCGCGCAACTCTCGCACCTCGTCTTCCTCGACGCCGGCGTGCTCGCGCCAGCGGCGTCACGCGCGCTGGCGGAAGTCTCGCCCGATGCGCTCGCTTACGTCATTCACACCGCCGGTTCGACGGGCGAGCCGAAGGGCGTGCTGATCGAACAGCACAGCGTCGCGCGAACGATCGCGGGCGTGGCTATCGCGCTCGACTATGCAGCGGGCTGTGTCAGCACGCTCGCTGCGTCGACGAATTTCGATGCCAGCGTGGGCCGGCAAGACGCGTCTTTGCTCGCTATACGGTCCGACCGAGACCACCGTCATGGCGACCTTCGGCCAGATCGCGCCCGACGGCCGTGTGCGCGTGCTCGGCAAGCCCTTGCCGGGTTACGACGTGTATCTGCTGGACGCGCAGTCGCAACTCGTGCCGGCGGAGTCGGTCGGCGAGTTGTGCATCGGCGGGGACCATCTCGCACGCGGTTACCGCAACGAAGCGACGCTGACCCTGCGCCGCTTCGACGCCGATCCGTGCGCGGACAAGCCGTATGCGCGGATGTATCGCACGGGCGATCTGGGCCGTTATCTGGAAGACGGCGTGATCGAGTACTTTGGCGGCAACGACGAGCAGTCAAGTTGCGCGGCTTTCGCATAGAACTCGGCGAGATCGAGAACCAGCTTGCCGCCCTGCCTGGCGTCGTGAACGTGGCCTGCGCCATTCGCGGCGCGGGCGAGCAGCGCTATCGCGGCGTACTACGTGCTTGCCGGGAACCCGCAAATCGATGAAGACAGTTCTGGCTCTTCAATCAGGGATGCATTCAGCTAGGCGCGTATCCTGCCACCGGTCAAACCGTCGAGATGACGCCGGTCGATGTGCTGGCGCGCGCCCTATGCGCCCTGTGCGCGCTTGCGCTGCACCCGCGCGAAGGCTTGCATGTCGCCAATCTGCACAACCCGGAGTGCATGAGTCAGGATGCGTGGTTCGAGGCGCTCGGCAAAGAAGGGCTGCGTGCTTTGCCAGAAGCGCCGGAAGCATGGAAGCGGCGGCTGGCCACACTGGACTCGGCTAACGGTCTGGCGCTGCTGCGCGACTTCTATACCGGCGATCTCCACCTTCCACGACAGGCCTGTCGATCAGATCGGGACCATCGCGCGGCTCGCGCAGTTCGATGTGCGTTTCGCAATCGACTATGCGCAACTGATAAGGGTCTACGTGCGTTATCTGCGTGACGAAGGCTTTCTTCCTGCCAACACGCGCGACGCGGAAGTGATGTAGGGCGTGGCACGCTGCCGTTTCGTTTCGTTTCGTTTCGTTTCGTTTCGTTGCGGCAAGGCGGCAGCGTTACGCGGATGTGATGGTGCAATATCCGCGCGGGCCGCGTTCACTAGATATGCGCCGTGATCGAGCGTATTGAACTTATTCGCATTGAATGATTCATTCGATGACGGCCTCACTCGCCACGACGAACGCACCCGATACGCCCGCTGGCTTGCCAAGCGTGCCGACATAGACGCGATGCTCGGACCGAGCACGCCGAAGCCGTGCGCGTGATCGACGACGAGCTATGCGCCGGACCGATCGTAAGACGGTGGTTGCGGGTTGTGGGCCGGGTTCGTGTCGAACTTTCGGACTTCCACGATGACATCGCTTGCGTGTGCTGCCAGTTCCTGGAGATCGAGTTCGAGCGCATCGGCGATGGCCTTGTCGTAGACTTCATCGCCATTCACATACAGCGTGAAGGCTTCGAGATATTTCGCTTTCTTCCCGGGATTTTCGATGGTTTCGCGTGTCCATCGATACAACGGGTAATGCTCCGTGCCTTCGCGCTCCGCTTCGGCCACATAGTCGGCGAAGGCATCGAACTGGCACTTCAATTGAGCGTCGTGTCGCTCGAGCAATGTGTTGAGAGACGATAGCGCCGGATTGCTTCCATCTTTGCGCGCCAGTTCCGCGTATCGAGGGCTTAGGCGGACGCGCACCTGATATTGCCAATCGTAGTTTGACCTCTCGTTCATTGAAGTCTCCTCCAGAGCAGTATTCGGCGGCAGCAATGCGTTCAGCGTAGCGCTGACGCTTCCTTGTTTGATTAGTCTTTGTACCTTGGCGCTGCGCAAATGATGTCCGAGGCACGATCCGTTTGATACGCCGGCAATGCAATTAGCCGATTTGCATTCGGCATTCATCATGCAGCACGAGGCATGCAGCATGCAATCTAATGTGTCGGCTGTTTTCCGTGCATTCGCACGATCGGCCGAGGCTCCGCGTCACGCCCTTGCAACCGCCACGCGCGCAGCGTATCGAGGGCGACCGAGTTGCGCACATAGCGATGCCACACGAACGCGAGATCGAAAATCAGGATCGCAAGCCACCACGCGTACAGGAACAGAAGACCCCCGAGCACCACGGGCCATAGCGCCTTGTCTTCGAGATCGCCCCAGAGCCGCACGCCGACGATGAGCACCGTCATCAGCGTTCCCATGCCGACGATCACCCGCCGTCCCCAGCGCGGCTTTCGCGGTGCGAACCAGCCCGAAAGCGCAACGACGATGCCTGCCGCGACGAACACGAGCTTGCCGACGATTGAATCTTGCATGCGATCGTGCACGACGTTCGCGAACGGCCCCGCAAGAAACTCGGCCACATCCGGCAGCAGCACCACCCAGAAAAGAAGCGCACCAGCGCCGAATGCCGCCAGCGCAACGACGCGCCATCGCAGCCATGCATCGGTGCGCATCGCACCGCGTGCCTTGACGAGGCGAGGAATGCGCGCAGCGACGGTCGTGCCCATCAGGAGGCACGCGAGCGCGAAGACCGAGCGCGTGAGATGGATGAACGCAGGCGCGCCGCTCGAACTATCGGCGTCGGATGACGCGGTCACGGCTTTGTACACAAAAAACACGGCTGCAAGATGCAACGCAAAGCTCAGGAGATAGGGGATCGACGTACTCACGATGCCCCGCGCACGGCGGCTTATCGGAGGGCGCGCGGTCGGTTTGCCGAGCATGACGTCCTCGATGAAGTGGTTGAAAACGCCGGCATCGGTCCAGTAGTCAGTGTGCGCTTTGCCGGGCAGCCAGTAGCGGGCGAATCCATAGTCGTGCTTGTCTTCGAACTCGAAGGCTTTGCAGCCTGCTGCGCTTAGATAAGCTCGCGTGGTGTCGAGGGCAAAGCCGACGGGATCGCCAAAGTCATAGTAGTTGCGCCATTTGATACGCGCATCGAGCCGCAACGGATCGCCAGTCCGGTCGGGCAGCATGATCCCGCCGTCTGTTTCGCGCGTGGTGAGCGCCATGTTTCTCCATAGGTCAGGCCACAACAACACGTGCTTGTCGATGGGCGAGCCTATGGTCATGAAGCCCCGCAAGCACTTCACCCAATCGGTGCTGATCGCCTGTTTCTTGTCCTTGGGGTCTTGTATAGAAGACTGCGAGAGTGCATGCAAAATGCCGAGGAAGCTGATGACGGTGCCCTCGCTATGGGCGATGAGGTACACCTCGGGCGCGCAGTTGCAGCGCGTCGTGACGAGGTCGACCAGGCGTTTCATCACGCGATGGAAGCGATAGACGATCGTGTCGCGATGCTGCTTGAAATCCGCCACGAGTTGAACGTCGCCGACATAGTCGCGCAGGACGGGTGCGAGATCGAACTTGAAGACGCCGGTCTTTTCCGTCACCGCGAGCAGGCTCTGCATGACCGCGACGGTCTCGACGACCTCCTCGACGACGCCCGCCGCAAGCGAAAAGTCGGCGGGTTCGAGCTTTCGCTCCCTCACGTTCAGCATGTAGGCGGCCTGCGCGCGGCTCACGATGGACAGGCCCCACGCTTTGCTTTCTTCTAGCGTGTCGTCCTGCTTGACCACTTCGCGCGGTATGTCGGCCCAATAGACTTCGGCAAAGCCGAGCGCCGAATAGAAGGCGCGTTGCTCGGCGGTGTAAGGGCCGCCCTGTGGCAGGTCGAGTTGACGCACATCGACTTCGCCGACGCCCGCGATATCGAAATAGCCGAGCGGCATGACCGGCAACGGCGGATCGTAACGCGCGCCGAACTGGCTGGCGACCGAGCGTACGGTGTCGCTATGCAACTGATTGCCGATACCGTGTATCGCGACGACGATTTTCTGCACGCGCGGCGCAATCGGTACACTGGATGCACTCGCGGTGTCCAATGCTGATGCAGTGCGTTCACCGCGTCCACTCGCCGTATCCTGTGATGCAGCGTCCATGTGCGACTCCCCGCCGGTGATCCTGCAATGCGTCTTTCGGTGCGAGCTGCCGCTGCCGTTGCCCCGGTGCCGCAGAGCAGTCCTGCACGATTGAGATTAGGCTATTTTGCGACCGCTCGGCATGCTGAATGCAATCGACCGCATGCAAGATTCAACCGCCTCGCGCAAGCCCTGCATCCAGCGCGACGCCGTTCCAAAGGTGCATCGCCGCATAAGCGCGCCACGGACGCCAGCGTTCGACGTACGCGCGTTGCTGCGCTGGCTTCAGCAGCGATGGCTCGCGTCGCGCGATCGCCTGCATCAGAACGAGATCGGCATCGGGCCAGGCGTCGGGATCGCGCAGGGCGCGCGTCGCAACATAGCCGACAGTCCACGGACCGATGCCGGGCATTGCGAGCAACTCGCGCTTCAAATGCTCACGGTCCGCGCCTGGTGTGTCGATCGGCAGCGCACCTGTCGCGACCGCGTGCGCGAAACGCTGCACGGTCTCGACGCGCTTGCCCGGCATGCCGATATGGGCGAGGTCCGCATCGGCAAGTTCGCGTGGAGTAGGAAACCGCCACGCCGTGCCTTCGTGCGGATGGCCGTCGATGCGCCGGCCCGCGCGCTGGACGATGCGGCCCATGATCGTCGATGTACCCTTCACGCTGACTTGCTGGCCGACAATGGTTCGCACCACTAGCTCGAATCCGGACCACGCGCCCGGTACACGCAGCCCCGGAGTCGCCTCGACGAGCGGCCCGAGCAGCGGATCGTGCGAAAGGCAGCGCGCGATTTCGTGCGGATCGACGTGTACGTCGAACAGGCGCGAAAGCGGGACGACGAGTTCATCGGCGTGGCAGTGCACATCGCCCTGTACGGTCGCGATCAGGCAATGCGTGCGTGCATGCGGCCGCACTTCGACGATGCCGACATCGCCGCGCCATTCGATCGCGCGACGGTAAACGCCTCCTTCCACCGATTCAACGCCTGCCGACGCTCTCCCGCCGAGAAATGCGATCAGCCGTGCCCAGTCGAAAGGGCGCTTGTACGGTAGTTCGATGGTCGCGGCGGAGGGTAACTGCGTCGAATGCATCTTGTATGCGGAATGATGAATGCCATGACGAGGGCGCTCATTTACGGCTAAGTTTTCACGTCGACAATGGCTTCATCGAAACGGAGGCCAACATGAACGCCATCACTATCAGTATCGTCGCAATCGTCATCACGGCTGCGCTGGGCGTGATCTCTCCGATCGGACGCCACGTTGAACATAAGAGCGTCGCGGGCAGCGACTATCACGCGGCATGGGTCGCCCGTGTTTAGTTGCAGCTCTCCGCAGCATGCTCGAGCGTGCTGCCGACTGTCCGTTCGGACAAATCATTCTCGCACGCAGCGAACTACGCTTGCTTTGCCCCACGCCCGGCCGGTGAGGCAGGCTTCACCGTCGTTAGCGTGCGCTCGGCGAGCACCGCATCCCGCTTGCCGAGTAGGTGCCGACGCAGGATCGCAGCCATGCGCGGTCCGTCGCGCGTCTCCAGCGCCGCGATCATCTCTTCGTGTTCGCGTATCGCGCTGTCCCACTTCGGCGTCTGGAAATTGGAGCGGAAGCGTAGCGCCTGCAAGCGTCGGTTGATCGACACATACGTTTGCCTGAGAGCGGTATTGCGCGCCGCCTCATTGATCTTGTCGTGAATCGCGCGATTGCGTGCGTAATACCCAGACAGGTCATTTTGCATGCGACAGACAATCATCGCTTCGTGCAGCGACTTGATCTCCGCGATCTCGGCGGGCGTGATGCGCTCGCATGCCAGTTCACCCGAGAATGCCTCCAGGCCGCTCATCAGCTCGAACATCTCGCGGATCTCGAGGTCGCTCATCTGCGACACCGACGCGCCCCTGTTCGGCGCGATGTCGATGAGACCTTCGGCAGCCAGCACCTTGAGCGCTTCCCGCAGCGGCGTGCGCGAGATGCCGAGCGTTTCGCACAGCTTGCGCTCGTTGAGTTTGACGCCGGGCGCGAGCATTCCTTCAACGATGAAGTTGCGCAGATTGTCCACAACCGTGTCGTGCAAACGGAGCCGTTCCAGCTTCGGCAGGAGCGCGGGCGACAAGCGCGCTTCCGGGACGTCAGGATTTTGCATTCAATACCTCGAAATTCGTTTCGGCAATTTTAGCGCACCGAAAGCGGAAAAAACCGCCAGCGGGTTATCCCTAGGCCATTCGGCCTAATAAAACCTTTGCCTGACTCACCCACTGCGCTAAAGTATTTTGCATGCAAAATTCAATTGAAAAGGTTTGCCACCATGCTGAAGCTCGATTTCCATCCCGCTGGCCGACACTTCCTGCAGATTCCCGGACCCAGCCCGGTGCCCGACCGGATTCTGCGGGCAATGAGCTATCCGACGATCGACCATCGTGGACCGGAATTCGGCGTGCTCGGCTTGAAGGTGCTGGAGGGGATCAAGAAGATCTTCAAGACGACGCAGCCGGTCGTCATCTATCCCGCGTCCGGCACGGGTGCGTGGGAAGCGGCGCTTTCAAACACGCTCAGCCCCGGCGATACCGTGCTCATGTACGAGACCGGCCACTTCGCGACGCTGTGGAAAAAGATGGCCGAGAACCTCGGCCTCAAGCCCGAGTTCCTTGGCTTGCCGGGCATCGATGGATGGCGTCGCGGCGTGCAGCCAGACATGATCGAAAAGCGTCTTCGCGACGACGCACAGCACCTGATCAAAGCCGTCTGCGTCGTGCATAACGAGACCTCGACCGGCGTGACGTCGGACATCGCCGCAGTGCGCCGCGCGATCGATGCGGCCGGCCACCCCGCGCTGTTGCTGGTCGACACGATCTCGGGTCTCGCGTCTGCAGACTACCGCCATGACGAATGGGGCGTCGACGTGACCGTCTCAGGCTCGCAAAAGGGCCTCATGCTGCCGCCGGGTATCAGCTTCAATGCGGTTTCGCAAAAGGCGATCGAGGCCTCCAGGCACGCGAAACTGCCACGCGCGTTTTGGGACTGGAAAGAGATCATCGAGATGAACAAGCAGGGCTACTGGCCCTATACGCCGAACACGAATCTGCTGTACGGCCTCGCCGAAGCGCTCGACATGATCCTCGGCGAAGGACTCGACAATGTGTTCGCACGGCATAACCGGCTCGCCGCCGCGTGCCGATCGGCGGTGACCGCGTGGGGTCTCGAGATCCAGTGCGCGGATCCGGAGGTGTGCTCGCCCGTACTGACCGGCGTGATGACGCCCGAAGGCGTCGATGCCGACGCGGTGCGCAAGCTCATCTACGAGCATTTCGACATGTCGCTCGGCACGGGGCTCGGCAAGGCGAAAGGGCGCATGTTCCGCATCGGTCATTTGGGTGACTGCAACGATCTCACGCTGATGGCCGCGCTCACCGGCTGTGAGATGGGGCTGAAACTGGCGGGAATCCCGCTGCAAGAGAGCGGCGTCGCGGCCGCCATGGACTATTTGACGGAACACGTCGCCAAGCCCGAACTGAAGGTCGCGGCATGAGCGCCGCGTTCGACGTAGCCGCGCTTGCGCGTCTGTTCGCCGAGGCACGCGGGCATCGGGCGAAGCTGGATGATCTGCCCGAAACCGCACGCCCCACGAGCGTGGACGACGCTTTCGCCGTGCAGGAAGCGACGCTCCGCGCGCTGGGCGCCGACAGCAACGATAGTAAGGCGATCGGCGGCTGGAAGGTCGGCGCGAAGTCCGCCGAGGGCCCCATCCAGGGCGCGTTGCTTCCTGCAAGCGGCGTGCATCGCTCGGGCGCCCGACTTTCGATGCAGGGCTTCGGCAAGGCGGGGCTCGAACTCGAAGTGGCCTTCACCTTCGACCGCAGCTTTGCAGCGAGCAGCGGGCCCTACAGCGATGCGGACATTTTGAATGCAATCGATCGCGTGCATGCGGCGATCGAAGTGGTCGCGAGCCGCTTCGCCGCGTGGCCCGACATAGACAAGCTGTGGCAGCTTGCGGACTTGCAGAATCACGGCGCGCTCGTCGTCGGTGACGGCGTGCCGTACGACGAAGCGTTCCCGTTCGTGTCGCCGTCGATGTCATTCACGTACGACGATGCATCGCTCTTTCAGGGTGTGCCCGCAAATCCGGCTGGCGATCCGCGCCGTCTGCTCGCGTGGACGATCAACCATGCGGTCTCGCGCGGACTGACGGTAGAGCAGGGCACGGTGATCACGGCAGGTTCGTATACCGGCATCGCGTTTCCGGCTAAGCCGGGCACTGCGACCGGAGCAATCGAAGGCCTACCGCCTGTCGAATTGCATTTCGAATAAGGCATGCCGCATAAGGCATTCAAAAGACCATCCGGCACTCACCGGCAGCGACGATGCTCAATTCCACGACCGACCGTCTGGTCAAGCCGATTCATCTCGTGCCCGCGTCGGCGCGCGCACGGCCCGACGCAACGCCGACGCCCTTGCAGGCGCGTCTTCAACGAGAGCTTAAGGGCGACGTGCTGTTCGATCGAGCATCGCGCGGACGTTATGCGACCGATGCATCGATCTATCAGATCATGCCGATTGGTGTCGTCGTGCCGAAAGATCAGGACGACTTGCGACGCGCACTGGATATCGCGCGCGATAGCAACGCGAGCGTGCTTGCTCGCGGAGCGGGCACCAGTCAATGCGGGCAGACCGTCGGCGAAGCGCTCGTGATCGACACGACGAAGTGGCTCAACAACATTGTCCACTTCGACAAGGAAGCGCGCACCGTCACAGTCGAGCCGGGCGTGGTGCTGGATCACCTGAATGCCTGGCTCAAACCGCACGGCCTCTGGTTTCCGGTGGATGTATCGACGAGCGCGCAATGCACGATCGGCGGCATGGCAGGCAACAATTCGTGCGGCTCCCGTTCAATGGAATACGGGATCATGGTGCATAACGTGGACGCTATCGACGCCATACTCGCCGATGGTCACGAAGCGCGCTTCGGCACGCTTTCGACGATGCAGAGCGATGCTCGCACGCGCGTTCTCATCGATGGCGTGCGCGATATCGCCATGCGTGAGCGCGATGAGATGCGCGAACGCATTCCAAAAGTCTTGAGGCGCGTGGCAGGCTATAACCTCGACCTCTTCGACTGCCAGAGTCCGCTGCCCTTCAGTGCGGATGAAGCTAACCTCGCGAACCTCCTGGTCGGTTCAGAAGGAACGCTCGCGTTCAGCCGTCAGTTGACGTTGAAGCTCGCGCCGCTGCCCGCGCATAAAACGCTTGGCGTCGTGAACTTTCCGAGCTTCTTCGATGCGATGGACATGACGCAGCACATCGTGAAGCTCGGTCCCGTTGCGGTCGAACTCGTCGATCGCACGATGATCGAACTGGCAATGTCGAATCCCGCGTTTCGTCCTGTCATCGAAAAAGCGCTGGTCGGCAAGCCGGAAGCAGTGCTGCTGGTGGAATTCGCGGGCGCGGACCATGGCACGCAGATGAGCAAGCTCGCACAACTCGTCGAGTTGATGAGCGATCTCGGCTTGCCCGGGTCAGTCGTGCAGATGCCCGATGCCGGGCCGCAAAAAGCCCTGTGGGAAGTACGCAAGGCTGGCCTCAACATCATGATGAGCATGAAGGGCGATGGCAAGCCAGTGTCCTTCATCGAAGATTGCGCGGTCCCGCTTGAGCATCTCGCGCAGTACACGAACCGTCTCACGGAAGTCTTCAGGAAGCACGGCACCGAAGGAACCTGGTATGCCCATGCGAGCGTCGGAACGCTGCATGTACGGCCGATTCTCGATATGCGCCGCGATGGCGCAATCAAGATGCGCGCGATCGCGGAAGAAGCGGCGGCGCTCGTACGCGAATACAAGGGCGCCTATTCAGGCGAACACGGCGACGGCCTATGCCGTGGCGAATGGGTCGCATGGCAGTACGGGCCGCGCATCAATGAAGCGTTCGGCGATATCAAGCGGCTCTTCGATCCCGACAACCGCATGAGCCCGGATCGCATCGTTGCGCCGCCGAAAATGGACGATGCCGCAAACTTTCGTTTTCCGCCGACGTATCGCGAGCGCGCATTCGAACCGCGACTCGACTGGTCTCTATGGAACGTGACGCGTAATCCGCTGACCGGCGAAGAGGGCGCGGCGCACTCAGGCGGCGACCTTACGCACGGGCTCGCGAAAGCCGTGGAGATGTGCAACAACAATGGCCACTGCCGCAAGTTCGACGCGGGCACGATGTGCCCGAGCTATCGCATCACCAAAGACGAGCAACATGTCACGCGAGGCCGCGCGAATACCCTGCGGCTCGCGCTGTCCGGTCAACTCGGTGACGACGGCGACGCACTCGCAAGTCAGGAAGTCAAAGACGTGCTGGATCTCTGCGTTTCGTGCAAGGGATGCAAGCGCGATTGTCCGACCGGCGTCGATATGGCGCGCATGAAAATCGAAGCGCGTGCAGCATGGACCGCGCGTCATGGATTGCGCTTGCGAGAAAGACTGATTGCGTTCTTGCCACGTTATGCGCCGTATGCGAGTCGCATGCCCGCGCTGAGCGGTGCGTTCGAATCGCGCATGCCCCGCGCAGCGCACTGGCTGAAGACAACACTCGGGCTTGCGCCGCAGCGTGCTTTCCCGGTCTTCAAAAAGCCCTTCCTCGGCGATGCGCGCAACAAGCGCACCACGTCCGCCGACAAGGAAGTGCTCTTGTTCGTCGATACCTTCAACAACTACATGGAGCCGGAAAACGCGCACGCAGCAAAGCGAGTGCTCGAAGCTGCGGGCTATGTGGTTCATCTCAACGAGAAGGCAGGCGAGCGTCCTTTATGTTGCGGCCGCACCTTCCTTTCCTCAGGCCTCGTCGACGAAGCCAAAGCCGAAGCGCGCCGTGCGCTCGATGCATTGCTGCCCTTCGTCGAGCGGGGCGTGTCGATCGTCGGACTCGAGCCATCGTGCCTGCTTTCGTTGCGCGATGAGTTCCTCGGCTACGGATACGGCGATGCGGCTCGTAAGCTATCCGAAGCATCGTTTCTATTCGAAGAGTTCCTGGTCCGAGAGCGAGCGGCCGGACGCCTGAAGCTTGAACTCGAACCGATCGACAAGCAAAAGGCGTTTCTGCACGGCCATTGTCACCAGAAAGCATTCGATGCGGTACGGCCCGTAGAGACGGTATTGAACTGGATTCCCGGCCTCGATGTGCAGACGATCGAGTCCTCGTGTTGCGGAATGGCGGGCAGCTTCGGTTATGAGGCGGAGCACTATCCGGCATCGCAAGCGATGGCCGAACTGTCGCTGTTGCCGGCCGTGCGAAAGGCAAGGGATGCAGGCGATGCCTTGATCGTCGCGGACGGCACGAGCTGCCGGCATCAAATTGCGGACGGCGCGCGGACTGAAGCATGGCATGTGGCGCGAGTGCTCGAACGCGCGCTGTCAAGAACTCACTCGAGCCTGAGGTGAATAAAGCAGGTTTTTATCGAAACCATAACAGCGGACATGCAGATGATCCGAGACAGGAGACGACGCCATGACATCACATCGCAAACCTCGCACCCGCCGCTTGCATAGACGCAGACCGTAGCAGTGAACGCGGGTACTACGCCCTCATTCGACGCACCCAACGATGTTCCGTATGCCGTAATCACGGCGCATTGCTGCGCCGGGGATACGCACGCGATCTCAAGGAGACGATGATGTTCCGTCGAGCCACTACGCGCGTTCTATTGCTGTTATGCGCGATGTATTTCATCACCTATATCGACCGCGTCAATGTCAGCACCGCCGCGAGTCAGTTCGGCGCCGAACTCGGCCTGTCGCACACGCAAATCGGCTTTGTGTTTTCTGCATTCGCCTATCCGTATCTGATTTTCCAGATCATCGGCGGATGGGTCGGCGATCGTTTTGGCCCGCGTCGGACGCTCACGCTGTGCGCCATCATCTGGGCGGGTGCAACGGTGCTCACCGGCATGGCAGGCGGCTTCGTGTCGCTGATCGTCGCGCGAGTGCTGCTCGGGCTCGGCGAAGGCGCGACGTTCCCGACGGCGACGCGCGCCATGTCCAACTGGATGCCGGCCGATCAGCGCGGCTTCGCGCAAGGTATTACGCATGCAGCATCGCGCATCGGCAATGCAGTGGCGCCGCCATTGATCGTGTGGCTGATGGTGGCTACGAGCTGGCGCGGTGCATTCATTATCACCGGTATCATCAGCTTCGCGTGGGCCATCGCATGGGTCTTCTATTTCCGCGATAACCCGCGCGATCATCCGCGCATCACCGAGAGCGAATGCGAGACCCTTGCCGACTACTCGGGCGTCAAGCAACGCAAACCCGTGCCGTGGCGCCTTCTGCTTGGCCGCATGGCCCCGGTCACGGCTGTGTACTTCTGCTATGGCTGGGTGCTGTGGCTTTTTCTCGGCTGGATTCCGCAGTACTTCCTGCACAACTATCACATGCCGCTCGGCAAGTCCGCGCTGTTTGCGTCAGGCGTGTTTTTCGCGGGTGTGCTGGGTGATTATCTCGGTGGTTCGGTGACCGATCGCATCCTGCGCAAGAGCGGCAACGTGCGTCTTGCGCGCAATGTAATGGTCGGCGTGTGCATGCTGCTTACCCTGCTGTCGCTCGCCCCGATCTTGCTGGTGTCCAACATATCGATGACGTTCGTCGCCATCTGCCTCTCGGCTGGGTTCTTCTTCAACGAAATGACTATCGGGCCGATGTGGTCGGTGCCCATGGACATCGCACCGAAGCATGCGGGCACGGCATCCGGCATTTTGAATTCAGGATCGGCGCTCGCCGCGATCATCAGCCCGGTCATTGGCGGGTGGATCATCGACCGCACAGGCAACTGGAATCTGCCGTTCACCGTATCGATGATCGTCATGGCGGCCGGCATCATTCTTTCGTTCACGATGCGGCCGGACCGTTCGCTGGAAGCCGAAGAAGAGAAGACTCAGGCCGCGCACGCGGGCAAGCTGGTGTGAGGCGCGAGGTGGCCGCGCGGCGACAGAATTGCATGTTGTGTGCCGAATGCAACATGCAACATGCAACATGCACCGACGACGTTTGCGGCTGCTTTTCATCACACCGTGACAGCGACTTACCGGGAATATCGATATGGCAGGCATGGAACAAACAGCTGCATCGACGGAACAGGGTGGAGGGCCGCTCGCGGGCATGCGCGTGATCGAGCTGGCGCACATTATGTCGGGACCGATCTGCGGGATGATGCTCGCGGACATGGGCGCCGATGTCATCAAGGTCGAAAAGATACCGAACGGCGACGATTGCCGGCGCTTTGCGCCGATTCTTCCGAGCGGAGAGTCTGCGTCGTTCCTTATCGTGAACCGGAACAAGCGCGGCATCGCGCTGAATCTGAAAATGGAAGGCGGCAAGGAGGTGCTGAGAACGATGCTCGCGACGGCGGATGTCGTCACGGAGAATTATCGTCGCGGCACGATGGAGAAACTCGGCATGGGCTACGAAGCGCTGAGGGAGGTCAACCCTGGCCTCATCTATTGCGCGATTTCCGGTTACGGGCGCACCGGGCCGATGGCCGACAAGGGCGGTTTCGATCTCATCGCGCAAGGCCTGAGCGGACTGATGAGCATGACAGGCGAGCCCGGCCAGGCGCCGATCAAGGCGGGATCGCCGGTGACGGACATCAACGCGGGCATTCTCGCGGCGCTCGGCATCAGCGCGGCCTATGCGAGAAAGATGACGACGGGTTTAGGGCAGATGGTCGACACGTCGCTCTTCGAAGCGGGACTGCAACAGATGTACTGGGCATTCGCAAACTATTTCGCGGACGGCACGGTGCTGCCGAAGGCAGGCTCCGCGAACCCGACGAGCGCGCCCTATCAGGCATTTCGCACGCGGGACGGCTGGGTAAACATCGGCGCCGCGAATCAGAGCAACTACGAGCGGCTCGTGGGTGTGCTCGACATTCCAGGCCTTGCGGAAGACGAACGCTTTCAGACCAACGCTGGCCGTTTGAGGCATCGCGAGACGTTGGTGGAGATTCTGACCGTGAGGCTGGTCGAGCGCGATACCGCCGACTGGCTTGCAGCGTTCGATGCAATCGGCTTGCCCAGCGGCGCCGTGCTCAGCGTGCCGGAGGCTTCGTCGCATGAACAGGCCATTGCGCGCGGGATGATCGTCGAGACGGAACATCCGCTTGCGGGTTCTATGCGCGGTATCGGGTTGCCTATTCACTTCTCCGATGGGTGCACGAGGCCATCGCGTTCGGCGCCGACGCTCGGACAGCATACGGCGGAAGTGCTGCACGAATACGGCTTCGACGATGCGCGCATACGGTCGCTGAAGAACGAGGGCGCGATTCTGGAGGTCGATGCGCTGGCGTGATGGCTGGGCGTTTGCATCTTGCATGCACCATGCACCATGCAGCATGCAGCACGCAGCATGCAGAGTGCAAACGCCGGACGGTAAGATGACGGACCGCCTGCCTACTCGTCGAAGCTAACCATGAAGCTCGTGCCCCCTCCCGCTTGCCGTGTCGGCGATGCGCTCTCGACTGTCGCTTCGCCGTCGCTGTTGATCGATCTCGATGCGTTCGAAGCCAATCTCGCGACGATGGCGGCATTTGTCGCGCGCAGCGGCGTCGCGCTTAGACCGCATGCGAAGGCACACAAGTCTGTTTCCATTGCTCAGCGTCAGATTGAGGCGGGGGCGGTCGGCGTGTGTTGTCAGAAGGTATCGGAGGCTTATCCGTTTGCGGCTGCCGGTATCGAGAGCATCTATATCAGCAATGAATTCATCGGCGCGGACAAGCTCGCAATGGCGGTCGAACTCGCAGCGCACGTGCGCCTCTCCGTTTGCGTCGATGCCTTGCCGCAAGTCAACGCGCTCGGCGATGCCGCCGCTCGCGCAGGCGTGAAAATCGATGTGCTCGCCGAAGTCGATGCCGGTCAGCATCGTTGCGGCGTGACGAACGAGGACGCGCTGCTGTCGCTTGTCGATGCGATCGCCGACCAGCCGGCGCTGCGCTTTGCGGGCATCCAGGCTTATCACGGCGGCGCACAGCACATTGCCGACTGGAAGGCGCGCAAAACCGAGGCAGGTCACGCGGCCGATCGTGCCGCGAACTTCGTGCGCGCACTTGAAGCACGCGGCATCCAAAGCGCAATCGTGACGGGCGGCGGCACCGGCACCGTCGAGTTCGATGCCGCGAGCGGCGTCTATACGGAAGTCCAGCCGGGATCGTATGTCTTCATGGATGGCGATTACGGTTCGCTCGCATGGAAGGGCAACCTGCGCTGGCGTCATAGCCTTTTCGTGTTGTCGACGATCATGAGCGCGACGCGGCCCGGAATGGCCGTCTTCGATGTCGGACTGAAAGGGCTTGCGGTGGATTCGGGCCTTCCCCGCAGCGTGCGTTGGCTGGATGGCAGCGACGACCCGGCGCTCACGTACGCCGCCGCGAATGACGAACACGGCATGCTGCATGCAAAAGACGGCCAACAGCACGATACAGCGGCGCTACTCGCCAAACGCATCCTGCTGCCACCGGGTCATTGCGATCCGACCGTCAATCTTTACGACGAGTACGTGTGCTATCGCGGCGACGAAGTGGTCGACTTCTGGGCAATCGACGCCCGCGGTTTGTCCCGATAGCCGTTCTGCTCCGCGTTGCGCGGGTGGAGGGCCAGCAGGATGGCAGACGCCTTCATTGTGGACCTCGTTCGAATGCAAAATGCCAAAACACACGGCATGCACCACGCCATCCGTATCTCTACACCGTGCGGCCAGCGAGAAATTCTTCGTGAATGGCCTGGTTTCGTCCGGCGCGTTTCGCCCGGTAAAGCGCGGCGTCCGCACTGTTGAGCAGCTTGAGCGCGTCGCTGCCCTGGCGAGGCATCGTCGTCGCGGCCCCGATGCTGATGGTGAGGAACCCTCTCGGTGAACCGCTGTTCGGAATGGCAAGCGATTCGACTTTCCGTCGCAGTCGATCGGCGAACAATACCGCGCTCGCCGCCGTTGCGTCGGGCAGTACGATCACGAATTCCTCGCCGCCATAACGCGCGACGATATCGCCGGGGCGCTTCACTGCATGCTGAATACAATCGGCCACGGTGACGAGTGCGTCGTCGCCCATTGCGTGGCCGTATGTGTCGTTATAGAGCTTGAAATGATCGACGTCGACGAAGAGGGCCGATAGCGGCTGATCGTTGCGGCGCGCGCGGCGCCACTCCTCGCCCAGACGGCGATCCAGCGCGCGACGATTGCTCAGGCCGGTTAATGAGTCGGTACCGGCGAGCCTCTGTAATTTCTCTAGCGCGATGGCGCGTGATCGCAGCGAAATCGCCAGCAGCCACGAGATGGCGATGAAGCCGCCGCCGAACATCAGCGTAAGGCCGCCGATGATTGCGCTTCGATGCCGCCAGCCTTCAAGCACATCATCCTCGGCGGGCGCGACGGCAGCGATGAGATTGGTGCTCGGCACCCGCACGAAGGTATAGAGACGGCGGACACCATCGAGCGGGGACGTGGAAATGTACGAGCCCGAAGGCAGATCCTTCATCGCGACGAAGGTTGGCGAAACCGAAACGTTTCGCGCTGCCTTCCCCGTGCCATCGTTTTGCAGGGGAGGCTTGCGTGCAAGCATTACGCCGTCGCGCTGCACAATGAATACCGACCCCGCGCGCCCGACGTTCACGCGCGATAGCAAAGCATCGAAGTAGCTCGTGTTCAGCGCAATGACCGCGACGCCAGCGAACGAGCCGTCGGGCGCGTTGAGGCGCCGGCTCAATGCGAGAGACGGCTTGCCGCCGCGCAAACGAGATTCGTAAGGCCCCGAAATATACAGCCCGACATTCGCGTCTTGCGCGTGGGCCTGGAAATAGCCGCGATCGCTGAATGAGAGGTCCGTGCGGTTGGATGGGTCGCGCGCATCGGTGATTTGCCCCAGCGCATTCATGACGAACGCGCCGCCGATATAGCTCGCGGCCGTCGCGCCGTCGAACAGCACGAGCGGGCGCAGTGCCGGCGACATCTTCGCGACTTGGGGATTCTCCATGCTGCTCACGATGGTGCGTAACGACAGATCGCTCCATTCCACATTGCGTGCAATATCCGCACTGAGCGTCGCGACGACATTCTCGGACGCCTCATGCGCATTCTGCAGCGCCTGCGCGCGCCCCTGCCAGAGCGCGGCAAACGAAAGCACGCCCATCGACAGGGCCATTGCCGTGCCGATAATCCCGGCCAGCAACGGGAAGCGCGAGAACACGTCAGCGACGCGCAGCCACGCGTTGTTGTTACGCCGGAACAAGCGCAGTCCGACGACGCGGCCGGTCTTGCGTACGGCTTTCAAACTACGGGGCATTCGTCTCTCCAAGACGCGGGCTTGTCGTTCGTCGACCTACGGCGCGACCTCGTTGCGTAACGAAAACACCATGAAACAGGGGCTTTTCGTGTCGGTCGAGCGCGCGGCCGGCGTCGTCATTCCACCTCGAGGGGATCAGTTGCATCTATTTGACGAGACGAAGGCGCCTTGTGACGATCGTCCCTTTGTTCCTGTCGATGAGCCACACCGCGTCGATACGCCCGTGCAATGTCGATGTCCTCCGCGTGATGTCGGTGGGCTCTTCATCAGTGGGATCGCTGTGCTCCGAGCGATCGGATAAATAAGGCGGTTCCAGCGAACAGACCAGCATGATCGCGAAGTCGCCGTTGCCACGCGACGGATCGAAGTCGGGAAGCAATGCGGTGCCACGCACGCTCGTTTTACCGCGGTCGTCCGTTTGCAGCTGAATCGTGTCGATAGTCTGAATGAAGCCCTTCGCCTTGGCTTCCGGCGCAATAACGAGTTTCCGGCCGCTCTGGCCTTCCACCTTGCGCTTGAGCAGAATTACGTCGGGTTGCTCGGGTGCCGCAAGCGACACGTTGACGGACAACAGTTTCTTTTTGGATTGAAAACGCACGCCGTACGACGCCGGTATTACGAATGCAAAAGTCCGCTGAGCCTTGGACTGGTCATCGCTCGAAGGCACCGAAGCGCTCGACGTGCGATGAAACGGACGCGCCAAAAACCCGCGCACGCGGCCCGCGATGGTCGGGTTCGTCGCAGATTTCTTGTTTGGCGATGTCGCGGCGGCCAAGGCGTCCCTTACCTGCTCTGGATCGTCGCCTGCGAATTGCCGCGGCAGAGCCGTTGACGACAGAATGCTTTCCCCGGACGTGCTCGCTGCGGTCGCCGTAGCTGCTGTCGGCGTCGGCGCTGCGCAGCGGGCGTCCTGCGCGTGGACTGCCGCAGAGAGGCACAACGCCGCGCCGAAGGCCCACACCGCAGCATCTCGACTTTGATTCCAAGAAAACACGAAACTACCCCTGGCACACGTTGCCGAGCCGCTGAAAGGGGCTATCTTAAAATAAAGCTGAGCATTTCGTCGCGCGATGCTGTCGGAAAGCGCGACGAGTGCCGGGCCGACGTCGATCTGCGGCCGCTGAGATTTCGCCTCGAAAGCTTGTGCCGACGTCGTTGTCGGGAGGCTAAAGATGCTCGGGCGGTAAGCGGCGCTTTTCATGAAGTTCTGTCCGCTTCCTGTTCACCCGCAAGGACCCTGTCAGACGCGTCCACGTAATGGAGAACACCTAGCCGTTTTGTAGAAATGGTCGGTCGAAGGTGTACAACGCCGTTCAGTGAACGAACGTCTCAAAGGCCGCTTGAGAGTTGACGAGTCACGCCGTGTTCTATCTGCGTGCCTCGTCGCACCGGCAGTCGCAGTTGAAGAAGATGCGAATTCTTGGGTTCCCGGCACGGCCGCCCATTCTTCGGATTCGTTGTTTTACAACGCCGCTGCGTGCGAAGCCCGTACTCAATTCAACTACAAGCGGGCCTCATTTAAGCAAGATCGGCGAATGCGAACATCGATACGTCGAAACGCCGGCTGCTGACAATGAACGCACGAGCGCCACGACAGCCGGTAGTCGCCCGACATGCGCCCTTCGCGCGGACGCATTCGGTAAACTGAAATGGGACGCCCGCTCGCGCCCCATCACAACTCACACGCAAGCGGAGCGCATGACAACATGCACGCATGAAATCATGACCTGGCCGTAACCCCATGCTCCCTTTCACTCTTCGCCTTACGACTCAACATCAAGGTGATGACAGCAGACATCGCAAGCGTTGCCCCGACGACATACAGACCCGCCGCGTATCCGCCGGTCACGTTCTTGAGCCAGCCGATCGCAAACGGTCCGACAAAGCCGCCCAGATTGCCGATCGAATTGATCATCGCGATGCCCGCGGCAGCACCGGCGCCGGAGAGAAACATGCTCGGCATCGCCCAAAGCGGGGCCTTGGCCGCACTGATCCCAACGTTCACCACGACGAGCGCAAGGACCACGAACAGGGCCGTCGCCGCCTGACCCGCGAACACGAAGCCAACACATGCCAGCGCGCACGGAATCACCACGTGCCACGTACGTTCCTGCGTGCGGTCTGAATGGCGGGCCCACAAGATCATCGCGACGACTGCGATCACGCTCGGAATACCGTTGATGAGACCGGTCTCCATTGCCGTGAACCCGTACTGGCGAATGATGAGCGGCGCCCATAGCCCGAGCGTGTAAAGCCCCGCCGATGTGCCGAAGTAGATCAGAGCCAGCGCCAGGACACGAGGATCGCGCAACGCGTTCCACGCGCCCGCCGTATGACCTGCATGCGCCTGCTTGGCGTCCGCCTCGGCCTTGAGCTTCGCGATGAGCCACTCCCGCTCGTCGGTCGACAGCCAATGAGCTTTCGCGGGGGTATCGGTGAGAAACCTTAGGACGACGAAGCCAAGTACGATCGCGGGAATCGCCTCGATGATGTATAGCAATTGCCAGTCTGCAAGCCCGAACATCGGCGGCATCTGCATGATCGCGCCGGAGAGCGGCGAGCCGATGGCTGTCGAGATCGGCGCGGCGGCCATGAACCATGCGGCAGCCACCGCACGCTGTTTCGCCGGGAACCACAAACTCAGATAGAGGATGACGCCTGGAAAGAAGCCCGCTTCGGCAACGCCAAGTAGGAAGCGCAAAACGTAGAAACTGTTCGGCCCCGTGACGAACGCTGACGCCACTGACACGATGCCCCACGTGACCATCACGCGTGCGATCCAGATGCGCGCGCCGACTTTATGCAGAATCAGGTTCGACGGCACCTCGAAAAGAAAATAGCCGATGAAGAACAGCCCGCCGCCCAAACCGAACGCGGTGGGTGACAGGCCGATGGCCTTGTTCATCGTCATTGCCGCAAAACCGACGTTGACGCGATCGAGAAAGCTGATGAAGTAAAGCAGCATCACGAACGGAATGATGCGCCACGCGAGCTTGCGGGACACGCGAGCTTCGATACCGGCATCGCCGGCGGCTTGATTGGCGGGTTGCATGTGTCTCCTCCTTGGGAGGCGAGCGGTGCTCTTTGAATGCTGGCGATGGAAAGACGCGATGCGTGCGTCCCCCTTGCCCGCGATGTGCGATGCACCGCGGGCAAAGAACCGAAACGGAAATCCTACGGACGACGAATGAATCAGGCGACAGCGGCTTCCGTGCGTTCAACCAATGCGCAGACGGCGGCCGTCACCTGTGCGGTGGTCGCCTTGCCGCCGAGGTCGCCGGTGTGCAGCGATTCATCGGCGGTCACGGCCTCGACTGCGGCCATCACGCGCTTGGCAGCCTCGAATTCACCGAGATGCTCGAGCAGCATCACGACCGACCAGAACGTGCCGATCGGATTGGCGAGGCCCTTGCCCATGATGTCGAATGCGGAGCCGTGGATAGGCTCGAACATGGACGGATAGCGGCGCTCCGGATCGATGTTGCCCGTCGGCGCGATGCCGAGGCTGCCGGCGAGCGCGGCGGCCAGATCGCTCAGGATGTCCGCGTGGAGATTGGTGGCGACGATGGTGTCGAGCGTCGCCGGACGGTTGACCATGCGCGCGGTGGCGGCATCGACGAGTTCCTTGTCCCACTTCACGTCCGGAAACTCCTTCGAGATCTCGAGCGCCACTTCGTCCCACATGACCATCGCGTGACGCTGTGCATTGCTCTTCGTGATCACGGTCAGCAGCTTGCGCGGACGCGACTGCGCGAGTTTGAATGCAAAACGCATAATGCGTTCGACGCCGGCGCGCGTGAGGATCGACACGTCCGTCGCGGCTTCGATCGGATGACCCTGATGCACGCGGCCGCCGATGCCCGAATATTCGCCTTCCGAGTTTTCGCGGACGATCACCCAGTTCAGGTCGTCGGGCGTGCAGCGCTTCAGCGGCGCGTCGATGCCCGGCAGGATGCGCGTGGGACGCACGTTCGCGTACTGGTCGAATCCCTGGCAGATTTTCAGGCGCAGGCCCCACAGCGTGATGTGGTCGGGCACGTCGGGGTCGCCTGCCGAGCCGAACAGAATTGCATCCTTGTTGCGCAGGGCGGCGAGGCCGTCTGCGGGCATCATCACGCCGTGCTGGCGATAGTAGTCCGCGCCCCAGTCGAAGTTTTCAAACTGGCATTCAAAATTTTGCGTGCAACGAGCGAGCGCTTCGAGCACTTGCTGGCCAGCCGGGACGACTTCCTTGCCGATGCCGTCTCCGGGAATCGTTGCGATGCGATAGGTCTTCATGTCTCCGTTCCTCTATGGTTTGAATGTCACGTCAGCGTGAAACCACTCTACCTAACTCTGGCCGACGGAACCGGTGCTAGACTCAAAGCATCTTTAACTTCATTTCACAAGTGATTCGTGGCCGAAACTGTCCAGCCGACCGATCTCAGCTTCTTTTCGACCCTCGCCGCTTCGGGCAGCCTGAGCGCCGCGGCGCGCGAACTCGGCCTGACGGCGGCGGCCGTCAGCAAGCGTCTCACGCAGATGGAGGCTCGCGCGGGTGTGCCGCTCGTCAACCGGACGACGCGGCGAATGATGTTGACGCCCGAAGGCGAGCTGTATCTGGAACACGCGCGCCGCATCCTCGATCAGATCGACGAGCTCGCTGAACTGCTCGGCAGCGCCAGAAAGAGCCCGAAGGGTTTGCTGCGCGTGAATGCGACGCTCGGCTTCGGGCGCAGTCACGTCGCGCCGGCCATTTCGCGCTTCGTCGCCCGCCATCCGCAGGTGTCCGTCCAGCTTCAGCTATCCGTTGCGCCGCCGCCGCTTACCGACGACAGTTTTGACGTTTGCATTCGATTCGGCGAGCCGCCGGACACGCGCGTGATCGCTCGCCGGCTCGCGGCGAACCGGCGGCTGCTCTGTGCGTCGCCGGCGTATATCGCGGCGCACGGCATGCCCGGGACGCCGCACGATCTCGCGCGCCACAACTGCATCGGCATTCGTCAGGGCGATGAAGCCTACGGCGTGTGGCGGCTGACGACCGGGCGCGGCGCATCGCGCAAGACGGAAGCCGTGCGCATCAAAGGCAATCTCACGACCAATGACGGAGAGATTGCGGTGAAGTGGGCGCTGGAAGGGCACGGCATCCTGATGCGCGCCGAATGGGATATCGAAGACTATCTTGCCGATGGCCGGCTCGTCGCTGTGCTTCCGGAGCACGAGACGCCGAACGCCGACATCTACGCCGTGTATTCAAAACGCCATCAGATGTCCGCGCGCATTCGGGCGTTCGTCGACTTCATCGCGCTCGATCTGAAACAGGCGCGCAGCGTTTGACGACTCGCGCAAGGAAGCCGAAAGCGGAGCCAAGCGCGGCGCTATACTGAGCAACCCTCAACGCAACAATCGCCGGAAAGCTGTCAAAAACAGCGAAAACGGCTCCGTAAGTCCGAATAAATTGGCTGAACACGACCTCGAAAAACTTAGAATCGACCGCGGACCTGCGGCCGCCCCGGTCATGCCGCGGCGCAGGCGCAACTGGATTCGTTATGCGGCTATTGCGGCCATCATTGCCGTGTTGATCGGCGTTGGCGTCAAGCTCGCCGGGCCGCAGACCGTGGAGACCGTCACTGTCACGTCCGTGTATCCATCGCAGAGTTATACGCTTTTGAATGCAACCGGCTACGTCGTGCCGCAGCGCAAGGCGGCCGTGGCATCGAAGGCGCAGGGACGCGTGGAATGGCTGGGCGTGCTCGAAGGGACAGTCGTCAAGGAAGGCCAGATCATCGCGCGGCTGGAAAGCGCGGACGTGGCGGCGTCGCTTGCGCAGGCACAGGCGCAAGTCAAGGTTGCGCAGGCCAATCTCGAATTGCAGCGCGCCGAACTGGAGAACGCTACTGCCAATCTCAAGCGCTCGCAGGTGCTTGCACCGCACGGTGCGATGTCCGCGTCGCAATTCGATGCTGACCGCGCACGCTATGACAAGGCCAGGGCGTCGATCAATAGCGAACAAGCCGCGATTCTTTCTGCGCAAGCCAATGCGCGGGCCGCGCAAGTGGCCGTCGATCAGACCGTGATTCGTGCGCCCTTCGATGGCGTCGTGCTCGAAAAGCACGCGAACGTCGGCGACAACATCACACCGTTCTCGTCCGCATCGGATAGCAAGGGCGCTGTCGTCACCATCGCCGATATGAAGACGCTCGAAGTCGAAGCGGACGTCGCTGAATCGAATATCGCGCGTATCAAAGTCGATCAGCCATGCGAGGTTCAACTCGATGCGTTGCCCGACACGCGCTTTGCAGGCCGCGTGTCGCGCATCGTGCCGACAGTCGATCGTTCGAAGGCCACCGTTCTCGTGAAAGTGCGTTTTGTCGAGCGCGATGAACGCGTGTTGCCTGACATGAGCGCGAAGATCGCGTTCCTCTCGAAGCCTGTGCCGCCCGAGGACAAGAAAGCGGTCGTGGCGGTGCAGCCAACGGCTGTCGTCACACGTGGCGGCAAGCAGGTCGTTTATATCGTCGATCAAGACAAGGCACGCGAAGTGCCCGTGACGGCGGGCGAGCGCGTCGGTGATCTGTTGGCCGTGTCCGGTGTGAAGCCAGGCGACACGCTCGTGCTCGCGCCCGGCGACAAGCTCGAAAACGGCGCGAGCATTACCGTGACGAAGAAATAGCGTGAGCACCGCGCCCCTCGTTCAGATCAGCCACGTCGCGAAGTCTTATCGGCGCGGCGTGCAGACGGTGCCGGTACTGACCGACATCACACTGTCCATTGCGGAAGGCGATTTCGTTGCGTTGATGGGACCGTCCGGTTCCGGCAAGAGTACGCTGCTCAATCTCATTGCGGGCATCGACCGGCCCGATAGCGGCGAGTTGCTGGTCGGCGGCCTTGATATCACGCGCTTGCCAGAAGCCGCGCTCGCGGACTGGCGCGCATCGCATGTCGGTTTCATTTTTCAGTTCTATAACCTGATGCCCGTGTTGACCGCGTTCGAGAATGTCGAGCTTCCGTTGATGCTCACGCGGCTCTCGCGCGCCGAGCGTCGCGAGCGCGTTGCGATGGTGCTCGACATGGTCAACATGAGCGAACGGACGAGTCACTATCCATCGGAGCTGTCGGGCGGACAACAGCAGCGCGTGGCGATTGCGCGTGCGTTGATTAGCGATCCAAAGCTTATTGTCGCCGACGAGCCGACTGGCGACCTCGATCGCACATCCGCTGGCGAAGTGCTCACAATGTTGCAGCGCCTGAACGAACGCCTCGGCAAGACCATCATCATGGTCACGCACGACGCACATGCTGCCAATGCCGCAAAAGCCCTCGTGCATCTCGAGAAAGGCGAACTGATCGATGGCAAGGCGCGCTAGGCCATGTACGTTCTCAAGCTGATTCTGCGCAACGCGCCACGTCACAAGCTGCGCACCGCATTGACGGTGCTGGGACTCACCATCGCCGTGCTCGCTTATGGCTTGCTGCATACGGTTGTCGACGCTTGGTATGCGGGCGCGGCGGCGGCTTCGAATGCCCGGCTCGTGACGCGCAATGCCATTTCGCTCGTTTTCCCTTTGCCGCTAGCTTATGAGAACCGCATACGCGGCGTCGATGGCGTCACGATGGTCGCGCGCTCGAACTGGTTTGGAGGCGTCTATCGCGACCCCAAGAATTTCTTCGCGCAATTCGCGGTGTCGGACAATTACCTCGATCTTTATCCGGAGTTCATTATTTCGCCGCAAGCCCGTACGGATTATCAGCGTGATCGAAAGGGCTGTCTCATCGGACGACAACTCGCAACGCAATACGGCTTCAAGGTCGGCGACGTCATTCCGCTGAAGGGGACGATCTATCCGGGTACGTGGGACTTCGTCGTGCGCGGCATCATGGAAGGACGTGACGAATCCACCATTACGCGGCAGTTGGTGTTCCACTGGGAATACCTGAACGAGACCATTCGCAAGACGACGAAGCGCAGTGTGGATCAGGTCGGGGTGTATGTCGTCGGCATCGACAATCCGGATCACGCTGCGATTGTTTCACGCAATATCGACAGCGTCTTCAAGAACTCACTCGCGGAGACCTTGACGGAGACGGAACAGGCATTCCAGTTGGGCTTCGTTGCGATGTCGAATCAGATCATCGCGGCGATACGGGTGGTGTCATACGTGGTGATCCTGATCATCATGGCCGTGATGGCCAATGCCATGGCGATGAGCGCGCGCGAGCGAACCGTCGAGTATGCAACGCTCAAGGCGCTCGGCTTTGGCCCGGCGTTTCTCTCGATGCTCGTGTTCGGCGAATCCCTTGCTATTTGCGCCATTGGCGGCGGCATAGGGATGTTACTCACTCCGCCCGCTGCCGTGGTCTTTCAGCACGCAACGGGCGGCGTGTTTCCGGTATTCAAGGTATCGCACGAGACCATGCTCTTGCAGGCTGTCTGCGCGTTCGCCGTTGCCCTTGCGGCGGCGGTCGTGCCGGCGGTTCAGGCAAGCCGTGTGCGTATCGTCGAAGGCTTGCGCGCCATCGGCTAGGAACATACGACGATGGCCATTCCCGTTTCCTACGTCGCACGCAATTTATGGGCGCGCCGCCTCACGACGATGCTGACCGCAAGCGGCCTTGCGCTCGTCGTGTTCGTCTTTGCAACGGTGCTGATGCTCGATGCGGGGCTCAAAAAGACACTGGTTTCGACGGGTGAGCGCGACAACGTAGTCGTCATTCGCAAAGGCGCGGAGACAGAGATTCAAAGCTCGATTGATCGGGCACAGGCCAATGTTCTGGAAATGCATCCGTCGGTCGCGCTGAATGGCAATGGCGAGCCGCTGGCATCGAAAGAAACCGTGGTGCTTATCTCGCTGACGAAACTCGGCACGAACACGCCGGCCAATGTCGTCATTCGCGGCCTGTCTGCGATGGGCGTCCAACTGCGTCCGCAAGTGAAGCTCACGGCGGGGCGTATGTTCAAGCATGGATCTTCCGAGATAATCGTCGGAAGCAGCATTGCCAAGGGCTTTGGCGGCACGCGCATTGGCGAGCATCTGCGCTTTGCGCAGCGCGACTGGACCGTCGTCGGTCATTTCGATGCCGGCGGCAGCGGCTTCGACTCCGAGATTTGGGGCGATGCCGATCAGCTCATGCAGTCTTTTCGCCGGACTACGTTCTCGTCGATGATCGTGCGCCTCACGCGCAGCGATGCCTTTGAGCGCTTCAAAAGCGATATCGATGTGGACCCGCGTCTCGCTGACGAAGCGAAACGCGAACAAGTGTTTTATGGCGACCAGTCCAAAGCGCTTTCAACCTTCATCAATATTCTTGGTGTCACGCTGTCCGTTATCTTCTCGATAGCGGCGATGATCGGCGCAATGATCACGATGTATGCGTCGGTCGCCAATCGCGTCGCAGAGATCGGCACACTGCGTGCGCTTGGGTTCAAGCGAATCGACGTGTTGTTTGCGTTTCTGCTCGAAGCGCTCTTGCTCGGACTTGTCGGCGGAATGGCCGGTCTGGGCTGCGCCGCGCTGATGCAGTTGGCCTCGTTCTCCACGACGAACTTTCAGACGTTCGCCGACTTGTCCTTTCGCTTCATTCTTACGCCGTCTGTTGTCGCACGCACGGTGGTGTTCTCGCTCGTCATGGGCTTCGTCGGCGGGTTCCTTCCCGCGCTCAGGGCATCGCGCTTGAGTATCGTGGATGCACTGCGGGCGCGTTGATCGTTCGATTCGGCTGACATGTCGATACCAAAGTATTGAATATTCGAAATCGATAGCCCGCAGTAGAGTGGGTTTTCGCAAGCGATGCTTGCATCGCATTCTTAGGCTGCTGGGAGGTTCATCATGCCGCTCGTTCGAATTTCGCTCATCAAAGGCAAGTCGCGAGAACATATCCGCGCGATTTCTGATCAGGTCCATGAGGCGTTGGTCGAAGCGTTCCAGGTTCCGGCCAAGGACCGCTTTCAGCTTATAGAACAACGTGACCGGGACGACTTCATTTACGACGCGAGTTATCTCGGCGTCGAGCGAAGCGACGATCTGGTATTCATTCACATCACCGCTAGCGATTGGCGCGACCTTGCGACCAAAAAGGCTTTCTACAAGACGCTTGCTACGCGTCTTTCGGCGTCGCCCGGCTTGCGGCCGGAAGACGTGCTGATCGTACTGGCGCCCAACCGTCGAGAAGACTGGTCGTTCGGACACGGGCTTGCGTCGTATGTTGAGCCGGACGCCTGATTGAATCCGCTACCTGTATGACGCGCCGCGCGTACCGTTGATCGCGAACACATCGCCTTCCGGTGCATGATCCATTTTGCCGTTGCGCGGGATAAGTGGAATTCTCCGCGTGCTGTCAGGGGCTAGATGAAACCAGTCGAGCTCTGCGTAATAGTGATGGTCCACCACATGCACCCAGCGCGCGAACTGCGTTGCACTGACGTTGAGCGCCCATCCGTTATCGTCTTGATCGAGTGAGACGCTCAAGCCCACATCGCGGCGTTCGCTAACGGACATATCGGGAAGGTGAAAAGCCTCGGACAGCAGCTCGCCGGTATCTGCATTGGTGAGACGCACTTGCGTTGTATCGTGTGCGCGCGGACCAAAACGGTATGCGTATGCAGTATCGAAGAACGCGCCAATGAGCGAGCCGGAATTGATTTTATGAATGCTGTGAGCCTGCAGAATGATTTCGCGTGAACCGCCCGCGACTTTCACCGCGCCATCGCGCAGGCAGGTCAGTTCCACGCGCGCGCGAATGTCACGCGCCGTTTCATTGACGAGATGAACGTCCAGACCGTCGAGGCCTTCATCGGTGATGAGCGCCTGCACGGGTTGCAGCACGCGGGCAAGGCCATGCAACGCACTCTTCGGAACACCAAATACGTCTATCACGCCCCAACCGGCGCCGGGCCGCAGATCGAGCAAGTTCCACACGATGCCACCCGCGCATGTCGATCCCATGCGTCGCCATTCGGAAAACACTGCGCCCATGACATCCGCAACGACGGCTCGCGATAGCGTCAGATAGCGCTCGGGATCTTCGTAGCGCAATCGCGCCACGTCGACGCCATAGAGCGATCGCAGGTAATGTTCGCGCACGTCGTCGAAATCCCAGGCCGCGCCGGGATCGCGCGGCACGGCGATTTTCCATCGCGGCTCGTGTGGCCGTGATGCGTTAGGCGTTGCGCGCAGAGTGACACCATCGGGAACATTGGCGAACGCAAGGCATTCCGATGCGAAGCGGACTTGCGCGCGGCGTGCATCGTCAAGAGGGCGTTGATAGGCCCCAACGCCGTAGTAGTGCGTGATGCCGCCGCGGGTTCCGAATGGCATCGACAGTCTGTCCCCTGGCGCTGCACTCGGCGAATTGACGACATAAGGAACGTCTGGCCGCATCGCCGCAATGATCGAAGGCAATTGCTCTGTGAATAGCGGCTGTTGGTAGGCGTCGAAGGGCAGACCGAGCATCGCCGCCTGCTGGTGCACTTCACTTCCGCCACACAACACTGCAAGCGATGCGAAGCGTCGCGTGCGCGCAAGGAATTGCTGCGCTTCCAGTTGTACGCTCCGCTGAAACGCATCGTCAGTCGGGTAATCGAAGTTGGCGAATGCGAAGTCTTGCCACACCATGATGCCGTGTTCGTCGGCGAGTTCATAGAACGTATCGGATTCGTAGAGCGTCGTGCCGCTTACGCGAATGATATTGAGGCCCGCTCGACGGCATGCCTTGAAAATCGCATTTAGCCTCTCGCGTGGCGCGTCCAGTGCGACGATATCAGCTGATGTCCAGCATGCTCCGCGCGCGAAGACGGGCACGCCATTCACGACGAGTTGAAAGCCCGCGCCATCCGGGCCGCGATCGACTTCGATCGTGCGAAAGGAAACGTCGCCTAGCGAAATATCCTCATGCGATGCGCGTGTGATCATGACCGGATAGCGTACAGGTTCGCCATGCGTGTGCGGCCACCATAAGCGCGCGTGCGCTACGCGGACTCGCCCGGTCAGGGTATGCGCATCGCGCCAGTGAAGCGCCGTCGATGCATCGCCGCACTCAAGCCGCATATCTTCAGGCGCTTGGGCATGATAGAAACGCACGGTCACATCGAGCAGGCCATCGCTGCCATCGACGCTCGACGCCACCTCCACGCGATCCATCGATGCCTGAGACTCGCCGATGATTTCCACCGCACGCCACGGTCCTGCTGGCTGAATCGCAGGGCACCATCCCGGCATATGCCCGAGCAGCGTCGTGCGAACATTGCGCAACGTTGCGGGCTGCGCGAGCTTCGGACGCCAGCGTGCGCGTCCGCGTTTGGCGGCGAGCGCCGGAGCGATGGATCGAAAGCAGATATGGAGCGTCGTTTCGCCCGCCATTTCGATGTCAAGGTCATGTGCTAGAAACATCGAATCGGATTCGAGCAGCTTGCGGCCGTCGATCCATACTTCGGCGATCGTCGCAAGGCCATTGAAGCGCAGACGTCGCTTGCCAGTCGCGTGAAGCGTGACGCGATACCAGTGGTCCGACAATGCATAGGCCTGCGCGAGTGAGTCGTCTTTCACGCCTGCCGTGCGATGCGCGGAAGCCACCGTTCCAGGCACCGGAGCATCGAGCCAGTCCGAATGGGCGTCGAGCATGTCAGGCGTTTCACATGCGCCGGCGGGCGTACTCACGCATTGCCAGCCAGCGTCGAGGGCGCGCGGCGCGAGCGGCGAGGCCTGCATAGACTTTCCTTTTTATTCGTTTTCTTTTGCGTGTCCAAACCGCGCTAGCGCGCGGCCAAGCCCTTATAGAAAGCGCGCAGCAAGCGGCTCGATGACCTTGTCATAAGATGCTTCGAGCGAGTCGAAACAGTCCGTGCACGGATCGGAACGTGAACGCATGCGCGCACGTGCGAGCCGGAACTGCATCACCATAGCTTCGCTTGCCATGGTTTGCGCGCTCGTCTGTATGTCCACGGGCACATCGACGCCGTTTTCATTGAGCCAGGCCAGATACTTCGACAACAACTCGAAGTTCGATCCCAACTGACGCATGACATTGAACGTGTACAGGTGGTAATAAGCGACATCTCGTTCAAGCAATGTGCGCAAATGTTCAGGAAACTCTCTGCGCCATTGCGAGATTGGATTGAGAGCAGGGCGATCCGCAAGACGCAACCTGAGTAAGTCCACCGAGCGTTGCACGAGCGCGTCGCCTTCGAGTGGTGCACGCGCTCGTTTGACGAACTCCACGTACGGAAAGAGCGCATGCACGTCGCCGGCGAGATTCGGCATCAGGCGAAAGACGCCGTCGTAGTCCTCGCCGGCTAACGCGAAATAGCCAGCGTTATGGAAGTAGGTGATGTGCTTTGCGTGAGCATCGATCGTGTCGATTGCAATCGTCGTCTTCGAGTGAGTCTGACGATACGCTGTCGCACGCGTGTCGGGCAAATAGAAAGCATCGACCTCGGCGACGACCACATGACCGCGCTTCGTCTGCTCGCGGACGTGCGCTTCGAAGGTGTCGTAAATGGCAAGCTCCTGCGCCTGCAATCCGTAGAGCCTGCCGATGTCGTCGAGCGAGAACTTCGGAAACGTGAACTGATCGCCCTCGAAGTCCTGCGTCACGGTAAAGCCTAGCGCCGCATGCGGATCGCAGCCCAGATGATGCAAGAGCTCGATCCACAAGTCGACATAGCAATTCGTTTCCAGCCAGACACGCTCGCCGCGATGCAGTGCATGGCGGCTTGCTTCATCGTCTGTGCCGGTCAGCGCTTCTGCGGGCGAGCGTGCGTTCATGCCTCTTCGCCCATGTTGGCGAGACCATCGGCGATGATCGGCTCGGCGTTGCCCCAAAGCAGTGCGCGCACCGGAGCAGGCCATGCCTTCACATCGAGGCCATGATGACGGAAGAGCGCAAGCGTCGTGCGCTCCATGCCGAAGCCTACGCATGCGGTATGCGCGACGCTATCGTCGGCCTGGCGGATATTCCACAGCTCGCCAAAGTGCTCCATGTGATAGTTGAACGAGAGGCAAGCGGTCGGACGGTCGGGCGTGGCAACCGGCACCAGCAATTCGAACTTGAGTTGCTGCGCGCGCTGGCTGTCCGCGACGATCTTGCCGCCACGGCCGAAGAACGGATCGTTAGCGAGGTCGATTTCGAACGGCAATTGCAGAAGGCGCACGAGCAGCGATCCGCGCTCGATCCATTTCTGTCTGAACGCCATCACCTGTTCAGGGCTGCCGACGCGAATATATTCGCGCATGCGGAACATCTGCATGCGGCCCGGATCGATGGAAGGCTCGTGACGGAAACAATAAGAGAACGCATCGAACGTTGCACCGTCCTTCGCGAGGTTGCCGCGCTTGGCGACGAGCGGGTAGATCGGATAGCAAGCGGCGGGAGTCAGGACGAGGCGCGTCGGCTTTTGCTGATCCATCCATTCGTCCGAACGCTCTTCTTCCTCGCCGATATGCACGATCTTGTCGAGTGCTTCGAGCAGGCGATGATGTCCGCGGTCATTGCCCGCGAAAGAATGGATGGTGCCGGCCAGATTCGGGAAGCTCTTCAGATACTCACTGTCCTCGAAGTCGCGGCGACGCATGGCCGGCGGAAAGCGCAGCACTTCGGCGTGCTGGTCCGCGCCGAGCAGAGTGATTGCTTGATTGAGGCGCTCGACGATATCTTCGAAAATCGCGCTGCGGCCATAGAGTCCGTCTTCACCCGTATCGATGAGAATGCCTGCTTCGATCAGGCGGTCTCGCAAGGTGAGATCCGATTTGTCGTAACCTGCCTGCGTCGCTTGTGATTGTGCCTCAGCCATGATTGCGGCTTGTTCGGTCGGCATGTTCATATCGTTATAGGTCCCCGGTTGCGGCGCGCTGCGCAAGCAGCAGGTTCGCCGTATTCAATTCGATGCGGTCGTTGCTTATCATGAGCGGCGCGGAATGCAGGTCGCGCAGATGCCGTCCCACGCTAAACGGTGTGTCGTTCTTGTAGCCCGCCATGCCGCAGATCATCAGCGCTTCCTGCACGACGCTTACTGCGGATTGCGAAATCGCGAGCTTGAGCATGTTGAGATCTGAAGCAAGACCGATGGACGCCGTGAGCGGCGCATCGATATCGTCCGTGCGATTCGCGTGACGCGTTGCACGTTCGCTTTGCGCTGCTTCGACAGCGGCAAGCGATTCACGCAGACGCGCCTGCATCATGCGCACTGTGGTGACCGCTTGAGAAAGCCGCGATGCGGATGGCGGCAACGCTCCCGGCTTACCGCGTGACTGATTTCGGAAGAACTGATGCGCGCGATGCAATGCGTCCGATGCAATCCCGATCCATACCGATGACCACAACGTATGCGAGACGGGCAGCATGCTTTCATCCGCGATCTTCGAAAACGGTACCGGCAGGATCTGTTCTGCAGCGCCCTTTGCGATGAGCCGATGTCCCTCACTGCACGTGCCACGCATCCCCAACGTGTCCCATGTGCCGCGCTGTTCGAGCGTGAACGTCTCACGCGGCGCGACGATCAATACCTGATCGGATGCCGGTGCATCGGGATGACGACGCGCAGTGACGAGAATGCA
This sequence comes from Caballeronia grimmiae, assembly GCF_022879615.1. Lineage (NCBI taxonomy): Bacteria > Pseudomonadati > Pseudomonadota > Betaproteobacteria > Burkholderiales > Burkholderiaceae > Caballeronia > Caballeronia grimmiae. Next base: position 591,383 of record NZ_CP084273.1, read on the forward strand.
GTCCGCGAACTTGCCGTACGAGATGGTGGTCGCGAGCTTCTCGATGGTGAACGCATCGTCGACGAGATCGACGGCGCATGCGCTCGTGCGCATGTTGCCGCCGATGGTCTCTTCCGACGTCGCCGAAGCAAGCAGCAACTGCTCGTTGACCATGCGTGCAAGGAAGTCGCGCTGCCAGGGCACGGCCACACCATGATCGACGATGCACACGACCTGGCTTTGGTGCATCGCATAGATCATGGCGGATGAAGCGCAGCCTTTGGCAAGCGCCTCGCACAAGCGGGCGACGCTTGTTATCGAAAGACCATCACCGCCATGAATGACTGGCACCATGGCGGAGAAAAGCCGCTCTTCGCGCATGGCCGCAATTGCTTCGGCAGGAAAGCGCGCTTCCTTGTCGACTGCATCGGCGTGCTGGGCTGCGATCGCCGCTACGCGATGCGCCGCTTCGAGCAATTCGCCTTCGCTGCGCGGCGCCGCACGCTTATCGACGCTTGCGAACTGCGACGCTTCCAGTTCCTGCGCGGCGGCGTTCATGCGTCCGCCTGTGAACGACGCAGTTCTTCGACGGCCGCAGCGAGCGAATCGACGCTGGAAAAAAGTCGGCGCGTCAACATGTGATCGGGAATCTCTACGCCGAATTCATCTTCGATTGCGAGCATCACGTGAACCGTGGCAAGCGATGAGAGACCGGCGGCGTAAAGATCGTCGCTATCGGAGAGAGTGTCGATGGGCACGTCGAGGCGTGCGGACTCGGAAAGGATGCGGCGCAATTCAGTTTTCATTTGTGTCTGGTTTCCCTTGTACTTGGCCAAAGCGCATTTGGCCAATCGGGTCTGAAACGGGTCTACGTTTCAAAGGCCCACTCAGGTTATTTAGGCCGGGACGTACAGATGGTGGTGATTTGCTCAAAGTGTTGTTCAGGTTCCTGGAGCCCTCGCACTCACCGTCGAGGTAGTTTTATCGTATTTAACGAATTTGTGGGGGTGCCCGTCCGTGCGATGGCGCACGGTCGCCCCCCATGAGCCGAGCGTCCGGCTTGACGGATGTCTTAGTCGTGCTCGCTAGATTACGTTAGCCGTTCAGGCGCATTTTCGGACGTTGATTTTTACCTGCTGTATTTACCCTAGGCAGTAAGTTTTATTCGTTATTGCAAGGTTAATGAAATAATCAGCGGATGAAAACTAAACAAAGTTTGTTTCTGATGGCGCGTGATTTTGGTGCTCTTATTCGCGTTGTCTAGCGCTCTTTTAAGTGGTGCACCTCGTGCGTGGGCGCTTGGACTGGCGTCGGACAGGGCTGGAAATCTGTACGGTTCACCACACACAAAAGAACGGCGACTGGGGTTGTCCAAAGTCTTGCGTTTGCGCGACCAGACGGCGCAGAGACTTCAGAAGCCGCCGCATATAAATCATCCGGTCGCGTCGGCGGATGAAGCGAGCTTCGCGGGCGGGGCCGTGCTGGTTGCGGACATTCTTTACGACGCTATTGAAGACACCGACGCGTCGCATGACGAAACCGGTGAGACTGCGCGCATCCTTATAGAAGTCAGCGACGACAAGTCTTTCTCTCCCGACCGAACTCAAGCGGCAACCTCGACGTTGCGGCGCATGTTAGTGATGAAGTGAAGCTCATCAAAAGTACGGCCCGGATCTACAACTTGCGCGACATCGCCGAAGCGCCGTTCGCCGATTACCGCACGCAAAGGAGGCTGGACGACTTCGACGCGGGGAAGAGCGCAGTTAACCAACCGGGCGGCGTCGATCCCGCATGGGAAGCGCTCTCCGATGCGGTCTACGACGAAGCGTGGACAGTTGCATGAAGAAATGTCTTCGACGACGCGTAGGAACGCGCACGAAATGTGCTGTGATGCTTCGGCGCCGTAGTCGTTAGCCGATCGCCGCATCACGCCGATTGCATGCTGCATGCCGAATGTGGTGCGCAGCATGCAACTCGTGCCTTGCCGTTCAGACAAACTTCACCGAAGAGGCATGACATGAAAAAACGCAGATTGACGTTGTTAGCTGTCGTGGTGACAGGCGCGACATTCGCCTCGGGTGTCGCACTGGCTCAGGCCGGGGGCAACGGCAACGGGGGATCGGGCGGCGGCAACGCTCACGGCGCCGCGACAGCCGGACCGACGGTCGGGGGAGACAATGCATCCCCGCCCGGAAGCACCCGCAAAGGCGGCTTTCACTTCAAGCACAAGAAAAAAGCGAAGCCGGTCGAATCGACCACGCAGTGAGCCGCGTTCGGTCGAACGCGACGAGCTAGGTTGCCGCGCTCTCGGCGTCGAGGTCGTCGGTGCCGAGGCGCGAGAAGATATCGCATACGGCACGCATCTCGGCCTCGTCGCGTATGGTTACGACGACTCGCGTGATGCTGCCGAAGTCTTCCGCCCCGGGGCCGCGCGTGTCGGCGCGGCCGAAGTCGGGAAGGATATCGTCGCCCGACGACGCGATGTCCAACGCGTGATAGGTGTCACCCTGGCCGACGTGCTCGGCGATGATCCATTGCGTCGGCGAACTGGCGCTCAGCGCAATCGACATCTGGAAGTCGGCAAATCCGCTCATACGCGCCACGCGGATTCGGTCGCTGGCGATGCCTTCTGCGTGCAGATCGCCGAGTGCTTCATCCAGCTTGCGGGAGCCGCAAAACGCCCCGGATACTTCTCGCATCATTGCTCGTCTCCTGGCGGCCAGCGTTGAGGTGATCGCGCACAGTCAGCGCGTTCGCGCCTCCTGAGTGGAAGTGGCCGCTTGCTTGCAAATCGTTGCTGTGTTTTGTCTTGCTCCGCTTCGACTCGTCCGGGTAAACGTGATGCCTGACCAGCGAAAGCCGTTCTACCCAAGAAAGGACGAATCGATTATCGAGCTTTCAAAACTCGCCTGTACGCGATGGTTAGAAATCGAACAGATGCGTACGTGCGGGGTGGCGCACTTGACGACGAACAAGCAGCAGCCGGGTTGCCGGCGCGGGCGCTGTTGTCACTTCAGGCGGTACATGAACTGTACGCTGCACCGCGCTGCGTTTCAACGAATTGTTCTTTGCATTCAATCGCCAGAGTCAAGCCGCATGCAGCCGTCACTACATTGCTTCCATAGCCCGCACTGCCGATAAGTCGTCGTACAAGCTTCGTCGCGCCCTATAATGGGCCATCCGCATTCGAATCCGGTTCTTTCATGTCACAACCAACCGCACCCGGCGCGCTTCGCCGTTCCCGCAACCTCACTGAGGAAGTCGTCGCCGAGCTGTCCGAGCGCATTCGCAGCGGGGCGCTGCAGCCCGGAGACAAGCTGCCGACCGAGTCGGAAATCATGGCCCAACTCGGCGTGAGCCGCACCGTCGTGCGCGAGTCCATTTCCCGATTGCAGGCGGCGCGGCTGGTGCAGACGCGTCATGGCATCGGGACTTTCGTGCTCGAAGCGGGGGATCACGACCGGTTCCAGATCGAGGCTGCTGGTGACCTGACCGTGCGCGATGTGATGGCGATTCTCGAGTTACGTATCAGCCTTGAAGCCGAGGCGGCAGGTCTCGCCGCGATGCGTCGCACCGACGAGAACCTCGCGCAGATGCGCCGCGCGCTGGACGAGTTTGAACGGCACATCGCCGAAGGCACCGGCAACGCAGTGGCAGCCGATGTCGCATTCCACCTCGAACTGGCGAAGGCGACAGGCAATCGCTACTTCCATAGCATCCTGAGCCAGCTCGGCAACACAATTATTCCGCGCACGCGAGTGAATTCGGCCGCGCTTGCGCATCACGATCCGGGCAGCTATCTCGATCGCGTCAATCGCGAGCACGAGGATATCTACGATGCGATCGCACGCCGGGACGCCGAGGCTGCCCGCGCAGCGATGCGTATGCATCTGTCGAACAGCCGGGAGCGGCTGCGGCGGGCTCAAGAGGCGTCGCTCAAGGTCTCGGATGCGAGCTAGGGCAGCGGTGCTCCGTCTGTAAGGCGAGGTGCTTGCTGCGCGAATCGCATGCTGCATGCGGCATTCAGAATGCCGTTCGGTGTTTCGACTCAATCTTCGCCGGTGCATTTGACACTAGGCCCGAAGTCCAGCTCTCGTGCTGCATCCACCTGAGTCCACCAGAACGCGCAACCGGCATATGTCCGCACGTCTATACAACTCGCAGCGGTTTTTCCGAGGCACTCCGTTACTTCGCGAGCTACAGGAGAAGCTCTGCGTTGAAGTAGCGCGCTAGCGACAGCAGCTTCCAAGCGCGGATGCAACAGCGGCAATGCAATCGCGCGCCATTTCCTAGGCGCTGCGACGCGACAGCGTTTTCGAGCCAGAGCCGTGCGCGTCTACAGCAAGCAGATCTGCACACGTCGAGCCGATTCGTCGATCGCACGACGCGACTAACTTGCACCAAGCCGGCAAATCATACAGTGACGAATTGCCAAGCAAGCGCCCGCAACGAAGCATATCTGCGCATCAGAGACCGCCGCGCGTCCCAAAGAATGAGCACGGGCGCATAACGTACTCAACTGCCCGGCCGACCGACTAAACTCACTCAGCATCCCACCTGCGCAACATTACGTTCCATCTGGCGCACTTCCGCCAGAATTATGACGCCCGTATCCTTCTCGTCGCTTTCCGCACTTTGCCATTAATGTCTTTGCCACCACGGTGGCGTTTGTAACAATCGCGCCGGATGATGGATGCCCGGCTATTGCCCGATAACGTCGAAAAAGGAGAAGCACCATGCCGTACGTGACCACGCAGGACAACGTCGAGATTTTCTATAAAGACTGGGGCCCGAAAGACGCACAGCCCATCGTGTTTCACCACGGCTGGCCGCTGTCCTCCGACGATTGGGACGCACAGATGCTCTTCTTCGTGCAGAAAGGATATCGCGTGATTGCGCACGATCGACGCGGCCATGGCCGCTCGTCGCAAGTCTCCGACGGGCACGACATGGACCACTACGCAGCGGACGCCTTCGCTGTCGCGGAAGCACTGGATTTGCGCAATGCAGTACATATCGGCCATTCGACGGGCGGCGGCGAAGTAGCACGCTATGTGGCGAAGCACGGCGAACCGGCAGGGCGCGTTGCGAAAGCAGTGCTCGTCAGCGCAGTGCCCCCGCTGATGCTTAAAACCGAAGCGAATCCCGAAGGGCTGCCCAGTGAAGTCTTCGACGGTTTTCGTAAAGCGCTTGCCGACAACCGCGCTCAATTCTTCGTTGATGTTCCGGCCGGTCCTTTCTATGGCTTCAACCGTTCCGGTGCGACGGTGCAACAGGGCGTCATTCAGAACTGGTGGCGGCAGGGCATGATGGGCAGCGCCAAGGCCCATTACGAGGGCATCAAAGCATTCTCGGAAACTGACCAGACCGAAGATCTTCGGTCGATCAAGGTGCCGACGCTTGTTCTCCATGGTGAAGACGACCAGATCGTGCCGATCGCCGATGCAGCGCTGAAGTCGATCAAGCTGCTCCAGAACGGAACGCTCAAGACGTACCCGGGGTTCCCGCATGGCATGTTGACGACCAATGCCGAAATCCTCAACGCCGATCTGCTCGCATTCGTGCAGTCTTAAGCTGTTTTACTCGCGGGAATGCCTAGTATGTTTCCGCGAGTGCCTCACCGGGCACCGTCATTGAGTTCGGTGAAACAAAGCGGATCGTCTGTCATCTATTGCGCACGCTCGACCAGGCCCTCGCCAGACTAAGGCGTGCATTGCGCGTCGTGTTGTCGGGGACGAGCTGTCTCGTGCTGCCTCGCATTTCCGTTTGCCGCGACTTAATCGCGCTGGTGCCGCGCCGGGTAGGCCGTCCCGGCGAAGTACTCGGGAACGTCGACGCCCCCATCGACGTGCCCGCTTGTCTAGAGAACGTCGCTTGGCACGCGTGGGTCAGAGAGGTCTGATTTGAAACGTGCCCAGAATTCGTGTGGCGTGTCGCTTGACCCGCTGCGTACTGTGAGATCAGGAATGCGTTCGATGAACATCCTGCCTCTGACTGAGAACGGGTGGCGGATCGCTCGTTGCTTGCGCGAAGACAATCGTCGTCGCTAGTTGCTCTGCGTCTTCCGCACCGCAAACCGGACACGCCTTGAGTGCTCTGTCCTCGCTATCCACGAAATAAAGCTTGCCGCAATGGGCGCAGTTGATGACCATGATCGTTACCTCGACCGCAACGTAATTTATAGCCCTGTTTACTGACTCGGACCGCGTACGTTGAGAACGGGTACTTATCGCGGACATTAAGTCGAGAGAAAAGGAGCATTCCCCATGCCTGATAGCGTTGGCCGTCGCCTGTCGCGCGCTGAGGTCGCGCTTGCACTCGTCGTCGCATTGAATTTGGCCGCTTGCCAGTCGACTGGCCAATCATCGTCACAGGTGTCGCCCACCCGCGCGCATCAGTTGTGTGAGTTGCGCGAGCTGGAAAGCGTGGGGTACCAACCGTGGCAGGAGGACTTCTACTACCCGCGTAACTTGCAGGCGGCACAGGCGCGTCTGGAAGCAGCGAAACGCGCGCGCGGACTCGAAGGCGTCGATACGTGCGCTACAGCCGACGCAAGCGGAAACTCACGCTAGAACTGATCGCCTGAATTCACCGGCGTCCATCCGAATACGCTTTCGAAGCGCTCGCGAAAGGGAGTACGAATGAGCGGTGGAGACTGCCGGATATAGGCTTCAGCACGGCCGCGATCCTCATCGTTGAGTGAGTTCAGGTAGGTGATTGCTTCGTCGACGCTTGGCATGCGGCCATTGCGATCGTGCGACTTTGGAGGGAGCGCGGTCCAGACGACAGCGTCCGCGCCATTACGCGCGAGCCACTCAGCGAATGCGTGAGATTGCGGATAGTCGACGCCCGCCGGTCGCGGCACGCTACCGATCCATTCTCTTTCGTTGATGCGTACGTCTTCGCGCTTACGCAACGCTTCGCGAGCGGCATCGAGTGAGTCCACCGCAACGGGAGCCCAATAAGTCGTCGATACGGGACCGGACGCAAGGACGACGAGACTCGCAATCTCGCCATCGGAATGCCGCGCGAATTCAAGCGGTATCGAAGGACCGCCCTCGCGCCATTCCCCTTCGATTGGAAAGCCTTTCAGATTCCATAGCATGGAGCCCCAGGCGATGCATACGATTTTCATGCTCCGAGCCACAGCACGTGACGTGCCTATGAGTTCGCCCCATGAAACGCACTCAGGCATTCACCGCCAGATAAGCATGAATCTGCGCGACGACCGCCGCGCCTTCGCCAACCGCCGACGCCACGCGCTTGATTGAACCCGAGCGCACGTCGCCGATTGCATAGACGCCCGGCATGCTCGTTTGAAGCGACATCGCGCGGGGATTACAGCCGGGAACGTCTGCGCCCGTCAGCACAAAGCCTTTCGCGTCGAGCGCCACGCCGCATTCCTTCAGCCAGCCCGCTCGCGGCTGCGCGCCGATGAAGACAAAAAGATGATGCGTATCGAGTGCGCATTCGATGCCGTCGCGATTGCGATAACGCACGCATTCGAGACGCGCATTGCCCTCCAGCGAAGTCAGCGCCGTGCCCGCATGCAACGTCACGTTATGCAAGCCCGCGATCCGCTCGATGAGATAGTGCGACATGCTCTGCTTCAAGCTCGGACCGCGAAAGAACAGATGCACATGCTCGGCGTGCGAAGCGAGAAAGACGACGGCCTGCCCTGCTGAATTGCCGCCGCCGACGAGCGCAACGGGCTCCTTGCGACACAGCCTCGCTTCGATCGGCGTGGCCCAGTAATAAACGCCGCTGCCTTCGAAATGCGCGAGACCGTCGACGTCCGGACGACGATAATCCGCACCGCTCGCAACGACGACCGTGCGCGCGGCGATACGCCGGCCATCGCAGAGTTCGACGGCGAGCGCGTCGGCACCGCAATGCAGCGCTTTGGCTTCGCACGGAATGCCGATATGCGCGCCGAATTTCTGCGCCTGCACGAACGCGCGTCCTGCGAGCGCGAGTCCCGTGATGCCGGTCGGAAAGCCGAGATAGTTTTCGATGCGCGAACTGCTGCCCGCCTGTCCGCCGGGCGCGCGGCAGTCGATGCCCGCGACCGACAATCCTTCGGAGGCCGCATAGACGGCTGCGGCGAGCCCCGCTGGTCCCGCGCCGACGATCAACGCATCGTAGACGTGGGCCGGATCGAATTCAGGCACTAGGCCGAGGCACGACGCCAGTTGCCCTTCATCCGGATTGCGTAATACCGTCCCGCTCGGGCATACGACGAGCGGAAAATCGTCGGGCTGCGGCGTGAGACGTTCGAGTAGCGCGAGCGCTTCGGCGTTTTTGTCGGCATCCAGCGTGACGCTCGGAAAGACATTCCGGTTGAGAAAGTTTTGCAAAGCCCGCAGCCGCGCATTGCCCGATGCGCCCACCAGTACGACGCCGTGGCCTCGCTCGAAGACGAGCACGCGCCGCAGGATCAGTGCACGCATGATGCGTTCGCCGAGATCGGCTTCGGCCACCATCACGGCTCTGAGCGCGTCGGGGCGCAGCAGAATCGCGTCGACGTCCTCGATGACATGTGCATCGACCACGGCGGGCTTGTTCGAAAGCTGTGCAACGTCCGACGTGAACTCGCCGGGTTGCGTGTAAGTGTGGATCATGCGTTCACGCAGCAGCCCTTCGCGCGCGACGATTCGCACCTTGCCCGACAACAGCACGAACACGCCGGGGCAGAGGCCGCCTGCGCGATACAGGAACGCGCCATGGCCGTAATGCACGATGGCGCCGAAACGGCGCAGGCGTTCGACGTCGGCTGCAGAGAGCACCGGAAACATCTGCGCATAGCGCGGGTGATCACGCGCGCTGGCGTCATCGCTTTCAGTCGAACGCATGCTCATCGAGGCCATCCTCCGCTGATGGATGAAACAGCGCGCGTGATGCGATGTGAAGCCGTTGATTCAATCGTCGTTGCGACGGGCGCGCTTCCTCATCATAGAAGAGCGGCGGGTGAAATGTAATGGATGTGAAATACTGGCTCGCGACGTTGAAGGCAATGCCGCGAGGCCGGCTGCGAGCGAACGCTTCGCTATTTCCCTGCTGCGCCCGATGCCTGTCCGCGCTGACGCGCTTCTTCCTCACGCTTTAGTTGACCCGGCGGCGTGCCCATCTGCGTTGCTGCGCCCTGGCCGCCCTGCGGACTCGCGCCTTGACCGCTCTGAGCGCTATGGGCCGATTGCCCGCCGCGCACGCCCACTCCTTCGTTGCGCTGCTGATTGCCCGGCGCGGCGGCTTCGGTGGCGTAAGAGGGCGCTGCGATTGCAGAGGCGCCGGCAACCGACAGCATCAATGCAAACATACGCGTGCGTTGGATCATCATGGTTGACTCCTGTTATGTCGACGCACGATGTCTGCAATGCGCATGCCGCCCGACGCCACTGCTGAGCGTTACCACTCGACGCAAATCTTCCCGAAGTGCGCGCCGCTCTCCTGATGCCGGAACGCATCGGGCAGGGCGTCGAAAGCAAAGGTTCGATCGATGACGGGACGTACGCCGTTCAGCTCCAGCGCGCGCACATATTCCTGTTGATGGCGCCGGCTGCCGACGATCAGCCCTTGCTGCTTCGCCTGACGCGCCATCAATAACGACGTCGGCACCATGCCTTCGCGCCCTGTCAGCACGCCGATCAGCGCGATATGTCCGCCGACGCGCACTGCTTCGATCGACTGGGCGAGCGTGCCGGGGCCGCCGACCTCGATCACATGATCGACGCCGCGCCCATCGGTGATCTCGCGCACCAGAGCGCCCCATTTCTCGTGCGTGCGGTAGTTGAGGGCATGATCAGCTCCGAGCGCCTTCGCGCGCGCGAGCTTCTCGTCCGACGAAGACGTAACGATGACTTGCGCCCCCATCGTCTTCCCGATTTGCAGCGCCGCAATCGATACCCCTCCGGTGCCGAGCACGAGCACTGTATCGCCCGCCTTGAGCCCGCCATCCACGACGAGCGCACGCCACGCGGTGAGGCCGGCTGTGGTGATCGTGGCTGCTTCGGCATGGCTCCAGCCGCGCGGCGCGTGCGTAAAGGCGGTGGCTGCGCGCACGACATGCATCGCCGCCATGCCGTCGATGCCATCGCCCGGCGTGCCCGCGAAATTGCCGACTTCGGATTGCGGCAGGCCGTCGCTCCATTGCGGAAAGAAGCAGGACACGACGTGATCGCCGACTGCGAACTCGGTGACGCAATCGCCGACCGCTTCGACGACACCCGCACCGTCTGACATCGGCACGCGGCCATCGGCGGTCGGACTCGTGCCGTTCACGACGAGCAGGTCATGAAAATTGAGCGACGTGGCGTGCAGCGCAATGCGAATCTGTCCCGGTCCTGGTTGTCCGGGATCCGGAATGTCGCGGATTTCGAGCTTGTCCAGTCCGCCAGGCGCGCGGATAGCGAATGCCTTCATCGGGTTTCTCCTTTGCCGTTAGCGGCAGCGTATCGGTAGATGTGCATTTTGCATGCATCATGCAAACGCCGCGTGCGGTGCAACTGGCGGACCTGATCGATGCCCTGCGCGATCGAGACGCGCGAGCGGGCCATTTCGGCGATTGATTCGTGGGTAGACTACGGGCGGGCGAGCGGCGACGCGGCCCGGCCGAGCGCCGCGTCGTAAGAGATTGCACTCAAAATTCAAGGCGCATCGGTGCTTAGTTCGACGCGCAATTCGTCGACGGAAACGACGTTGCCCTTCGGCGCGTTCAGCCCGCTCACGCGCACGAACGACACGACCATCTCGTTCGCATTGCCGATGCCGAGCCGCGCCAGTTGATCCGTCACATCGTAGGAAAGCATCTTCATCCCGTGATGCGTGGCCGTCGATATTTCGAACGCGCCGACCGTGCCGACAAAATGGTCGCTCTTCACCGCATCGATGTCGCCGGCGGCGGGCAGATTCAAATAGACGTTGTAGAAGAATCCGCCGTTTTGACCCTCAGTTGTTATCGCGAGGCCGTCGAGCACGAGCTTCACATGACGGAACGATGCCTTGCCGGGGGCCACTGCCTGCGGCGCTTGCGATGATTCGTCGAGACTCGCCGCGGGTGACGACGCAAGCACGTCCTTCAGCGCGGTCGCGCTTGTGGCTGCGAGCGGAATGGCCGCGCTCAGCGAGGCATTGCCCAGTCCGACGCCTCTGACGCCGCCTAACGATCGTCGCGTCGCCGAGATGCTGCGGCCCGGGCTTGCCGTGAACCTGCCGGCTTGCGGCCGTGCGTGAATCGCCGATACCTGCGCCTGTACTCGCACGATCCCTCCACGCTGCGCTTGCGGCGGCAACACGACCGGCATGGTGTTGTTGGCATAGGTATAACCCAGGCCGGCCACCGTCCGCGTCTTCGATTTCGCCATGGTAAGGCCGTTTGCATACGTAAAACTGCCGCTCCAGTAGCTGTTGCTGGCAGCGGGCACTTTGCTCGTCGCGCGCGATTCCCATGCGCTCCACAGGCGGTCAATGTTGCAGTGATGCAGATAGAAGATTGGATCGATGGGCGCCGTCAGAATGTTGCCCATGTAGCCGCCGATGATGTCGTGCACCGGATTGTGCGGTGCATTCTCGAACTTCGTTTCGAATGCGTTTCTCGTGCCCCGCTGCATATTGACCACGGTCGAGGCGAACGGACTCAGATCGAGCGCCTGATAGACGTTGGTATTCACGCGCGAGACGTACAGCGGATTGCCGCTCGCCGAATCGGTGAATTCAGAAGGAATGACGGGATAAGTGTAGTAATCCCAATACGGCAGAGTGAGGGATGGATTGATGGCTTTCAACTGCTGCTCGATGCAATACATATAGCCGCGATGCCACGCCAGAAAATACGGCTCGCTATGCGGACAATAGTTGCGATGGACATTCACCCAGTATTGCCATGATGCCGGCTTGCTTGCGTCGGTGTTGCTTTTCATCTGTCGAACGGCTATGTAGAACGCTTCGAGATACTGTGATTTGAATGCTTGCCATTCGAGCCTGATAACCGGGGGCGTCACCGCCACGCTCAGTTTGGGCAGGGATAAGAGCGCGAGCGCCGACGCCGTTCCCTTGACGAACGTGCGCCGCTTGATCGAATTGGAGTCCATACGGAACCTCGTGAACGTGGAAAGCCCAGATAAAGCGAGCGACTGGCTTCCGCCGCACTGCCGCAAAGACCCTGCAACGGATTCGCCCTCCACAGTGGGCAAAAGAAGTATGGATCACGTGCGGGAACATTCAATCCGGTAATTAGAATCGCGAACGAATGGAATGTTCGGTAACGAACAGACAGGCTTGCATGAAGCATCACTCCGTCACAAAGGCATCTGTGCGCCGGTGTAAGGCTTCATCTACTGAATCATGAACGTCTCGTACTCGAGCATCTCCAGCTTGCGATCGAGCCACACGAGACTGACGAGCAGCACCAGCAGCAGCGACGCCGCGAAGCCATAGCCATACCAAGCGGGGTTGGCCGCGAGCGTCACCCCCGTCAGAGCGACATTCGATATGACGAACAAGCCGACGAGCGCGAGCACCACACGCCGTTTGTCGAGATAGAAGAACACGTTGATCACGCCCATGAACAGCACTTGCAAACTCGCGGCGATCACGTCGATATACAGCAGCGGCGAATAGAGCGCCGAAATGCGCAGCCATCCGAGCAGCGCCGCGCTGATCGCGAAGAGCAACAACGCAGCGGTCGCCTGCACTTTCACGATCTCATAGAGTCCGTTGCGCAGCGCCTCGACCATTGCGTTGCGCATGCGTTCGATATGCTGCAGGGAAGCGCCTTCCCGCACCGCGCCATAGAAGGCGTCGTAGTACTCGACGAAGTCGGTCTCGATACGCATCAGGAAGACCGCCATGCCCGGAATGATCGCAAGATAGGCCAGAAAGACCGGAATGTCGTAGATGATCGACGCGCGCAACGGTCCGATCACATCCTGCCCGGTCCCCGGCGCGTACCAGAACATGAACTTGTCGACCCAGATCGCGAGGTTGTAGATAAAGCCCGTCGCCATCAGAGTCGGGTAACGGTAGCGTTTCGAAAAGAATTCGAACGAGATGAAGCGATCGCTCGTGTAGTCGCGATAGATCAGCGTCAGCAGGCCCGCAAGAAGCACGGTCTGCCCGAACACGAACCCGCCGAGCAGTCCCGTTAATCCGAAGATATTGAGCGTGATGGCCGCACCCGCCGTCAGCGTGTAGCCGATAAAAAACACCCACAGTATCGACGTGTATTGCTTCATGCCCGACAAGAAGATCGTCGCGAGCCAGATGTTGCTCATGACGACGAAGCCCGCGAGCATCAATAGCCGATACGCCGCCGTCTGCCCGGGAAAAAGAAACACCACCGCGAGTCCGCCGAGCAGGATCGCGGCGAGGGTCGCAACCAGCGCCGCGCCGTGATAGTTCGGAAGCACCATGTCGCCGCGTTTCTCGAACAGGCGGTCGGACGTGAAACGCGTGAAGCCGAGTTGCAGCGGTCCGGTCAGCACGAGGGACAGCGAGATCAGATACGTCACCGATACCTGAAACTGCGTGATGAGCCCGGACGGCAGCACGAACGGCAGGCTCAGAATGCCGATCAGCAGCATGCCGATGATCGACAGAATCCACGGACCCGCGCTGATGAGTCCCGCATACGCATACGCCTGCATCAGTCCGACGAGCGTGTCGCGCCGGAGCATCTTGCGCAATTCGAAGCCGATTCCCGCCATGACGATTCCCGTGTAGTCGTTATGCGTCGCCGATAAGCCGCTCATATAGCTTGCGATATGCGCCGACCATGCGTTCCTGCGTATAGAAGCGTTCGACGCGCGCGATGCCCGCCGCCTGCGCCGCGCGCCAGTTGTCTTCTTTCAGCAGTTCGAGCGCGGCATCGGCGAGTGCGCGCGGGTCGGCAATCTGCACGACGCGGCCTGCCGCACCCAGCGCCCCGTCGTCGCCGGGCAAGCCGTAGATCAACTGACGGCACGAGCCGACATCGGTCGTCACGGAAGGCACGCCCGCTGCAAAACCCTCCAGTACCACGAGTGGCAATGCTTCGGATATCGAACTAAGGACGAGAACGCCGCATTTCGGAAGCAACTCGTCGATCCTCTGAAAGCCGAGAAACTTGACCTTTCCTTCGAGACCGAGACTTTCCACGAGACTGCGGCATTCCCGTGCGTATTCGGCGTCCTCGTCCTCTGGTCCGGCGATCCATGCCTCCGCATCGGGCTCCTTGCGCACGACCGTCAGCATCGCGCGAATGAAGGTCTTGATGTCCTTGATCGGGACGACGCGGCCAATCAGGCACAGCGTCTTCGGCACGCCGGGCGCACGCTTGTCACGCAGCGCCGAAAGCCTCGGCAAGTCGACGCCATTCGGTATGCTCGCGGTCTTTTGCGACGGCGCCCCATCGGCGACCTGTCGCTGACGGTTGCCTTCGTAGAGCGCGATGATATCGGCCGCGGCGTCGTAACACACGCGCCCGAGCGTCTCGAAGAAGCGCACCCATAGATCGCGGAAATAACCGACCTGCGAAACGTCGCGCTCGAAAATGCTGCGGTTGTCGCGTATCCACTGGCTCTGGAACAGGTCGATCTTGCGTTCCTTCGTATAGATGCCGTGTTCCGAAACGAGCAGAGGCCGGCCGGTCCGGAAGTGCGCGAGCGCGCCGAGAAACCCCGCGTATCCCGTCGACACCGTGTGATAGACACCGGCATCAGGCAAGCCATTGGCAATGCGTGCGAGCAGCCACAAGGGCTTGTGCATCACGCGTACGGTCCAGAAGTAATCGACGAAGGAAGGATCCGTGCAGCGCTCCCGATACTGCTCCGTAATGGTCTTCCAGGCCTCGTGCGAATAGAGAAATTCGCTCTCCGACAGGCGGCCATCGGGGGCGAGGTCCTTGAGCATATCGCGCAGCATCGAACCGGCGGCGGCACGCATCGCCGGATTGCGCATGGCTTCGTGCAGTTCTGCCGATTGCGCAAAGGCCGCGCGATCCCCACGGCGTTTCTCGGCTTCGGGCGCGGCTTCAAAGTCGTACAGGAAGTGATTTTCCTGATGCACGACGTTGGGCGGCAATGCATACGATGCCTTCGGATAATCCTGTGGACGGCTGCCGAGAAAGCAGAGCGCAAAGGTGAGATCGGGAAACGCGCGGATCATCTGATTGACCCAGCTCGATACCCCACCGCTTACATACGGGAACGTCCCTTCGAGGAGCAACACGACATCCGCGCGCGTGGCTTTGGGTAACGCAGTGCTGAGCGCAGGCCAGGTCTGCACGGACGCTGCATCGGGAAGGGCAACGGTGTTCATGTCGAGCCTTTGCGAAGAGTGGCGAGCGAGCCGCGCCAATAGTCGAGCACGGGCTTCATGACGGGCAGGATCGCGGACGGGCTCATTTGTCCGAGCAGCGTTTTAACCCGCGCGAAATCGCCGCGCAAATAAGCGGCTTCCGCGAGATAGGGCAGCATGCGATCCCGTGCGAAGCCGTGTTCGATCGCGCGTTCAAGCAAGCTGTCGGCGGCGTCGAGATCGCCGCGGTCCAGCGCGAGCCGTCCGCGCATGCGCCACAACGCGGCGTCGGAGGGCTCGATATCGAGTGCAGCGGCGGCGTAGGCATCGGCCTGATCGGCTGCGTTCCGATAGACGTCGCCCTGAACGAGATGCGCGTAGATCAGCTCGCCATAGAGTTCGGCGAGCGTCTTGTTGACTTCGTAACGCTCGCGCGGCTCAAGCTGCATCGCGAGCTTCGGCCGTTGCGCGAGGATGCGCTGCGTAAGCTGCTTCTCCTGACTGTCGAGCATCCCGTAGGCGAGCAGGCGGATATCGTCGAGCGGATCGGCGAGCATGCCGCGCAATAGCGGACTGATGGTATGCGCGGGCATCGACTGCATCGCGAGCAAGGCAGTCATGCGCAGCGATGTCACCGCTTCGGCGTTCTGTAACTCGGCCTTCAGGCGCGCGCCGCGTCCATATGAAACATGCGGAATCAAATGCGTCGCGAACTCCGGTTCTTCGACGTAAGCAATATGGCGAGCCTGCACGCGACGCGGCAACGCAAGCGCCACGATCATTGCGCCCACGGAAACCAGCGCGCCGCCCGCCGGTACCGCGAAATTCAGCAGCCACAGATAGCACCATGCCCCTTTCGAGCGATATCGCTGCGGCAGGGTCCGCCAGCACGCAAACGAGATCAGCGCAGCAGCGACGCATTGCAGCGCGAGGCATATAAGCAGCACCCGCGTTGGCGGGCCGCCTTGCGCAGCGAGCACGAAAGCGTAGGCCTGCACGACGACGCCACAGATCGCTGACAGCCACGCGAGCGCCAGAATCGTGCGATGCATCGCGCGCTCAGTCTTCGACATGACACAGCCTCAGAAAGTGATGCAGGCCTTCCACGGGCGAATCGGCGGAAAGGCGCATTGCGTGGGTCGCGACGTGAGCCGATTCGAAGTCGGCGCCAAACTGCGCGCGCAGATTCTCTTCAATGCGCAGCAGATAGCCCGCCACCGCGCTTTCGCCCGAAAGCGGCATCAGTGTGAGCACGACGCGCCGCGCCGGCGTGATGATCGGCCACTGCGCATCGAGCGAGCGTCGCAGACGCAGCACGTGTTCATGCAGCGATGCGCCGAACTCGGTCGTATCGAAGACCAGCGCGACGAGCGACGACTCCACAGCCGTATCGCGCAGCAGATGCACGAGGCGGGCATAGTCGAGTGCGAAATCATAAGGACACCGTGGGAACGCTTGCAGGATCGAGCGGCTCACATCCGCATGGCGCACGCTGTCGGCGTAATAGCCGCATAGCACGAGCAGGAACTGGAGATTGTCGCGGGTCATCGCGAGAAAGGGCATGCGTTCCACGACGAGCAGCGCCACGTGCCGCCCGGCGGCGTCGAGCAAGGGCGCGACCGCGCGATAGCGCGTGCCTGCATCGGTCGCATTCGATTCGGGATGCGTCAGCACGAGCTTGTCCAGCGCCTCGCTGACGAGCGGATCGCCCATGTCGAGTTCGAAGGGATCGCCGACGCTGGCAACCGGCGTCGTCGCAACCGTGCTTCCGGTCCATGCAAAGAGGCTCGCCGTTTCGAGCTGACACGCCTGCGCAGCCGTCTTCAGAAAGCGCGCGGCGCCTTGCAGCGGGCCATCGTCCTCGTCGTTGAGCGCGAGCGAACGCAGACGCGCGAGAGAATCGCGTAAGGTCGCGGGGCGCGCAAGCACATCCTGTTCGAGCCGCTCATGCGACAGGCGCAACAGAAACTGATTTTTCGTGAGTATCGACAGCCGTTCGGCGAGATAGTCGTTGGCAATGCGCGCCTGCCGCTGACGTCCGATCCAGATATCGCCGAATTGCCCGCATAACAGCGTGAGCACGAATCCGCCGAAGAAGAAGCCGCCGGGAAATGCGGCGTGCGCGTGGGTGCCGGTGGCCCACTGCGGCGCTTGCCATGCGAGCAAAAGCAACAGTGCGCTGCCCGTGCCCGCGAGCGTCCCGTAGCGCAGCGCGAAGACCACAGGCACGAGCCAGACCCAGCCGAAGCCGGTGCGCGAGAGCAGCGGGTCGGCGGGATCGACGAACCAGCAGACTACGAGCAGCGCGATGGTCGCGACGACGACTTCCATCGCGATGAACGCGGCCCGCCTGCGCGAGATGCCCGATGGCGCGAACACGCGCGCCCACGGCATGTCGCGGGCGACGGACTGTCCGCTTTGCGCGACGCGCTGGCGTCGCGGATTGGCGTCGTCCTGGCTCTTGCCGCTACCTTCGATTGCGGGCATGGCGGCTTACTTTGTCAACGCGCCGAGAAGCGACTTCTCGAGCTTTTGTGCGACGCCCGAAAGAGCATCGCGGCTCCATCCGGTGCGGCTGCCCGCCGCGCTCCAGACGACCTTGCCGCTCGCGACATCGACGACATCGAAGGTGAGGCCCACGGCCGGCTCGCCATCGACGCCGACTTTGTAGCGCCACTCCGTGACCGTGCCGGTCAGCGCGTAACGCACGTTCTGCGATCGCGCCCAGGCGAGCGCCTTCGCGTTAGCGTCGGGTTTGGCGGTATCGAAGAGCGTTTCTTCGTCGCCGGTGTCGGGGTATCGCGTGAGCTGTATTCCATTCGATGTCAGCAGGCTTTGCGCAATCGCCGACGCGCGCAAGCCCGCTTGCGGCGTTTCCGTGCGATTGGCGATCGGCAGCACGGTCCAGCTTGCGTTCCTGTCGAGCGCGGCGGCGGCGGTGTCGCTGTGATCCATCACTGCGCATGCGTTGAGCGCAAGCACCGCGTATGTGGTCAATAACGCGGCTTCCAGTCGTCGTGGCAGTCTCATATGTCCTCTCCGCTTGCTTCGTTGTTCGATGTATATGTCGAGCGAGCGTCGCTAGTACAGCCAGCGGTAACGCACGCCGTATTCCGTGAACGCCTGCGTGCGTCCGGCCGTTGCGCCGGCATGCTCGTAGTAGACGAGCGCCTGGTCGTTGCCGAGCACGCTGCCCGCGAGTCCCACGCGCACTTGCGCGGTCCAGCCCTGGTTGGAATCGTGGATCGGCCCGGCAGCAAAGAATGGCCGCCAGCCGCGCGTATAGCCTTCGGGCAGATCGTCGCCGAAAGAAAACAGCACGCCTTCCTGCGTGAACGACTGCGGCATGAACTGGGTCGCGGTCAGTGGCGTGCCGGCGGGCAACAGCCGCGCGAGCTGGCTGCCGGGAGTGCCCGACGCGCTGTACTGTCCATGCGTGAAGACCGCGCGGATCGTGTAGTCGGGATAGTCCGCTCGCAGCTTGTAGCCCGCGTTGAAATCCACCACCGCCCCCGTGCCGAGAAACGACCGGTCTTGTCCATGAAAGCGGTCGTATTCCACGCGCCCGCCGACGAACACATGCGGGTCCGGCCGATAATTGAAGCCCACGCTCGCGAGATCCTTCATTCCGCCGACGATCAACTGGCTCGTTTCCGTCGCCGCCTGATTGAAGCCGAGCGCGTAGTTGAAGCTGAGCGTTTGTTGTTCGAAAAGCGTTCCGTCGATACGAACCGTCGTGAAGTCATCGAGTGCATTGCGACGGCCGATGCTCACGCGCTCGCTGTCGTCGAGGCCGAGATGTCGCCACGCGAGCAACAGCTGGCGGTCATGACGCGGCACGTTGACGAGTGTGTTATCGCCGTGCTGGTTGCGTTCCGCGTAATAAAGCGCGAGCGATTGCGTCGGCGACAGCCGCAGGCCTGCGCCGATGCCGGTTTCCGTGTACGACAGTCCGCCCTGATCGACGATCCTGAAGTGCGGCGCGATGGCCTGCGCGTTGCGCAGCAATTGCTCGCGCAATATCTGATTGACGATTTCATCGTCTGGCAGCGTGAACTGCTGTTCGAACGCGTGCGTTTGCACGTCGCCAAAGCGGCCAGTCGTGGCTTCGGCGTCGAGCCGGTTTTGACGCGGTATCCAGTCAGCTTCGGTATCGAGCAGGCGATTCAGCGTCGCGCGATCGTGTTCGGCGAGCGCGATCGTCACTTCGGCGTAGACCGGGCGCGTCGCGCTGTCGATGTACTGGCGCAAGAGCCACAGGCTTTCGGCGTCGTAGGCCTCGTGTGATTGCAGCCAGCCGAGCGCGGCTTCGCGGGCGACGGCGGAATAGAGGCGCTGCTCGTTCTCTTCGCGATGCGCGGCGCTTTGCATTGCGTCGTCGCTCGCGATGATTTGATTCGGGGTACCGATGGATTGGTCGTCTTCCCGCAGCAGCTCGATCAAGACTTGCCGCGATGCGTCGCCGCCCGCGAACTGGTCGGTGAGGCCCACCATGCGGCCGCGCAGGTCGTCGCGCTGTTCATCGTCGAGGGCAAGCGGTTGTTTGCCCGATGCACGCAGCGCCATCTGCTTGCGCCACACTGCGTTGCGCACGCGCCATGCATCGTCGATGCGCCCGTTGAGTTCCAGCGCATCCGCATAGCCAAGCGCCCACAACGGATCGTCGCGGCGCGACGCGGCCTGTTTGTGCATCATGTGCAGCGCGCCACGCGCATTGCCGAGCCGCAAATACGCGGCTGCATACGGCGCCCAAAGCGCGCTGTCGCGTTCGCTGGAGCGTGCGTAGCGGGCGAGGGCGGCGCGCAGTTCGGCATCGCTGCCGCGCTCGTTCAAAGCCCAGAGCAGCGCGGCGCGGGCTTCCTGATCGGCGGGTGCAATGACGAGCGCCGCGCGGGTGTCGGCGAGTGCGCCGTCGGGGTCGCCCGCGCGCCGGAGATACTGCGCACGCGCCAGCAAGAAGCGCGGCGAGCGCTCGGCTTGCTCACGAGCGGCGGGATCGAGCGAGGCCAGCAATGCGCCGATGCGGGCAGTCGCACGGGCGCGCAGGTAGTCGTAGATGGCCAGTTCGAGCAGAGGCTCGCGGCCCGTGCGGCGATACGCGAACTCGGCAATGCGTCCCGCTTCAAGCGGCTCGTCATCGTAGAGCGAGACCATCGCGGTGAGATCGTCGGGAGATGCCTGGCCGCCTTCGACAAGTCTGTCGTAGCCTTCGCGCGCCTTCTGGTCTTGCTGGCGCAGCGTCGCCATCATCGT
This sequence comes from Caballeronia grimmiae, assembly GCF_022879615.1. Taxonomy (NCBI): domain Bacteria; kingdom Pseudomonadati; phylum Pseudomonadota; class Betaproteobacteria; order Burkholderiales; family Burkholderiaceae; genus Caballeronia; species Caballeronia grimmiae. The sequence continues at coordinate 611,885 of NZ_CP084273.1, forward strand.
GTAGAAGCGCCAGAAGTCGCCGTTCTCCGCGCTGGCGTGGCTCTTAGCGGCATCCAGCACGGCGAGCGAACGATCGAAACGAGCGCGCGTGTAGTACATGAGACTCAGCTTGAGCGCGTAGGCAGGATCGGGGCCGAACTCGGTCATCAGGTGTTCGTATGTTTCGATGGCGAGATCGTCATCGCCTTTGCGTTCGGCGAGGCTCGCATAACGCTCAAGCACTTGCCGGCGATAAGCACCCTTTGCACGCGCTTGCAGAAAGCGAAGCGCGGCATCGGGATCGGCCTGCGCTTCATAGGCGCTCACGACGCGATCGAGCTGCTTCATGTCGCCGGGCGCACGGTCCGATTCGTGGATGGCCGCGGCGAGCATTGCGTCGATGTCGCCGAGGGCAGGGGCGAAGCGCTCCACTTGCTTCCAGTATTTGTCATCGCCATGCGTGCGGGCGAGCACGAGATAGTTGGCGAGCGCGACGTCCGGCGCATGGTTCCATTCGGCGACCTGCGCCAGACGTTCGCGCCATTCGACGGATGCGGGATCGCGATCGACCGCCGTTTGTGCAACGCGTTGTGCGGCTGCGAGATCACCATTCGCCAGAAAGACTTTGAAGCCAAGTTCGTAGTCGGCGGCATCGGGGAGTTTGCGCGTCGCTTGTACATCCGCTATGCGCCTGATGAAACGCCCCGGCGAGCCGCGCATGCACGCGCGGGCGCAGATCGCCGCGCGTGGCGTTCGTGCGCTAGCGAACGTCGCCAATCGCGCCGCGTTCTTGCGCGCCGACATATCGAGCAGGCGCTTCGCATAGCGGCCCGCGATGTCCGGTCGCCCGGCGGCCAGCGCAAGCCGTGTCAAATAGCGCAGCGTTTCACGATCGCCCCCGAGCGAGCCGATGTGCGCATCGGCGGCAGCGAGCGCATCGGCGAGACGGTTCCCGGCCTGCAACGCCTGCACGCCCGAGAGGAACAGACGACGCTCGTCGTCGGGTGTCGCGGCATGCGTCTGCGCTGCGAAGAATGCATCGGCAGCGGCAGCGTGATCGCCCGCAGCGAGCTTCAACTGGGCGCTTTGCGCGAGCCAACGCGAGGCTTCATCGGGCTTCAGTCGCGCGAGCCGCTCATAGTACCGACCGGCGAGCGCGCCGTCGTTCAATGCACGCGCCTTCGCCGCAAGGGCTTCGAGTTCGGCCGCATCCCACGGCTTGTCGATGGCCTCTTTGAGCAGCGCATCGAACTGGGCAAGCCGCGCGGTGCGTGCAGGATCGCCCGGCGCAAGGGCATACGCCTCTGTCTCGGCAAGCTCGATACGCACTTTCAGCGCCCGCGACTGCGCCTGTGGATCGCTCGAAACGGACAGCCGCGTGAGCATCCGTTTTGCATCTGCAACGCGCTGTGCCTTCAGATACTCGCGCGTCAATTCATTCAGCACGTCGGTGTTGTCGGGTTCGATGCGCAGCCACGCTTCGAGATAGGCAATGGTCAGCGTATCGGCTTCGCGGCCTTGCAGCAGCCGCTCTTGCAAGCGTTCGCGCGGAAACGCAAGCACGAGCATGAGCGCGACCAGCAGCCCGAAAGCCGCGATGACGAAGGGCGAGAAAAGCCGCTGGCGATCAGCTTGCGCAGACGACATCGACATGAACGGCATCCGATTCAATGCGCTTCGATGCGGGCGGCGAATACACGCGACGTCCCTGCGCGATGGCGGGAGCAAGCGCACGGCCATTTGCCCTGACAACGCATGCATTCGCACGCGCCTCGCCGCCGATGGCAAAGTGCGGCGCGACATGCGACGCGAGTTCGAACGAAAAGCCCTGCGCGGTGCGCGTGAAGCGATCGACGACGCCGTTGGCTTCCGCGAGATACGGCAGCTTTGCCGCATGCGCTGCATCGACGATGCGAAAGCGCGCATCGGCCCCGCTCAGGCTGACATAAACGCCGCCCGGCCCCGCGTTATATCCGAGGACGCCTTCCGCGCTCGCAAGGTCCGGCACGCGGCCTTCCGGCAGGCGCACGGTGCGCAGATCGCCACTGCCGTGAATGCGCCAGAAGTCGCCGTCGCGCGACACGTCCATGCGCTCGAAGTCCTGCACTTTGCGCGCATATTCGGACGCGTAGACGGGCATCAGCGGTTGCGCCGACAATGCGCGATACACCTCCGACAAGGTCTTCACCGATGCATACTTGGTGCCGGAAAACATGTGGTAATAGACATCGACCGGCTTGAAGCGAATCGGCGTCTCCGTCATGTCGAAGGTTTCGAGCACGCGCTGATAGCCGTAGTACGGTCCATGCCACAGGTCCGTGTACGGCTCTTCGTTCTGGTTCGGCGCGAACACCTGAAAGAAGCCATCCTTGTTCACGCCGAGCGGCGCAATCGCAGCCCAGCTCGGATAGCGCTTCGTGATGAGCGTGTCGCCGCCGTTCATGTTGTAGACGCCCGCCTTGTCCGCCGCCTGGATGACGCTCGCCGGAACCTGACAGTCGCCGCTCCACAGCAGCATCTTCACGCGCTTGCCGGCGGGCGCGAGCTTATCAATGTAGCGAATGGAGCCTTCGATTTCGCGATCGGTGTCGTAGCGATAGCCGGGAATGTCGATCGACAGTCCGTTGTAGTTCGCGCGGCTCGCGCCCTCGGCGGTGTCGTCGCCGCTGGATTTGCCGAGGCCCGTCACGCGCATCCACTGCAACGGATGCGTGTAGGTGTGGCTCGCCATCTCGACGTTCGGCAGCGCAAACAGCTCGCGCGCGATGGCGCGCAGGCGTGGCGCATCTTTAGGGTAGGGGCCGTTGTCCGAAATCTCGCCCTCGATGACGGACACAGTAGTTGGCAGACCGAACTGTCGGATCACGTTGTAGAGCGCGTCGTCGGAATACTGCGGCGATGCGTTCGTCGATACCTTCATCGTCCCGCCGTTCACGTCGAACTCCGCGCGCGAGGCGAGGCCATCGCCGTCGATGTGCGTCATCAGCAAGCGCCGGCCGTTCTCCGTGGTCGGATCGGGCGCGGGCATGTCTTCGGGAAGGCGCAGCGCCGCGCGAAAGAAGCGGATCGGCTGCAGAACCCAACGCGCCTGATTGGCCATCGGCATGTCGAAGACGGCGAAGGGGCGCATCGCGTAGCCGCCCCACGGGGTGATCGCGGCAGCGTCGATAGTGAAAGCGTTGCCCGCATCCGCCGATGCAAGCCGCAACAGCGAGCGGCTGCGCGCGCCGACGCGGACGTTCGCCGTATCGTGCGGATCGGGTTGTGGCTGCATCTCGAAGCCCATCATCGAGGCATCCATCGATTCGACCCGCAATCGTTTGCCAGCGCGGCCTGCAACGGGTTCGAGGTCTAGCTTGCGCGCCAGGTCGCCGCTCATGTCGACACCGAACGTCGTCAGCATCGCGACGGGCGTGTGATTGTCGACCTGCGCTTCGAGCCAGTCGCGAAACGCCGACGGGTCAGGCACCGGATAGTCGAGCCACACGACGACGCCCGCATATCGCTTCGACAAATCGCCTTCGGGCAAAGGCTTCGCAATGTCCGCGAATTCCACGCGATAGCCGAGCCAGTTGAGCGGCATCGACACATAGCGCACGCCCGGCGTCACGTTGAGATCCGCGCCGGGCGCCACGTCCTGAACGACGAGAATCGTGCGCGATGCACTCGCAGCCGGTAGCATCGCGGCGCGGGCGGGGCCGGTCCCGACGGTTTGCAACGCACCGTCCGTCACGTAGGGAATGAGGCCCTGCGCGGCGATCTTGTCGACAGCATCGCGCGCGCATTCGCGATCCGCCGGCGGGCAGTAATCAATCGACAGCACGGGCAGTCCGTAACGTTCGCGCAGCGTGCGCGTCTGGCCGAGAAGCCACTCGCGGTCGGCTTGCGGCACCGCGACATACCGCTTCGCCGCCTGATCCCATCCGCGATACAGCGACTCGAACGCGACCGCATACGCGAGGTCGTGAACCTGCGGCATCAGTTCGAATCCGCGATTGAAGATGAGCCGCGCGTCCGGATAGCGCGCCTTGATCGCGCGGATGACCGCGACGACGCCGGCTTGTTGTTGCGCGCGTTCGTCGTCGGAGCGGGCGATGGATTGATAGGAGTCCAGTGTATCCAGAAAGAAGCCGCGATAACCGCGCTCCCACAGCGGCGCGATGACACGTTCGACGAAGAACTGCGGCCATCCGGGCGCGGATTGGTCGACGATGCGCGACGCCCACGCCGCATTGCTGCCCTTGAGCCACGCGGGCGGCATGTCCTTGTAATATGCACGCGCGGGCGTAATTTCGCCGACGCTCACATAAGCGAACCACTTCGACTGCGCCGATCGGGCGGCGTGCGCGGACGGCGAGAAGCCGCTGTCCGGTTCGACGACGACGGCATCGAACGCCGACAACTGGCCGACCGGCACCGGCGCGCCGTAGTAGAGCGCGATGGATGGCTCGCGCGCGGGTTCGTCGGCGCGTGCGGGAAGCAGCGTGATCGCGAGTGCTGCGGCGAATATCGACGCGAGGGTGCCTCCAATGCTGCGTGACAGCGTGAGCATCAGGCAGCGTGATCGCGGGAGCGGCGCGCGTTTGCTGCGCGAGATGCGGCGGGTTCGATTGGAATGTCGTGTCGTCTCATATCGTGGGCCATCGCGGCGTGCTCGCTGAAGTTGGACAGGCGTTATCCGCGCGGCTCGCGACGCCGCGCCGAATGTTCAGAGCAAATTGAGTGCCAGCAGACGTTCGCACGCCGTTGCGTCTGCACTCTGGCTCTGACAAGGACAGACCCCCGCCGCTTTACAATGCGACAGGTAGATCCGACAGCATTCGCGAGCAATCACCGGCGCCCATGCTGCCTGATGAACACCATCAGCGCGGAGCAAGCGGGCGGCACGGCAGGATCGGCGCATCGCAGTTCGATGTCCCCATCGCCCGAAACGATGACGATGCGATACGTTCGCCCGTCCGGCACCGGCTTTGCTTCGGCCCGTGGCGCGGCAGCCCGTTGCTCGCGTGCGGCCGATACGAGGCGTGACAACTCTTCGCGGTCAGCGGGCGACAGATCGCATTCGTCGATGACAATGGGCCGTGCAAGGCCGGGAAAAAAGCCGACGCCCCCGTCGATGATCAGTTCAGCGCGCACAGACGACTCCTTCTGCATGCCATGCGAAGTGATGCTCGCGGATCACAATACGCCGACCGTATCCCACGCCTTGCTGACGGCCTTCGACTCTGCGCTGCCCGCGCCGAAGATGCGGTCAGCGTTCGATACCGTGAGCTTCGCGAAGGTCTTGAAGTTGACGTTCGGCTTCAGGTGCGTATCGTTGAGCGTCTCATACCAGATGCGCCCGGCCTTCTCCCAGGCGTAGCCGCCAAGGTCGAGCGCGGCCAGACAGAACGCGCGGTTCGGAATGCCCGAATTGATGTGGACGCCGTGATTGTCCTGCGCCGTCTGGACATAGTGCGCCATGTCGGCGGGTTGCGGGTCCTTGCCGAGCACGGGATCGTCGTAAGCGGTGCCGGGCTCTTTCATCGAACGCAGTGCGACGCCGTTCACGCTGCTCGTCAACAGGCCCGCACCGATCAGCCAGTCCGCCTCGCTCGCCGTTTGCTGCAGCGCGTATTGCTTGATGAGCGCACCGAATACGTCGGACACGGATTCGTTCAGCGCGCCGGACTGACCCGAATAGGCGAGGGCGGCTGCGTGCTCGGTGACGCCATGCGTGAGTTCATGGCCGATGACATCGAGCGCAATCGTGAAGCGATTGAACAGCGAGCCGTCGCCATCGCCGAACACCATCTGCTGCGAATTCCAGAACGCGTTGTCGTATTCGACGCCGTAATGCACGGTGCCGACCAGCGGCATGCCTGCATCGTCGATGGAGTTGCGCTGGAATACCTTCAGATAGAAATCGAAGGTCGCACCGAGGCCGTCATAGGCTTCGTCGACGGTGACATCGTCGGACTTGGGAGCGCCTTCGGATCGCACGAGCGTGCCCGGCAAGGTCTCCGTATTGTTCGCCGTGTAGATGCTGCGGTGAGCCGACGGCGCGGCAGCCGGCTTCGGGTGCACGCCGCGTCTGGGCGCGATCATCGCCGCCTGAACGGAGCGGATCTGCCGGAACGTGTGGTCGGCGCTCAGGGCTTCGATGGCGAGCGAGCGCTGCTGCGGCGTGCCCTTTTTAGCGATCTCCTTGAGCATATGCGGCGGCAGGATGCAGTAGATCGGATGGGCTCGTTCATGGCTGGCTTGATTGCACATGGTCTTCTCCCTGATTTCGAGTGAGCGAGACAGCTTGGCGCACGTTGACTTCGGCGATGCCGAACGGTCGATCGGCTCGTCCGTGCGGCGCGTGTCGTCGTGAGGAAGTTCTGCGGAGCCGTTACAACGATACGTGAATCACGCGCAATCATCACGTTTCATGCCGCGCTTCACGCAGTTTGCCGCCGATACCCCCGCGTAAACCCCGCCGCTTACCGTCCCTTCGCGTAAGAAACGGGTAAGCCGGCGCACGTACCTTAGTGCGTCAGCGCAAAAAGAAGATTCAGAGATCATGCATCGCGCGCGCAAACATCACCTTGGCAGGAGACACATCATGGATGTACAGGTCGCACAGACCATCAAATCGAGCGCGGCCTATCGCGAACTCGTCCGCAAACGCTCGACGCTCGGCTGGACGCTCACGGCGCTCGTGCTAATCGTCTATTACGGCTATGTGTTGCTGATTGCATTCGACAAGGATCTGCTCGCATCGAAGATCGGCGCGGGCGTGATGACGTGGGGCATGCCGATCGGCCTGTTCGTGATCGTCTTCACCGTCGCCATTACCGGACTCTACGTTCGTCACGCCAACAGCACATACGACGAACTCACCGAGAAGATCAAGCGGGAGGTCGAATGAACGCTCGACGCATCTTTACTGCAAGCGCGCTCATCGCCACTGCAACCGCTTCCAGCACTGCATTCGCAGCGGGCGGCGATCTCGGGCAGGCGGTCAAACAGGCCACGAACTGGACGGCGATCAGCATGTTCATCGCGTTCGTCGTGGCGACGCTCTTCATCACCAAGTGGGCCGCGAAAAGAACCGGCTCCGCTGCCGACTTCTATACAGCGGGCGGCGGCATCACCGGCTTTCAGAACGGCCTTGCGATCGCCGGCGATTTCATGTCGGCGGCATCGTTTCTCGGCATCTCGGCGGCGGTCTATACGAATGGCTACGACGGTCTCATCTATTCGATCGGCTTTCTCGTCGGCTGGCCGATCATCACGTTCCTGATGGCCGAGCGGCTGCGCAATCTCGGACGCTTCACCTTCGCCGATGTTGCCGCGTATCGCTTCCAGCAGGGGCCCATTCGTGCGTTCGCGGCATCGGGAACCCTTGTCGTGGTGGCGTTCTATCTGATCGCGCAGATGGTCGGCGCGGGACAGCTCATCAAGCTCCTGTTCGGCCTCGAATACTGGATCGCGGTGGTGATCGTCGGCGCGCTGATGATGGTGTACGTGCTGTTCGGCGGCATGACCGCGACCACCTGGGTGCAGATCATCAAGGCGTGTCTGTTGCTCGCGGGTGCATCGTTCATGGCGTTCATGGTGCTCTGGCAATTCAACTTCAGCCCCGAGGCGCTCTTTGCGAAAGCCGTCGATGTGCATGAAAAGAAGGCCTCGATCATGGGGCCGGGCAATTTCATCAAGGACCCGATCTCGGCTATTTCATTCGGCATTGCGCTGATGTTCGGCACCGCTGGCCTGCCGCACATCCTGATGCGCTTCTTCACGGTGCCGAATGCGAAGGAAGCGCGCAAGTCGGTGTTCTGGGCGACGACGTGGATCGGTTACTTCTACATTCTCACGTTCATCATCGGCTTTGGCGCAATCGTGCTGGTGTCCACCAATCCTGCGTTCAAGGATGCGGGCGGCAAGCTGCTCGGCGGGACCAACATGGCGGCGGTGCATCTTGCGAGCGCGGTGGGCGGCAACGTGTTCCTCGGCTTCATATCGGCGGTTGCGTTCGCGACGATCCTCGCGGTGGTTGCGGGCCTGACGCTCGCGGGGGCGTCGGCGGTATCGCATGATCTTTATGCGACCGTGTTCAAGCACGGCAACGCGTCGAGCAAGAGCGAACTGCATGTATCGCGTGTGACGACGGTCGTGCTCGGCTTCGTGGCGGTGGTGCTCGGCATCGTGTTCGAGAAGCAGAACATTGCATTCATGGTGTCGCTTGCGTTCGCGGTCGCGGCTTCGGCCAACTTCCCGGTGCTGTTCATGTCCGTGTTGTGGCGAGGATGCACGACTCGCGGCGCGGCGGTCGGCGGCTTCCTCGGGCTGCTCTCCGCAGTGGCGCTGACCGTGCTCTCGAAGGCCGTGTGGGTGGATGTCTTCCACTTCGCCAATGCGCCGTTTCCGTATGCATCGCCCGCGCTGTTTTCGATGGCGATCGGCTTCGCCGGCATCTGGCTCTTCTCGGTGACGGACAAGTCCGCGCGTGCGCGGATCGATCAGGCCGGCTTCGATGCGCAGACCGTTCGTTCGGAAACGGGCATCGGCGCGGTGGAAGGCGCGAGTCACTGAGTCTTTCCATAGGCGCGGCCGGTGAGGATGCTCGCTGGTCGCGCTCCAGCATTTTCCTTTCGGGGTTATAGGTTTTTCATTATTTCCCCGGGCAATATGTCGTGACACCCTTATCGAACATCAGCGATCTTCTCACCTGGAGAATCACATGTTCGAAGAAGAGAAAGAAGCGTTCGCACGCGATGGCGTTACGGTGCTACGCGGCGTATTCACGGAATGGATTCCGACGCTGCGTGAGGGCGTCGCGATGAACATTGCCGAGCCGGGTCCGGATTTTCGCGACTATACGGCTGGGAAAGCGACAGGACGCTTCTTTGGCGACTATTGCAACTGGGAGCGCATCCCACCGTTTCGACGCTTCGTCGAAGAGAGTCCGGCTGCGCGTATCGCACGCGAACTGATGCAGTCCGACCGTGCGCGCATCTTTCACGAACATGTGCTCGTGAAGGAGCCCGGCGCGGACAAGCCGACGCCCTGGCATCACGACGAGCCCTACTACTGCGTGAGCGCGCGGCAAAGCGTCAGCATGTGGGTACCGCTCGATACCGTTCCGCGCGATACATGCGTCGAATTCGTCGCGGGTTCGCATCGCTGGGGCAAGCTCTTCAGGCCACGAAAGTTCACCGGCGTAAGTTACGATCGAAGCGTCGACGGTCTCGAAGACATGCCGGATATCGAAGCGCATCGCGAGGAATACGACATTCTCGGCTGGGACTTGCAGCCGGGCGATGCGATCGCGTTCAACTACTTGACGGTGCACGGCGCGCCCGGCAACCGGCAAGCGGGCAACTCGCGCCGCGTGGTGTCGTTCCGATGGCTCGGCGATGAAGCAATGTATGTCGATCGCGGCGGCGAGACGTCACCGCCCTATCGGCATCTCGCGGGGCAGCTCCGGCACGGCGATCCGCTGCCGGAGAAGGAGTTTCCCTTCATCGGCTGATCGAAAGACCGGGCGGCACGGAGTGATTCTGTCCTGCTACCATCGACTTCCCGGTCCTTTCGATACAGCGCGCGCATGGCCACTTCCTTCACGCTGCGTCAGCTCAAATACTTCGTTGCGACTGTCGATCATGGAAGTGTCGCGGAGGCATCGCGGCAGCTTTTTATCGCGCAGCCGTCGATATCCGCCGCCATCAAGGGGCTGGAAGAAGGCTTTGGCACGCAGCTTTTCATCCGCAGTCATGCACAGGGTGTATCGCTGACGCCAGCGGGCGCGCGGTTCTACGAACAGGCACGCGAACTCTTGCGCAGCGCGAGAGAGTTCGAGCAAAACGCACTCGCGGAAGGAGATGTATCGTCGGGCAGCGTGGATATCGGTTGCTTCGAGACCTTCGCGCCGCTCTATCTTCCGTCGCTGATTCGCGGCTTCAACACGGTGTATCCCGGCATCGAGATTCGCGTGCGCGATGGCGATCAGGACGAATTGCTGCAAGGGCTATTCAGCGGCCGCTTCGATCTCGTCATGGTGTATGAACTCGGGCTCGATGCGGCCATCGATACGCATCGGCTGACGCGTCCGCAAAGCCCCTACGTGTTGCTGCCGGCGTCGCATCGTCTCGCAGGGCAGGCGATGGTCAGTCTTTTCGATCTATATGAAGAGCCGCTGATTCTGCTCGATGTCGCGCCGAGCCGGAATTACTTCGTCGATCTGTTCGAGCCGTTCGGAGTGACGCCGCGCGTCACCTTCAGTTCGCCGTCGCTCGAACTCGTGCGCGGCATGGTGGGGCAGGGCTTTGGCTATTCGCTTCTTGTTACGCGCCCGCCTTCGTCGCTGACTTATGACGGCAATGAAGTGGTCGCGGCGGAGATTGCCGAGGACGTATCGCGTTCCGCGCTCGTCGCGGCGTGGCTCAGGCGCAATCGGCTTACCACGCCGGCGCGTCGTTTCGTCGACTATGCGGAGAAGATGCTCGGCGAAGAACTCGGGCGATGAGTTCGGGCGCTGACTAAGCCAGCGCCTCGCTCGCCGTCGCCGCACGGGCGCGCAGCCAGTTGATGCTTGCGAACAGCAGCACGGCGAACACGATCAGCATCGTTGCGACGGCGAGAATCGACGGATCGATGGAATCGCGGATGCCACTCCACATCTGCCGGGGCACGGTCTTCTGCTCCGGACCGCCGATGAACAGGATCACGATGACTTCATCGAACGAAGTAGCGAACGCGAACACGCTGCCCGTGGCCACTGCAGGCGTGATAAGCGGCAAGGTCACGCGCCTGAACGCGGTCCACGGCTTTGCACCTAGCCCCGACGCCGCCCGCAACAAGCTCTGATCGAACGATAGCAGCGACGCCGTCACCGTGATGACCACGAACGGCGTGCCGAGAGCCGCATGGGCAAGCACCACGCCGGGATACGAGTTGACGAGACCGAGCGGCGCAAAGATGAGATAGAAGCCCGCCGCGACGACGACGATCGGCACGATCATCGGCGAAATGATGATCGGCATGATGACCGAGCGTAGCGGAAACTGCGCGCGCGAAAGACCGAGCGCGGCAAGCGTGCCGAGACAGGTTGCGATCAATGTCGAGGCCGCACCGATGCCGATGCTGTTGAGCAGCGCGCGCTGCCAGTCCGCGCTCGTAAGCGCCTGTTGATACCAGCGCAACGAAAAGCCCTGCAACGGGTACGAGAAATACGAGCCCGAGTTGAACGAGAGCGGGATGATCGCGAGGATCGGCGCGATCAGGAAGAACAGCACGAGCGCGGTATGCAAGCGCACCCAGCGCGCGGCGATGCGTTCGGTCAGCACCGTGTTGCGTTTGTCTTGCATGAACGTTCCTTCGAATGCGAGTGCCTCAGCCGAAGCGCAGACGGTCGATGCCCACGATGCGGTTGAACAGGAAATAGAAGATCGCCGTGAAGATCACGAGGTACGCAGACAGCGCGCCCGCGAGCCCCCAGTTCAGTTGCGTGTTGGTCTGGATCGCGATGAGCTGGCTGATCATCTCGTCGCCTGCACCGCCGAGCAGCGCGGGCGTGATGTAGTAACCGAGCGCGAGCACGAATACCAGAAAGCATCCCGCGCCGACGCCGGGCAGTGTCTGCGGCACGTACACGCGCATGAAAGCCGTGAACGGATGCGCCCCGAGCGATTTCGCCGCGCGCACGTAGACGGGGGAAACGCTCTTCATCACCGAGTAGATCGCGAGGATCATGTACGGCAGGAGCACGTGTGTCATGCCGATCAGCACGCCGGTGCGATTGAAGATGAGCGGCACCGGATGCGTCGCGATGCCGAGCCCCGTCAATACGCTATTGATGACGCCGCCCGGCTGCAAGAGCACGTACCATGCGGTCGTGCGAACGAGCAGGGACGTCCAGAACGGGACGATCACGAAAAGCATCAGGCGGTTGCTGCTTTTCGCGGGCAGATTCGCGAGCAGCCACGCAACGGGATAGCCGAGCACAAGGCATAGCAGCGTGACCGTTGCGCTGATGGAGATGGTGCGCGTGAACGCATCGCGATATACCGCCGCATTCGACGGCACCGATGCGATCGCGCCTTGCGGCGTGACTTCCGCATCGACGGCGGCAAGCAGATAATCCGGCGTCGGCGATGCGGCCGCACGTTTGAGCAAACGCCATATTTCGGGCGAGTTCCATCGCTCGTCCATGCCGATCAATGCGGGCTTCCACGCGGGCGAAGCATCGTCGCGAATGCCGCGCGCCGTGCGCATCAAGAGGCTGCGAAACTCGGGCTGCGCGAAGTTGAGCCGGCGCGCCACATTGCCGAGCTGTCCGCTCTCGCGTGCCTGCGCGAGGCCCGACGCGAGCAATGCGAACGTCCGCTCGTCCGGCACGCCGTGACCGTCCCACGCATCGAGGGCGCGCGCGAGCGCGGGCATGCTGTCGGGCACTTCGTGATTCTGCACGCTGCGTGCGAGCAGCAGCGCAATCGGCGCGATGAATGTCGACAGCAGAAACACGATCAACGGCAACGCAAGCATCAAGGCCTGCATGGATGCGCGCCGTTGGGCCTTCTGATAGGACGCACGGCCCGCGGCTCCGGTCGGAGCGCCCTGGGCCGATGCGTGCAGATGAGTGGTCACGGTCAAGATGGACTCTCGTTCTACAGGGCCGTTACTGCGTCAACCACGCCTGGAAGCGCTTGTTGATCGCATCCGCGTTGTCGGCCCAGAAGCTCGCGTTAACCTGCACCGCGCGCTTGAAGTTGTCGGGCGCAGTGGGCAGGTCGGCGAGACGTTGCTTGTCGACGAGCGGAATCGCGTCCTTGCGCGGCGGCGCATATGCGATGTACTTCGAGAGATCGGCCGACGCCTTCGGCTGTGCCTGCGATACGATGAACTTCGCGGCCGTATCCGCATGCTTGGCGCCGGCGGGAATGCCCCACCATTCGAAGTCGTAGAGCTGCCCGTCCCATACCGCCTTGAAGGGCTTCTGGTCGCGCTTGACGGCGTCGTCGATGCGGCCGTTATAGGCCTGCACCATCACGACGGCACCGTCCGCGAGAAGCTGCGGCGCTTGCGCCCCCGACTCCCACCACACGATGTTTTTCTTGATCGTATCCAGCTTCTTGAACGCGCGATCGACGCCGGCGGGCGTGCCGAGCACCTTGTACACGTCCTTGGGATCGACGCCGTCGGCGATCAGCGCCCATTCCATCGCCACCTTTGGCGACTTGCGCAGCCCGCGCTTGCCGGGAAATTTCTGCAAGTCGAAGAAGTCGTTGACGGTCGTTGGCGCGGTCTTGAGCTTGCTCGTGTCGTAGGCATAGACGGTGGACCACACCATGCTCGCGACCGCGCAATCCGTGATCGAGCCGGGAATGAAATCGCTCGTCTTGCCAAGCGAATTCTTGTCGATCTTCTTGAGCAAGCCTTCATCGCAAGCGGTGATGGCGTCGTTGCTTTCCAGGTCCATCAGGTCCCATGTCGTGTTCTTCGCCTGTTCCATGGCCGACAGTTTGGCGAGACCGCCGTCATACGATTCGGTCGAGAACGTGACGCCCGTCGATTGCGTGAACGGATCGAACCAGGCCTTCTTTGCAGCGGCTTCGAAAGCGCCGCCAAAGGTCACAACGGACAGCGTTTCTGCTGCTTGCGTCGTGACGGTGGCAAAAGCGAGTACGGCGAGTGCGGCGCATTGTGCTTTGATATGAGTGCGCATGTCAGTTGGCTCCTGCTGGTGCGGTCGTGATGATGGAAGGTGATGGCGCGGTGGGGGATTGAATGGCGGGTGCGCTGCGTGGCGCGGCTGCCGCGAGAATCTTGCAGTCGTCGTGCCGCCAGGCGACCTGAATCACATCGCCGGGTGCGGGCAGTGCATGCCGTTGCGTGTTCGGCACCTTGACGACGATCGCATCGCGCGAACCCAGCGTCAGATGCACGCGATGATGATCGCCGCAGTACACGAGCTCGTCGACGCGTGCGCGCACGACGTTGCAGTGCTGATCCACGTGCGTGCCCTCGGCATCCGGAATATGGGCGCGTTCGGGGCGCAGCGCGAGCATGGCCTCGTCGCCGGCGCGCAGGCCGTGCTCGTAGCGGCCGCGAATCGTGCTGCCATCCGATAGCGCGAGCGTGGCCCACGGTTCATCGACGCCGACCACGCGTCCGGTCAGTCCGTTGTTCTCGCCGACGAAGTTCGCGACGAAGGCGTTCTGCGCGTTTTCATACAGTTCGCTGGGCGTCGCGGCTTGCTGAATGCGGCCATCGGAGAACACGGCGACGCGGTCGGACATCGTGAGGGCTTCGGCCTGATCGTGCGTCACATAGACGATGGTTAGCGACAACTCGCGATGCAGCCGCATGATTTCGTATTGCATCGTTTCGCGCAGGCGCTTGTCGAGCGCGCCGAGCGGTTCATCCATCAGCACGACGCTCGGCTCGAACACGAGCGCACGCGCCAGCGCGACGCGCTGCTGCTGTCCGCCCGACAATTGCGAGGGGCGACGATTCGCGAGATGCGGCAGTTCGATCATCTCGAGCGCACGCTTCACGCGAGTTTTCTGCTCGGCGCGGCTGATGCGCCGCACAGAGAGGGGGAACGCGACGTTCTCGGCAATCGTCAGATGGGGAAACAGTGCGTAGTTTTGAAACACCATGCCGATATCGCGCTGATGCGGCGGCTTGTCGTCCAGCCGCTTGCCGTCCAGACGAATCTCGCCATGCGTGGGCGATTCGAATCCCGCCAGCATCATCAGCGTGGTCGTCTTGCCCGATCCCGACGGCCCGAGCAAGGACAGGAATTCTCCCTTGCGCACGTCGAGGTTCAGATCGTCGACGACATAGTTCGCGCCGTCATACGATTTGCTCACGCCCGAGAACGAGATGAAGGAAGGGTCTGACATCGTGATTGCGTCCTGTCTTTGATGCGATATTCAATGCGCGCCGATCTTGCTTGCCAGATAGCGCGCGAAGTCGTAATTGGGCCGTTCGAGATGACTCAGTTGCCCTGGCCTCGCAAGCGGGGCATGCACGCCGCGAAATACGGCTTCGACGCCGCGCCTGTCTTCGGCGTTGACCTCGTCGAGCAATTGCTTGAGCGTCGCCATATGGGCATTGGCTTCGGGATCGGCAATGAATTCAGGCGCGAGCCCGCCGCCAAAACGGATATGCACTTTCCCGACGCCTTGCGGCTGCAGCACGAGATACCAGAAATAACCGGGCGTGAGCGTGATCAGATGCGTCGGATAGATGGCAAGCAGCGCAGTCGTCTTGCGCCAGTGTCCGGTCAGCCGCGTGTTGGAAGGATGCGCATTGCCAATGGGCAAGCTCGCCTCTTTGGTGATCCAGTGATAATTGAACGCGGGATAGCCAGGCGGGCATTCCATTTCTTCCAGCTTCGAATGCGGTCCGACCGTCGCGCGATGAAGCATTGGCAAGTGGTAACTTTCCATGAAGTTTTCCGCGAGGATCTTCCAGTTGGTGTTCCACACGTGTTCTTCATGGAACGTCTCGATGTAATCGGACATGCCGTATGCATCGATCAGTTCATTCAGCTTTGCGAGCTGCGTATGGACGGGCGGGGCGCTTTGAGCGAGCGTCACGTAGATCCATCCTTGCCATTCCTCGCAGCGAATCTGCGGCAACTTATAGCTTTCCTTGCAGAAGCCCGCTTGCCGGTCCATCAGCGGCGCGCCCTTCAATGCGCCATCGAGCGAGTAGTTCCATGCGTGATACGGACAGACGATGCGGCGTACATTGCCCCGTCCCTCCAACAGCACCGACATGCGATGCAGGCACACGTTAGACATGGCCTTCAGTCGCATGTCCTCGTCGCGCAACACGACGATGGGCTGCTCGCCGATACGCGCCGTCAGATAGTCTCCAGCCGCTTTGAGCGCGCTTGCGCGGCCCACGCATTGCCATTCTTGCGCGAAGATGTCGCGCTCTTCCAGCGCGAGAAAGTCGGGGGACGTATAGACGCCCGGCGGCATCGCGTGCGCATCACCGAATGATCGTTCGCAACCGGTGCGCAGTTCATCGACGAGCGCTTGCAGTGTATTCCTGCCTGCCGGGTCAGCCATAAAGCCCTCCTTCTTTCATTGCATAGAGAGCGCGCCGACGCAAGGCTTCTGCATCGCGCTCCAACATGGTCATCAATCTATCAAGCCAAATTTCCAGCCAAAATATTGTTTTCGGATACAAAGCAAAGTTTTTGGCTATACAGGCATACAAAGTCAATGAGTTGCCGGCGCGTCTCAGGCTTCCAGACGCAAGCGCCGGATGTAGTTCTCACAGAACGACGCAAACCGGTGCACGACCTGTCTCGGCTTCATCGTGCGCGATTGGGCTATGCCCAGCGTCGTCGCGTTGACGCTGTCCTTGAAACGTTTAATCACGAACTCTTCGCCATCCACTGTGCGATTGGATTTGAGCGGAAAGTTCAGCAGGCTATAGCCGAGTCCGTTGGCCACCATGCCGCGCACGACCTCGGGCTGCGAAGAGCGGAACGCGGGCACCGGGCGGCTGCCGACCGCATCGAAGAGGGCGGCGAAATACTCGCGGCTGTGCGGCAAATCGAGCATGACGTAAGGCTCCGGCAGCAGATCGGCAAGCGAGACCTTGCGCGCACGCGCGAGTCGATGTGTCCTCGGCAGGATGGCGTAAGGCGGCAGCGACAGCAGCGGCGTAAAGGCGATGTCTTCCGTCATGTCGAGGCTATAGGTCAGCGCAATATCGAGCGAGCCGTCCTGCAAGCCGCTCAACAGCGCATCCTGGTGTGCCTCGACGGTTCGAAAGGATATGCCCGCGTGCTCTTCAGTGAAGCGGCTGATGAGGCCCGGCATGAGCGGCGGCGCGAGTGAAACCAGACAGCCCAGCGTGATCGCTCCCGTCATGCCGCCGTCCAGTTCTTTCGCGGCCATCTGCAGTTCTTCCGCAATTTTCAGAAGATTGCGCGCTTGCCCGAGGAGATCGCGTCCTGCTTGCGTGAGCGACAGGCCGCTTGCGTGATGCCGGATAAAAAGCTGCACGCCAAAAGACACTTCCAAATCCGCGAGCGCCGTCGAGATGGACGGCTGCGAGATATGCAGCCGCTTGGCCGCAGCCGTGAATGACAATGCTTCGGCGGTGACGACGAAATAGCGTAACTGGCGCAGTGAGTAGCGCAAAGGGTGGCTTTCCATCGCCGATGACTCCATGTTCGATCAGCTTCATTCTGCGGTGCTCAAAATTCCTTGCATAGGCAAATCCGATGCTCGGCATTTTTTTTATATATTTTTCGAATCCTCGCGGGACGCGTAGATTGCCACGCATACGAATCTGCTTTCCTAAGGGACATAGCCATGACAGTGGAAACTACGTCGATCGATACGCTGGTGGTGGGCGGCGGTCAGGCCGGCATTGCGATGAGCGAGCACTTGAGCAAAGCGGGCGTTCCGCATCTCGTGCTCGAACGCGCCCGCATTGCGGAGCGCTGGCGCACAGGACGCTGGGATTCGCTCGTCGCCAACGGGCCGGCCTGGCACGACCGTTTCCCTAATCTCGAGTTCGGCGAGTTCGACCCGAACGGCTTTGCGTCGAAGGATCAGGTGGCGGAGTATTTCGTCGCATACGCGAAGAAGTTCGATGCGCCGATCCGCACGGGCGTCGAAGTGAAGAAAGTGGTGCGCAACTCAGGGCGTCCCGGCTTCACGGTCGAGACATCTGACGGCACGGTTGAAGCAAACCGAGTCGTCGTCGCGACGGGTCCTTTTCAGCGCCCGGTCATTCCGCCGATTGCGCCACGAGACACGCGACTCACTCAAATTCACTCCGCCGACTATCGCAATCCACAGCAATTGCCCGAAGGCGCGGTGCTCGTCGTGGGCGCGGGCTCGTCGGGCGTTCAAATTGCCGATGAATTGCAGCGTGCGGGAAGGCAAGTCTATTTGTCCGTGGGGCCGCATGATCGCCCGCCACGCGCGTATCGCGGACGCGACTTTTGCTGGTGGCTCGGCGTGCTTGGAGAATGGGATGCGGAAGTCATGCGGCCGGGCAAGGAGCACGTGACCATCGCCGTGAGCGGTGCGCGCGGCGGGCATACCGTCGATTTCAGGCGTCTCGCGCATCAGAGCGTGACGCTCGTCGGCCTCACGAAGGCATTCGATGACGGCATCGCCACGTTTCAGCCTGACCTTGCGGACAACATCCGGCGTGGCGACGAGAACTATCTCTCGCTACTGGACGCAGCCGACGCTTATGCTCGGCGCAACGGGCTCGATCTTCCGCAAGAGCCGCACGCGCGCGATATTCCGTCCGATCCGCCGTGTGTGACGCAACCCATTCTCGGGCTCGATCTGGCGCAGGCGAATGTCACGTCGATCATCTGGGCGACGGGCTACGCGGTCGACTTCGGCTGGCTGCAAGTGGACGCATTCGACGAGAAAGGAAAGCCGAAGCATCAGCGCGGGGTGTCGAAGGAACCCGGCGTCTATTTTTTGGGTTTGCCGTGGCTCTCGCGGCGCGGTTCCGCGTTCATCTGGGGCGTGTGGCACGACGCGAAGCACATTGCCGATCACATCGTCACGCAGCGCAAGTATCTCGCTTACTACGATGCCCAAATGAAAGAGCCAGGCGATGCACCCGCGCTGAAAGTCAGCGAAGCGATTTAACTGAGTCCCAAGAAAAGGTGTATTGATGAGCCAACCCACGCACACCCGTATACGCATGTTCAATACGAAGGATACGTATCCCAATCAGACGCTCGATAACGATCTTTGCCAGGCCGTACGCGCGGGCAATACGGTCTATGTGCGAGGTCAGATCGGCACGGACTTCGAAGGCAATCTCGTTGGTCTCGGCGATCCGCGTGCGCAGGCCGAGCAGGCGATGAAGAACGTCAAGCAGTTGCTGGAAGAAGCGGGCAGCGATATGTCCCACATCGTGAAGACGACGACGTTCCTTACCGATGTGCGCTATCGCGAACCTGTGTATCGTGAAGTCGGGAAATGGCTAAAGGGCGTGTTTCCTATTTCGACCGGACTCGTCGTCGTAGCATTGGGCCAGCCGGAATGGCTGATGGAAATCGATGTAATTGCGGTCATTCCCGATGGATGGACGCGGCCTTCCGCGTAAAGGAGCGTAGATGACATTCTCGATTGCCGGACGTTGCGAAAAGACGGGGCAGCTTGGCATTGCCATCAGTTCTTCGAGCATCGCGGTCGGTGCGCGGTGTCCATGGCTGCGCGCGAATGTCGGTGCGGTAGCGACGCAGAACGTGACGCTGCCCGCGCTTGGCCCTTTGATTCTCGATCATCTGAATGACCGCGAAATGGATCCTTCCGTTGCGCTCGATCGTGCGTTGGGAACAGACGCGTATAGCGATTATCGGCAAGTCACCGCGCTCGACGCGCGAGGCCGCACCGCGTTCTTTAGCGGCAAGCAGGCACTCGGAATCAACCACGCGGTGGCAGGCAATCAATGCGTCGCGGCCGGCAATATGCTGACCAGCATCGACGTGATAGGAGCGATGACGCCTGCATTCGAACGCACATCGGGCGCGCTTGCGGACCGGCTGCTTGCCGCGATGCGTGCTGCAATGGAGATGGGCGGGGAGGCAGGGCCGGTGCATTCGGCTGCACTGAGGATCGTGGGCGATCAGGTCTGGCCTATCGTCGATTTGCGCATCGACTGGGCCGATGACGACCCCATCGGCAAGCTCGCAGTTCTATGGCAAGCCTATGCGCCGCAGATGCAGGACTACATCACGCGCGCATTGAATCCGACCGCCGCGCCGAGCTATGGAGTGCCGGGCGATGAATGACTCGTCGAGCCGTGCGCTGCTCGAAAAACTCATCGGCTTTGCCACGGTCAGCCGCGATTCGAACCTCGAGATGATCGCGTTCATCCGCGATTATCTGAAACAACATGGCGTCGAGAGTGAGTTGTTCTATAACGACGCTCGCACCAAGGCGAATCTCTTTGCGACCATCGGTCCGCGCGATCGTGGCGGCATCGTGCTGTCGGGTCATACGGATGTCGTCCCGGTCGACGGTCAGGCGTGGACGGTCGAACCGTTTCGCATGAGCGAGCACGAAGGCCGTTTATACGGACGCGGCGCCGCCGATATGAAGGGCTTTATTGCGTCGGTGCTGGCAGCAGTGCCGCATTTCGCCGGACGTGACTTGCGCTTGCCCGTGCATCTCGCTTTCTCATACGATGAAGAAGTGGGCTGCCTGGGCGTACGTCCCATGCTCGCCGAACTCGAAAAGCGACCGCATAAGCCCGTGCTTTGCCTTATCGGCGAGCCGACCGAACTCAAGCCAGTCCTCGGTCACAAAGGCAAGCTCGCGATGCGCTGTCACGTGAAGGGCGCCGCCTGTCATTCGGCGTATGCGCCGTATGGCGTCAATGCCATTCAATATGCAGCGCGTCTCATCAATCGTCTGGAGGTAATTGGCGAGCAGCTCGCGCATCCGCAGCCTCATGACGAGCGATTCGATCCGCCATATTCGACTGTGCAGACCGGTGTGATCAAGGGTGGCCGGGCGCTGAACATCGTGCCCGAGGAATGCGAGTTCGACTTCGAAGTGCGCGCGCTGCCGGGCTTCGATGCAAATGAGGTCGCCCATCATCTGCAAGACTACGCCGAGGCGGAACTCGTTCCACGGATGCGCGCGGTCAAGCCCGATACCGGCATTCGTTTGCAGCCGCTATCTGCGTACCCGGGATTGGCGACATCGCCTGAAAGCGATGCAGCGCGTCTTCTTGCGCAGCTTTGCGGGTCGAACGAATTCGGCACCGTGGCGTTCGGCACGGAAGGCGGTTTGTTCGATCAGGCGGGCATTCCTGCGGTCGTATGCGGGCCGGGCAGCATGGACCAGGGCCATAAGCCCGATGAGTTCGTGACCATCGAACAACTCCACGCCTGCGATGCCATGTTGACACGCCTCGCGGATCATCTCGCGCAGTGAGCAAGCGATACCGTCATTGATAAGCGAGCAGCCGCCCCAGCACGCCCGCCGATGGCCACAATAGCAAGGACAGCGCCGCCTGCACGCGCCCGGTCAACGGCGGCTGCTGGTCCCAGTCGACGAGCCGCCTCGACCAGATGCGGCGAAACGCGAATGCGTTGATCAGCCCGAGCACGATGCAGCACAGCTTCGCTTGCAGCAAGGCATTGCGATGCAGCGGGACCGCATCCGCACAGAAAAGCATTGCGCCGCTTGCGATCAGCAACACGAGACCAGTCGCCGCATAGGGCGTGAGTGCGTCGGACACTGCGGCAATCGGGAATCGCCGGCCGAAGCCAAGCAAGCGCAGATCGAGTAAGCCGATAGGCCCGATCAGGAGCGTCAGTCCAAGCAAATGAATGAGATTGACGAGGGGATACGCCCACGGCGAACTGCGAATCCATAACGCAAAAGCCGACGCTTCTACAGACGCCGCGAGCGAGGCCGCTGAAGTGGCCAGCTCCATTGCTAACGCAGTTCGACTGTCTTGCCATCCAGCGTAATGCGTTCAGCGCGCAATTCATGCGTTCCATCCGAACGCGGATAGCCTTCGATGCTGACGACCTTGCCCGCCGCTAACGAATCTCTCGGCAGACCACGCGACTCCATGCGGCTCACCGGAGCCAGCACGACATTCCAGCGCGCACCCTGATAGTCGATCGCCGCTTCCACGTGCGGATTGCGATACTGAACATCGACTAGCGGGGCCTCGATCTTCACCGTCTTCGAGACGTCGTAGGAACTCCATCCGTGGTGCGCCGATGCCGTCGCGACGGCGAGTGCGGCAGCAGCGCCCATCAGGCAGTGTCGAATGCGCATGTCATCACCTTTGTCCGTGTCCGGGTGTGCGGCGCGTGATTCCGTCGATGTCTGGAACCCGGACGCATCCGATCACTATAGAAACTTTCGACAGCATTTTGCAAGGTAGACAAGAATGCGTCGCGGGGGGAAAGGGCGCTACGCATCATTTCTAACGCGCTGTAACCGCTGGTAAGCAGCGGCGAAAAGCGCAATCACATCGCGCGATCGCGTGACCGTGCGCAACGCCACAATGCGATGGTCCCTTTTTTAGGGCTTTCTCGCACAGGAGCGCACACGATGAACGTCACCAATCCACTCGCCACACACGCGCCGCAGGCAAGCGCATCGACGCTGCCTATCAAGCGCGGCCAGAACGCCGCCACCGGCGCCAGCCCCGCGACGTCACCGGCAGCGCCAGCCAAGCCGTCCAATCCCGCGCATCTCGGGGCCACCATCGACACTACGGCCTGAGCGATTCATGCAAACGCGCATCAAATCCGCGCTGCTGCTCGCGATTGCCGCCGCATGCCCCTTCATGCTCGATGCTTGCGCGGTCGCCGCGCTGCCATGCCGCCTGACATCCGCGACGCTGAAGATCGTGCCCGTCGTCGGTCATGCAGCGGCGACGCCTTTCGATGCCTGCGCCGCCGCGATCGACTGACATGCACAATCGTTTTCGACGCATTGCGGCGCGCGCCGTCATTGCAACGCTCATGCTGCCGGTGCTCGCGCACGCAGAAAAACCTTACGCGTTTCGCGGCCTGCAGTTGGGCGTATCGCTCGATGACTTCCGTCGCCACGAACATGCACGCGCGCTTCCGGCCGGCAGTCTCGCGATCTGCACGACGGACCCCGAAGCCGCTTCGCTCGGCATGGAACTGAGCGATCCGCATGGCGTGTCCATCGCGTGCAAGTGGGCGCATCGGACGCAGGAAGGCTGGCGTCCATCGCAGGCGGTCGTCGATTGTGCGCCGTCGTTCGATCACGTGATGCGCTTCGCCGCGATGCCAGGCGAAAGCGAGCCGCTTCTTTATCGCATGTCCTTCGTGTTCGACGCGCACCTGGCCAGCGATTTCGCCGATGCGCTCGCATCGAAGTACGGCGCGAGCCGCGTCAAGCGCGAGCACGGCTATACGCGATACATCTGGGAAAACGCCGCAAGCACGATCACGCTCGAAGCGAATGCGGGCGCAACGACGGCGCGCGTCATCTATCGCCTGAAAGACCACGAAGCGTGGCTCGCGCGACTCACCGAACAATGGCGTGCGGCTGCCGCGGATACGCCCTGAACAGGAACATCACATCATGAGAATCGCGCTTTCGGCATGCGCGGCGCTGGCGCTATGCGCGTGCTCGTCCACGTCGTCGTCTTCGCGTTCGATCGTCGAGATGCCGACTTTCGCACCGAGCGTCTCGCAACCCGTCAACGTCAACACGCAAGGCGCAATCTTCCAGACAGGCAGCGCCTACTCGCTCTATGAAACGCCGCGCGCGCAAAAAGTGGGGGACGTGCTTACGATTCGCCTGTCAGAGTCCTATCGGGGCAGCAATTCCGCCGATGCGAAAGCGAGCCGCGACAGCTCGATCAGCGCCGAGGCCGCCGACAAGAGCACCGGCGCAGCGGCGCGGCTTGCGCGGCTCTTCAACGTAGGCTCGGCATCGACGAGCTTCAACGGTTCGGGCAGCACGTCGAGCATCAGCGCGATGGACGGCACGCTCGCGGTGTCGGTCATCGGCACCTTGCCCGGCGGCAATCTGGTGGTCGCGGGCGACAAGATCATTGCGATGGGCGGCAATCAGGGCCGCATGCGCTTCTCTGGCATCGTCAATCCTAAGGATGTCGAAGCAGGTAACTACGTCGCATCGAACAAGGTGGCGAACGCACGTATCGAACAGGTCGGCGTGGGCATGCTCGCGGATTCGACCACGATGGGCTGGCTTCAGCGCCTCTTCATGAGCGTGCTCACGTTTTGATTCAGGCGGGCGTCACAAGGGCGGCGCGTGCTCGGCTGCGCCCGGATCGCCATGCGGCACGAAGATATAGCCGCGTCCCCACACCGTCTGCACATAGCGCGGCTCGGACGGGTCTGTTTCGATGAGACGCCGCAGCCGCCAGATGGCGACGTCGAGACTGCGATCGCGGTTCGCGCTGTTGCCGCGCATCCGTTCGTTGAGTTGCGCGCGCGTCAGCACGACCATTTCGTGCCGGATGAGAATCTTGAGCAACGCGAACTCCGCAGAACGCAGCGGCAGCCGCGCACCGTCGCGGCGCAACTCGCGTGCGGTGAAGTCGATTTCGAACGGGCCGAAGCGATAGGCGGGCCGCATCTCCGGCGCGCCCGGCGCATCGACATGACGGCGCCGCAGGACCGAGCGTATGCGGGCGAGCAGCTCGCGCGGATCGAACGGTTTCGACAAATAATCGTCGGCGCCGAGTTCGAGGCCGATCACGCGGTCGATCACATCCGAACGAGCGGTCAGCAAAATCACCGGTACGTCCTCGCCGGTACTGCGCAGTTCCCGCAGTGCGCTGATGCCGTCCTTGCCGGGCATCATCACGTCGAGCACGATGAGCGACGGACGCTCGGCTTCGATGCTGCGCTTCAGCGCCGCGCCATCGTGCAGCACCGACACGGCGAAGCCGTGGCTTTGCAGATATTCGCGTACGTGGTCGCGCACCACGGGGTCGTCATCGACTATCAATACATGTTGAGTCATGGGCCGCATTCTATGCGCGGCACTATGCAAATCGCGATACGAAAAGCTTTCCGATTCTTTCCCGGTGACTTCCTGTGAGCCCTCGTAAGAATCCGTAATGTCATTGCTTATTAGAAGAGAGGCCTGTTTTACAGGCTCGCCATTACAATTTCGGGATGGCTATTTCGGTTCTCATTGTCGACGACGATTCCGTGGTGCGCGACCTGCTGCGCCAGTTCCTGCACGAACGCGGCGTACAGGTGTCCGTGCTGCATGACGGCAGTGGGCTCGCGCATCGGCTCGAACTGGAGCGGCCTTCCATTGTCGTGCTCGACATCATGATGCCGAATACCGATGGCCTGCGCGCGTTGCGGATGTTGCGCGCAAACGGCGACGATATCCCGGTGATCCTGCTCACTGGCCGCACGAACGTGAACGACAAGATTGCGGGTCTCCAGGCGGGCGCGGACGATTACCTCGCGAAGCCCTTCGATCCGCGCGAGCTGCTCGCGCGCATCGAGACCGTACTGCGCCGTCGCGCGAGCGTGCCGAGCCGTCCCGAGCCGTGCGCGCGCGAACGCGTCGGCCGCTTCGAACTGGATTTCGTGACGCGTGCGCTGGTCGATGGCGACGAGCGCATCGCGCTGCGCGACAGCGAGTTCGCGCTGCTCAAGATCTTCATGAAGCATCCGTATAAGGTGCTTTCGCGCGTGCTCATCCATGATCTGCTGCGCGGCGACGATCTCTCGTTTCGCGATCGCGGACTCGACGTGCCGATCTGGCGGCTGCGCCGCATCATCGAGGACGATCCTTCGAGTCCGCGTCACGTGCAGACCGTGCGAGGTCAGGGCTATGTGTTCGTGCCCGATGTCGACGGCGCCGCATTCGACTCGCGCGTGGTCTGATGCGTGTGCAGGCGGTGGTCCGGTGGCTGCGTCTTCAGGCGGCGGGCGTCTGCAACACGCTCTTCGGCCGCACGGCGCTCATATCGATCGTCGTGTTGTTGATCGTGCAGGGCGGATGGTTCGCCATCCTGATGAATCAGGGAAAACGTAACGAAGCCGATGGCTATGCGCGCGGCTTGCTGCTCGTACTCGAAGCGGCACATAGCGATGCCGCGCTCGATGGCCGCCTCGCTCGCGCGATGCGCGTGCATACGGTGCCGGTGTGGAACATGCCGAAGCCTGTCGAATTGCATGCGCCCGCCGGAACGCGTCACGCGCATCTCGCGCGGCAGCTGGAAGAAGGGCTTCCCGCCGGCACGCGCATCGCGGTCGATACCGATGCGAACGCGATGTCGCGCCTGTGGGTGCGCTATCCGTCGAGCAGCTTCTGGATCGTCACCCCGATCGACGTGCCGCATCCCGCGCCGTTCGTCGCAGAGTCGGTCGTCATGTTGCTCGGGGCCGTTCTCCTGTCGCTGATTGCGACGTGGCAATTGCAGCGTCCGCTCGCACGCGTCGCACAGACCGCCCGACGCTTCGGCGATGGCGAGCGTCCCGCGCCCGTCGAAGAGAAGGGGCCGCGCGAGTTGCGCGAACTCATCGGCTCTTTCAACCGGATGATGCGCCGCGTGTCAGACGCCGAGGACGACAAGACCGTGATGCTCGCGGGCGTCGCGCACGATCTGAAAGCGCCGCTCACGCGTCTGCGCCTGCGCGCAACCGTGCAACAGGACGACGCTTCGAGCGGACGCAAGGACACGCTGCGCGATATCGACTCGTTGACGCGCATCGTGCAGCAGTTTCTCGAGTTCGCCGCACGCGCGCCGGCGGATACATCGGTAAGCCATGTCGATGCGTTCATCGCCGAGCAGTTTCCCGCGCCCGACGATGGCGGCAATGCATTGTTCTCGCTCGCGCTCGAAGCGGGCGACGCGTTCTGCCTGCCGCGCACAGTAATCGACCGGTTGATGACGAACCTCGTCGACAACGCGCTCGAACATGGCGAACCGCCAGTCGAGATTCGTACCGCGCGCCTCGCCGATGCATGGCTCATCGAAGTAAGCGATCACGGCCCCGGCATTCCCGACGAGCGTATTGAAGATGCGATGCGGCCGTTCGTCCGGCTCGATCCGGCGCGCAGCGGCGACGGTCATTGCGGCCTCGGACTGGCGATCGTCGCAAGGCTCGCGCGCGAACTAGATGGAAGATGCGAAATCGGCAACGCGGCGGGCGGCGGGCTGATCGTGCGCATCATCTTGCCTGACCCAGATGCGCGTGCGCGGTCGCTTCGATCATAAGAACAAAACCTATGTCCCTCTCTTCCTTATCGGTTTCGTCGTCGCGCCGTCGCTTCTTGCGCAGCAGTGCGAGCGCCATGCTTTTCGCTGGCGCGGGCACGAGCCTGCTTTCCGCGTGCGGCGGCGCGAGCGACAGCGCCGCCGTGCCCGAAGCGCCGCGCTTGACGTCGATAGAAAACTTCCGCGACATGGCCGGCACGGGCGATGGCTATCCCACAGCCGATGGCCGTCGCGTGCGGCGCGGCGTGTTCTATCGTTCCGGCGCGATGAATGCGGACGATGCGGACCTGATCGCGATCCAGCATCTATCGCTAGTTACGATCCACGATCTGCGCACGTTGAACGAAGCCACGGTCACGCCGGATCGCGTGCCTGAGGGCGTATTGCGCGAGACGCATGAGATCGCGCCCATCGACATAACCGCTGAGCGTCCCACGGATGCCGCGGTCGCACTCGCATGGATGATCGACCATCAGCGCCAGATGATCGCTGATGCGACGGCGCGCGCACAGTTCGGCGCGTTGCTGACGCGGCTCGCACGCACGGCGGGGCGGCAAGTCGTGCACGGCGCAACGGGCAAGGACAGAACGGGCTGGGCGGCGGCGCTGATTCTTGCCATCGCCGATGTGCCGCTCGATGTGATCATTCAGGACTATCTGGTGACGAACGTCGCGGCGGAGGCGCAGATTGCGGCGCGCATGTCGGCGCATGCGGCGCGCGTGGGCGTGCCGCTGCTTGCTGTCGCGCCGCTGCATCAGGCGCTAAGTTCGACCATCGAATCAGCTTTCGATGAACTTCAGAACCGTTTCGGCACATTGAACGAATATCTCACGCGCGGTCTGGCGCTCGGGCAGAGCGATATCGCCATGCTGCGCGCCAAGCTCGTGCATTAGACGCCATCGCTCGAAAAAGACCGGCTCGTCTGCGCCCGCAAAACGAGCCGGAAACGAGGACGTATCCAGAGGCCGGGCCAGAATAGCATCGCCTGCGGGCAAGTCTTGCCTTGTGAAAGGCACGGAAAGGAACTACGGCCCGCGCGACGCCACCATCTTGTCGACGAGCGCATCCACTTTTTGCTGCGCGCTCGAGAAGCGATCGAGCGTGTAACCATGCGCCTGATAACGCGCCGTCACGAGTACGTGCCCCTGACGCAACAAGGTCAGGTCGATGGCGGACAGATACGCTTCGGGATCGTCGCTGAAGCTCGGATTGCCCCAGCTCGTGGTCGTTGCATAGACGAGCATCGCTTCGCAGCCGGGCGGCGACGTGCCGGGGTTATAGACCATCGAATTGACACCGCGACGCTGCAACGCTATCTGCAGCACGGGGACGATATCGCCGGCGGGCATCGTCTGGTTCAGTTCGATGCAGATGGATCGCAGCGAGGCGGGCGCACCCATGACGTAGTTCGGCGACGAGTACTTCGATGCGACCGACATGCCCGCCTGAACCAGTGAGCCCGCGGTATCGGCGGCGGTGAGGAGCGTCCACGTGCAACCGGACGATACGCTCGCGCATACGGCGATTGCAACGCATCGTATGGATCGCCGCAGCGCGTGCGTGAGCATGCCGGTTGTGCGCATCGTGTCGACTTAACGCACTACGCGCAGACGCAGCGACGAAGGACCGTCGATGCTCGCGGTCAGACTCACAGCATGCCTTGCCGTTTCGTCGCGCACGATGAAGTGCTGGCGCGTCCCGGTGTTGACGTCATGGCGCACATCGGGAAAGCATGCGGCGATATCCGCGCCGAGTTCCTGCAGCGGATCGGCGACTACGCCATCGGCGCCCCAGTGCGCCTTCCAGCGGCAATCGTAGACATGGCGGCTGCCGCGGCATGTGCCTTGACCGGGCGATCCAGCGGGCATCAGCGCGGCGTTCTTGCCAAGCGTCGCGAAGGATTCGGCCGCGACGATGGACTTCAGTGCGGAGCAAACATCCGGCAACTCTTCCGCCGATGCGTGCAACATGGGCAGCATGAGCGCGAAGCCGGCGAGCACGGCATGCAATGAAGAATGGAGAGACTTTCTATGAGTATGAGCGTGCATGAGCCTGGACGTTTATCGTTGAAAAGCCGCTGCGTGCGATGAAAGGGTTCACGCAGCGTGCATCGATATGTTCGCTCAGCACATCCGCAATCAATGCGGCGAGAAGCGTTACGGGTGACGAGGTTCTTTCCGGATGTTATCGAATCTTTCCGGACCATCAGATAAATAGCGAAACGATCTTGCCAACGGTGACTGCCGCCGCGACCCACTTGCCGGCGGTATAAAACGCGTTGGTGTCGTCGCTGGATGTGCCGGGGCTATCGAGGCCGAGCGCGCCCGATGCGAACTGCCTGACCGACGAGGCCGCCGCCTCTGTCGCTACCGGTGCTGGTTCGACTGCCCGTGCCGTGACCGTGTCCGGTGCGGTCGGCTGTTTCATGGCGTCGGCGTCGGTGTCGCGTCGCGGGGGCATGTCAGTCATGCCCGCATAAGGGGATGGAGTCGAACTGCCGATCTGCATCGTGTGCCTCTTCGAAAGACGTTTTGCCAGTCCGGCATAACGGCGCATGCCCGACGCGCTTGAGGCTGTCGATCCTTTCGAATCCTTACCCGTCTTGCGCGATCAAACGGTCTTGCCCGCTCGCGATGGAGGTTGGCACAGACCGCATGTGAAGTCATCGCATGCATGCCCGATGAAGCGGCCGCCGCAGCGCGTGCATGTGTTGAGATGCAGCACGCCTGCATCGAAGAAGCGCGACAGCGTCCAAGCCCTCGTGAAAGACAGCACGGCCTCTTCGCCATGCGCGCCCACCGTCTGAAGATAAAGCCGATAGCTCTCGATGAGCGCACGCAGCGTCGCGCGTGCGTCGGTCCCGGCGACGAGCGGGCGGACGTTACGAAAGATCGAATGAAAGAGCGACGAATGAATATTGGGCCGCCACGTGAGAAACCAGTCGGCCGAAAAGGGCAGCATGCCCTTGGGCGGCGATACGCCTCTGACTTCCTTGTAGAGCTTCAGCAGCCGGTCACGCGAGAGAGTCGTTTCCGCTTCGAGCAATTGCAGCCGCGCGCCGAGCCGGATGAGTTCTTCGGCGAGCTTGATTTCTCGCACTTCCGCCACGATGCTCTTGCCTGCGACAGGCGCGCGCGCGGAACTAGCGTTCATGACCTGCGCTTGCACGCTTCTTCTCCGAGGACGATCGAAACATGAAGATGCGAGAGCGGCTTGCGTTGATCGCTATCGACCAGTGCGCTGAGCGTCGTGACATCGTTGAGCCGCAATTGCCAGACGAGTTCGGTCGATTCGGCGAGGCGTCGCGTTTGCGCGGGCGTCAACGCCGACAGGATGCGCGCGGCGGTATCGTCCAGCCCGAGCCGGTACACAGCCATGATGCGGTCCTCATCGAGCAGGCGTCGTGCGAGCAGCAGATAGGCGAGGTTGAGTTCGCGAATCTGCGCGAGGCTTTCCGGGGCGATTGTCATCGTTGACATGTGTTCGATGATGGGGAAGCGGGCGCATCGCCTCTCGCGCGATGCGCCCGCTCTTGCTCACGGTGTTACGAGATCAATCGCATCAGAAGCGATGGCGCAGGCCGACCGTTGCCGACACCTGACTATTCGACGACGAGGCAGACAGTCCGTTGATCGCAGCGTTGATGCCGGAATCGCCCACATCGCTCACGTGCTGATACACGCCTTGGAGATAGACGTCGGTACGCCTGGACAGCGCGTAAGCGGTTTGCAGGCTGAACTGATTCCACTTCGGATCGACGCCATCGAGATGGCCGTCGGTGAACGTGTATGCACCGGACAGCGACCATGCGGGCGTGAGGTTGTAGCGGCCGTTCAATTCATAGTTGGTGAAGCGCGCGCTGCCGCCGTCGAGCGTGATGCCGCTGGTCGTGCCCGATGCCGATGCGCCAATGCCCGTTGCACCGTCGAGGCGCGTTTGCGTGAACACGAAGCCCGCTTGCGCCGGCCCGAACGCATAGCTGATGCCTGCGCCGAACGTGCGTTGACGCGCTGCGCTGAACGTGGCGTCATCGCTGACCGCGCCGCTTGCGTTCAGCGTCGCGCCCGCGTTGTTCAACTGCATGTAGCTCGCCGCCACGTTCAACGGACCGTAGTTGTACGACGCACCGACGCTATAAGCGCGGTTCGTTGCAAAGCCGCCCGCATCGTTCGAGAAGCCGTAAAGGCCGCCGAACTTGAAGCCGGCATAGTTCAGGCTTTGATACTTGACCGAATTGCTGATGCGGAACGAGTTGTCGAGGTTGTCGTTATCGAACGGATGCGCTGCCTGCGTGCCGCCGTATTGCGTGCCGGTGAGAGCCAGCGGGCCGAGATAATCGACGACGGAATCGTATTGACGGCCGAGCGTCAGTGCGCCCGCGACGTTGCTCGACAGTCCGACGAAAGCCTGTCGGCCGAATTCACGGCTGTTCTGCCCGAGCTTGCCGTTCATGATGTTGAAGCCGTTCTCAAGGGTGAAGATCGCCTTGAGGCCGCCGCCCAGGTCTTCCGCGCCGCGCAGGCCCCAGCGGCTGCCATTGACCGCTCCGCTCGTCGCTTGAACGTTGTGCGATCCGCCTTGATTGTTCGTGTAGGTCAGGCCCGCGTCGATGAGGCCGTATAGCGTCACGCTGCTCTGTGCATGCGCTGCGCTTGCAATGGTGCCGAGCGCGGTCAACGCCGTGAGCGTCTTGAACGCATTCGAGGCAATAAAGAATCTCTTCACTCTGTTTCTCCAGGATGGCTAGTGCGTCGGTCGACGCGCCGCTCGCATGCATCGGCGACGCGGACCGGCTCTCCGATCGATCTGTCGACGCATCGGAGCGCGGATTAAAGCACGGAGAATTGCGAAGAAATCGGCTAAGCGGCGTCGTGCGGGTTACGGAATATTGCGTAAGTACTGCGGGGCAAGTGCTGCGAAGGAAGTAAATGCGCGATGTGTGTTGAGTGCGCGCGTGCGCATTCACTGGGGCATCTCATTACACACGGTAATTTCTTGAGCCGGTCAGAAAGATGATGTGGGATGCGCGCCACACGAAGACGGCGTCCATTCATATCGGTGGTGGTTGCAAAGAGTCCGTAAACTCGCGCTGCTAGCATGACACCTCCTTCATTTCACACATTGCCAAGTCATGAAAAAGGCCGTTCTCGCCGCTCTCGTTGCAGGCACCACGTTCTTCGCTATTGCACCCGCCTTCGCAGCATCGCATCACCATGCGGTCTGCCATAAGGTCCGCGTTCATCATCATTGGGAACGTCACTGCAAGTAAGCGGCATTGCCGTTTGTCAGGCCCCGTCGTGTGATTAACGGCGGGGTTTTTTTTCGTGCTGACGAATCACCTGTTCAATCCGGGTCTGAAGAGGGAAGTCCACGCAAAGGTACAATCGTTCGACTATCCCGCCTGCGGATTTTTCGCCCCTTCTCTCCTCGATGACACCTCCCAAAACTACCGAAGTCATGCCGCCATTCTTGACGGGAGGTGGAAACTGTTCCGAAATCATCGCGTCTCGTGACTGGTCGGCCACACCGCTGGGCCCCATCGCGACATGGCCGGCCATTCTGAAGAACACGCTGTCGATCATCATGTCGTCGCCGGTTCCCATCGTCACGCTATGGGGTGAACCGGGCGTCATGCTATACAACGACGCCTATTCGGGCTTCGCTGCGGGCCGCCATCCCGTGTTACTCGGCTCGAATGTTCGCCAAGGCTGGCCGGAAGTCGCGGACTTCAACGATAACGTGATGAAAGTCGGCCTCAGCGGCAAAACCTTGCGATACGAGGATCAGGAACTGACGCTGCATCGTAACGGCGTGCCCGAACAGGTGTGGATGAACCTCGACTACTCGCCCATCTTCGGAGAGTCGGGGCAGCCGGTCGCAGTGATGGCCATCGTCGTCGAAACCACCGGCAAGGTCCGTGCGAAACGTGCATTGCAGAACGATCGCGAGCGTCTGCGCCGCATGTTCGAGCAGGCGCCCGGCTTCATCGCGATGATGACGGGACCGCAACACGTGTTCGAGCTGGCGAACCCCGCCTACATGGAACTCGTCGGGGAACGCGGACTCATCGGCAAGACCGTCAAGGAGGCGCTGCCCGAAGTGGCGGGTCAAGGCTTCTTCGAACTGCTGGATGCGGCCTTCTTCGAAGGCGTGCCTACCGCGCGTCTCGCGGAGCCGCTGACGCTCAACCGGAGTGCGGGCATGGCGGGCGAGACGCGCTATCTCGACTTCAGCTATCAGCCCGTGAGGGACGCCGCGGGCGAGATTCTGGGCGTGTTCGTGCAGGGCAATGACGTGACCGCGCACATCGAAGCGCAGCGAGCGGTGCGCGAAAGCGAAGAGCGGTTTCGCACGTTCGCTCAGGCTTTGCCCTGTCAGGTGTGGTCGGCGGATGCGTGCGGACGCATCGACTGGATCAACGAGCGAAGCTATCAGTACACCGGCATGGCCGAAGGCAGCCTGCGCGATGAAGGCTGGTCGACCGTGACACACCCGGACGACGTAACCGGCGCGCTGGACTTGTGGAGCCAGGCAGTCCGCGCGGAAGAGGCGTTCGAACGCGAAGTGCGCCTGCGCGGGGTCAACGGCGTGTACAGGTGGCACCTGAGCCGGGCGCTGCCGGTTCGCAACGCGGACGGCGCGATCACGCGATGGATCGGCGTGAACATGGACATCCACGATCAGAAGACAGCGGCGCATTTTCTCGAGCGCGTGAACGAGGATCTCGAACAGAAAGTCGCTGAAAGTGCGGCGGACCGAGAGCGCATGTGGCGTCTTTCGACCGATCTGATGCTCGTCGCCGGTCTCGACGGGTCGATCATATCCGTCAATCCCGCGTGGGCCGATCTGCTCGGCTGGACGGCGGTCGAACTGATCGGGCAGTCTTTCATGAGCCTCGTTCATCCAGACGATGTCGCCGCGACGCTCGATGAAGTCCGGCGCCTCTCCGACGGCAACCGGACCTTGAAGTTCGTGAACCGCTTCCGCCGGCGCGAGGGCGGCTATTGCACGCTTTCGTGGACCGCTGTTCCCGATAACGACATCATTCACGCCGTGGGGCGTGATATCAGCGCGGACGTGGCGGCGGCCGAAGCGCTGCGGCAAACTGAACTGGCGTTGCAGCAGTCGCAGAGAATGGAGACGATCGGCAAGCTTACCGGCGGCGTCGCGCATGACTTCAACAACCTGCTACAGGTGATATCAGGCAACTTGCAGTTGCTATCGAAGGACGTGCAGGGCAACGAGAAAGCGGAACGTCGCTTGCAGCAGGCGCTGGCCGGCGTGAACCGTGGCGGCCGGCTCGCGAGTCAGTTGCTTGCGTTCGGACGCCGGCAGGCGCTCGAACCGAAGGCGGTGCGCCTTGCGAGACTCGTCGCCGAAATGGACGACATGCTGCGGCGCAGTCTCGGCGACGCAATCGAAGTCGAAACGGTCATGAGCGGCGGACTCTGGAATACCTTCGTCGATCCCGGGCAGCTCGAAAACGCCATCCTCAATCTGGCGATCAATGCGCGCGATGCGATGGAGGGCCAGGGCAAACTGACGATCGAAGTCGTCAACGCCGTGCTGGACGACACGTATGCCTATGGCCATCCGGAAGTCGAACCGGGCCAGTACGTCATGCTCGCGGTGACCGATACGGGAAGCGGCATGACGCCCGAGGTCATGAGCAAGGCGTACGAGCCGTTCTTTTCGACGAAGCCGGAAGGCAAGGGCTCGGGGCTCGGCTTATCGATGGTCTATGGCTTTGTCAAGCAATCGGGCGGACACATCAAGCTCTACAGCGAGCCGGGTCACGGAACGACGGTCAGGCTCTATCTGCCGCGCACGCTCGAAGCAGAAGTTCAGCCCGTAGCGGCGGATTCGCGCGCTACCGAAGGAGGCACGGAGGTCGTGCTTGTCGCCGAGGACGACGAACAGGTCCGTGCCACCGTCATCGACATGCTCAACGATCTGGGCTACCGCGTGTTACGCGCCAACGACGCGATCAGCGCGCTCGCCATCGTGGAAAGCGGCGTGCATATCGACTTGCTGTTCACGGACGTGGTGATGCCCGGCACGATGAAGAGCACGGAACTTGCACGCAAGGCAAGGGAACGCATTCCGGGCATTGCGGTGCTGTTCACCTCCGGTTACACCGAGAACTCGATCGTGCACGGCGGCCGGCTGGATGCGGGCGTCGAATTGCTGAGCAAGCCATACTCGCGCGAGGCGCTTGCGCGCAAGATACGTCGCGTGCTGGGCAACGAGTCGGTCAAGCGCAGCCATCCGTTGCGTCCGGAACCCGAGCGTGAACACAAGGAGGCGTCGCTGCGCATTCTCTATGTCGAAGACGATGACCTCATTCGCGCCGTCACAGTCGAACTGCTCGAAAGCTTCGGTCATGTCGTACTCGAAGCGACCGATTCGAATTCGGCGCTCGCCTTGCTCGAGAAACACGGCGTGGATGTCCTGCTGACGGACATCGGCCTGCCCGACATTCCCGGCGACGAACTCGCACTGCTCGCACGCCAGCGTCAACCGGGCCTGTCCGTCATCTTCGCGACGGGCCAGAACGATGCACCGCCGATCGACGGCGTCGTGCTGTTGCGCAAGCCGTACGATACGGCGTCGCTTGCGCACGCGCTTCGGCGCGTTGTCGAGAATTCCTGAGTCAGCAGGGGCAGCCGCTGCACGTCGTAATGCGCGGTGCGAGGCCACAGCCGTTTCGGCCATTTCACTTGGCTTCGTACATCGCCTTGTCGCTAGCGGCGCGTCATCAGCAAATGTTGCCGATCGAGGCCGCCGCAAAGCGGGATCTTTGCGCTATCGGCTCAAGGAGTCGGACACATATGCCGATAAGGAGGCACAGACGTTAATATAACAAGCCGTACAGATGTTGCTCCCAGCTGCCTCTCCATTGACTTCGTGCTTCGCCGTTGCATGGCTGCCTTCGCTTGTCGGGCTGTTCATGGCGGTGATGCTCGGCATATGGACGCCGCCTGTCGAAGCCTCGGCCGCCTCCTCGCTGGCGAGCGATGACCTCGCGTCACTGCCGCTCGAATCGCTGATGGACATGACCGTTAGCGGAGCGACGCGCATCGAGCAGCCGGCATCGAGCGCGCCCGCCGCGGTCGTGATCCTGACGGCCGCCGATGTTCGCGACCACGGCTGGCGCACGCTTGCCGATGCCCTCGCCACGCTGCCGGGGCTGTATGTCACGTCCGATCGCATGTATTCGTATCTCGGCGCGCGCGGGTTTCAGCGTCCGGGCGACTACAATAGCCGCTTCCTTCTGCTGGTCGACGGGATGCGGCTGAACGATGCGGTCTACGATCAGGCGCCGCTCGGCTCGGACTTTCCGGTGGACATGGATCTCGTCGAACGCATCGAATACATACCGGGTCCGGGTTCGGCCGTGTATGGATCGAACGCGCTGTTCGGCACGGTCAACGTAATCACGAAGAAGGGCGCGGATATCGGCGGCGCGCAGATCGCAGGCGCGCTCGGCAGCTTCGGCGAGAAACAGGCGCGCGTGACCTATGGCTGGCACGGCGAACGCAATGCCGACCTCGTGCTGTCGGCCACGGCGTATGAACGTCACGGCCAAGACCTGTATTACCCCGAATTCGATACCCCCGATCAGAATCATGGCGTCGCCCGGAATCTCGATGGCGAGCGCAATCAGAAGCTGTTCGCCAAGTTCGGCATCGGCGATTTCCGCATCAGCGCCGGATACGGCAATCGAACGAAGAACGTGCCGGGCGCGCCTTACGATGCGGCATTCAACGCACCGTTCAGCGTGACGGACACGCATACGTTCGTCGATGCCACCTACCGGCAGGCCGTGCGTGACGACATCGCGATCGACTATGAACTGTACGGCGGCCATTACGACTACACGAGCCGGCAAGTCAGCGTGCCCGCGCCCGGCACATTGAACGTTGATGGCGATCACGCGCTCTGGTACGGCGGCGACGTGCATGCGACGGTGCGAACCCTGCCGCGCAATCGCATCGTATTCGGTGTCGATTTCACGATGAACGCGGCGCGCGACCAGTGGAACTACGACGTCGATCCATACGAGAAGTTGCTCGACGATCATCGGGTGAGTCACCGCATCGGCGTCTATGTCGACGATGAAATCAAACTGGCCGAATCGCTCACACTCGATATCGGCGGCCGCTACGACACCGAGAGCAACGTCGGCGGCAACTTCAGTCCGCGCATTGCGCTGATCTGGCAACCAACACCGAGCGATACCTTCAAGCTCATCTATGGCGCTGCATACCGTGCGCCGAACGCCTACGAGATGTACTACGCCATTCCGGGCGAAGGCGGGCAGCTCGCGAATCCCTTGTTGAAATCGGAGCATATCGGCACGCAGGAACTCGTCTATGAACGCGCGCTGGGCGGCATGGGACGCGCGACCGTCACGCTGTATCGCTACAGACTGCGCGATGTCATCACCGAGTCCATCGATCCTGGCACGGGTCTTTATGTCTTTCGCAACGTCGAGCGCGCGCAGGCACTCGGCGCGGAACTCGCGTGGCAGCAACAGTTCGCAACGAGCCTGCGCGTGCGCGCGAGCTATTCGTATCAACTCGCGCGGGACTCCATCGCGGGCGGCGCATTGCAAAACTCGCCGCTTCACGTGGGCAAGCTCAACGTCAGCGCGCCGTTTTTCGCGGCGCGTGCACGCGCGGGCGCGGAGGTGCAGTGCATGTCGTCGCGGTTTGCTCAAACCGGCTCAGCGAGCGGGTACTGCATCGCGAATGTGACCGTGCATAGCCGGAAGCTGGTGCCGCGTGCGGATGCGTCGGTGTCGCTCTATAACGTGTTCGATCGCCGCTATGCGGATCCCGCCGGGCCCGGCTTCAAGCAGAACGTGATCGCGCAGCAGAGCCGCACGCTGCTCGCCAGACTGGTCTACGGATTCTGATGATGTCATTGCGTCGATGCCTTGCACTATGTCTCTTCACGGCCGGTGGGGCCGGGGCATGGTGCGCGCATGCGCAAACCGATCTTCGCAGGCTCGAAAGCGCGTACATCTTCAACTTCACGCAATTCACGCAGTGGCCCGCCGATCGCATGGGCAACGCTGAATTGCGCGTCTGCGCCAGCGCGCGCAGCCCGCTGCGCGAAGCACTGGCGGCATTGAATGGCCGTGCGGTCGGTGCGCGCGTGTGGCGGTTTACGAGCCTCGCCGACAAGCCGCTCGCCGATTGCGACGTGCTGGCCATCGCCGGCAACGACGGAACGAGCGGCGAAATGCGCGAAGCGTTCGCCTCCGACGATGCCTTGCTCATCATCGCGGGCGTTGGCGCGATCACACACGGCGAGGCCGTCATCGCGCTGGTCGCCGAAGACGATCATCTGCGCTTCGAAATCAACAATGGCGAAGCCACGCGCCGCAAGCTCGTGCTCAGTTCCAAGCTGCTGCGGCTCGCAAGGAGGCTCAAGTGATAGCCACGAACACGCGTAAGGGCAGCACGGGACGCCTCACGGTCCGCGCGAATCTGGTGAGTGTCGGCATCGCGCTCGTGGCCGCGAGCATCGTCCTGTTGCTGTATCAGGCCGTGGCCTTTCGCAGCGCGTTATATGACGATGCGACGCTGCAGGCGTCGGTGATATCGGAGAACATCAGTGCGTCGCTGATGTTCGAAGACGAACGGTCGACGAAAGACGTGCTGCGCTCGCTTGGGCGCGTGGCTTATGTTCAAAGCCTGAGCGTCTATCGCAAGGATGGGCAGCTGTTCACTCGCTATGCGCGTGGAGGCATCACGCCGGAGGAAGCGGCAGAGGGCACGCTGCAATCGACGGAACATCGCACCACGCTCTCGCTCGATGATGTATTCGTGCGTGCGCCCATCGAACACAATGGCCATCTGCTTGGATATGTGGTGCTGGTCGCAACGAGCGATCTTGTGCGCCGGCAGCTCTTGCAATACGCGTGCTTTCTCGGTGTCGCGTGTCTCGGCGCGTTATCGATTTCGACGCTCGTGATGAACCGCATGCGGCGGCGCGTGAGCGAGGCCGAACGTGAGCTCGAATATCTCGCACGCACCGATCCGCTCACGAAACTGCCTAACCGCCGCACGTTCTATGAGTCGCTCGATGAGCGGCTCACAAGCGCGAAGGAGCCGAGCCGCTATCTCGGGCTCGTCCTGATCGACCTCGACGACTTCAAGACCGTCAACGATACGCTCGGCCACGGCGCGGGCGATCAACTGCTTCAGCACGTCGCCTATGTACTCGAAAGCACCGTTGGCGGACGCGCGATGGTCAGCCGCATGGGCGGCGACGAATTCGCGGTGACGCTGACGAGCACGTGGAAGCGCGCGGCGGTCGCGGAACTCGCGGGCGAGATCGGCGCCGCGCTTTGCCGGCCGGCCCCGCTTTGCGGGCGCGAGATCAACGTGACGGCGAGCATCGGCTACGCGAGCTTCCCCGAAGCCGGCAACGATAGCGGCAGCCTGATGACGAGCGCCGATATCGCGCTGTACGAAGCGAAAAGCCGGGGCAAGAATACGGTCGTGGGATTCTCCGCGGAGATGATGGACGCCGCGCACCGCCGCGCGTATCTCGAAGCGGAGTTGCGCAAGGCCGTGGAGAGCGATGCGCTCGACCTCGTCTTTCAGCCGCAGTTCGAATGCGGCAGCGGCACCTTGGTCGGAGCGGAAGTGCTGGCGCGCTGGACGCATGGAGAAGAGGGCGACGTATCGCCGGGAGAGTTCATTCCGATCGCCGAGAACAGCGATCTGATCGTACTGCTCGGGCGTACGGTGCTGCAGCGGGCATGCGTGGCCGCGGCGGCGTGGAATGCCTCGTGCCCGGGCGCAGCCGTGCGCGTCGCGGTGAACGTGTCGGCGCGACAGCTCAGGCATCCGAACTTTGTCCCCGACGTGATGGCCGCCCTCGGTGCAAGCGGACTTGCTCCGGCATTGCTGGAACTGGAGCTTACCGAGAGTCATCTGATCGCGAATCGCGAAACCGCCATCGACGTGATGAACCGGCTTCGGGAGGCGGGCGTGCTGTTGTCCATCGACGATTTCGGCACGGGCTATTCGTCGCTTTCGTACCTGCATGCGTTCCCCGTGAACGCGCTCAAGATCGACCGCTCGTTCATCGAGCGCATTCCCGAGGATGGGCAATCCATCGTGACGGCGATTCTCTCGATGGCGCATAGCTTCGGTTTGCAGGCGGTGGCCGAAGGCGTCGAAGAGCCAAGGCAGCTAGCCTGGCTCGTCGATGCGGGCTGTGATGTCGTGCAAGGCTTTCTGACCGGTCGTCCGATGTCGCTCGATCAGTTCCGCGCTCTTGTTGAGAACGAGGCGTTTGACAGCCAGCTCGCGTGAATGCCGTGCGTTAGCCGGCACATGGTCGTACGCATATTGAAGTGAAAAGCGACTCGTCAGCGGGAGTTGCATGCGTATAGCAGGTATGCCGGTTGCTCAGACGAATACCGCTGAGGGCGCGGATACGAGCTGCAATGTTCCGCCGCAGCGAACTAACTTGCGAGAGGAATCAACATGAAACTACGTCATCTTTTCACGGTTGCCGCCGCTGGCGTTCTGATCTCGAGTGGGGCTGCTATCGCACAAGAGCAGAGCGCGCCGATGGCAGGCGGATCGCACACCACCGACGCAAGCACGGCCACCTACGGCCCATCCACGTATAAAGGCTCGGACTACGGCGGTTCCACTTATGGCGATACCAACGCCGGTGCGCGCAACTATGGCGAGTGGGTGCGGGGACGCAACCCGGCCAACTGCCCGGCGGGGCTGCCGTGTAACGTCTATAAAGGCTCTTGATGTGACTACGCGGCCAGTGTCGGCGATGCGCGCTTCAGACGCGTCGCCGTCGATGGCCGCGCGAGCAGGTTCAATCCACCGGTTGCCGTTCTTCGGACCCGGATAACGCGCCAGCCAGTACGCATATTGGGCTGGCAACACCGTCGACGACTTGCGCACCTGTAACTCACGTGCCGCACTCAACGGATAGTGCGGATCGGCGAGATGCGCGGGCGATCATCGCAAAATCGATTCGATGCGCCGCAGTCGCGGTCGCCGGTTCGTCCATGCCCCATGCTGTCGCCACCGGAATACCGGCTTCTTCGCGCACGCGCGCGGCGACCGGCGCCATGAAGCCCGAAGCCGACGTCGAGAATCCGATGCCAGCGTTGAGCAGATCCAGTCCATGGCGCTTATGCGCTTGACCAGTCGATCGACCCTGGGAACGTTTCTCCATCGCGTCCATCGAATTCGCGCCTGCCTCGCATCCCGTGTGGCCGGTCTATATGCCTGACGTCGCGGCTGCCCTGCGGTGATCGGCGCGAGTCTCTTCCGGGCAGCGTGCCGATGTTCGCCAGCTTTCTGGTGATCACGCGCCTGATCCGGCGGCGGGATCGCTGAGACAAAATCGCACATGACGGGTGCTAGCAATATTCGATCGATTGTTGCCAGTCCGGTCAAACCACGATGGCGATCCGCTCCCCGCCGGGTTCAACGCCTCGCCGCGCGATACGGCGCGCTTCTTCAGGCATAAACTGACGCGATCCACCGCTTGGTCCCCCCTATAAACGGGTGGGTATCTGTGCATGCCAAATGCGTATCTTTCTTTCCGGGCCATTGATTGCTGTCGCTTACCGCCGAAGGCATTGGCGTGCGGCGATTCGCCAAACCTTCCCGTGAGACACGTTTTATGCAGTAGCAAGACCCTGAGAATTACGCATTGCTGAAAAGTCGGGCCAGACAAAATACAAGAGTGGAGACAGACATGAGCGGCAAAGAGACGAACACCCTGGTGCATCGCTTCCTGCACTGGGAACAGGTGCAGCCCGATGCAATCTATCTGACCGAGCCCACGGCTGACGGGCAGGTGATCGACTACACATGGCGTCAAGTGGGCGACGAAGCGAGGCGCATCGCGGCGTGGCTGCAGTCACAGGATTTGCCGCCGCGCAGCGCCATCTCCATCGCGGGGAAGAACTCGGCGCACTGGATCATCGCGGACCTGGCCATCTGGTTCGCGGGGCATGTGTCGGTGCCGCTCTATCCGAGCATCGGCGCCGAGACGGCGCGCTATATCGTCGAATATTGCGACGTGAGGATGATGTTCGTCGGCAAGCTGGATGAGAACACGGACGGCTGGAACGAGGTTCGAAAGGCCTTGCCATCGCGCGTGCAACTGGTCGGCTTGCCGCGGACGTCCGCCGTGCCGGATGCGCCGCAATGGGACGCGCTCGCCGCACGGCATCAACCGTTGCAGGACGTGTTCCTGCCGCAACCGGGGGACGTCGCCACGATCATCTTCACGTCGGGCAGCACAGGCCGTCCGAAAGGCGCGATGCACAGCTTCGAGGCCATCTACACCTATGCGGTCGAAGCCGGGAAATTCTGCGACATGCATCCGCGCGATCGCGTCTTGTCCTATCTGCCGCTTGCGCATACGGCGGAGCGGTCGTTCGTCGAGGCGAACTCGCTGTGCCACGGCTTCCGCGTCTTCTTCAACGACAGCCTCGCCACCTCCATGCAGGATCTGCTGCGCGCACGGCCCACGGTGTTCATCTCGATGCCGCGGCTCTGGACCAAGTTCTATCAGGCGGCCGGCGCGCGTCTGTCGGCGACCGATCAGGCGTTGCTGCACACCGCGTCGCCCGACGCTGACGCGCTCAAGCGGCGCGTCCTCGCATCGCTCGGACTGGACGCCACCCGCATTGCGTTCACCGGCTCCGCGCCGCTGTCGACGGAAATCACGGAGTGGTATCGAGCGATCGGGCTGGAACTTCTCGATGTCTACGGCATGACGGAGAACTTCTCGTACTCGCATTACAGCCGTCCCGGTCAGGTGCGGCTCGGCTATTCCGGTCAGGCGATGCCGGGCGTCGAATGCCGTATCGACGATAACGGGAAAATCCTGCTGAAGTCGCCGACGATGATGCTCGGCTACTACCGCGAACCCGAGCTCACGAAGGAAAGCATGAGCGAGGACGGTTTTTTCCGCACCGGCGATCGCGGGGAATTCGACGAGATGGGCCGGCTGAAGATCACCGGGCGCGTCAAGGAAATCTTCAAGACGAGCAAGGGCAAGTACGTCGCGCCGGTGCCGATCGAACATCGGCTGAGCCATCCGAAAGTGGAGGCTGTCTGCGTGACGGGTCCGGGCTATGCGCAGCCATTCGCGCTGCTGATGCTGTCGCCGGCTGCGCGCGACGAGCTAAAGGACGGTCAGTCGGCGCACGCGTTGCGCACCGACATGCAAGGGCTGCTCGACAGCGCCAACGAGGCGCTGGAAGGCCACGAGAAGCTCGCTTTCGTCGTGCTCGTGAAGGACATCTGGAACGTGGAAAACGGTTTCATGACGCCGACGATGAAGTTCCGGCGCGCAGCCATCGAGAAATATTATTTGCCGCGTGCGCCGATCTGGGCGGAGCTAGGGCAGAAGGTCATCGTCGAAGTCGATTGAGGCTTTCTAGCGTGAACCGCAGCCGGGCGGAAAGCGCCGTCCGGCTGTCCGGGCGCGTCGATTGAGATCTGCCGTGCAGCCGTCGCTGCGGTGAGCCACGCTCGCTTCGCAATCCAAAAAATGACGTAAACCCCACCCCCCTCTTTTCAAGGGGGCGTCGAGGGTGCCACTGCTGGCAACCTAGCAGTCAGGAACATCAGCAGGACAAAGCAGTGCGAGGAGACCACTAGCCTCTTGTTCCGTCGCTTCCCGGGCGTTCCTGTGCGAAGACGATGTGTCTCGATGAACGTAGCAGACAGCGTATCGGCAAGGTTCATCAACGCGTTACTGATTAGGTATCTTGATAATAAGTCACCGACAATATTGGTTGGGGGAGCACAAGCATGTCTTGCTTTATCCGAGAAGAGAACAAGAAGCCGCCACGCCTGACAATTCTCGCCGGGCTCATCGCAGCGGTTCTGACGTCGAATGCGTACGCTTTCAAGATCGACACGCCTTCATCCGACTGGGAAGTGAACTGGGACAACACAGTCACGTACACCATCGGCATGCGCGCGAGAGGAATCGATCCGTTGATCGGCAACAATCCGAACTTCGATGACGGCGACTACAAGTTTCGTCATGCGGGCGACATCGTCACGAATCGGGTGTCGATGGTGTCGGAGTTCACGGCTGCGTATAAGGGCTACGTGGGCTTCAAGCTGTCGGGATCGGCGTGGAAGGACTTCGCGTACGGCAGCGGCAACGCGACCAATCCCGGCGTGTTCGCCCCGGCAGGCGGCGGCTTGCCGGCGGTCACGTATCAGTCGCTAGCGGCTTATCCGAACCGGCAGTACGGCTCGTTCACGAACCGCTACTACGTGCAGGGCGCACAACTGCTCGACGGCTTCGCGTTCCTTAACGCGGACGTCGCCGGCAAGGCCGTATACGTGAAGGCCGGTCAGTTCACCGAATACTGGGGCAACTCGCTGCTGTTCCCCTTCGCGGGCATCTCCGTGGCGCAGGGCGCGCTCGACAGCATCAAGGGCCTCAGCTCGCCCGGCACGCAAACGAAGGAACTGCTGCTGCCGCGCCCGCAGGTTAGCGTGACGGCGCAGGTGACGCCGGAAGTATCGCTCTCGGGACAATACGCGCTCGGCTGGACCTATAACCGGCTGGCGACGGGCGGCACCTACCTCCAGGCGAACGACTCCATCGCGCAGGGCCCCTCCGGTCTTCTCGTGACGACGCTGCCGGGTTCGCGCGTGGGCCGTCCGGGTGGCTGGGTGCCCGTCTTCGTTCATCAGGGGCCGTCGATCACGCCGCCCGATATCGACAACAACTTCGGCGTCAAGCTCGGCTGGACGCCGAGCTTTCTCAGCGGCCAGATTGGCTTCTACTATCGCCGCTTCGACGAGTCGCAGCCGTGGGTGCTGACGAACTGGAAGAACGGCTTGCCGACCGACTATCGCCTCGCCTACAACCGTGGCGCGCAGTTGTTCGGCATCAGCATGGAAACGACGATCGGCAACGCGGCGACGGGCTTCGAGGCGTCATGGCGGCGCGGCACGGCGCTCAACACCGC
Organism: Caballeronia grimmiae; assembly: GCF_022879615.1. Classification (NCBI taxonomy): domain Bacteria; kingdom Pseudomonadati; phylum Pseudomonadota; class Betaproteobacteria; order Burkholderiales; family Burkholderiaceae; genus Caballeronia; species Caballeronia grimmiae. Next base: position 656,577 of record NZ_CP084273.1, read on the forward strand.
GTTGAGCTCGAACATCGCGAATCAGACGGAAGGCGCAACGGGCGACGTGCTCAACCTGATCGCCAACGCGATCATCCCGCTGCCGAACACGCCGTTCTGGCAAACGGGCTCCCTGACCACGGAACTGGCGTACTCGCACCTGCTGTCCGTGAGGAACAACGCGGCCATCTATAACGGCGTGGGCTATCGCGGCTGCCCGAGCAACAACAAGTGGAACGGGTGCTCGACGAGGGACTATGTCGGCCTGGGCATGCAGTTCAATCCGCAATGGCTGCAGGTCTTCCCCGGCGTCGATCTGAGCATGCCGACGTCGATGACCGTCGGCCTGTACGGCAACAATCCGCAGAATCCGGGCTCGTCGGCAGCGGGCCAGGGATTCTTCAATTTCTCGGTCGGCCTCCAGGCGCTCGTGCGCCAGAAGGCCACCGTGACTCTTGCCTTCAATGGCTATCACGCGCACGTCAACGGCACCTCGGTCACGCCGAGCGGGCTCACGTACGCGTCGAGCGGCAGCGGGCTCTTCGATCTCAACGATCGCCCGTGGGTTTCGCTGACCGTTCAATCGTGGTTCTGATGCATACATCGATAATGAAAGGAGACAAGTCCATGAAGACATTCATTCAACTCGTCGCAGCAGGCGTCGTGACGCTGCATGCCGCCGGGGCGCTCGCGGCGATATCGGCGGAAGAGGCGAAGCAGCTCGGCACGACGCTCACCGTATTCGGCGCGGAGAAGGCCGCTTCGAGCGATGGCTCGATTCCCGAGTACAAGGGCGGATTGACGAAGGGACCGGCCGATTTCGTTCCGAACAGCGGCACGTGGCCGGACCCGTTCAAGAACGACAAGCCGATCCGCAGCATCAACGCGGCGAACATGGCGCAGTACGCGGACCAGTTGACGCCGGGCGTGCAGGCGCTGCTGAAGCGCTTCCCGGAGTTCCGCCTCGACGTCTACCCGACGCGCCGGACGATGCACTATCCGCAATGGGTGCTCGACAACACGCTGAAGAACGCGACGAGCGCGAACCTGGTCGGCAAGGTCGAAGGCGATGGCGTCGATGGCGCGTTCGGCGGCATCCCGTTCCCGATTCCGAAGTCCGGCTACGAAGTGATGTGGAACGCGCAGCTCGGGTATCGCCGCACGCAGTACGAAGCGAAGAACGTCGGTGCCTATCTCGTCGACTCCGCGGGCGGGCGCACGGAACTGCCGATCATGAACGTCATCGAGTACAAGCCGTATTACGATCAGGCGCTCGCGGGCGGCAAGTTCAAGGGGCCGCAGGACCGCATGTGGCTGACGCTGCTTACGCCGGCCACGCAGGCAGGCTCCGCGAACCTCGTCGATTACTCGATCAATTATTCGGAAACCGATCAGGTGAGCTGGGCGTACTTCCCGGCGCAACGCCGTGTGCGGATGGCGCCCGACTACAAGTACGACACGCCGACGGCCGCCTATGGCGGAGCGCTTTTCTGGGACGAGGCCAAGCTCTTCGCCGGCCGCATGGACAAGTTCAACTTCAAGCTGATCGGCAAGAAGGAGATGTACGTTCCGTACAACAACTACGAGTATTCGCAGCTTCCTGTCGACGACGTGTATGGCCCGAAGCACATCAAGCCTGAAGCGCTGCGCTGGGAGAAGCATCGCGTGTGGGTGGTGGAAGCGACGCTCAAGCCGGATGCGCGCCATGCGTACTCCAAACGTGTCTTCTTCGTGGACGAGGATAGCTGGACGCTGATGGAAGCGGATGGCTACGGCCATGACGGCAAGCTGTGGCGCGTGGGTCTCGACTATCCGATCAATTACTACGACGGCGGCGGCGGCGTGTTCATCAGCGCGAACACCTTCTACGACCTGCAAAAGGGCAACTACTTCTCGTACTTCACAGCCAACTCGCGCGGCAAGCCGGAGCTTCGCGTCGCCGAGAAGCTCGAGAAGCCGAATCTCTTCACACCTGCGGGCATGGCGGGAACGGGGCTTCGCTAAGCGAAGCAAGCATTCGAGTCTGAGGTAGTCGACCGGGCCGCCGCGCGGCGGCCCGCGTTCAAACGAAGGAGGGCATCGGATGTTCAAGCACTATCACGCAAGCCCGGCTTGCAGGCGGGCGCTGCTTGCCGCGTCGATTACCGCGGTCGTGAGTTTCGCGGGCGCTCAGTCGAGCCTGGGCGCGACAACCCGTGACCCGTTCGCCGATCCGCTCGACATCGCGGCGGTGATGCACGAAAGCGTCGCGGGGCGGCCGCTCATGTCGGTTGCGCGGGCGGGGCAGCGTTTCATTGCGGTCGGCATGCGCGGGCTGATCGTCTCGTCCGATGACGGCGGCAAGAGCTGGACCCAGGTGCAGTCGCCGGTGCGCAGCGACCTGCTCGCCGTCACCTTTCCGGTACCGCGCGAAGGATGGGCGGCTGGCCACGACGGCGTCATCCTGCATACCGCGGATGGCGGGCGGACCTGGGAGAAGCAGTTCGACGGCCGCGTCGCGGCCACCGCGCTGATCCAGGACTACAAGGTGCGCATCGACGCCGGCGACGCCACGCTGCAGCCGTATCTCGATCAACTGGCGCTCAACTACAAGGCCGGGCCATCGCTGCCGCTGCTCGGCGTGTGGTTCAAGGACACGCAGCACGGCCTGGCGGTCGGGCCATTCGGCATGGCCGTCGCCACCGAAGACGGCGGCAGGACCTGGGTGCCGGCGCTGGAACGCATCGACGATCCGCGGTTTCTGCATCTGCAGGGCGTGAGCGAGGTCGGGGGCGAGGTCTTCATCGCGGCGGAGAAAGGCACGGTATTCCGGCTCGACAAGGCCGCAGGCAAGTTCCGCGCAGTCGAAACGGGCTATGCCGGCAGTCTCTTCGGCGTGACGGGCAATGAGCAGGTGCTGGTCGCGTACGGGCTGAAGGGCACGCTATACCGAAGCACCGATCGCGGCGCGAGCTGGACGCGCATCGACAGTCCGCTGCACGGTCTCGTCACAAGCGGGGTCTATATCGCGCAACGGCAGACGTTCGTCTTCGTGACGGCGTCGGGCGAAATCGCGCTCGCCGACCGGAACGCGGTTGCGTTTCGCATGCTCAAGGCCGGCCGCACCGTGACGACGACCGGCGTGCAGGCATCGTCCGGACAGGATGTGGTGCTTTCAGGAATGGATGGCATGCGCACGGCCGCACTCCAGTAACAACGCTGACTTCGGGAAACACTCAACATGGCTATGTCTTCAGACGGGCAGCGCGTCGACGCGATGCCGGTCATCCGCAACCGTGCGGACTTCCAATCGGCATCCGGGTCGCGGCTGGAGCGGCTCATCTTCAATCATCGCGTGTGGATCGTCGCGGTGTGCGCGCTGCTGACGGTCGTGCTCGGCTTCTTCGCGGCGCGGTCCGAAATCACCGCGCAATACGAACGGATGATGCCGCAGTCGAGTCCCTTCATTCGGAACTATCTCGACAACGTCGGTTCGCTGAGGGGGCTCGGCAACTCGGTGCGCATCGTCGTTGAGAATCGTAACGGCAATATCTACGACGCCGCCTATCTCAAGACGCTGCGCGAGATCAACGACCGCATCTATCTGATTCCGGGCGTGGACCGCTCGTTCGTCAAGTCGCTGTGGATGCCGGTCGTGCGCTGGACGGAGGTGACCGAAGAAGGGTTTCGCGGCGGGCCGGTGATGCCCGACAATTTCGATGGATCGGCGGCGAGCATCGCGCAGTTGCAGACGAACGTGGGGCGCGCGGGCATCGCCGGCTCGCTGGTCGGCAACGATCTGCGTTCGAGCATGATCTTCGTCCCGCTGCTGGATCACTACGCCGATACGGGCCGCCCCGTCGATGCGCGCGCGGTGCGCGATGCCGTCGAGCAGGCGCGTCAGCAGGCCGGCAATGGCGTCAGCGTGCATGTCATCGGCTTCGCGCAACTGGTCGGCGATCTGATCCACGGGCTCATGCAGGTGGCCTTGTATTTCGCAGTTGCGGCGGCGATCGCGGCGGTGGTGATCTTCGGCTATACGCGCTGTCTGCGCAGCACCGCGCTCGTCATCTGGTGCTCGCTGACGGCGGTGCTTTGGCAGCTCGGGATCGTGCATCTGATGGGCGTGGATCTCGATCCGTATTCGATGCTCGTGCCGTTCCTGATCTTCGCGATCGGCGTATCGCACGGCGCGCAGAAGATGAACGGCGTGATGCAGGACATCGGCCGTGGCACCGACCGTTACGTCGCGGCGCGCTACACGTTCCGCCGCCTCTTCCTCGCGGGGCTGACGGCGCTGCTCGCGGATGCGGTCGGCTTCGCGGTGCTCATGCTGATCGACATTCCGGTGATCCGCGGTCTCGCGCTGTCGGCGAGCGTCGGCGTGGCCGTGCTCATCTTCACCAATCTGGTGTTCCTGCCCGTGCTGCTGTCGTATGTCGGCGTCAATCCAGCGGCGGCGACGCGCAGCCTGCGCGCCAGCGACGACCATCCGTTCGTGCGGCTCCTGACGCCGTTCACGCGGCGCGGCCCGGCCACGGCCGCCGTGTTGTGCGCGGGCTTGCTGACGGCGGGCGGCTTGCTCATCGGGCAACATCTGAAGATCGGCGATCTCGATCCCGGCGCGCCCGAGTTGCGGCCGGACTCGCTGTACAACCGCGACAACGCGTACATCACCGGGCACTACAGCCTGTCGACGGACCAGTTCGCGGTCATCACGAAGACGCCCGCCGGACAGGTGAACGACTTCTGGACGCTCATCGAGATGGACAACCTGGAGCAGACGCTGCGCGATCTCCCGGGCGTCCAGACGACGATGTCGATCAGCGGCGTGAGCCGGCGCAACACGGCGGCGGGCTTCGAGGGCGATCCGCGCTGGATGACCATCAGCCGCGATCCGAGCGTCTCCACCGATGCCGTGAACAACGCGTCCGTCGCCAATCCCGAACTCGTCAACAACACGCGCTCGGTCGCGCCCGTTGTCGCCTATCTGTCGGATCACAAGGCGGAGACGTTGAAGCGGGTCGTGTCGGCGGTCGAGACGTTCGCCGCGCAGCACGGCAGTCCCGACCGGCAGTTCCTGCTCGCAGCGGGCAGCGCGGGCATCGAAGCGGCGACGAACATCGCCGTGGAGAAGGCGAACCACAGGATGCTGCTCCTCGTGTATGCAGCGGTGATCGTGCTGTGCTTCATCACGTTTCGGAACTGGCGCGCGGTCGTCGTCGCGGTGGTGCCGCTCGTCATCACGTCGATTCTGTGCGAGGCGCTGATGGTCGTGCTCGGCATCGGCGTGAAGGTGGCGACGCTGCCCGTGACCGCGCTGGGCGTGGGCATCGGCGTGGACTATGCGCTGTATCTGCTGAGCGTGCAGTTGTCGCTGCAACGCCAGGGCCGCTCACTCGCCGATGCGTATCGCGAGGCGCTCAATTTCACCGGCAAGGTGATCGCGCTGATCGGGGTGACGCTGGCGTCGGCGGTCGTGACCTGGGCGTGGTCGCCGATCAAGTTCCAGGCCGATATGGGCATCCTGCTCACGTTCATGTTCCTCTGGAACATGGTTGGCGCGCTCGTCCTGATTCCCGCGTTGTCCCACTTCGTCCTGCAGCCGCGCAAGGCGGCGCAGGCGAGACAACCGATCGCCAACGGCGATATCGCCTAAGCGACATACGGCGCAGGAGCGTGCCATTTCGCTCCTGCCCGGCCTTTCGCATCGCAGCGGCTGGACGCAACAACGGCCGCGACTCCACGTTCAACGCCCGCGCTCCGGTCTTGTCACGCAGCGCGGAATCCTTGCATCAATAACAAGAGGAACGCTCTATGTTTTCACAGTTGGATCCTTCAGCGCCGCCGTCGAAATACTGGCTGATGCTCGAGTCGCGGGCCATCGGCGAACTTGGTGTCTGTTGCGCCGTCGCGCCATTGCTGCTGCAGTTCGCCCCTTCCGGCGACGGCCATCCGGTGCTGGTGCTGCCGGGCTTCATCGCCAGCGATCTGTCGACGAAACCGCTGCGCATGTTTCTGCGCAATCGTGGATATCAACCCCATGGATGGAGCCTCGGCACGAACCTGGGGCCGCGCCAAGGCGTCGAGGACAACATGCGCAAGCGCCTCGAATCACTGGCGGAGCGTTACGGACAGAAGGTCAGCGTCATCGGCTGGAGTCTCGGCGGCATCTTCGCGCGCGAGCTGGCGCGGCAAGCACCGGAGCTGGTGCGCAGCGTCATCACGCTCGGCAGTCCGTTCGCGGGCGAACCGTATGCGAACCACGGCTGGAAGTGCTACGAAAAGCTCAGCGGCCGCAAAGCGGATGACTGGCCCGACCGCGATCTCATGAAGCAGCCGCCGCCGGTTCCGGCCACCGCGATCTTCACGCGCACCGATGGCGTCGTCAACTGGCAAGGCTGTCTGGAACGAGTGAGCGCGACGTCCGAAAACATCGAGGTGGAAAGCAGTCATTGCGGGCTCGCTCATCACCCCGCCGTCATGTTTGCAATAGCCGACCGTCTCGCGCAAGCGGAAGGCCAATGGCGGCCGTTCGATCGAGAGTCGGGCTTGCGGCGCTTCGTCTATCGCGACCCGAACCGCGGAGAACGATTCGTCAACGCCTGATTTTTATTGCCTCATCGCTCGCATCGACCCGCTTCACCCCGCTTCAACGCGCTTCAACGCGCTTCAATTTTCGCTTCACACTCGCTTCTCGCTGCATCTCATGCTTCACAACCCGCTGGACTTCACTAGAGGATAAAAAATGGAAACGAGCACGACACGAGAGACGGCATCGGCAACGGCAAGGCCATCGTCGATCCCGGGCCTGGGCGCAATTGGCAGATTCATGGAAAGTCTCAAAGTCCCTCGCATGGGCATGGATCTCGGGCGCATGGCGGAGTTCCATCGCAAGGACGTGGACGCGCTGCATCAGGCGAACCGCGAGATGTACGAGGGTCTGCGGGCGCTGCGCGAACGGCGCAATGCGCTCGTCACCGAAGAGCTGACGCAGGTCAGAGAGCTGTTCAAGAGCCTGATGAACCCGATGGCCTTCGCTCAGGGCCCGGTGCTGGCGCAGAAGAGCGTCGAGCGGGCCATGCAGGGCTGGAATGAGCTGGTGCAGCTCGACGCGTGCGTGCGCGTCAGAGCGTGGAGGGTGTTGCAGGAGCGGCTGCAGGCACGGCTCGAAAGAATGCCGGAACCGGTGCAGGCGACGGACGCGTCGTAAGGCATCCCGGACGCGCGCGGCGGGAAGGCTCCGACCGGGACATCGCATCGACCGCTCGCGCGCGGCGACAAGACCAGACACATTGGAGAAAAGCAATGGAACATTTGGGCAGTACAGACGCCGCGTTTTTGCATCTGGAAACGCCGGAGACGCCGACGCACATCGGCAGTCTCATGCTATTCGAGCTTCCCGAGGGCTATAAGGGAGACTTCTACGAGGATGTGAAGGCGTTGCTAACGAAGCGCCTGCACTTGTGCAGCCTGTTTCATCGCAAGCTCGCGCAGATGCCTTTTCAACTGGCCGATCCGATCTGGGTCGAAGACGACGACGTGGACATCGAATATCACGTCCATAGCCTCACGCTGCCGAAGCCGGGCACGAAGGCGCAGCTCGAACAACTCGTCGCGCGGCTGCATTCGTCGCTGCTGGATCGCAGCCGTCCGCTGTGGGAAGCCTACGTGATCGACGGGCTCGACAACGGGCAGGTCGCGTACTACACGAAGGTGCACCACGCGACGATCGACGGGAAGGCCGCTGTCGAGATGGGCAAGGTGCTTTACGACGTATCGCCGGTGGTGCGCGAAGTGCCGCCGCCGCGCCGTTCGCGCCGTAGCTACTCGTCACAACTCGGCATGCTGGAACTGCTGCGCGCCGCGGCCACGAACACGACGAAGCTGTACACCGAAATCGGCGCGCTGCTGCCGACGGCTTTGAAGGCGATCGGCACCGCCGGCCATGTGATCGCCACGCGCAGGCTGACCGATGGCAATCGCTCGCTGAATCTCGGGCTCGCGCCGAAGACCATCTTCAACGAGTCGATTACCAACCAGCGTTCGTACAGCACGATGTCCTTGCCGTTCGACGAGGTCAAGACGCTCAGCGCGCGCGTCGGCGGCACGGTCAATACGCTCGTGATGGCGCTGTGCAGCGGCGCGCTGCGCCGCTTTCTGGCCGAGCGCGATCTGCTGCCCGATTCGCCGCTGATCGCGGCAGGTGCCGGTGAGCTTGCGCACCGACGACGACAAGTCGATGAACAACCAGGTTTCGGCGGTGCGGGTCGACCTGGCGACCGATATCGCGGACCTCGGCGAGCGCTTCAAGGCGATCCACGAGTCGTCGGAGGCGGCGAAGGCGATGGTTCGCGAACTGAAACCGGTGCTCGGCGCACAGGTTCCGCTCGTCGGCGCGCCATGGCTGCTGACGGGACTGGCGTCGCTCTATGGCCGTTCGGGTTTGCCGAGCCGCTTGCCGAGCATCGCCAACGTGCTGATCTCGAATGTGCCGGGCTTGCCGATTCAGCTCTACATGGCCGGCGCTCGCATGGTGCATTACTATCCGGTGCCTTTCCCGTATCACAGCCTCGCGGTCAACATCACCGTGCAGAGCTATGCCTGGTCGATGGACTTTGCCATCATCGCGTGCCGTCATGCGCTGTCGCAGGAAGAGTCCCAGGAACTGATCGGGCATCTCGCGGCGGAACTCGAAGCCATTCGCCAGCTTGCCGACGCAAACGATCAAGCCCGGGCCGAAGAGGCTGCCGATGCGGAGGAAGTCGCCGATGCAGAGGAAGCGCCGGAGGAGATCGAGGTCGCGGAACCCGTCGATGCTGACGAGGTTTCGATCGAGCCTGAGATTGCCGCCGCGCGGCGTTCGGCGAACGGCAAGCGCGCTGCGCGCAAGGCGACGGCTCGGGCGATGGGCTAACGCGGGCAGGGTGTTCGAAGCGCTCTCGTGCGAGGCACGAGGCGCTTCTCGAGGTGTCACGTGCTGCGAACCGCCGCGTAGCCCGAGTGAAACGCCGCCGGCTGCCGCTCATCTGTTACAGCAGCGCCCGCGTCAAGCGTAGCGGCTGCTCTTGCCTTTGCCGCGTTGAAGAGCAGCGACCGTTGCTCTCAAAAGCTCTCATCCGGCAACGCCAGCACGCCTTCCGCGCCGCTCGCTCCCAGTATCGCCGCTTCGAGCGCAGCGGCTCGCGGCAGAATATGCGTCGCGTAGAAGTGCGTCATTGCCACCTTTGCGCGATGGAACGCGGGATCGTCCGCTTCCTGATCGGACACCGCCAACAATGCCCGCGCCATCTGCCAGCCGCCCAGCACGATCCCCGCAAGCTTCAGATACGGCACACCGCCGGCAAAGGCCGCGTTCGGATCGGAGCGGAAATGCGCGAGCATGAATTCGATCACCTTGGCCATTGAAGCGCGGCCAGCCGCGAGATGCACGCGCAGCGCAGCGAACGCCGGGTTCTTTCCGTAACCGGCGTGCGCTTCGAGTTCGCCGAGTGTCCTGTCGATGCCCGCGAGCAGTCCGTACGCCACCGCGCCGTCGTCGCGCACCGTTTTGCGGCCGATCAGATCATTGGCCTGGATGGCGGTGGTGCCTTCGTAGATTGGCAGAATGCGGGCATCGCGGTAATACTGCGCCGCGCCGGTCTCTTCGATGAACCCCATCCCGCCATGCACCTGCACGCCAAGGCTCGCGACTTCGACCGCCAGCTCCGTGCTCCAGCCTTTCACGATGGGCACGAGATATTCGTAGGTGCCGCGATGCTGCGCGCTCACCGCCGGATCGGGATGGCGATGCGCCAGATCGCTATGCGACGCCGCGACGTACGACAGGGCGCGGGCGCTTTCGGTCAGCGAACGCATCGTCGCGAGCATCCGCTTCACGTCCGGATGACGGATGATCGGCACGGCTGCGTCCGACGAACCATCGACCGCGCGGCCCTGCACGCGCTCCTTCGCATAGGCGGCGGCCTTCTGATACGCCCGCTCCGCGATCCCAATGCCTTGCACGCCGACGGAAAAGCGCGCCGCGTTCATCATCACGAACATGTATTCGAGCCCCCGGTTCGCCTCGCCGATGAGGTAGCCCGTCGCGCCGCCGTTGTCGCCGAACTGCAACACGGCTGTCGGACTCGCCTTCAGACCGAGCTTGTGCTCGATCGACAGGCAGTGCACGTCGTTGCGCGGCCCGGGCGAACCGTCTTCGTTGACGAGAAACTTCGGCACGATGAAGAGCGAGATTCCCTTCACGCCAGCCGGCGCATCGGGCAGGCGTGCGAGCACCAGATGCACGATGTTCTTCGTCATCCGGTGTTCGCCCCAGGTGATGAAAATCTTGGTGCCGAAAACCCGGTACGTGCCGTCGTCCTGTGGCTCGGCGCGGGCGCGCAGCATCGCCAGATCGGAGCCGGCTTGCGGCTCGGTCAGGTTCATCGTGCCGGTCCATTCGCCCGCGATCAGCTTCGGCAGATAGCGCCGCTTCTGTTCCTCCGATCCCGCGAGCAGGATGGCTTCGATGGCGCCATCGGTCAGCGACGGGCACGTGGCGAACGACAGATTGGCCGCCTTCATCATTTCGAGCCACGGCGTGGCGAGGAGCTTCGGAAGCGCCTGTCCGCCGAACTCCGACGGATGAACCAGCCCTTGCCACCCGCCTTCGACGAACTGCCGGAACGCCTGCTCGAAGCCGGGACTCGCCGTGACGTCGCCATTCGCGTAAGTGGCCGGATGGCGGTCGCCGGCGGCGTTCAGCGGTGCAAGCACATGGCCGCAAAACTTCGCGCCTTCCTCGAGGACCGCCTGCGCCGTCTCGCGCGTCACCTCCTCGCAGCCGGGCAGGCTGGCGATACGGTCGAGTCCGGCGAGCCGGGTCATCACGAACATCATGTCCTTGATGGGCGCGTGATAAGTCATGTCGCTTCACCTGAAAAGTTGGGATATCTACGGATGTCGCGGCGCGAACATGTGGGCCGGCGTTGCGTTGCAAGAGCCTGCGAAAAGCGCCGTCGCGCCGGCCTGCCTCGGCAGAATAGGATGGGCCGTAGCGGGCACGTCCCCCTCCTAACGAGGGGGAAGGGGGCGGGCAAAGGTGTTTAACCTGATACATATTCAGGCGGGCAGTTCGCGCAGGCACGAGGCGCGTGTTGCTCGCTTGCGCCGGTTCGCCGCGCCGACGACCATATCGAGACATACAAGGAACCCGCATGACAGCGCACTATCAGGTCCGTGACGCAGTAGCCGTCATCACGTTGGACAATCCTCCTGTCAATGGCCTGGGCCATCGCACGCGCGTCGGCATCGTGGAGTGCATGACACGCGCGCTCGACGACTCATCAGTGCAGGCAATCGTGCTGACCGGCTCGGGAAGGGCATTCTCGGGCGGCGCAGACATTCGTGAATTCGGCACGCCGAAAGCCTTCCAGGAGCCGAGCCTTCATGCGGTCATCGCGACGATCGAGGCGTCGGGCAAGCCGGTCGTCGCGGCGATGCATGGCGTCGCGATGGGCGGCGGCCTCGAACTCGCGCTGGGCTGTCACTATCGGATCGCGGCGAAGGGCACGCAGATCGCGTTGCCGGAAGTCAATCTCGGCTTGCTGCCGGGCGCGGGCGGCACGCAGCGTATGCCGCGCGTGATCGGCCTGGAAGCGGCGTTGAACATGATCGTGTCGGGCAAGACGGTGCTCGCCGGGAAGCTCGCCGATGCGCGCCTCTTCGACGAACTCGTCGACGGCGACGTGCTCGAAGCCGCGACCGGTTTCGCGCGCCGTGCCGCGCGCGCGTCGGCATCGCATCCGAAAGTTCGCGATCTCGCGGTCCGTCACCAGAGCGCCGAAGCCTATCTCGGCTTCGCGCGCACGACAGTCGCGGCAAGCGCGGGACCGTTCCCCGCGCCGCTGCAATGCGTGGAAGCGGTCGCCGCATCGCTCAAGCCGTTCGAAGAAGGCCTGCGCGAAGAACGCCGCCGGTTCATGGAACTGCTCGGCACGTCCGAAGCACGCGCGCTGCGTCACGCGTTCCTCGGCGAGCGCGCCGCGAGCCGGATTCCCGACGTACCCGCCGATACCCCCGCACGCAACATCGCCAAGGTCGCGATCATCGGTGCGGGCACGATGGGCGGCGGTATCGCAATGACTTTCTTGAACGCGGGCATTCCCGTCACCGTGCTCGAAACGAAAGGCGACGCGCTGGAGCGCGGCGTCGCAACCATCCGCCGCAACTACGAGAACACCGCGAAGAAAGGCAAGCTCAGTCAGGAAGCGGTCGAAACGCGCATGGGGCTTCTGTCGACCACACTGTCGTACAACGAGATCAAGAACGCCGATCTCGTGATCGAAGCGGTTTTCGAAGACTTCAGCGTGAAGGAAACGGTGTTCCGCACGCTCGACGAAGTGATGAAGCCGGGCGCGATCCTCGCATCGAACACATCGACGCTCGACGTAAACCGCATCGCATCGTTTACGCGGCGGCCGCAAGACGTGGTCGGCCTGCATTTCTTCAGCCCGGCCAACGTGATGAAGCTGCTCGAAGTCGTGCGCGGTGAGAAGACGTCCCACGACGTGCTCGCCACCGTGATGCAGCTTGCAAAGAAGATCGGCAAGGTCGCCGCGGTGTCCGGTGTGTGCGATGGTTTTATCGGCAATCGAATGCTGGAGCAGTACAGCCGTCAGGCGGGCTTTCTGCTCGATGAAGGCGCGCTGCCGGAACAGGTGGATCGCGCGATAGAGAAGTTCGGCTTCGCGATGGGCCCGTTCCGCATGATCGACATGGCCGGCAACGATATCGCATGGGCCATTCGCAAGCGGCGCGCGGTCGAGCGGCCGGAGTTCAACTATTCGAAGACCGGCGACTTGCTGTGCGAGATGGGACGCCTCGGCCAAAAGGCGGGCGCGGGCTGGTACGACTACAAAGCCGGCGATCGCAAGGCGTATCCGAGCGCGGTCGTCAACGACATGATCGTGCGCCATTCCGGCGAGCTTGGCATCACACGCCGCAAGATCAGCGACGCCGAAATCGTCGAACGGCTGGTCTATGCGCTCGTCAACGAGGGCGCGCTGATTCTCGAAGAAGGCATCGCGTCGAAGGCGTCGGACATCGACATGGTCTATCTCAATGGCTACGGCTTTCCCAAGTTTCGCGGCGGCCCGATGCTCTATGCGGATCAGGTCGGACTCTTCAACGTCGCGCAGGCCATGCGCCGCTATGCGAAGGGCTATCAGGGGCACGCGTGGCGCATCGCCCGCTCGCTAGAACAACTGGCAAGCGACGGCAAGGGCTTCAACGACTGACGCGCGCGGCGCTTTCCACCAGAACGGCAGAGGGGACACACGACATGACTGACGCAGTAATCGTATCGACCGCGCGCACCGCGCTCGCGAAAAGCTGGAAGGGTGCGTTCAACATGACGCATGGCGCGTCCCTCGGCGGACACGTGGTGCAGCACGCCATCGCGCGCGCGGGCATCGAAGCGGGCGAGGTGGAGGACGTGCTGATCGGCTGTGCGAACCCGGAAGGCGCGACGGGCGGCAACATCGCGCGGCAGATTGCGTTGCGCGCAGGGTGTCCGGTCAATGTGCCGGGCGCGACCGTGAACCGATTCTGCTCGTCCGGCCTTCAGGCCATTGCGATGGCGGCGCAGCGGGTGATTGCCGGGGAAGGCGATGTGTTCGTGGCGGGCGGCGTCGAGAGCATCTCATGGACGCAGCGGCAGATGAACCAGACCTTCGCTGCCGATCCGTGGCTTGTCAGGCAGAAGCCGGAGATCTACTGGAGCATGTTGCAAACCGCCGAGCAGGTCGCGAAGCGTTACGGGGTATCGAAGGAGCGCCAGGACGAGTACGGCGTGCGCAGCCAGCAGCGCGCGGCGGCGGCGCACGCGGCGGGACGTTTCGATCAGGAAATCGTGCCGATGACCGTGCTCGCGGGCATCACCGACACGGCTACTGGCCAGATCGTCACGCGCGAGGTCACGATCGCCGCGGATGAAGGCATACGCGCCGATACCACGCTCGAAGGCGTCTCGAAGATTCGCACCGCGTTCGCGGGCGGCGTCATTTCGGCGGGCAATGCGTCGCAGTTCTCGGACGGTGCGTCGGCGGCTGTCGTGATGAACGCGCGCACGGCTGCCGCCAAGGGCTTGCAGCCGCTCGGCGTGTTTCGCGGCTTCGCCGTGACCGGCTGCGAGCCGGATGAGATGGGCATCGGTCCCGTGTTCGCGGTGCCCAAGCTGCTGAAGAAAGCGGGTCTCACCGTCGATGACATCGGCTTGTGGGAACTGAACGAAGCGTTTGCCGTGCAAGTGCTGTATTGCGCCGATACGCTCGGCATCCCGATGGACCGGCTCAACGTGAACGGTGGCGCGATCGCGGTCGGGCATCCGTACGGCGTATCGGGTGCGCGTCTTGTCGGACATGCGCTGATCGAAGGGAAGCGGCGCGGCGTGAAGCATGTCGTCGTGACGATGTGCATCGGCGGCGGGCAGGGCGCCGCGGGCCTCTTCGAAGTGCTTTGAGAGGGAGTGCGGCATGTCCCTGATCCTTTCCCGGCGAGACCTGAACTTTCTCCTTTACGAGTGGCTGAAGGTCGAGACGATGACCGCTATGCCTCGCTACGCGGACCACTCGCGCGAGACGTTCGACGCGGCGCTCGATACCTGCGAGAAGATCGCAACCGATCTGTTCGCGACGCACAACAAGAAGAACGACCAGCAGGAGCCGCACTTCGACGGCAAGACCGTGCATGTCATTCCCGAGGTGAAGGCCGCACTCGATGCGTTCTGCGCCGCCGGGCTGATGGCGGCGGGGCAGGATTACGAACTCGGCGGCATGCAGTTGCCGCTCGTCGTGGAGAAGGCGGGCTTCGCGTACTTCATGGCCGCGAATGTCGCGACGGCCAATTATCCGTTCCTGACCATCGGCAACGCCAACCTGCTGCTCGCCCACGGTACGTCTGCTCAAATCGACGCGTTCGTGCGGCCGGAATTCGAGGGGCGGTTTTTTGGAACGATGTGCCTGTCCGAGCCGCAGGCGGGATCGTCTCTATCGGATATCGCGACGCGCGCGGAGTACGAGGGCGACTCGCCGCTCGGCGGGCAGTATCGCCTGCGCGGCAACAAGATGTGGATTTCGGGCGGCGAGCATGAGCTTTCCGACAACATCGTGCATCTCGTGCTCGCGAAGATTCCGGGCAGCGACGGCAAGCTGCCGCCGGGCGTCAAGGGCATCTCGCTCTTCGTCGTGCCGAAGGTTCTGATCAATGACGACGGCTCACTCGGTGAGCATAACGACGTCGTGCTCGCGGGTCTCAATCACAAGATGGGCCATCGTGGCACGACCAATTGCCTCTTGAACTTCGGCGAAGGCACGCAGTACCGCCCGGGCGGGCAGGCCGGGGCGGTCGGCTATCTCGTCGGCGAGCCGGGGCAGGGTCTTGCGTGCATGTTCCACATGATGAACGAGGCGCGCATCGGCGTCGGCCTTGCAGCGTCGATGCTCGGTTACACCGGCTATCTGCATGCGCTCGACTACGCGCGCAACCGGCCGCAGGGACGCAGCGCCGGGCCGGGCGGCAAGGACCCCGCGAGTCCGCAGGTCAAGCTCGTGGAGCACGCGGATATCCGCCGCATGCTGCTCGCGCAAAAGAGCTATGCGGAGGGCGCGCTGGCGCTGAATCTCTACTGCGCGAAGCTCGTCGACGAGGCGCGCGGCGCACAGGAAGACGCCTCGCGCAAGCGCGCCTCGCTGCTGCTCGACATCCTCACGCCGATCGCGAAAAGTTGGCCGTCGCAGTGGTGTCTCGAAGGCAACAGCCTCGCCATTCAAGTCCACGGCGGCTACGGCTACACGCGCGAATACAACGTCGAGCAGTTCTATCGCGACAATCGCCTCAACGCGATACACGAAGGCACGCATGGCATCCAGGCGCTCGATCTGCTCGGACGCAAGGTCGTCATGCACGATGGCGCGGCGCTGCGGTTGCTGGAAGACGCGATGCGCTCGACCGCATTGCGCGCGCAGGAATCGGCAGCGTTCAATCTTCAGCGCAACGCGCACGAACTGGCTCTCGCGGCGGCGCGGCTCACGAGCGTGACGAAGCGAATGTGGGCGGCGGCGAACGCCGGCTTGACGCTCGCGAATGCGTCGCTGTATCTCGAAGCATTCGGGCATGTGGTGATGGCGTGGGTCTGGCTGGAACAGGCGGTGGCCGCGCGCCCTGCGCTCTCGCGTGCGATCGCCGCCGACCGCACGGAAGACGAAGCGTTCTATCGCGGCAAGCTTGCGGCGGCAGATTATTTCTTCCGTTGGGAACTGCCGCGTGTTTCCTCGCAGTTCGATCTGCTCGCGTCGCTCGATCGCACCTTGCTCGACATGCGGGACGCGTGGTTTTGAATTCCAATTCAACTAGTCAGGACGAGATGAGCATGACAGCACGTACCGTATCGCAACTGTTCGACCTGAAGGGCAAGACCGCACTCATTACCGGAGGCTCGCGCGGACTCGGGCTGCAAATCGCCGAAGCGCTCGGCGAACAGGGCGCGCGGGTGATGCTTTCGGCTCGCAAGACCGGCGAACTGGAGGAGGCGGTGGCCCTCCTGCGATCGCGCGGCATCGAGGCCGACTGGATCGCCGCCGACGCCGCACGCGAACAAGACATCGCGCGCCTCGCGGACGAAACACTCGTGCGATTTTCGCGTGTCGATATTCTCGTGAACAATGCCGGTGCCGCGTGGGGCGCGCCGGCGGAAGATTTCCCAGTCGACGCATGGGACAAGGTGATGAATCTGAACATCCGGGGTATCTTCCTGCTGACGCAGCGCATCGGCAAGCTGTCGATGATTCCCCGCCGCAACGGCCGTGTCATCAACGTGGCGTCGATTTACGGCCTCGCGGGCAATGCGCCGGGTACGATGGAAACCATCGCCTATAACACGTCGAAGGGCGCGCTCGTGAACTTCACCCGGACGCTCGCTGCCGAATGGGGCGAGCACGGCATCACGGTGAACGCGCTCGCGCCCGGCTTCTTTCCGACGAAGATGACGCAGGGCTCGCTCGACAACTGGGGCGCCGATCGCATGTGCGCGCGCGTGCCCCTGCATCGCCTCGGCGACGATGAAGACCTGAAGGGTGCCGCGCTGCTATTTGCGAGCGACGCGGGCAAGCACATCACGGCGCAGATTCTCGCGGTGGACGGGGGCGTGAGCGCGGTGCTGTGAGATGGGCGTTGAAGCAATTAATCAAGTGCAGGGGGAGTCATGCAAACATTGGATCGTCGCCACATGATCAGACGCGCTTTGACGCGCGTGCTGCTCGGATGCGTCACCGTTTCGACGCTGGTGAGCGGCTGTTCTTCGACCGTCGGCCCTGCGGATAGCGACGCGCAGTCTCCCATCGCGCGGTATGACGCGCTTGCTGACCTGCCGTTCCCGGAGGGCTATCCGACTAAGGGCGCGGCATCGGCGCTCAGGGACGAACTGCTGTTCCAGCGCGCGACGCAGGTTTATTTGTGGGCGCTGCCGGCGGTAAATTTTGTACGCGATGAAGGAAAGCTCCGAACGCGTGTTCGGTGCGGGCTACAACGTGTTCCCCGTGTGGAAGAAGCGCCTCGATGCACGCACGCGCGTCGCTACGCCCAACTCGGACGTCATTTATGCGATGGGCTACATCGACCTCGGACGAGACGGTCCGATGGTGTTCGAAATTCCGCCGAAGCAACAAGGCATCCTGAACGATTTCTGGCAGCGTCCGATCGAAGGCCCGGACATCGATGGAAAACAGTATGCGGGCGACGTCGGGTTTGCAGGCCCGGACCGTGGCAAGGGCGGCAAGTTTCTCGTGCTGCCGCCGGGCTACCAGGGCGCGGTGCCGGATGGCTACTTCGTCTACCGCAGCCGCACCAACAGCGTGCTGGCGTTCTGGCGCGCTTTCTTCGCGGACCCGGAGAATCTCGCGCCGTCGGTCGGACTGATTGAACAGACGCGAATCTACCCGCTCGGCAAGCCCGGCGCGTCCATGCGTTTTCCGGATGCATCGGGCAAGCCGGTCGACATGCTTTTCCCGTCCGATGGCAGCTTCTTCGACATGCTGGCGCGCTTCGTCGACAGCGAACCGCTCGACACTGCCGATTCCGACTGGCGCGGGATGATGGCGGCAATTGGCATCGTCAAGGGACAGCCGTTCAAGCCGGACGCGCATACGCGCGCGATCCTCGATGCAGCCGCGCGCACCGCATTCAAGATGAGCCGGTCGATGATGTACGAGGAACTCGCGAAGCGGCCCGGAGGACTAATCTACAGTGACCGGCAATACGTGACGCCGACACGGAATTTCGTGACCGACTGGGAGTGGACGGACAAGGCCGGGCGCTTTCTCGATCTCGATGCACGCACTGCCGCGTACAGCATCGTTTATGGCACCAGCCCGGCGATGGGTTCGAGCGTGCCGGGTCAGGGCGCGCGGTTCCTGACCACATTCAAGAGCGCGGACGGGCGTTTCCTGAGCGGGGAAAGAAACTATCGATTGCATTTGCCTCCGAATGTCCCGGCGGCAATATTCTGGTCTGTCACGCTGTACGACACGCAAACCGCCTCGGGTCTCGACAACGGACAGCCGCTGCCGTCCATCGGATCGCGTGACAAGCCGGTGGGCAATGCGGACGGATCGGTCGACCTGTACTTTGGACCGGACGCGCCGCCGGGCAAGGAGCGCAACTGGCGGCGCACCGTTCCTGGCAAAGGCTTCTTCGCGATGCTGCGGCTGTACGGGCCGACGCAGGCGTATTTCGACCAGAGCTGGAAGCCCGGCGACATCGAAACAGTCAACTGATACGGCCCGGCTGACGCCCATGCGGAGCGCGAGCAACGGGCGCCGCCATGATGTGTCGAACCCCGAAGTCAAGCGCGCTCACGCCGTCCCTTGGCCTGCCGCGCTCTTCGCTGTTAGCCGCCGGTGGCTCACGCCGATGCGACCGGGACCGTGCCGCCGCATGCCCTCGTCGCCGCCCGGCCCCGGCAACGCGGTGCACGTCACGGAGAGCTACGGGCGCCTCGTTGCGCTCGACGCGAGGTTCTGCGCCTGGCCGATGGTCAACGTCTACGACAGCCGCCTCGCCGCCGGGGCGACGTGTAACGGGACGGTGCGGAAGAACATCGCCGGGAATTTCCGCACGCCTTCGTCGACGGTGAAGGAATCGAACTGGCTGCCCGTGCCGAAGGGCGCCGTTCTCGCTGATGCAGCGCAAGTACTGGCCGGATGCCACCGCAGCGATTCTTAAGGCGCACCGCGGCCGCACGCTGGACGCCTACTCGATAAGCTCCTGCTTGCGAGCCCAGACCATCGCGTCATAACGGCTCGATACACCAAGCTTGGCGAAGATATTGCGCAGGTTCCACTTCACCGTTTCCAGCGTGATGTTGAGCGCCAGCGCAATGCGCTTGTTCGACATCGCCTGCGCGACCAGACCGAGTATCTCGACTTCGCGCGGCGTCAGCATCGGTTGCAGCTTCGAAGCGGACACGCGGCGCGAACTCGAAGCGGGGCCATCGGCGACGACGGATTCCGGAAACTTCTCGATCAGTTCCGCCGCGTATCTCAATGCGGGGCCATCCAGTCTTTTCTCGCGCATCATGCGCGCGATGAGCTTGCCAGCGGGCGCGCCTTCGTCGAGGAACGTCCGCACGAGTCCTAGCCGCTGCCCGGCTTCGATGGCGCGCAGCAGGCAGACGATGGCGTCGTCGGTGCGCTTCAGATCGGCATAGACGACAGCGGAGAGCAGGTCGCTTTGTGCCGTCAGCCTGCCCCGGCCGAAGGCGTCGGCGTGGCTGCGCGCGGCCTGCAGCGCGCGCAAGGCTTCTTCTGGCGATTCATCGTGCAACAGGCGGGCGCGGGCGAGCGCGGCGAGCGCCGGGATCTCGCCCATGAAGCCTTGCCGTGCGGGATGACTCTGCGCGAGGTTGTCCAGCGAGTCCAGCGCTTCCTGAGCGCGCGCGCGTTCGCGCTTGAGCAGCAGCATCTTCACCTGTTCCGCCAGCAGGTGCGCGACGGCGCGCATCTGACGCATGCTGCGCAGATGCGCGATTTGCCGCTGCAGGAACGCCAGCGCCACGTCGAGGCTTTCCTGCAGCAGGTCGAGCCGCACGCGGCACAGCGAAGCACGGATCAGCATGTCCGGCCCGGACGATTGCAACAGGCCCCGGCGATTGGCGATCGTCTCGCGCGCATCGTCGATGCGGTCTAGCTCGTAATAGGCATCGGCCAATAGGCTTGCGCAGATGTTCGCGCTGATGGAATGCCGCCCCACTGCGTGCACGGATCGCGTCAGCAGCGCCGAACCGAGATGCTCCGTCTCGAGCATGTTGCCTTCGATCAGCATGCCGGAGACGAGCGTCGCTTGCGCGACGAGCGCCATGTCGTTGTCCTCGTCGGCGGGCGGAATCGGCTGGGTCTCGAAGAGGCGGCGGGCATCGGCGTAGCGGCCCGCGGCGTTGTAGGCCGCGCATAACTCCGCGACGAGCATGTATTGCAGGAACGGATTTTCGAGCGGCACATCGCGATGCGGCTCGAGCAGTTCGATCATGCGCTGCGTATCGTCGTGCTGGAACGCGATTGCCGCGTGAATGATCGGCAGGCTGCGTGCGATTTCCGGATGCGCCGTGAGGTCGCTCGCTTCCAGTTGAGCCAGCCACGCGCTCGCCTTGGCCGGCCGCGTGGTCATCGCAACGGCGAGGCATGCGAAGAACAGTAGCCGCGGATGCCGCAGCAAGGTCTCTTCGGGCAATTGCTCGAGCAGATGCAGCATCGGGCTCAGGTATTCGAGGCTCCAGGTGGCGGGCGCGGCGCGCTCGATCACGGACGCCGCGAATTCCACGTCCTCGGCGGCGCTTGCATGGCGCACCGCTTCGGCGAGAAAGCCGTGTTCGGCGAAGCGCTGGCTCGCGCGCCGGTGCAGTTCGCGCACGGCGCCCGGTTCGCGTCGCGCGAGCCGCGTCGCGAGAAATTCGCCGAATAGCGGATGAAAGCGGAACCAGCTCAGCCGGTCGTCGAGATCGACGCGGATCAGCAGCAGGTTTTCGTCCTCCATGCGCCGGAGCAGCTCGTCCGCATTCGGATCGCCCGTGACGAAGCGCGCCAGCGAAGCGTTGAAGCGCCGGAAGATCGACAGTGCTTCGGCAAACTCGGCGAGTTCCGCCGGCAGATGCGCCATGACCTCTTCGCTCAGATAGGTCTGCAAATCGCTGGAGCGCCACACGAGATCGTCGAGCACGGCGCGCGTTTGCGGACGGTTCTTCAGCATGATGACGATCAACTGAATGCACGACGGCCATCCGCCCGTCAGTTCGTGAATCAGCGCCAGCTCGTCGGCGTTGACCTTGCCGGGGCCGAGGTTCTCATCGACGAATGCGCGGGTTTCCGCCAGATCGAACGGCAGGCCGGCGCTATCCACTTCGACGATCTGGTCCATCATCCGCAGCCGGCTCAGGCCGAGTGGCGGCGCGGTGCGCGACGCGATCACGAAATGCAGGTTACTCGGGCCGTGGTCCAGCAGCTTCTGCAGAAACTTGTGCGCGAGCGGGGCTTCGACGTAGTGGTAATCGTCGATGAATAGATACAGGTCTTTCGGCAGCTCGACCGCTGCTTCGACAATCGCGCCGATCGACGTATCCATCGCGACCGCGCTCGCGCCCTCAGGCGGCAGGTCCATCTCGACGGGAAGACCGCTGCGCTGCATCGCCGAAAAGAGCGCGGTGCAGAAATCGACGTAGCCCTTGTCGTCGGACGTGAGCGAAAGCCAGCCGACTTCGGCGCCTGCTTTCAGGCATGTCTGCCGCCATTGCGCGAGCAAGGTGGTCTTGCCATAGCCCGCGCTGCCCGTCACGAGCGCAAGACGGCAATGCTGCATGCGTTGCAGTTGCGCGAGCAACTCCGCACGCGAGACGTGCCTGGCGCCGATACGCGGCGGCGAAAACCGGGTGGAAACGAGCTGTCTCGTGAAAGGCGTGGTCAAAGCGTCATCCAGTCCATGCGAAGCGGCGGGCGAACCGCTCCGTCAGCAATCCTTATCCCGAACCTTGTCTTATCCGGACGCCTGGTGCCCCCCTCACAACGAGGGGTGATTAATGAGGTCTGGGAACCTAACTTATCACAACCGCAACGTCATCAAGAACGTCTGACACCACTCGGAGGGGACATGAGTTTTTCGCAAGCATTGATCGGCTCGGTAGGCTGGCTGACGATGGACCGTCCGGCCGCCATGAACAGTCTGAACCGCGAAATGGCCGCGGGCCTGACCGCGCAACTGAAGGCCTGGCGCAATGACGACGCGGTGCGCGTGGTCGTGCTGACCGGCAATGGCCGAGCGTTCTGCGCGGGCGCCGATCTTATCGAAGCGGCGGAGCCGCCGCATCCGGACAAACGTGAATTTCTCGAATTGATCGTCGAATTTTTCGATACCTTGCGCGCCTTCCCGAAGCCGGTCATTGCTGCGGTCAACGGTCTTGCGCTTGCGGGCGGGCTAGAAGTCGTGATGGCCTGCGATGTCGTGCTGGCCGCCGAATCCGCGCGTCTCGGCGACGCGCATTCGAACTTCGGCGTGTTTCCCGGTGCAGGCGGCGCGGCAATCCTGCCGCGGAAGGTTCCGCCGAACGTCGCGCGTTATCTGCTTTTCACCGGCGATTCGATGACCGCCGCCGAGTTGAAGGGCTATGGCCTCGTCAACGAAGTCCTCGCCGATGGCGAACTCAAGCCGCGCGCACAGGCGCTCGCCGACAAGTTCGCGAAGAAGAGCCCGCTCGTCCTTGCCCGCATGAAACGCGTGGCGAGCGAAGCGCCCGACAAATCCGCCGCCGATGCGCTGCGTCACGAGTTGCTGGAACTGCGCGATCACCAGCGCTCCTACGACGTCCAGGAAGGGCTGCGGGCGTTCGCGGAAAAGCGGGAGCCGCAGTTCAGGGGTTGCTGAGAACATTCGAAAAATCACAGAGCGAACATGGAAAACATCTACATCGTCGGCGTTGGGATGACGCCGTTTGGCCGGCATCTGGACAAGTCGGTGAAGCAGTTGACCGCATGGGCCGTCGAAGACGCGCTGAAGGATTCGGGCTGCGATCGCAAGTGGATCGAGGCCGCGTACTTCGGCAACACGACGCAAGGTCACATGCAGGGTCAGCACATGATCCGCGGTCAGGTCTCGCTCATCCCGCTCGGGTTCGGCGGCATCCCGATTCATAACGTCGAGAGCGCTTGCGCGTCAGCGAGCAGCGCGTTCCATCTCGCCGTCACGCAGTTGCGCGCGGGCATGGCCGATGTCGTGCTGGCCGTCGGTGCAGAGAAGATGTACTCGCACGACAAGGCGCGCATGTTCTCCGTCTTCGATTCCGCGTGGGACGTCGAAACCGCCGAGGCGAACGCCGCACAGATGGTCGAACTGGGCCGGGGCGTGACCGTGCCCGAGGGCGCCACGTCCACCAAGCCGTACAGCATCTTCATGGATGTCTATGCGGGCATCGGTCGCCAGTTGATGGCGCGTCATGGCATCACGCAAAGGCAGTTCGCGGCGGTATCGGCGAAGAATCACGGGCATTCGGTTCATAACGAGCGCTCGCAGTACCGCAAGGCGATGACGATCGAAGAAATTCTCGCGTCGCCGCCCATCACCTATCCGCTCACGTTGCCGATGTGCTCGCCCATCTCCGATGGCGCGGCCGCTGCGATCATCTGCACCGATTCCGCACTGCGCCGCTACGGCTTCGACCGCAACCGCGCCGTGCGCGTGCTGGCGACCATCGTGCGTTCGGCATCGCAGCGCGCCGGCGACGATCTCGCGAATCACATCACCGTGCACGCGGCGAAGCTCGCGTATGAGGAAGCGGGCATCGGCCCGGAAAATATCAACGTCGCGGAACTGCACGATGCGTCGGCTATCGGCGAAATCGCGCTGTGCGAAAACCTCGGGCTGTGCAAGCCGGGCGAGAGCGGCGTGATGGCCGAGCGTGGCGATAGCGCGCTGGGCGGCCGTCTGCCGATCAATCCTTCGGGCGGGCTGGAATCGAAGGGGCATCCCATCGGCGCGACGGGACTCGGGCAGATTTTCGAGCTCGTCGAGCAGTTGCGCGGCGCATGCGGCCCGCGTCAAGTAGAAGGCGCGCGCTTCGCAATTCAAGGCAACGGCGGCGGCCTGTGGGGGGTCGAGGAGAGCATCGACCATATCGGCATCTTCGGACGCGCATAACAGACAAACGAATCAGGGGACACACGACATGCCGTACCAATTGCCCACCGAAGACCAGAACCTCGCGGTCGAGAGCTTCCGCAAGTTTCTGCAAGCCGAAATCAAGCCGATCGCGAGGGAATACCGGGACCGCTTCATTCCGAAGGAAAGGATGCGCGAACTGACGCAGCGCATCGCGGAATTCGGGTTGCCGGGCTGCACGATTCCTGTCGAATACGGCGGGATGGGATGGTCCTTCACCACGCAAGGCATGCTTTTCGAAGAACTGGTCGCATGCTCATGCGACATTGCGTTGTGCGTGATGCTGAACATGGGTCTCACGGCAATGCTCGCGAACGCCCGCCCGGAAGTGCGCGAACGTTACATGCCGGACGCGCTCGCCGGCAAGATCTTCGGCTCGATCTGCATCAGCGAGCCGGACGTCGGTTCCAACGTGGCCGAGGTGAAGACGCGTGCGGTGCGTGACGGCGATCACTTCATCATCAGCGGCGAGAAAACGTGGATCACCAACGGCGTGTATTCGGACGTGCTGATCTGCACCGTGCGCAGCGAGAAAGGGCTGTCACACATTCTGATCGACCGCAAGGAGCATGGGTACGAGTCGCGCAACATCGAGAAGATCGCGCTCGGCTCGCAATCGACCGCGCAGATTTTCATTACCGATGCCCGCGTGCCGGCAACGAACCTGATCGGCGAGGAAGGCGAGGGCTTGCGCAACACGATGAAGGTGTTCGAGAACGCGCGCGCGCACGTCGGCACGCTGTCGGTCGGGATCATGCGCGCGGCGCTGGAGGACTCCATCGCGTACTCCAAGGAGCGCAAGCAGTTCGGCAAGGTCATTGCCGCTCATCAGTTGATCGCCGCGAAGATCGCGAACATGGCGATCATGCTCGACGCCTCGCGTTTGATGTGCCAGCGCGTGTTCGGATTGATCGATGCGGGCGTGCGCTGTGACGTCGAAGCCTCGATGGCGAAGGCATTTGCCACCGAAGCGGCGGTCAAGGTATGTCGCGACGCGGTGCAATTGCATGGCGGCAATGGCATCACCAAGGAATTCAACGTCGAGCGCCTGCTGCGCGAGGCCATCATCATCCCGATTCCCGATGGCACGACCGAGATTCAGCAATTGATCATCGCGCGGGCGCTGACCGGCGTGGCCGCTTTCGTTTGAGTGGTCTGGCCGGTGTCCGCTCCGTCCCCGTTGACACCGGCCTTCTTGCGGTTCTTCACGCAGCGCGGCGAGGAACCTTTTTTTCAAATCTTGCTCACGGCATGCGAGATTTCGGACCGTAGCCGAATCCTGGAGTGCGTATGAGCCCCGACGATTCGCTGATTTCGCCCGCGTCGGGCGTCGCGTTGCGCTACCCGTTCGACGCAGCGCCGCCGTCGGGCGGCGCGCTCGAAGTTGCGCCCGGCGTCCTGTGGATGCGCCTGCCGTTGCCGGGCTCGCTGCTGCATGTCAACGTCTGGGCGATCGAAGACGGCGACGGCTGGGCGATCGTCGATACCGGCTTGTTCGCGCCAGGCGCCGATGCGCAGTGGGAGGCCCTGCTTGCAGGACCGCTCGGCGGCCGCCCGGTGACGCGCGTGCTCGTCACGCATCTGCATGCGGACCATGTCGGCATGGCGGGATGGCTGACGCAACGCTTCGGCTGCGCGTTGTGGATGACGCGCGTCGAGTATCTGACGTGCCGGTCGAACGTGGCGAACGTTGGCCGCGAGGCGCCGCCGGACGGTGTCCGCTTCTATCGCCGGGCGGGATGGGACGAAGCCGCGATTGGCCGATACCGCACGCAATATGGCCGCGCCGGGCGCATGGTGTATGCGTTGCCGGACAGCTTCCGGCGACTCGAGGACGGCGCGCGCTTGCGCATCGGCGAAAACGAGTGGCAGGTCGTCGTCGGTCGCGGACATACGCCTGAGCACGCTTGCCTCTATTGTCCGGCGCTTCGCGTGCTGGTCTCGGGAGATCAGGTCTTGCCGCGCATCTCGTCGAACGTGTCGGTTCACCCGATCGAGCCGCATGCCGATCCCCTTGGCGAATGGCTCGAGTCGATCGCGAAACTGAACGCATCCCTGCCCGCCGACGTGCTCGTGCTGCCAGCGCACAACGAACCCTTCATCGGCTTGCACCAAAGGCTGGAGCGGCTCGTGCAAGGCGTGATGCGCGGGATCGGCCGGCTGCATGCGCGCCTATGTGAGCCGAGGCGCGCGGTCGACCTGTTCGGTACGCTCTTCGCAAAGAGCGTCGACTCCAACGACCTGATGCACTATACGCTCGCCACCGGCGAGGCGATGGCATTCCTCAACTTCCTCGTGACGCGCAATGAAGCGCGCGTCCATTGCGATTCGCACGGGGTGTTGTGGTATGCGATTGCATGCGATGAACGCGCAGATGCGGCCGCAGGGGATCTGCCACTGCGTCGAAACTCGCATTGAAACAACTGGAGGAGAAGATATGACGCGCAAAGTCGTTGTCGCCGGAGTGGGGATGGTCCCATTCAGGAAACCGGGCGCAAGCGAAACCTATGACCTGATGGGCGCGCAGGCGGCAAAGCTCGCACTGGCCGATGCAGGCGTCGCCTATCAGACGATCCAGCAGGCGTATGCATGCTTCGTCTACGGAGACTCCACGGCGGGCCAGCGCGCGCTCTACCACGTCGGCATGACGGGCCTGCCGATCATCAACGTAAACAACAACTGCTCGACCGGTTCGACAGGCCTCTTTCTCGCGCGTCAGGCCATCGAAGCGGGGGCGCTCGACATCGCGCTGGTGGTTGGCTTCGAGCAGATGAACCCCGGTGCGCTCGGCACCTATTTCAACGATCGCCCGTTACCGTCGGAACTGTTTCTGAAACAGTGCGACCGACTGGGTGTGCCTTCGGATATTCCGCCGGCGCTGCGTATCTTCGGCGGCGCGGGCGTGGAGCACATGAAGCGCTTCGGCACGCCGCTCGAGAGTTTCGCGAAGATTCGCGCGAAGGCGAGCCGCCACGCCGCGAACAATCCGCTCGCGGTGTTTCGCAAGGTCGTGTCGACGGAAGACGTGATGGCCGATCAGGTCATGTGGCCCGGCGTGATGACGCGCCTCATGGCGTGTCCGCCGACCTGCGGCGCGGCTGCGGCGGTGCTGTGCAGCGAAGACTACGCGCGCCGGCATGGCCTCGATACGCGCGTGTGGATCGCGGCGCAGGCATTGACCACCGACGGCCCGGAATCGCTCGAAGGCGACGACCTGCGCGACGTCGCGGGCTTCGGCATGGCGAAGAATGCGGCCCAGAAGGTCTACGAAGCGGCGGGCATCGGCGCGGAAGACGTCGACGTGGTCGAGTTGCACGACTGCTTCGCGCACAACGAGTTGATCACCTACGAAGCGCTCGGTCTGTGCCCGGAAGGCGGCGCGGCCAGATTCATCGACGATGGCGACAACACCTATGGCGGCCGGTACGTGGTCAATCCATCGGGCGGCCTGTTGTCGAAGGGGCATCCGCTCGGCGCGACCGGCCTCGCGCAATGTACCGAGCTGGTTCAGCAGCTTCGCGGCAACGCTGCGGAACGGCAAGTCGAAGGCGCGCGGGTCGCGTTGCAGCACAACGTCGGCATTGGCGGCGCATGCGTGGTAACGATGTACCGCAACTGAGGGAGACGCCGATGGATTTTCAACATGATGCCGGACTCGACGCCTTTCGTGAGGAAGTGCGTGCGTTCGTGCGCGACAATCTTCCGCCCGATCTCGCGAACAAGCCGGTCGGCAGCGTCCGCTCGATGCGCCCCGACCTCGCGCGCTGGCAGCAGATCCTGAATCGCAAGGGCTGGGGTGCGCCGTACTGGGCGAAAGCGGACGGCGGCACGGGCTGGACCGTGCTGCAACGGCTGGTGTTCGACGAAGAATGCGTCGCGGCTGGCGCACCGACGCAGGACGGCTTCGCGCAGAAGCTGCTCGGCCCGGCGCTCAACGCGTTCGCTTCCGCCGAGCAGAAGGCGGAGCACGTGCCGCACATTCTCGACGGATCGCGCCTCTGGTGTCAGGGATTCTCGGAGCCGGGTTCCGGCTCGGACCTGGCATCGTTGCGCACGCGCGCCGAGCGCGACGGCGACTTTTATGTCGTCAACGGCCAGAAGACGTGGACGAGCTACGCGCACGAATCGGACTGGATTTTCATGCTGGTCCGCACCGATGCCGCCGTCAAGAAGCAGGCGGGCATCAGCTTTCTGCTCGTCGACATGAAGACGCCGGGCATCACCGTGCGGCCGATTCGCAGTATCGACGACTGTCATCACCTGAACGAAACCTTTTTCGACAACGTGCGCGTGCCGGTTGCGAACCGCATCGGCGCTGAAGGGGACGGCTGGGCGATCACCAAGTTCCTGCTGAACAACGAGCACGCGAGCGCGGCTGACCTGCCGATTCTGCGTCGCGGCCTGGCCCGCGTGCGCAAGCTAGCGGCGACTCAGCGCGCGGGACGTGAGCCGCTCATCGCGCAACCCGCGTTCGCGTTGCGCATGGCCCGCCTCGAAGCCGAAGTGAACGCAATCGCGATGATGGTCCAGCGCGTTGCAGCGATGGAACTCGATCGCAGCCCGCTGGCGCACGCGATGGGTTCGATCCTCAAGGTGCGCGGCACCGAATCGCAGCAGCGCATCACCGAATTGATGGCGGAGGCGCTCGGCGACTACGCCGCTGTCGCCTATCCCGAGCCGCACGACGCCTGCCTCGGCGAACCGTTGCCGCAGCAGGACGTGGGACGCGGCATTGCCAACGACATGTTCTTCCGCCGCGCGTCAAGCATCTATGGCGGCACGAACGAGGTTCAGCGCGGAATCATCGCGAAGATGCTGTTCCAACTCTGAGCGAGGATCGATCATGGACTTCAATCTCAATGCCGAGCAGCAACTGCTGCAGGACAGCGTGCGGCGTTTCGTCGAACGCGAATACAGCTTCGAGGCGCGGACCACGCTCATCAGCGTGCATTCGACGTGCGATCCCGCGCACTGGCAAACCTTCGGGGACAACGGCTGGCTCGCCGCCGCGTTGCCCGAGTCGTGCGGCGGTCTCGACGGCACGCTGATCGACACAGTGCTCATTGCACGAGAGTTTGGCCGCGCGCTGGTGCTCGAACCGTATCTCGGCTGCGCGGTGCTGGCCGCGCAAACCTTGCTGGCGGCGGGCACTGAATCGCAGAAGAGATCATGGCTGCCTCAACTGGCGGATGGATCGCTGCGCATGGCGCTCGCGTACGGCGAGGCGCAATCGCGAGGCTTGCCCGAGCCGGTGGATGTGCGCGCGCGGCCTGTATCGAATGGCTGTGCGATCAGCGGCACAAAGACGCTCGTGCTGGGCGGCGCGGATGCCGACAGCTTCATCGTCTCCGCGCGCACGCCGGACGCAGACGGCATCACGCTGTTCCTCGTTCACGCCGATACGCCCGGCCTCTCGCGCCGCGTGCTTCCTCTGCACGATGGCGCCTTCGCCGCCGAACTGAGCTTCGACAACGTGGCCGTCACGCGCGATGCGGTGCTCGGTCAACCGGGCGCGGGACTCGCGGCCATTCGGCACGGCCTCGCACATGCGACCGCGGCGCTGTGTGCGGAACTCGTCGGCGGGATGGAGAAGGCCATCGAACTCACCGCCGACTATCTGAAGATGCGCAAGCAGTTCGGCGTGCCGATCGGCAGCTTTCAGGCATTGCAGCACCGCATCGCGGACATGGCGGCGGATCTGGAGATCGCGCGGTCGATGCTCTATGCGCTCGTCGCGTCGATTCAGAACGATAGCGAGCCCGCGCGACTGCTTGCGGTGTCGCAGGCGAAGTCGGTCATCGGCCGGGCTGCGCGGGCAGTTTGCGCTCAGGCCATTCAGTTGCACGGCGGCATCGGCATGACCGAAGAGTACGTCGTCGGCCATTACTACAAGCGCGCGGTCGTCGCGGACGTGCTGTTCGGCACCAGCGACCAGCACGACTCGCTATGCGCCGCTCAACTGCAAAAAGAACTGCTCCAGGAGGACAGACACGCATGAAGAGCTTTGACAAGATCGTCGATCTGCAACCGCTCGCCGGTGAATCGATCGGGACGAGCGAATGGCTTCTGGTCGATCAGCAGCGCGTCAATCAGTTCGCGGAGGCGACCGGCGACCATCAATGGATTCATGTGGACGTCGAACGTGCGAAAGAAGGGCCGTTCGGCGGCACCATCGCGCATGGCTTTCTGACGTTGAGCTTGTTGCCCGCCTTCATGGCGTCGGCGTTCCGGATCAGTGAAACGCGAAGCGGCATCAATTACGGGCTCGACAAGGTGCGCTTCATCGCGCCGGTTCCGGTCGGCACCCGGCTGCGCGCGCATTTCAAGCTGATGGAGTGGACGGCGGTCGATCGCGGGGGCGCGCAGCTCAAGATCGAAATGACGGTCGAATGCGAAGGCCAGAACAAGCCGGCGTGCGTCGCGGAAACCATCGTGCGGCTCTTTCCCTAAATGATTTTTCCAACAACAACGTGACATTCGGACACTAGAACAGGAGACAGCATGAGCATTCGTTTCGACGGGAAAGTCGCCATCGTGACCGGCGCCGGCGCGGGCCTCGGTCGCGCGCACGCGCTGGCGTTCGCGAAGCGCGGCGCAAAGGTGGTCGTGAATGACTTCGGCGGCGCGCGCGACGGCACCGGCGGTTCGTCCGACGCCGCGCTCGCGGTCGTCGACGAAATTCGCAAGGCGGGCGGCACCGCGATTGCCGACGGCGCGAACGTCGCCGACTACGATCAGGTGCGCGCGATGGTCGAGCGTGCCGCGGCCGAGTTCGGGCGCGTCGATATCCTCGTGAACAACGCCGGCATTCTGCGCGACAAGAGCTTCGCGAAGCTCGAAATGGGCGATATCAAGGCCGTGCTCGACGTCCACTTGATGGGCTCGATCAACTGCTCGAAAGCGGTCTGGGAACTGATGCGCGAGCAGGGATACGGACGCATCGTGATGACGACGTCATCGTCGGGCATGTATGGCAACTTCGGTCAGGCGAACTATGGTGCGGCGAAGATGGGCGTGATCGGCCTGATGAACGCACTGACGACGGAAGGCCGCAAGAACAACATCAAGGTCAATACGATCGCGCCGGTCGCGGCCACACGCATGACCGCCGATATCCTCCCTGAAGCCATGCTGCAACGCATCCAGCCGGAGCGTGTGACGCCGGCCGTGCTCTTCCTCGCCAGCGACGATGCGCCTTCGAAGACGATCATCGCGGCGGGCGGCGGCGCGTTCGCAGCGGCGACGGTGGTCGAGACGGCGCCGGTGTTGCTCGCGGATCAGGACGTGACGCCCGAGGGTGTCGCCGCGCATTTCGGCGAGATCGCGAACTGGAGTTCGGCGCGTCCTTATGATGAATCGGGGCATCAAGTGCAGGCATTTTTGAAGCTCGTCTGCGGGCAGTAGGGTCTTGTATAAAGCAAAGCCGCCGCCCGGGAACGGGCGGCGGCTTTTGCTGCTATCGCATGAAGTTCCGAATAGTTCTGAATTGCAAGGCGCGACATCCGCGCCCGGCAATGCGCTCACCCCAGGTTGCGCGAGATGATCAGCTTCTGAACATGGCTGGTGCCTTCATAAATCTTGCAGATGCGGACATCGCGCAAATATCGCTCGACCGGGAAGTCGGTCAGATAGCCGTAACCGCCATGAATCTGCAACGCATCCGAGCAGACCTTCTCGGCAATCTCGCTCGCGAAGAGCTTGGCGATCGAAGCTTCCTTGATGCAGTCGATCCCCGCGTCGCGCAGACGCGCAACATGCAGGCAATACTGGAACGCCACGTCCACTTGCGCGGCCATGTCCGCGAGGTCGAAGGCGACGCCCTGTAACTTGATGATCGGCGCGCCATACGCTTCGCGCTCTCTCGCATACTTGACGGCTGCATCCAGTGCCGCACGGGCGACGCCCGCCGCGATGAACGCTATGCCGATGCGCCCGTCCGACACGCCGCTCATCACGGTGCGATAGCCAGCGCCTTCGCCTCCCAGAAGGTTCGACGCCGGCACGCGATAGTCCTCCAGCACGATCTGCGCGGTGTGGGCCGTATGCTGCCCGAGCTTGTGCTCGATACGCGCGACGTGATAACCCGGCTGCTTCGGGTCGATGATGAACGTGCTCGCGCCGCGCTTGCCGGCCGCTTTGTCGGTGATGGCGAACGCCACGCCGACGCCCGCTTCGCTGCCGTTCGAGATGAACTGCTTGGTTCCGTTGAGCACGTAATGATCGCCGTCGCGCCGCGCGGTGGCGCGCAGCGCGGCAGTGTCGGAACCGGCATGCGGCTCCGTCAGCAGGAACGCGCCGATGGATTCGCCGCTCGCCATCGCGGGCAGATAGCGTTGCTTCTGCGCCTCCGTGCCGTGCTCGGCGATTGTCGACGCCGTGAAGTTGTGCACGTGGACGATCGTGGCAAGGCCGGCATCGACCGCAGCGATTTCGTGCTGTGCAAGGCAGAAGTCCAGGACGCCCGCGCCGGTGCCCCCGTATTGCTCGGGAATCAGCATGCCGAGGAAGCCGAGTTCGGCGAGCGCCTTCAACTCGTTGCGCGGCCACGCCGATGTCTGATCGCGTTCGGCGGCCGTCGGCGCGACGATTTCGCGTGCCACGCGCCGCGCGCTATCGCAGATCAGCGTCTGCTGTTCGGTGAAGAATGGGTTGCTGGTGTCGGTCATGCTGGTCCGCCTTTGTCGGTCGAAGAGTGCCGGTTATGAGCGATGCGTCGATTGAGTCGTCCAGTCTTCGAACACGGCGTGATTGTGTTCGCCGCGTCGTGGGATAGGGCCGGGGCGGGCGGGCGGCGTCGCCGAGAAGCGCGGCGCGGGGCTTGCCTGAAGCACGCCGTCTTCGCGCGTATAGACCTCGCGCGCGCGCATATGGGGATGATCGGCGGCTTCGTCCGGAGTCAGCACCGGCGCGAAGCATGCGTCGGTGCCTTCCAGTAGCGCGCGCCAGTCGTCGCGGCTGCGGCTCGCGAAAAGCTCCGCGAATCGCTCGCGCAATTCGGGCCATGCGCGGCAATCGTAGGGATCGTCGAAGAGGGGATCGGCTTCGAGACCGATCCTTTGGCGCAACTCGCGATAAAACTTCGGCTCCAGCGAACCGACTGAGATGCACTCGCCGTCCGCGCAGCGATAGGTGTTGTACCAGTGCGGACCATCCAGCAGGCTTTGACCGCGTTCGGTGCTCATTTGTCCGGACGCCTTCAGCGCGAGGAGGAGGGACGTCATGTGCGCGCTGCCGTCGACGATCGCCGCGTCCACGACTTGCCCGATGCCCGTCGCGCGCGCATTCATGATGCCGGCGAGCAGGCCGACGGCGAGATACATCGACCCGCCGCCCACATCGCCGACGAGGCTCGGCGGCGTGACCGGCGTTTCGCCGGGCTGGCCTGCGTACCAGAGCGCGCCGGACAGCGCGATGTAGTTGAGATCGTGGCCGGCGGCGTGAGCCAGCGGACCGTGTTGCCCCCAGCCGGTCATGCGCCCGTAGACGAGACGCGGATTGCGTTCGAGGCAGACATCGGGGCCGAGGCCCAGCCGTTCCATGACGCCCGGACGCATGCCTTCGATGAGCGCATCGCAATGCTCGACGAGCCGTAGCACGGTCTGCACGCCCTCGGCGGACTTCATATCGACGGCGACGGAGCGCTTGCCGCGATTCGCGATCTGCACGCTGCCGAGATCGAGCGCATCGGCGGCGGCCTCGATGCGCTCGACCACCACGACATCCGCGCCGAGATCCGCGAGCAGCATCCCGCAGAACGGACCCGGACCGATGCCCGCTATTTCCAGCACTCTGATTCCGGCGAGCGGGCCTTGTCTTGGTGATGTCGCTGATGTCATTGGCGGTCCCGAACGATTTTCGATCCGGCCAATGATAGACAGCGGAAACATGCGTGACGCCCCCTATTCTTGAGGGGGCGGAAAACCAGTCGCGCGCCTTAATCTTCGATCGTTGCCGCAAGAGAACCGCGTGTGCGCGCGTGCGTTATGCAATCGGGTGATGCATGACCGCGTCGCTTCGGCCAAGTGCAATCCAATGGCAAGACGAGGAAGCCAATGAATCTGACGAACAAGGTAGCGATCGTGACGGGCGCAGCTTCGGGGCTTGGCCTTGCCACGTGCAAGGGCCTCGTGAAGGCCGGGGCCGTGGTGGTCGGATTCGATCTCGACCAGGCGAAGCTCGATGACGCGCTCGGCCCCGAGATCACGGGCATCGCCGTCGATGTCGCCAACGAACATAGCGTTCAGAGGGGCATTGCGAGGGTCGTCGAACTGCATGGACGCGTGCATGTCGCGGTCAATTGCGCGGGCATCCTCGGTCCATGCAAGACGCTATCGAAGGGTGAGACGTTTCCGTCCGATCTCTGGAATCGCGTGCTTGCCGTCAACCTCACGGGAACGTTCAATGTGATCCGCCACGCGGCGCTCGCGATGACCAGGAACGATCCCGACGATACCGGGGAGCGCGGGGTGATCATCAACACGTCATCGGGCGCTGCGCGGCAGGGGCAGATGGGCCAGGCTGCTTACAGCGCGAGCAAGGCGGGGGTCATCGGTATGACGCTGCCGATCGCACGCGATCTGGCCGAACACGGCATTCGCGTGGTATCGGTCGCGCCGGGGCTGTTCGAAACGGGCATGTCGGCCGGCATGCCGCCGAAAGTATCCGACGCCATACTCGGCAAGTTGCTGTTCCCTCAGCGGATGGGCAAGGCCGAGGAGTTTCCGGGGCTGGTGCGGCATATCGTCGAGAACGCCTATCTGAATGCGTTGACGATCGATATCGATTGCGGGGTGCGCTGAGAGTTGCTCGAACACGGCGGTCAGCGAAGCCGGGGCGTTACAGGCCCGCTCTGTCGAGCGGGCCTTTTTCATCGCGGATTCGCAAGCGACAACGCTGGAACGACGCTTGCAAAAAACGTTGTGCGGACGGCTGCGTCCGGCGATTCGCCGGCCGGTCGATCTGCTTTCGACGTCATGCAATGAGGGAGGATGAACACCATGAAGACCGCACCGCCCAGCAGTCAAACCGAACAGGACGCCAAGGCTGAGGCCAATTCTGGCAAGCCGGCGACTACATCCAGCGACAAGCCCAGCAGCGGACAGCACGCTGCAAATCACACCAAAGCCGGCAAGGGTCAGGGCGCTGGAGGAGGCGCGAAACAGCAGCACGGGTCGAAGTAACCGGCGCAATCGTGCGCGGATGGCCGGCAACATCCGCGCACGCAGGCGCTTCTTTCAGGCGATGCAGTTACGCCGTCACGCGGCACGAACGTTGCGCTCTTTTTTGGAGCAGGCGGCGAACGTCTGCACCTTATTTCTGTCCGATAAAGGAGGCCGAACCATGAACAAGGCAATCAGCACGTTAGTCGCGGCCGTCGCGGCACTGACGCTGGCAGGCGGCGCTTATGCACAAGCGGGCGGGGCCGGAGGCGGAGGCGCGAACGGCGGCGGCGCGGCAGGCAGCACGGCCAGCCCGGCGAATCAGGTCAACGGCGCGACCGGCGGATACGGCACGCCCGGCATGACCAATTCGGAGAGCGGCATGTCCACCAAGGGTACGGGCCTTCCGAGCAGCACCAATAGCGACGTGGCGCCTGCTGCGCCTGCGACCAGCAACAATACGCTCGCGACGCCAGGCGTGAAGTCGCCGGTAGGCAAGTAGCGCAGTTTCGCGATTACGTGACCGCTGCGCCGACGCGGCGGTCGTTTAGCCTGTTGCTCTACGCACAGGCGGCTTCGCGTTACCGGCGCGTTGAGGCGCTTCGAATCTCCGATGAACGTTCGGTCGTGCGAGCACGATATTTGCTCGCACGACCGAACCATGCGCGCTCGCGTGGACACGGCATTGAAGCACTGCAAGAGCGGATCGCTCTCGCGCGTAGGTGAGCCGTCGACGTGGCGTGTACTGCGGCGCGAGCGTAATCGCGGCTGTGGACTCTTTACGCTTACCGGTTCGTCGTACGCCGGTTCGATCAACAGTAAAGAAACGCAAGCGCATTGAAAGAGCGCCATCACTTCGAACGCGATGATCTTACTCAGTCCAATGTAATTCCATCGAACCGATGCCCGTCCAACGGACTGATCAAGTACCCATGCACCCGCTTTGAAATAGGCTGGAACGTGTCGGCGTGAGCGATCGGCGTATAAGGAACCTGGTCTTTGAAAACTACCTGCGCTTCTTCATAGAGCTTGGTGCGCGCGTTCTGATCCGTATCGAGCCGGGCCTTCGCCAGCAGATCGTCGAACTGTTTGTTGCACCACTTCGCCATGTTGCTGCCATGCACGGCGTCGCAGCCGAGCGTCGTGCCGAGCCAGTTGTCGGGATCGCCGTTGTCGCCGAGCCAGCCATACAGGATGGCGTCGTGCTCGCCGTTCGTCTTGGCGCGCTTGTTGTACTCGGCCCATTCGTACGTAACGATGTTCGCCTTCACGCCGATTTTCGCCCAGTCAGACTGAATGAGCTGCGCCATCAGCCGCGCGTTCGGGTTGTAGCCGCGCTGTACAGGCATGGCCCAAAGCGTGATCGTGAAGCCATCGGGGAAACCAGCCTCTTTCAGTAACGCTCGTGCGCGTGCGGGATCGCGCGGCGCGTCCTTCAGCGCCTTGTTATACGACCATTGCGAGGGTGGCATCGGATTGGTGGCAACCGTGGCCGCGCCCTCGTACACGGACTTGATGATCGCCTGCTTGTCGATTGCCATGTCGAGCGCGCGACGCACCAGCACGTTGTCCAACGGTTTATGCGTCGTGTTGTTTCCGACGTACGCGACGTTGAAACCCACGCCAGACAGTACGGCAAGATTCGGCTTCTTCTTCGCACTCGCGATATCGGCGGGGCGTGCGAACGACGTAATCTGACATTCGCCGCTCTCGAGTTTCTGTTCGCGCACGGCGGCGTCGGGTGTGATCGAAAAAACGAGCTTGTCGATATGCACGTCTTTCCGGTTCCAGAAAGTCGGATTCGCATCGTAGCGAATGGTCGAGTCTTTCTGATAATCGCGGAAAACGAAAGCGCCCGTGCCCACTGGCTTCTGATTGAAGTCCTCGACCTTGCCGGCCTTCAACAACTGCGCGGCATATTCCGCCGATACGATCGATGCGAATTCCATCGCGACATTGCGCACGAACACGACGTCGGGCGTCTTGAGCGTGAAGCGCACGGTGTAATCGTCGAGCTTGTCGACGGACGCGATGTTCTTGTCGTACCCGAGGTCGGTCAGATAGGGAAAGCTGACCGGATGCGCTTTCTGGAAAGGTTCGTTCGGGTCGATCATTCGTTTGAACGTGAACACGACATCGTCCGCATTGAAGTCGCGCGTCGGCTTGAAGTATGAAGTCGACTGGAACTTCACGCCATGACGCAGATGGAAAGTGAACGTCTTTGCATCCGGCGACGCGTCCCATGTCACGGCGAGACCCGGCGTGAGATCGAGCGTGCCGCGCTTGAATTCGACCAGTGTGTCGAAGACGGCGTGCGCGCCGGCATCGAAGTCGGTGCTGGTCGTATATTGCGCGGATTCGAAACCGGCGGGACTGCCTTCGGAACAGAACACGAGCGTCTTGCTAGCGGCTTGTGCGGATGGCGGCGCGGCGCTGATTGAGAGGATGGTCAAGGCGGACAGTGCGAGCGCACGCATCGGCGCGGCGCATGAACGGTGTGTTGCGGCGTTTCTTGTCATTGTCGCTTTAGCACGAGAAGGATGGGTTCGATGTCGTACTGTACCAAGGGGATGAACTGGCCACACGGGCGGACTGTCAAGGCAAGCGCGAATACCGGGAATTTGGGCTTGCTATCGCGGCTGCCTGCTGTTGGGCGGGTGAGTATCTGACCAGCAGGAATGTTTCCTCGATCGACGAGAGCCGAACATGATGACGTGTTCTTGTCCGAATGCAAAGCGACAAAAACAGCTAACCATTGCACGGGAGTTCAGAAGGATTTTTCCGTGTTCGCCAATGAAATGGATATATCGGATGACTAAGTGCCACACCGTGCGATACCCATATCGATAGTCCAAACATTCGCTACGCTTTGCAAGCATCCGGCGCAAATACTAGGAATGTCGCCAAAGATAAGTTTATGAAGTTTGCTTGTTTGCCTGGCACGTTCTGGCGACCGTAAGCTTTCCCCTCTCTCGCGATGCCGCCTGAATCCTGCTTCCTGCGCCGGACAAGGCCACGGGCGCATCGCGTCTTCTGTCTGCCCGGGGAATCTCATTCGATGAACGTTAATCAACCGGCGCTTGCACGCGCTTTGACCATATCCATGACGATCGCACTGAGCGCGGCGATCACGGCTTGCAGCAAAACGGAGTCCGCAACGGCTACAAGTGCGGCGGCGAAACAACCCGTCGCGGGCGGAGACCTCACGTGGGGCGTGACGACCGAACCCGCCTGCTTCGATCCGCATCGTTCATCGCAGCAGAATTCTTTCTGGGTCATCCGCAATTACATCGATTCGCTGATTTCCAAGCGCACCGACGGCACCTATGCGCCGTGGCTCGCGAAGTCGTGGACCATTGCCGCCGATGGCAAGAGCTATACCTTCACCCTGCGCGACGACGTGAAATTCACCGACGGCACGCCTTTCAATGGCGACGCGGTTAAGGCCAACTTCGATTACATCCTGAAGAACGTCAGCACGACGTCCTCCTCGGCGTCGTTGCTCGTCGCGTTCGATCACGTCGAAGTGGTATCGCCTTATGTCGTCAAGCTCGTGATGAAGCAGGCCGACTCCACGACGCTCGAATCGCTGTCGAGCGTGAAGCTGGGCTTCATCTCACCGAAGGCGCTCGCCGAGAACAAGGATCTGTGCGGCGGCGGTCCCGGCATCGTCGGAACAGGGCCGTTCGTGTTCAAGTCGTATCAACGCGGACAGCAGGCGACGTTCGAGCGTAATCCGGATTATCAATGGGCGCCCGATAACGCCGCGCATCGCGGGCCGGCGTATCTCGATCGCGTCACTTATCGGTTCTTGCCGGAGGCGGCTGTCCGCACGGGCGCGCTGAGTTCGGGGCAGGTCGACTTGATCGAAGGCGTTCAGCCGACCGACATCGCAGTGTTCGACAAGGTCGATGGCTTCCAGTACGTGCACGGCCCGTCCGCGACGACATCGTTCACGCTGAACATCAACTACACGGTGCCGCCTGCCAACGACGTTCGCGTGCGGCGCGCGCTGCGCGACGGTTTCGATCTCGACGCCATCGTAAAGAGCGTGTATCTGGGCACGGTGCGGCGCGCGTGGTCGAACATCGGTCCGGACAATCCGGACTATGCGAAGCAGCTCGCGGGCTCGTGGGGCAACAAGATCGCCGATGCGAACCGTCTGCTCGACGAAGCCGGATGGACCGCGCGCGACAAGGACGGATTCCGCACCAAGGACGGAAAGCGACTAACGGTCGAAGTCGGATACCCCCAGCCCTATGTGCGCGACAGCCGCGACGTGCTGATCCGGGCAGTGCAGTCGGCGCTGCGGCAGAACATCGGCCTCGATTTGAATCTGCGCATCACGACTGGGGGCGACTTCGCCAATCAAAAGGCGACGGGCGTGTGGTTCATCTACCCGAACACGGACAACCCGTCCGATGTCGCGATGGAACTGTGGGACATGCTCGGCGACAAGGGCTTCCTGTACAGCGCCATTCCCGGTTCCGACAAGAAGATCACCGGCGATATTAACCGCGCGCGTCTCATGCCCATCGGCGACGAACGGCGCAAGCTGCTCGGCGAGATTCAGCAGCGCGCAGTCGATCAGGCGTTCATCGTGCCGCTTTTCGCGCCGGTGTATCACCTGGCGTCGAAATCGAACGTGCATGGCGTCGGGTTCGAGCCGCAGCTGGACGGCCCGGCGAGCGCTTACGACATCTGGATCGACAAGCAGGGAGCCTGAGATGCGCAAAAAGATCGGGACGCGCGTGCTGACGGGATTGCTCGTGTTGTGGCTCGCAGCGTCGGTGGCCTTCGTCGCGATTCACGCGTTGCCGGGCCGCATCGAAGACGTGCTGGCGGGCGATCTCGCGTACCCCGGCTTGCGCGAGGCGATCGCCGCGCAGTGGGGGCTGGATCACAGTCTGCCGTGGCAATACGGGCAATTCCTGCTGCGGCTCGCGCATGGCGACCTTGGGACGTCCTTCGTGATGCAGCAGCCGGTGCTCGACGTGCTTCGCAGCCAGCTTTGGCCGACGATGCAGCTCGCGTTGTCCGCAGGCGCGCTCGCACTGGTGCTCGCGATTCTCGTGGCGACACTCACGGCGGGCGGCGAGGGCACGCGCGGGTCATGGAGCGCGCTCGGTGCGCGATGCGCGTCGCTGCTCGAACTCACGTTCACGTCGACACCCGTCTTCTGGCTCGGCATGTTGCTGCTGATCGCGTTCTCGTTCGAATTGCGGCTCTTTCCCGTATCGGGCGCGAACGGCTGGCGCGCGCTCGTCCTGCCCGCCGTGACGCTGGCGTTGCCGACCGCCGGGATACTCTCGCAAGTCATGCGCGAATCCATCGAAGCCGCGCTCGCGAAACCGTTCGTCACGACGATCCGCGCACGCGGCGTGTCCGAACTCGTACTGCGTGCGCGTCATGTATTGCGCCACGCGTTGCTGCCTGTCGTGACGCTTGGCGGCTGGCTGATCGGCAGCCTGCTGGGCGGCGCGGTCATCACGGAAAAGATGTTCGGCCGGCCGGGCATCGGCAGCGTGACGCTGAATGCGGTGACCTCGCAGGATGTGCCGGTGGTGCTGGCTGTCGTGTTGCTCGCGGCGTTCGTGCATGTCGTCGTATCGACGTTGCTCGACATCGCCTATCTCTTCATCGATCCGAGGTTGCGCAGCCAATGAGTACCGTCGACCGTATCGCATTCGCCCCGAGTGCGAGCGCGCCCTTGCCTGCGGGCGTGCTGATCGCTGCGGCTTTCCTCGTGGCGCTTGCTATTGCAATGGCGTTTCCGCGCATTGTGACGCCGTTCGATCCGCTCGTCAGCGATGTCGCCGCCGCGCTGCAGCCGCCGGGTTCGCAACACTGGTTCGGCACCGATCGCATCGGGCGCGACGTGCTTTCGCGCGTGATCTACGGCGCGCGGTATTCATTGCTGATCGGACTGGCGAGCATGATCGTGAGCCTCGCGATCGGGCTCGTCGTCGGACTGTTCGCGGGCTTGTCGAACCGTCTCGCCGATGAAGCCGCGTCGCGCGTGTTCGACGTGCTGTCCGCGTTTCCTCCGGTCTTGCTGTCGCTGTTCGTGGTGACGTTTCTTGGGCAAGGGATCGTCAATATTGCCGTAGCCGTAGGTATCGCGGGCATCCCGAAGTTCGGGCGCGTGCTGCGCTCGCAGGCGCTGGTCGTGCGCCGCGCCGATTACGTGACGCACGCAGTCAGCTTCGGTCTTTCGCGCACGCAGATTTTCTTCCGGCATGTGCTGCCGAACGTGCTCGTCGCAGTGCCGGTCATCGCGACGATCGATATCGGCAGCGCGATCATCGCCGTATCGGGCCTGAGCTTTCTCGGCCTGGGTCCGCAACCGCCAACGCCCGAATGGGGCGTGATGCTCGCCGAGGGACGCGACGTGTTGCGCGTCGCGTGGTGGCCGAGCGTGTTTCCGGGCATGGCGATCACGCTGACCGTCCTGTCGTTCGCGGTCATCGGCCGCTTCCTGCAACGCAAGTTCGAGGTGCGCGCATGAAGTCGCAGGCGTGGGTTCAGGATCGGCTGCTCGTCAACATTCGCGGGCTGTCGATTGGTTTTGCGAATGCGAACGGCGGCGCGCCGCTCGTGCAAGGCGTCGATCTGACGATTCGCCCGGGCGAATGCGTCGCGCTCGTCGGCGAATCCGGCTCCGGCAAGAGTCTCACGGCGCGCAGTCTGCTCGGCCTGGCGGGTCGCGGCGCGCAAATCGGCGCGCAGCGCTTCGAGATCGCCGGCCGCGATGCGCTCGCGTTCACCGAGCGCGACTGGCGTGGCTTGCGCGGTCCGTTTGCCGGATTGGTGATGCAGGACGCGCTCGTCTCACTCGATCCGCTGCGCACGGTCGGCGCGGAGATTGCCGAAGTGCTGGCGCATCATCGGGTGCTGCGCTCGCGGGCGGATCGCCGTGCGCGGGTGCATGACGTGATGACCGATGTCGGCATTCCCGAACCGGCGATGCGCGCCCGGCAATACGCGCACGAACTCTCGGGCGGTTTGCGGCAGCGCGCGCTGATCGCGTCGGCGATTGCGGCCGGCCCGGCGCTCGTCATCGCCGATGAGCCGACGACTGCGCTCGATGTCACCGTGCAGGCGCAAGTGCTCGCGGTGCTTGCCGAGCGTCTCGCGCAGGGCGTCGGCGTCTTGCTGATCAGTCATGATCTTGCGGTGGTCGCGGGCATCGCGGATCGGGTGCTCGTCATGCACGGCGGCCATGTCGTCGATAGCGGGGCGACGCGCGACGTGCTGCACCATCCGTCGCACGATTACACGCGGCAGTTGCTGGCGGCGCAGCCATCGCTGGAGTCGCGCGGGCATCGGCTGAGTTCGGCCCGCATCGCGTCGACGGTGCGTGGCTCGATGCCGGCGATCGTGCGCGATCCGCTGCCGGCGCGGGCGGCTTCGTCGGATCGCGTGGTGCTCGACGTTGAGGGCATCGGCAAAACCTACAGGCGGCGCGGCGGTGCGCGCGACGAACGCTTCACCGCGCTCGATGACGTGTCGTTTCGCGTGCGCGAAGGCGAAGTGCTGGGGATCATCGGCGAATCGGGATCAGGGAAAAGCACCTGCGGAAATATCGTGCTGGGGCTGCTTGCGCCGGATCGCGGGGCCGTGCGTTTCATGGGAAGCGAATGGAATGGCGCGGGTCTCGCCGAGTCGTCGCGTCGCGCGCTGCGCGCCCGTATGCAATACATCCCGCAGGACCCTTTGAGCTCGTTCGATCCGCGGCATGCCGTGCGCGAGCTTCTCGCGGAAGGGCTGCATTCGCGGCGTCTTTCCAGGGCGGACGTGCTCGACCGCAGCGTGGAATTGCTGGAACAGGTGGGGCTTGGCGCGGCGTATCTGGATCGGCGGCCCGTGTCGCTTTCCGGCGGGCAGCGGCAGCGCGTGGCGATCGCGCGGGCGCTTGCGCCGGAGCCGGCGCTGATCGTCTGCGACGAGCCGGTTTCCGCGCTGGACGTCTACGTTCAGGCACAGGTGCTCGATCTGCTGGTGTCCGTGCAGGCGCGGCATTCAACTGCGCTGCTTTTCATCTCGCATGACCTCGATGTCGTGGGGCATCTGTGCGATCGGGTGCTCGTCTTCAAGTCCGGGCGCGTCGTGG
Source organism: Caballeronia grimmiae (assembly GCF_022879615.1). NCBI lineage: Bacteria > Pseudomonadati > Pseudomonadota > Betaproteobacteria > Burkholderiales > Burkholderiaceae > Caballeronia > Caballeronia grimmiae. The sequence goes on from NZ_CP084273.1 coordinate 700,041, forward strand.
AGGAGGGCGACGTGGACACAGTGTTCGTACATCCGAGGCACGCTTATACGCGATTGCTCAAGGCATCGGCGCCGACGTTCCGGCATCGACATGATGATAGTCTCGACGAGACCAGCGCGCTCGCGCGGGAGCCGATACTTTGAGCCTGGACGTCACGCTGTGCGGCGGGCCGATTCGTGCAGTTCCAGCTCCCGAACTTGTCTGAAATAACGCTTCGTCCAAGTGTCTATGCGTATCGGCACGATGATGCACAAGGACGTTAGAACAAGCGTTGCTGCCATTAAGCTCGCAATGTTGGGTCAAAGCTTGGTAGGATTCCGACAGGTTGCTACCAGCGTTACATCGCACGGCTATGAATTTGGGCTGAGTGGATCGGCGGCAAGCAGAACGCCGGTCACTAGCTCAAATCTCAAAGCGGCCATTGCCACCGCGCTGGCGGCGCCGAAATCAGCGAACAGTGCTTCTCGCAAGTCCCACGAACCATAACGAAGGTGAATGCCGTGGCCAAGTGCGATCGCAATCAAGAGATGCTTTTCAGCGCAGGCCGGCGGCAGTTTCTAGGCTACACCGGCGCCGGGATGCTCGCGGCGGTGCTGCCGGGTTGCGGGCACGACGACACGCATTCGACGCCTTATCCGCAGACCATCGCGCTCGGTCAACAGATGATCCAGCAGGCAGTCAGCGATCCGTCGCAACCCGTCGCGGCGATCTCCGTCGCGATGGTCAAGGGCAATGCGATAGTGTGGCAGCAGGCGGTCGGGCTGGCATCGGTGCCGGGGAAAATCCCGGCGACGCCGCAGACGCGCTTCAACATCGGCTCGGTCAGCAAGCTGTTTCCCGCGCTGGCGGCGATGATCCTCGTGGATCGCGGCCTGGTTACGCTCGATACACCCATCGTCAAATATCTGCCGACGTTCACGATGCTGTCGCCGGAATATGCGCAGATCACCACCCGGCATCTGCTGTCGCATGCATCCGGTCTGCCGGGCACGAACGGGCGCAATCTGTTTACATTTGAACCGGTCGCCGGTTACGCCGCCGACACGCAGGCCGAACTCGCCAACTCGCATCTGAAGCATCTGCCCGGTGAACTGGCGGTCTATTGCAACGACGGCTTCACGATGGTCGAGCAGATTGTCCTCGCCGTGACGGGGCAGAGTTTCGCGGACTTCGTCCAGTCGGCGATTCTCGCGCCGCTGAAGATGACCCACTCCAGCTATCTGACGAGCGTGCCGACCAGTGGGTCGTTCTCGCTGCCGTACGTCGACGGCGTGCAGCGTCAGGAATTCGTCAATGCGTACGCGACGGGCGGACTGAGTTCGACGCCCGCCGACATGATGAATCTCGCGCAGATGATCTACGGGGGAGGGGTGTTCGAAGGGCAGCGCATCGTGTCCGCAGCGGGCATCGCGCAGATGGGCGAGGATCAGACTAAGAACCTGACGATCAACCCGTCGCCGGAATGGCGCTGGGGTCTGGGTTGGGACACGGTAGTACAGCCGGCGCTCAACGCAGCAGGCGTGCTGGGCTGGGAGAAAGACGGCGGCACTGCGTTTTATTCGACTGAGTTTTTTGTCGTACCCGGCTCGCAGTTCGCGCTGCTGGTGACTGGCAACGCCGGCTACAACGCGCGCGAAATTGCCGAAACGCTGGTGCTGTCGGCGTTGAAGGAAGACGGCACGATCTCGTCGCTGCCGGCGAAAGTCGGCACAACGGCGCCGCCAGTCGCATCGGGGCCGGGCATCGCGAACAGCGCGGGCATCTACGGTAATTCCGATTCGCCGTATCAGGTGCTCGTCAATGCTGACGGTAGTTTGCAGATCAACCAGTGGGCCGCGAATACGCGAGGCTGGGCGGCAGTGGGCAAGTACCAGTACCGCAGCGACGGCTGGTACTGGAGCGATACCGATACGGCTTCGTATCGCTTCACAGTCGTGTCCGGCAACGACAGCGAAGGACATGCGTTCAACTATCGCTATCTGATGAAGCGCGTCGCGCCGGGCGCGGGCTATGCGTATCTGACATTGCCGGTTGGTCAGCAACTGGCACCGCTGGCGGCGCTCGACGCCGTTTGGCAGCAACGCGTCGGCACACAATGGACGTTGACCAACGATTCGCCGAGCGCCGTGCCCATTGTCGTGCTGGGCAATCCGCCTGGTTTTTTCGCGACGCTTGCCGAGCTTCCTGGTTATGTGCTGTACGGAAACGAAGATCTTCGCTATCAACTGATCGTGCCGGTGAGCGATACGCTAGGCGGCATGTCGGTCAAAGTGCCGGGCAATTTTGGACGCGACCTCTATGACATCCGTTTCGCGTCCCCGGGTGCGACGACGTTGACGATAGGCAGTTCGATTTACGCGCGGATCTAACAGTTGTGGGACGTGGAGTTGATGGCGGCCGTGCGTTCGCTATGAGGCCCTCACGCTCCCTGTCTTACCCGGCGAGATGCCGCTATGCCTCCGTGCGAGGTTTGACGGAGCGCATCGTGGGCCGCGTCGCGGCTTCGCAAATCGCCTATGCATCGATGCAATCATTCCTGTACCCTTCACGGACGGCCGCACCTTATTGCGCTGAACCAACTTGGCAACATGCCGCACCGTTGAGTTTGCGTGCCAGTCAGTGCGAGCCCGCGCTCGCTTCCTTAACAATAGCTATTGGATTCGGATTACTGAAGAACAAAATCAACTGCAGGCGCGCGAGGCGCTTGTGGAACACATCATGCCCCTTCGCATGCTGCGCATGAAGATGAAACACATGCTTGCCCAGATCGATACCGATAAGCGTGACCTCGTTCGTGGCACTCGCTTCTACGTGGACTGAACTGCCTGTCGTGGAACCGTCGCGGGATCGGGCTGGCCATTTCACTGCGTCGCGTTCTCGCGATATAAAAATGTCGGGTTCTGAACCGGTGGCAAAGCTGATTGCTGGGCGCATTAAATGGGACAGACTGAAGCTGATCGAGACGATCGTGCGGAACGGTCTCGAGCAATGAGGTATACGCAAGCGGTCCATCATGAACCGCAACTTTTCTCTCGATCCCCCTGCGTGCACTTAGCTCAAGTCGGTTTCTACCGCCCAAAATGCCACGCGTCCTCATCCATATAACAAAGCAAACTTAGGATAGACGAAAATAGAACACTACAATTCGAGGCTCGTGACTTCGATTCCCGCATCGTAAGGTGACGCGCACCATGGGACAAACTCCCGGTTCTCCGCACTTGCAATGTTGTCACTGCCATTCGATCGGTACGTCCTGCACAGACTGCGCCGAAGAGTCGGCGCAATGGATCCTGTGTGTCATCCCCGCGGACCAGACCACTGCACATGCGAGCGCCGTCGGCGGCAGCGCACGTCCATGTGAATCGATAAGCGTCAGTGCACCGTTCATCGCGATCGTGCCGGCGTGGGCTAGCACCGGTGACAATGCATTGCGGCGATAGGCTCAATCGCTAAATGGTCGCCCCGTCGGAATGCATGTCGAAATCAGAACGCGTCAATGATCAACGCTCGAAGGGCCACGCGTGCATTACGAAAGCATTGGTCATTGCGCTGACGAGTGGCCCAAGCGGGCTCTGCTCAAACGGCGCTGGGCGCATTTTGTCGCCAATCTGAATGGCCGCCGTTGGCGATGTCACAGCCGATGCGCGGAAACGACGACAGCGGCGACCGTCGTCCTTTACACAGATTACGTTGAAGGCGACAGCGAAACGACGGCTCGAAGCGGAAGAGATTAGCGGTCCACCCTTAGAGGCGTTACTCCACGACCGTGCGTGAAGCCGTTCGCAACAGTTCATGCAGTTCGCGCTTGTAGAAGCGAGCCAGGCCGTTCGTCCCGTGGCCGCACGTATCCTCGCTGGCAGGAATCAGAAGCAGCCGGCCATTGCGCACACGCCGCATCGCGTGCTCCATCAAGCCAGTCTCTGGCGGATAGCGTTCGTCGTCGGCGGCGTTGATGGCGAGGACCGCAGCCTTCACGTTTTCTAGGTCAGGTTCGGGGTTAAACCCGCGGGAGGCGCTCCACTGATAGATGAAGTCGTTGGCATCCAATGTGAACGGCTGTGCCAACTTGTCGTCGACGTACCGATCGGCGAGTTCGGTTGTCGGCGCGGCCTTCTGGCAGGCGAGCGCGCCACCGTTGGTAGCCAGCGCAAAAAAGGCGCTGGCAAGCCGCAGCGAACTGGGCTGACTCGTGTAGTCGCCGCCCCGGTACGCTGGATCGTTTCGGACCATCTCAATGAGCATGCGGCGCAGCATCCAGTTGCGGCCGGACATCTCCGTCGGTTGTGACGCCATGGGCACGAGCGCGTCCATGAAATCCGGATAGCGCACACCCCAGATCCATGCGTGCATGCCGCCCATCGAGTTGCCGATCAAAAGACGCAGGTGCCGGATGTTCAGGTGCTCGGTGAGAAGCCGGTGCTGCGCGAGCACCATGTCGTCGTAGTTATAAGCCGGGAACCGTGTACGCAGTCCGTCGGACGGCTTGGACGATCCACCGGCTCCTAGCGCGTCCGGAAGGATGATGAAATGCTTGTGGGCATCTAGCGGTTGCCCGGGGCCAAACAACTCGTCAGCGAAACCAGGTGTCAACATGCTGGCGCCCGTGCCTGTCGTGCCGTGCAAGACGAGGACAGGCTCTCCGGACGGGTCGCCGATGGTCCGGTAGTGTAGCCGTACCTCCGGCATCACGTCGCCGGTGCTGAAACTGAAATCTCGCGCGATCCAGTCCGCTTCCCGTGGCGCAGGATAGTCGGCCGCATCGCACTGTGATGTTTGCAGCATGAGCGTGCCGTCTAACGGATACGTCACTTTGAAATCGGCTCAAGAATCTGAAGCGCACCCCCTTGGCGAGCTGACGCGTAGGCCGCGTCCATGACTTGCATCATGAGCTCTGCATCACGCAATGACGCGATGGGCTTTGCGCCGGTACGGCATTCCGCGAGCACCCGCTTGACGAACAACGGGTAGTAAATATCAGTCTCGAGTTGAAGGCGGCGGCTTCGCGTGCCGGCAGAAAGGTTGTTCCTTTCGCGTATCTCGATTCGGTCCGGAGCGGACTTCGCGTATATACGATCGGATGCGAGAGTGAACGAGAATTCGCGCTGCTCGTCGGGAGTACTGGGAAAGCTATATCCCGTTTCCACCAAGCCGATCACGCCGTCGTCGGTTTGCATGGTCAGCAGCGAATAGTCCTCAACGGCCCCTCGATGCGTTCTCGAGTTCATCGTGGCAGAGACTCGGGCGACCTCTTTTCCAGTGAGCAATCTGAACAGGTCGATAAAGTGAGTCGCCACGTTGATTGTCGATCCTCCTCCAGAATACGCGGGATCGAGCGCCCAGCCCGCGCCGGCCGCTTCGTACCGGCTCGGCGGACCCACAATGAAACGGAAGGACATGTAGTTGTAGTCCGACGGTACGCGCCCCTCCGCATCTTCGAGCGATCTGAGCAACTCGCTCATTCGGAAGATCAATGGCACTGCGCAATAAAGATTCGCTTGCTCAGTCAGTTCGCGAAGTCTGGTGACTTGCGACATGTTGACGCCGCATGGTTTCTCCAGCGCGAACGGAATGTTGCGCGCGACCACGGCCTCGGCGAGAGCCGGCATCTCCGAATGCCGCCCGAACACGAACGCAAAATCGACTTCCTCGCGCTCGAGCAAATCATAGGCCGACGAGTACAGCTTGCTTCCGAATCGCGCGGCAATTGCCTCGCCCTTGACATGCTCCGCATCCGATACGGCAACCACTTCAATCCCGGGCGCTTCCAGCGCATCAAGATAGAGCGGAACGTGCCAATGGCTGACCTCCAGTAAAGCAACTCTCATGCGTGTCTCCTTTTGAAATCTCATGACTGCGTGGTTCTAAAACGAACCGTAGCAAGTCTGACAATGCGCGCTTTCCTACGCGTTTTGTCATGACGGTCGTGCGTTCCATTCAGCGTCTATCGCGGGCCGTCCTCAGGTGCTGGCCGCCCATCGGGGCGATAATCGAATCCCAGAAATCTGAGTGCATAGAGGGCCTGCCCTTGATGCATCGGTCCCCCGTCCTGGGTACGGCACCCGCGCGCTTGCGCGGCACGTCGAAGCGGCGTGGGCTCGGACGCATTGATGATGTCGACGACAATGACGCCGGGCGCGAGCCGTTCCGGATCGATCGGCATGGCATCGTCCACTTTCATGCCGAGCGGCGTGGCATTGATGACGACGTCAAAGCCTCGCGGGTCGGGCGGACCCGAACGTGCGTCGCAGCCGGTCTCGGCAGCAACAGATGCGGCGAGGTCGCCAGCCCGATGCTCGTTGGCGTCGGATATGGTGAGATTGCTGGCGCCTGCGGACGCGACCGCAAATGCGATGGCGCTACCTGCGCCTCCCGCGCCAACAAGAAGCACAGATTTGTTCGCGGGATGGTTGCCTTCCCATTGCATTCCAAGAACGCAGCCGACGCCATCGAATATCGCGCCGACCCAACGTCCATCCGCCTCGCACCGGATGACGTTGAGCGCGCCGACCTGGCGAGCAGTCGGATCAAGCTCGTCGACGAATTCCAGCATCCGCTGCTTATGAGGCATGGTGACGAGCATGCCGGAGAGATTGCCCATCGCTCGTGCACCGGCGACAAACGCGGACAGGTTCTCCGCCTTCACCCAGAACGGAACGCAAGCTGCGTCCACGCGCTGTTCAGCAAAGAGCCGGTTCAACAATTGTGGCGACTTGGCTGCCGTCAGTGGATCGCCCACTAACCCATAGAGCCGCGCTTTTCCTGTGATATGTGGATCCATCGCTGCGTGGTGTTCGATGTTGGATGATGGCGCAGTCTTGCCGTGACTGCCCGGAGCGGTGACAGTCACTTCCAGGGTGCCGGCGGTACGTCCAGATCCCACGTCCCGTAGACAGCGGGCTCGTTGATCTCGATGACCTCGAGATCGTCGGATCGCCACATCACGTTGTGTGGCACACCGGCGGGCTGCGACAGGCCGTCACCGGCGTTTAGCGTCACGTCGCCCTCGACTCCGGCGAAACGGAACGTCACGGATCCGCGCAACACGTACAGATAGTGCCCAGTCATGTCGTGCCAGTGCCAGCCAGTCGGACCGGTGAACGGCTTGAGCGCGCGAATATGCTTCGCCCCGATGCGTCCATTGGTTACCGTGGCGAGTCCGAGGTCGCGGTACTCGGAATCGGCGCGCAGGCCCTCCTGATTCCAGGGCGCTTCGGCCGCACTGATTCGCGCAAACGCGCTTAGAGATTGCGCAAGCTCGCGCGGGCCGTCGTATCGGGGGGTGTCTTCGTTGTGCATGTACATTTCCTTTGCGCGGCGTGAAGCTACTCGCAGGAGCCGCGGTCAAATCGTTCATGTCCGGCTCAAACAAAGTTGCACCGACACATTAGCGAGGGTAGTTAGGATGGCAAAACAGTTACGAGCGGGCCTGATTCGCGAGGTCTCGCCCATCGGTTGAATCGATTCGTCCCGCCATCGCTTCGGCGCGCGCGCGCTCGTACTCGGCTTCGGGTACGGGCACCGCGTCGCGGTCGCCAAGATCGTCAAGACGGATGCGATACGTCTCACGTGTAGTGAACGCAGCGAAGGCGGCGACGAGACAGATACCGAACGTTAGAAGGCCGATCTTCAGCGGAATGTTGGCGGTGCCCGGGGGCGCGACGGCGACAAAGAGTGTGGGCGTCAGTGCCGCAAGCGTCGTCCCGACGTTTTGTCCGATCGCCATCCCCGTTACGCGCACCCGCGTGCGGAACAGTTCTGGGAAGAGGCTCGGGAACACTCCGTTGAAGCCCTGATAGGCGATGCCCCACATCAGCACCGCAAGAATTATCGTGAGCCAGAGGTTATGGATGCTGATGGCGTACAGGTAGCCAAAAGAGAGCAGCCCGGCGCTGAGCACGCCTGCAAGCACTGGCGGCCTGCGGCCGATCTTGTCGGACAGATTACCGACGAAGGGAATCAGTATGACCGAGCAGATGTTTCCGAGAACCGGAATCCAGAGAAAGACGCCAACGGGAAAGCCGATACCGTAGGCCGGCTGGACTGCATACGCGGCGCCGAACACCGTAGCAAGAAGCGCGATGACAGCGACGAGCGCCATGCAGACGACGCGCAAGACATCGTCCCAGCTCTCTCGCAGAACCTCGACAACCGGTGACGAAGGCACCTCGCCGTGAGCCTGCTCCTCGCGAAAAGCGGGAGTTTCGTCGACCTGGCGGCGAATGATGTAGCCCATGATGATAACGACGAAGCTGAGGAGAAACGGAATGCGCCATCCCCAGGAGGCGAACTGATCTTTCGGCAGGAAGTGCGCCAACGGCAAAAAGACCGCTGCCGCCAGAAGTTGCCCGGCTTGCACCCCTTGCAGGGTAAAGCTCGCGAAGTAGCCACGCCGGCCGAACGGCGCATGCTCGAGAATCATGGAACTGGCGCCGGAAACCTCTCCCGCGACGGCAAAGCCCTGAATGAGCCGGAGGATGACGAGCAGCAACGGAGCCCAGATGCCGACCTGTTGATAGGTCGGCAACAGGCCCACGCCCATCGTGGAGATGCCCATTAAGAACATGCAGAAAATGAGCACTGTCTTCCGGCCGTGCCGGTCGCCGACGTGGCCGAGGACCATAGCGCCTATCGGCCGGGCGACATAGCCGACGCCGAAGGTTGCCAGTGATGCGATGATGGCAACCGTAGGGTTACCCGAGGGAAAGAAGAGCTGCGGAAAAAGCAACGACGCTGCGGTCGCGTAAATGAAGAAGTCGTAGTACTCAAGTGCTGAGCCGATCCAGCCGCTGGCCGCGGCTATCTTCGACTGGCGCTGACGATGGGCCTCAACCTGGGTGCTTCCACTCATGACTTGTCTCCGTCTTGGATTGACTTTTCGGCGTTCGTTCTTTATTGTTGTAACACCGTTCCAGTAAGAATCATGTTACCTACATTATGAGAGTTGTCAAGGGAGCAGTTGACCGATCGCTTCAGGCGATTGAGTTGCTCGCGCGCCAAGCGCGCTGGATGCGCATGTCCGATATCGCTACTGAACTCGAGCTGGAGAAAGGACCCGCCCATCGAGTGCTTGCACAGCTGTGCGAGCAGGGCTGGGCCGAGCAGGATGAGCAGACGTCTCAGTACCGCTTGACGTTGAAGCTCTCTTTGCTCGGTCAGCAGTACCTGCATGGTCTAGGGCTACCCGGCTTGGTGCAGCCGATCCTCGACGAAGTCGCAGCGCAGTGCCACGAGCTAGTCCGGCTGACGGTGATCAATGAAGGGACCCTCGCGTGGCTCGCAGCGTCCCAGGGCGCGGCGCCCGGTCTCATGTATTCGCCGTCCATGCATAGTCCCATCGCGTTGCATGCAACATCAGTAGGGAAGGCGTGGTTGGCGGCGATGTCGAACGACGAAGCTATCGGGCACGCATTGCGTGGAGGACTCGGCAAGCCAAACGGCGCGGGCACGTCGAAGGCGATCAACAGCGTCGACCAGTTGATACCGGAACTCGAGCTGACCAGGCAGCGCGGCTATGGTCTGGTCGTCGAGGAGGCGGAGCCAGGTGTCGTCGCGATGGCCGTGACCGTGCGCTCGCTGACTGATGGGGCTGTAGTCGGAACCATGAGCATTGCAGGGCCGGTCTTACGCATACCGCCCCAGCGATACGACGCCTTCTACGCGCTTCTGCGCGAGGCATCCGCGAAGTTAGGAGCCGTCTGGCCGCGACAGGGCGTCGATGGGCGCGTCAACGAGGCGGCCTGAGATGCCAAACCCCGTTCATGCTTCTCAGCGCGTTGCCTCGTGGCATGAAAAGGCAGCGAGCATTCTCATTGCAGCGCGTTGTCAAGGCACGCAGGTAGACCGCCTGCCCGCCGAACTGCGGCCTTCAACGGTTGACGAGGGCTTCGCGATTCAGCAAAAGGTGAGTGATGCCTTTGGGCGCGAAACCGGTGCATGGAAATGCGCGCTGCCGACAGCGGGTAAGGTCATCGCCGCGCCGATTTACGCAAATCTGATCTACCGCAGCGTCGAATGCACCTTCACCGCTGGCTCGGTGCAGTCCAGGGTGAAGGCAGAGCCCGAACTCGCCTGTTTTATGAAACGGGACTTGCCGCCGCGAAGGGCCGCATACAGCGAAGCCGAGGTGCGCGATGCCCTAGGGGACGTGCACCTCGCGCTGGAATTGCTCGGCAGTCGCTACTCGCATCCGGCGTCCCTAACGTTTCCTGAATTGCTGGCGGATGGTTTGTTCAATGCGGGGCTTGTCATCGGGTCGCGCGTGGAACTCTCTGACGGCGCAACGCCGAACCAGCTTCCAGCCGAATTCACCATTAGCCTGACTGCTGCCGGTGAAGCTCCGGTGCGTCTTGAAGGCCGGCACCCTGATGGGAATGTCCTCTTGCCTATTGTGTGGCTAGCCAATTTTCTGAGCGAACGGGGTCTGGGATTGCAAACCGGTCAAGCGGTGATAACGGGCTCCTACGGGGGCGTGCTCGAGTTGCCGGCCGGCCGGCAGTTGCACATTGGATTCGGTGCTCTTGGTGTCTTGCCCATTCGTTTTATCTTTCCTGAATAGGAGTACTGAATGCGTCTCGTCCGTTTTGGCAATCCTGGCCAAGAGCGTCCTGGTGTCCTTGACTCGAGCGGAGCGATCCGCGACCTCAGCGGCATCGTCGGTGACATCGATGGAACAACTGTTTCGCCAGCAGCCCTGGACAAGCTGCGCCGACTCGACTTCGACAGCCTTCCTGTCGCGGAGGCGAACATGCGGCTTGGCGCTTGTGTTGGAAACGTTCGCAACCTTGTCTGCATCGGCCTGAATTACTCCGATCATGCCGCCGAAACCGATACGCCGATCCCGCGCGAACCCGTCGTGTTCAACAAACATACTGGATCAATAAGCGGGCCGAACGATCCGGTCATCTTGCCGACAGACGCGCAGAAACTGGATTGGGAGGTGGAATTAGGCGTCGTGATCGGCACACCCGCGTGGCAGATCGAGGAAGCAAGCGCGCTGGATCATGTGGCGGGTTACTGCCTTGCCAATGACGTTTCCGAGCGCGCATACCAGCTTGAACGTGAAGGCCAGTGGACCAAGGGCAAGAGCGGCTTATCGTTTGCGCCGCTCGGCCCATGGCTCGTGACGCGTGATGAAGTCCCCGACCCGCAAGTACTCGACCTGTGGCTCGACGTCAACGGCGCACGACGCCAGACTGGCAACACGCGCACGATGATCTTCGACGTCGCGCATATCGTTTCGTATCTGAGTCGTTTCATGCCGCTCATGGCTGGCGACGTCATCATCACCGGAACTCCGCCTGGCGTGGGCCTCGGGCAAAAGCCGCCTGTCTTCCTGAAAGCGGGCGATACGATGACCCTGGGCGGTAGCGGACTCGGCGAGCAAACGCAAAAGGTCGTGCCGTATTCGGAATCACTTGGCGCGGCGTGGAGCCGTGGCGAGTATCCGTCGGCACGATAAGACAACTTCATCCGCGAAAAGGAGAGGATATGAGCCTTGCTGGAACAGGCGTCGTTGCGATCTGGCATGATCTGCTGCCGGAAGCGAAGGATGAATTCTACGAGTGGCACAACCGCGAACACATGCCCGAGCGCGCCGGAATCCCTGGGTTCAGGCGCGGGCGGCGTTACATCGCGCTGGACTCCGGTCCCGAGTACTTCAATCTTTATGAAGCCGACACCGTAGAGGTGCTCGGCGCACAGGACTATCTTCTTCGGTTGAATTCGCCGACTCCGTGGACGAAGCGGGTCGTCCCCTCGTTTCGCAGCGTGGCGCGCTCCATCTGCCATGTAGCTTATTCAGATGGTGTCGGACAAGGTGCCTATCTTGTGACGGTGCGTTTCGACGTGCCTTCGACGTCGCGGACAGAAGTCGTGAAAAGTCTGCGTCAGCGCGTCCTGCCAGTGCTTGTCGACATGGCGGACATTACCGGAGTCCACCTTTGCCTGGCCGATGAGGCAGTCAGCAACGTGGAGACAGCGGAGAAGCGGGCACGTTCCGACAGCACTCAAGTGCCGACATGGATCGTCTTGATTGAAGGATGCCGTCCTGACCGCGTTCGTGCAGCGGTCGACGCTTTCAATGCCGGACTCGTCGCTCTGCATGGCCTCGGGACAGCCAGGGCTGATTGCACGCTCTATCAGCTCGAGTACACGCGCTGCAAGACGCCGTGGAGCGCCGGGTGAAGGGTTGTTTGTACCTTTAAAGCAGAAGGCGCGGCACCGCGGCATACCCCGCCGGTCTCGGTGCGGCAGAGAAGGGCCGCGGTCACACGTTGGTGCGATCGGCGGCCTGCCTTGCGATGGCCGACATGGGTGACGACGAGAAATTGAGCGTCGCCCAACTCCACGAGCAGGCCGGCAGCATGCAGATTCGGACCGCCGTCCGGGAGTATCGCTGTCTCCGCTGCTGCCCGTACCAGCTCGCTCGTCGATGATCGTTCCGGCCGCATGCCGAAGGTCTAGCAACCATAGAAAAGGCGGCACTATGAAGCGCCGCCCATTCATAAAAGCCCCAGGGCACCGTCAGAAATACTACCGCACCTTGCCCGCCTTCCAGGCCGACAGCAGTTGCTCATACTTCACTGTTTCGCCTTTGGGTTTTTCGTTGGCAAGCCGCTTCCACGGCGCGTGCTGGTCGGACAGCCACTTGGACGGATCGCTTGGCGGATTGAGTTCCGGCGCGCAAACCTTCATCCCGGCCCGCTGCAAACGGGACAACACCTGGTCCATTTCCTTCGCGAGGTTGTCCATTGCAGCCTGCGGAGTTTTTTCACCGGCGACAGCAGTGCCGACGTTCTTCCACCAGAGTTGCGCCATCTTCGGATAGTCGGGCACGTTGTTGCCGGTCGGCGTCCACGCGACGCGCGCCGGGCTGCGATAGAACTCGATCAGGCCGCCGTACTTGTCCGCGTTTTTCGTGAAGTAGTCGCTATGAATGTCGGAGTCGCGAATGAACGTGAGACCGACAATCGACTTCTTGAGCGACACGCTCTTCGACGTCACGAACTGCGCGTACAGCCACGCGGCGGCTCGCTGATTCGGCGGCGTCGACTTGAAGAACGTCCAGGAACCGACGTCCTGATACCCGTTCTGCATGCCGTCCTTCCAGTAAGCGCCATGCGGGGACGGCGCCATGCGCCACTTCGGCGTGCCGTCCGCATTCGTGACGTTGCCCGGCTTGAGCATCGACGCGGTGAACGCGGTGTACCAGAACACCTGTTGCGCGATCCGGCCTTGCGCGGGCACAGGGCCAGCCTCGCTGAAGGTCATGCCCGACGCTTCCGGCGGTGCGTATTTCTTGAGCCAGTCGATGTACTTGGTCGTCGCGTAGACCGCTGCCGGGCTGTTGGTGCCGCCGCCGCGCGATACCGACGCGCCTACCGGATGACAGCCGTCAGGCGTCACGCGAATGCCCCACTCGTCGACGGGCATGCCGTTCGGAATCCCTTTGTCGGCTTCGCCCGCCATGGAAAGCCATGCGTCCGTGAAGCGCCAGCCGAGCGACGGGTCTTTCTTGCCGTAATCCATATGACCGTAAACTTTCTCCCCGTCGATATTTTTCACATCGTTGGTAAAGAATTCGGCGATGTCTTCATACGCCGACCAGTTGACCGGCACGCCGAGATCGTAGCCGTATTTCGCCTTGAACTTGTCCTGGAAATCCTTGCGTGCGAACCAGTCCGCGCGGAACCAGTAAAGGTTCGCGAACTGCTGGTCGGGAAGCTGATAGAGTTTTTTGTCAGGCGCGGTCGTAAAACTAGTGCCGATAAAGTCTTTCAGGTCAAGACCGGGGTTGGTGTATTCCTTGCCTTCGCCTGTCATGTAATCGGATAGCGGAACGATCACGCCATAGCGATAGTGCGTGCCGATCAAGTCCGAGTCCGAGATCCAGCCGTCGTAAATGCTTTGCCCGGATTGCATCGAGGTCTGCAATTTCTCGACGACGTCGCCTTCCTGAATGATGTCGTGCTTGACCTGAATACCGGTAATTTCACTAAACGCGGCGGCGAGCGTTTTGGATTCGTACGTATGCGTGTCGATGGTTTCCGACACTACATGAACCTCCTTGACGCCTTTCGATTTGAGTTTCGCTGCGGTGTCGATGAACCATTTCATCTCGTCCATCTGCTGCTGTTTCGAAAGCGTGCTTGGTTGAAACTCACTGTCCACCCATTTCTGCGCCTCAGGCGTGCCCGCCAGAGCCTGACTCGCGAAGACGCCTGACACGATGCTTCCCAATGCCAGTGCGACGATCCGTCTCCTCTGATGCATGGTCTTCTCCTGTGTCTTTTGTGCCCCTTCGACCTGGTCGGCATCCGCTCGGGGCATCAGCGGAGCCGGCAGTTGCCAGTCTTCGTTGCATGCTTCCGCTTTCTAGCCCTTCCACATGATCGCGAGCACCACCAGCACCGAAGCCGCGAAGCCCGGCCAGGAACTCGAGCCCTCGGCGCTGATTGCGAGCCACGCGAGATTGACATACGCGGCAGCTAAAAGGCCGATAAACAGGCGATCACCGCGAGTCGTCGCGATAGGAAGAAAGCCCTTGCGTTCATGAGTTGGCGAGCGCAGTTCCCATACCGTCATGCCGCCCAGCATGACGACTATGCAGGCGAAGAAGATCGCTACCTCGGGAGTCCAGTACATCCAGGTGAACATCACACCCTCCCCATCGCGAAGCCCTTCGCAATGTAGTTGCGCACGAAGTAGATCACCAGCGCGCCGGGCACGATAGTCAGCACGCCCGCCGCCGACAGCACGCCCCAGTCCATGCCGGCCGCCGACACGGTCCGCGTCATCACCGCGGCGATAGGTTTCGCGTTGACCGACGTCAGCGTGCGCGCGAGCAGAAGTTCGACCCAGCTGAACATGAAGCAGAAAAAAGCCGTGACGCCGACGCCCGACTTGATGAGCGGCAGGAAGATTTTCACGAAGAAAGCGGGAAACGTATAACCGTCTATGTACGCGGTTTCGTCTATCTCTCGCGAGACGCCCGACATGAAGCCTTCGAGAATCCACACGGCAAGGGGCACGTTGAACAGCATGTGCGCAAGTGCGACGGCAATATACGTGTCGGTCAGGCCGACGCTCGAATAGAGTTGAAAAAACGGCAGCAAAAACACGGCGGGCGGCGTCATGCGGTTGGTGAGCAGCCAGAAGAACATGTGCTTGTCGCCGAGAAAGCGATATCGCGAGAACGCGTACGCGGCAGGCAGCGCGACCAGCACAGACATCACCGTGTTCATTAGCACGTAGATGATCGAATTGATGTAACCCCAGTACCACGAAGGATCAGTGAAGATCACCTTGTAGTTGTCGAACGTCACGTGCTGCGGCAGCGTCGCGAACGTCGACATGGTTTCCTCGTTCGTGCGCAGTGAGATCGAAACCATCCAGTAAAGCGGAATCAGCGCGAACAGCATATAGACGACGAGCATCAACGTCCGCATCCAGCGGCGCCTATCCTGCATGGTCGTCTCCTTGCGCGGCGGGTCCACCTTTGCCCACGCGGCTCATCCAGTTATACAGAATGAAGCACAGCAGCAGAATAATCAGGAAATAGATCAGCGAGAAAGCCGCAGCCGGGCCAAGATCGAACTGACCGACCGCTTTCTGGGTCAGATACTGACTAAGGAATGTCGTGGAATTGCCGGGACCGCCGCCTGTCAGCACGAACGGCTCGGTGTAGATCATGAAGCTGTCCATGAAGCGCAACAGCACGGCGATCATCAGCACGCCGCGCATCTTCGGCAATTCGATATAGCGGAATACCGCAAAGCGGCTTGCGCCATCTATTTCCGCAGCCTGATAGAAGGCGTCCGGAATCGCGCGCAAGCCCGCATAGCACAGCAGCGCGACGAGCGGGGTCCAGTGCCAGATGTCCATCACCAGCACGGTGATCCATGCAGCCGTCGGACTCGCCGTGTAGTTGTAGTCGAAGCCAAGACCGTTGAGCCAGTAGCCGAGCAGTCCGATATCCGGCCGCCCAAAGATCTGCCAGATCGTGCCCACCACGTTCCACGGAATCAGCAACGGCATGGCAAGCACGACGAGTGTGGCCGATGCGCGCCATCCCGACGCCGGCATCGACAGTGCGAGGCCCACGCCCAATGGGATCTCGAACAGCAAAACGCACGCCGAGAAAATGACTTGTCTGCCGAGCGCTTCGCGCAAATCCGGATCGGTCATGATGTTGCGAAACCACTCCGTGCCGACGAACACATGCTGCGTCGGTCCGATAATGTCCTGCACCGAGTAGTTGACCACCGTCATCAGCGGCAGGATCGCGGAGAACGCGACGCAGATGAACACCGGAATGACCAGCAGCCATGCTTTCTGATTGACGGGCTTGTTCATCGCGCGGCTCCTTCGGCGCGGCGTGTTTCGATTCTTTCGTCGTTGCAGAAGTAGACGGTTTCAGGCGCAACCAGATGCACCCAGGCAGGTCCGTCGACAACCCGCAAGTGCGGCTCGAGTCGCGCGTTGAAAACATGGCCGTCGCATTGCGCGGTGACCAGTTGATAGTTGCCGAGCTGCTGCGCGCGCAGCACCCGTCCGTTGATCGCGCCGGTTCCTCCTTCCTGCGAGAGGCGGACGAATTCCGGGCGAATCCCCAATTTGAGCGCGCCGTTCATCTGCTGATGCGCGCCGCGTAGCGTCGCGAGCGTGCCGGCGTCGAGCGGCAAGCGCTGCGAGCCGATTTTCGCGCCGTCGGCGTCTAGCTCGACCGGACAAAGGTTCATGCCGGGACTGCCGATGAAGTAGCCAACAAAAGCGTGATCCGGCCGCAGAAAAAGCGCATCGGCTCCCCCCTTCTGAACGACGCGGCCATCGGTCATCACCACGACTTCGTCGGCAAAAGTCAGCGCTTCTACCTGATCGTGCGTCACGTAGATGAGCGTGAGCTTGAGTTGCTGATGGATCTTCTTCAACTGGCGGCGCAGCATCCACTTCATCGCGGGGTCGATCACAGTCAACGGTTCGTCGAAGAGAATCGCCGCGACGTCCTTGCGCACCAGGCCGCGCCCGAGCGATATCTTCTGCTTTGCGTCGGCGGCCAGATTGCTCGCCTTGAGCGGCAGGTCGCGCGTCATATCGAGAATCTCCGCGACTTCGTGCACGCGCTTCGTGACCTCGGCGGCTGACAACTTGCGATTTCGCAGCGGAAACGCGAGGTTATCGAATACGCTCATGGTGTCGTAGACCACGGGGAACTGGAACACCTGGGCGATGTTGCGCTGACGTGCGCCCAGCGCCGTCACGTCGCGTCCGTCGAACAACACCTTTCCCTCCGACGGCTTGACGAGCCCCGAAACGATATTCAGCAGCGTGGTCTTGCCGCAACCCGATGGACCGAGCAACGCATATGCGCCGCCGTCATCCCAGACCATGCTCATGGGTTGAAGCGCGTAGTCGTCGACCGTCGCGGGGTTCGGTCGGTACGCGTGCGCGAGATCTTGGAACTCAATGCGCGCCATAAGCTGCCTCCGGGCTGGACACCAGCTGGGTCTCTGCGCCGAACACGAACAGTTCTCGAGGATCGATGAAAACATCGAGCTGCGTGCCCAGCTCGATCTGATGCACGCCCTGCAGTTGCGCAACCAGGTTGACCGCGCCGGTCAGCGTGCGCAAGTGCAGGTACGTTTCGGAGCCGCTCAGTTCAGCGAGTTCGAGCCGGCACGGAACGGCGATCGCATGAGCGTCCTTCGCCCGAAGACGCAGATGCCCCGGCCGGATGCCAATGCGGCACGCGCCGTTCACGGCGGGACCATGCTGCAGCGGAACCTCCACGCCGATCGGCAGACGCGCGCGGCCGTTGCCGCAGTCGCTCGTCAGCATGTTCATCGGCGGGTCGTTGAAAACGGCTGCGGCCGCGACGTTGGCCGGTGCGTTATAGACATCGAGAGTGGGACCGAACTGCAGAATCTGGCCTTTATCGACGATCGCGGTATAGCCGCCCAGCAGCAACGCTTCGAGAGGTTCGGTAGTCGCGTAGACGACGGTAGTGTTGCCGTCGGCGAAAAGCGTTGCCAGTTCCATGCGCAATTCCTCGCGCAGCTTGTAATCGAGATTGACGAGCGGCTCGTCGAGCAGCACCAGCGACGTACGCTTCACGAGCGCACGCGCGAGCGCGCAGCGCTGCTGCTGGCCGCCTGACAGTTCGCCCGGCCGCCGCTCCAGCAAATGATCGATATGCAGTTTGGCTGCGACTTCCCGCACGCGCCGGCGGATTTCAGCAGGGTCGGTCTTCTGCAGGCGCAAAGGCGAGGCGATGTTTTCGGCAACCGTCATCGCCGGGTAGTTGATGAACTGCTGATAAACCATCGCGAGATTACGCTCGCGGACGCTGACGCCTGTCACGTTCTGGCCGTCGACGAGCACGCGGCCGTCGGTCGGCCTGTCCAGACCCGCCATCACGCGCATCAGCGTGGTTTTACCAGCCTGCGTGGGTCCGAGAAGCACATTGATGGCGCCTGGGACGAGGCGCAAATCCACGCCGTACAAATACGGCTGCCCGCCAGAAACGACACTGACTCGCTCCAGTTCCAGAACCAAATCGCTCTCCTTTGCGGCGTGCGCGACGCCAGGCGAAGAGGCGGCGCTTTAAGGTGGCGTCAATTGGGTTGCGCTTGGATTACGTGCAGCAGCCAAAATGTCCCTTTTGTTGGTTTCCGTTTAAATCGGGGTAAACCTTACGACAGGATGAATTAGAGAACTTGCTCGGCGCGTTGGAGATGATCGACATGAGATTCTGAAAATGTAATGTGACTCCTTTTTCAGCACGCGACGTCGGCGTTCCGTGATGCAGCAGTTCTCGCAAGGCGGTCTTTGCGCGTCATCGTAGCGGTGGGCGCTATCCATCTCGATAGTGACGAGCGAGTTGCTGAGGCCCATCGCTCGCACCCGGAATCGCCATTGGCGTGACGTTACGCATCGTTGGTCGCATCGCTGAGGCTGTGCGTACGCGATCATTCGCGAAAGCGGTGGACGAGTGGATTCGGCAGACAATGCCAGATTGCCAGAGCCACCGGGAAGAGGCTTTCTTCCTAAGTGTCGCGAAGTCATTCAGACGGCGGTTCCGTTGAGATAACGGTCATTGACCGTGGTCTTCAGCCAGTGACGGGAACAAGCGGGTGAATCATGCGCAATACGGCAGAAAGATCGCCTGACCCGATGTCGAGAAGTGACGCGCATCGGCGACGCGATCTCGCCCGTCGCAGGCGCGATCGCGGCGAGGCCAAAATTTATGGTTGAGTGCCGCTTCGATCTGAGTGTCGGTCGAGCGAGCCATGGCCGTGCGCAACACGGCTCAAACCGCTGCAATGCAATGAACCTCGATATCGAAACGTCCGGGCCATGCGGGCACGTTCACGAAGATGCGAGCCGGTGGCTGCGGGCCGAAGAATCGTGCATGGATTTCATTGACGATCGGGAACATCTCGACGGAGGTGCAGTAGACGTTGCACTTGAGCACCTGGTCGAGCGACGATCCGCCGGTTTCGACACAGAGCTTCAGTTGCTCCAGCACGCGCCGAGTCTGCTGTTCGATCGGCGCATCCAGCACTTCGCCTGTCTGCGGATCGAATGGCGGCAAGCCCGACACGTAAAGCGTGTCGCCGTGACGCGTGGCAACGGAGGTGGGCGCCTTCCAGCGCTCGAGCCAAGTCGACAGTGGTTCAACACGGATGATCTCGCGAGCCATGTGTTTCTCCTCGAGCAGGCGAGCGATGTGAACGGCGCGCCTCAGGCGCCGCGAGCGAACAGTGCATTGAGATCCGAACCCAGTGGAGCATCTGCGAAGCCGTCGAAACGTCCGTCCGAGAGCGCCTGCGCGGCGCGCATGAAGCCGCCCCCGGCGCTCCGCGCGAGTGCGCCGCCCACGCTGACGCGTCGCACGCCCAGCGCTGCCAGTTCGGGCAATGTCAGGGCCGAGTTCGCGCCAATCAGCACGTTGACCGGTTTCGGCGATACCGCCGCGACGACGGCCTCGATCTCTTCGCGCGTGCGGATGCCCGGCGCGTACAGGCAATCCGCGCCAGCCGCTGCGTAAGCCTTGAGACGCTTGAGCCTGTCGTTGAGGTCTGGGACACCAACGAAAAAATTCTCCGCGCGGCCGATCAGCAGCGTAACGCCACCGCTATCGTCGATCGCTTGCCGCGCCGCCGCGAGCCGCGCCACGGTGATCTCTATCGGTCACAGAGGCGCGGCGGCATCGCCGGTTGCATCTTCGATCGACAGGCCAGCCACGCCGGTGGCGACCGCGAGTTTCACGCTCTCGGCAACGCCGGCCATATCGTCGCCGAAGCCGCTTTCGAACTCCGCATTGACCGGCAGATCGGTGGCCTCGACCATCGCGCGCAAGTGCGCGAGGATGTCTTCGCGGCTCGCCTCTAAGCCCGCTCCAGCACCGCCATCTCGCGCACCACGACCAGCAGCATCGAAAGACTCGCGCCGCCGCTGGCCCGCAGTTCCGCGAGCAGACGCGTATAGCGATCGAGCGCATCTTGCCGACGGGCGCGCCAGTTCTCGACGATCACGTCGGCCTCGTCGATGCCGCGTGATGCTTCGAGCGCGCTCACCGTCAACGCGCGCTTGAGACGCGCCAGTTCTTCGAGCGCCGCTGCACGCGCCAGCAAATCCCAGTGCGTCGAGATCGGCAGCGCCATCGCGCGTTCGGCGATGCCGCGATAGTCCAGCAGCGTGCCGATGCCGAAATACACGCTCGCGACCAGTTCCAGACTGCGCTCGGAGCATGCCGCGACTTCCGCGCTGTCCAGCACCGCCGTGGCGATATCGCCGCTTGCCACGCGCGCCGCGATGCTGCTTTCGACGCCCGCATCCTCCAGTTCGCGCCGGCGTCCATACCATGCGTCGAGCTGCGCCGCGGGCAAGAGCGCCGGCAATTGCGGCGCAAGCCGCTGCGCCGCCTCGCGGCAACGCGCGAGCAAGCCCTTCACCTCATGCGCGCTGGCGCCGCTGCGCCCGAGTTGCCGCAGGAACCACAGCGACGTTTCATCGAGCAGGCGCACGACATCGACGAACATGCGCGCCTGCACTTCATCCGCGACGATATTGTCCAGCGCGTCGATGCGGCGCCACAGGTCGTCGAGATCGAAGACATCGCGCGACATCAGCGCGGCGCGCACGATATCGCTGGGGCGCGCATCGGTTTCCTCCATCAGCCGATGCACGAAGGTGCAGCCCACGCGATTCACCAGCGCATTGGTCAGATGCGTCGCGAGAATCTCGCGCTTGAGCGGATGGCGCTGCATCGCTTCGCTATAGCGTTGCTGCAGGGGCGTCGGGAAGTATTCGGGCAGCATGCCGGCGACGAGCGCGTCTTCCGGCACGTCGGATTCCAGCAGCTCGTCGTAGAGCCACATCTTTCCGTAAGCGAGCAGCACCGCGCGTTCGGGCGATGTCAGCCCGGACTTCGCCGCCGCGCGCTCGGCGATGTCATCGTCGTTCGGCAGAAACTCGACGCGCCGCTTGAGCCGCCCCGCGCGTTCGAGATAGCGCATCATGCGCGCTTCGGCATCGAGCGTTTCGGCGACATAGCGCTTGGCAATGGAAAGCGCCTGCGTCTGCGCGTAGTTGTCCTTCAGCACCAGCAGGCCGACTTCGTCGGTCATCTCGGCGAGCAGCGCGTTGCGTTGCTTCTCGGTCATCTCGCCGTCCGCGACCACGAGCCCGAGCAAAATCTTGATGTTGACCTCGTGATCCGAACAGTCGACGCCCGCGGAATTGTCGATTGCATCCGTGTTGATGCGCCCGCCGTGCTGCGCGAACTCGATGCGTCCCAGTTGCGTCAGGCCGAGATTGCCGCCTTCCGCGACGACCTTCACGCGCAGCTCCGCGCCGTTGACGCGCACGCCGTCGTTGGTGCGGTCGCCGACTTGCTGATGCGTCTCCGCGCTCGACTTTACATACGTGCCGACGCCGCCGTTATAGAGCAGGTCCGCCTGCGCGAGCAGGATCGCGCGAATCAGCTCGTTCGGCGCGAGCACGGATGCGTTGATGCCCAGCGCCGCCTGCACTTGCGGCGACACCGGAATTGACTTCGCGGTGCGCGGATACACGCCGCCGCCAGTCGAAATCAGCGAGGCGTCGTAATCGGCCCAGCTGGAGCGCGGCAACGCGAAGAGGCGTGCGCGTTCCTCGAAACTCGTTGCGGCATCGGGCGCTGGATCGAGGAATACATGCCGATGATCGAACGCCGCGATCAGCCGGATATGGCGCGACAGCAGCATGCCGTTGCCGAACACGTCGCCCGACATGTCGCCGATGCCGACCACGGTGAAGTCGGCGGTCTGCGTATCGAAGTTCATCTCGCGGAAATGGCGCTTCACCGACTCCCACGCGCCGCGCGCAGTGATGCCCATCTTCTTGTGGTCGTAGCCGACCGAACCGCCGGACGCGAACGCATCGTCGAGCCAGAAGCCGTATTCGCGCGCGATCGCGTTGGCGTAGTCGGAGAACGTGGCCGTGCCTTTGTCCGCGGCGACCACGAGATACGGATCGTCGGGATCGTGGCGCACCACGTCGGGCGGTGGCACGATGCCATCGGGCGTGCGGTTGTCGGTCACGTCGAGCAGGCCGCGCAGGAACATCTGATAGCACGCGACGCCTTCGGCAAGGAACGCTTCGCGGTCCGTGACGGGCGGCGGATTCTTCACGACGAAGCCGCCTTTCGATCCCACCGGCACGATCACCGTGTTCTTCACCATCTGCGCCTTCATGAGACCGAGCACTTCGGTGCGGAAATCCTCGCGCCGGTCCGACCAGCGCAGCCCGCCGCGCGCCACGCGCCCGCCGCGCAAATGCACGCCTTCCACGCGAGGCGCATAGACCCAGATTTCGAACATCGGCCTGGGCTCGGGCAGGCCCGGCACTTTCGACGGATCGAGCTTGAACGACACATAAGGACGCGGCTGGCCGTTTGCTTCGCGACGAAAATGATTCGTGCGCACGGTCGCCGTGATGACGCCGAAGAACTGGCGCAGGATGCGGTCCTCATCGAGATTCGGCACCTGGTCCAGCGCCGCTTCGATATCCGCGAGCACGCGCTCGGCGGCCTTCTCGCGATCCTCGGCAGCGCCGCCGCGCGCAGGATCGAAACGCACCATGAACAATTGCAGCAACTTTTTCGCGATCAGCGGATTGCCGATCAGCGCGCGTTCGATATACGCATCGCTGAATGTCGAACCGACCTGTCGCAGGTACTTCGCGTAGGCGCGCAGGATGGTCACGTCGCGCGAGCCGAATTCCGCGCGCAGCACGAGCCGGTTGAAGTCGTCGTTTTCGATCTCGCCCGACCACACGCTGGCGAAGGCGTTTTCGAACAGCGGCTTCACGCGGTCGATATCGAAGCCGACATCGTCCTGCAACTCGAGGCCGAAGTCGTGAATCCAGGCGTTCGGCGCGCCGGTCGGCTCGATCAGATACGGACGCTCCTCATCGACGCGCACGCCGAGATGTTCGAGCATTGGCAAGCTGTGCGACAGCGCAATCGGATCGCCCGCGCGATACACCTTGAAGCGGAACGCGCGCCGCCCGGCTTCGATCGGCCGATAGAGACTCATCGACAAGCCGCCGGGCTGCGTATGCGCGGCCTCGATGAGTTCGATGTCGCGCACCGCCGTGCGCGCCGGATAATCCTCGCGATAACCGGCCGGGAACGAATCCGCATAGCGTTGCAGCAGCCGGTTGCCTGCTTCTTCGCCGTGACTGTCGATCAGCGCATCGGCGAGATCGTCCTGCCAGCGGCGCGCCACCTGCACGATGCGCGTTTCGAGTTCACGCGTATCGACTTCGGGCATGGCGCCGCGATCCGCGCGCACGACGATATGAATGCGCGCCAGCGGCGACTCGGATAGCAGCGGCGTGAACTCGATGCTCTTGCCGTTGAACGCCTCCATCAGCACTTTGCTGATGCGCCGGCGCAGATCGGTGTTGAACTTGTCGCGCGGCACGAACACGAGACAGGACACGAAGCGGTCGAAGCGGTCGCGTCGCACGAACAGGCGCGTGCGTTGATGTTCCTGCAGACGCAGCACGCCGAGCGCGATTTCGAACAGCACGTCTTCGTCGGCCTGAAAGAGCTCGTCGCGGGGATATTGCTCCAGCACCGTGATGAGCGATTTCGCCAGATGGCCTTTTTCGAGGAAACCCGCGCGCCGCACGATGTTCGCGCACTTGCGCCGCACGATCGGAATTTCCGAGGTCGGCACGAGATACGCGGTGGAGGTGTAT
Organism: Caballeronia grimmiae; assembly: GCF_022879615.1. NCBI lineage: Bacteria > Pseudomonadati > Pseudomonadota > Betaproteobacteria > Burkholderiales > Burkholderiaceae > Caballeronia > Caballeronia grimmiae. Next base: position 724,290 of record NZ_CP084273.1, read on the forward strand.
AGCCCGAGAAAACGCCGCTCGCCTGTCACCTTGCCGTCCGCCGACGTGCGCTTCACGCCGACATAGTCGAGATAGCCCGGACGATGCACCGTCGCGCGTGAGTTGGCCTTGGTCAGAAAGATCGGCGCCGCGCTTTCGATGATCGAGGCCGCGCCCGCAGGCAGCGGCGTCAGATCGCCGGGAGGCGTCGGGCGCAAGTTCTCGCGCAGGATGCCCATTCCGGAACCGGGCACGCCGCGCAGCGCGAAGCCGCCGTCGTGTTCGACGAGGTCGTAATCGCGGCTGCCCAGAAATGTGAAATGGTCCGCGACCATCCATTCGAGGAACGCACGCGATTCGATGCCGTCGGGTGTGGTGTCGCGCGTCCTGAGTTCGCCGATCGCGGCGCGCGCGGCGTCGATCACCTTGGGCCAGTCCTCGACCGCCGCGCGCACATCGCCGAGCACGCGCGCGATGTTGTCGCGCACTTCGTCGAGGCGTTCGGCGTCGCTGCAACGATCCACTTCGAAATGGATGAACGATTCGAGTTCGGAATGGCCGTCGCCCGCTTCGGCGTGGCCCGGGCCGATGCGCTCGATCTCGCCCGCATGCGGACCCGTGCTCGAACGCCAGACGCGGAACACCGGATGAATCGCCGAATGCAGCGCGAGGCCGAGGCGGTTCAGCTCCATCGTCACGGAATCGACGAGAAACGGCATGTCGTCGTTGACGATTTCCACCACCGTGTGATCCGAATGCCAGCCGTGCTGCTCCAGATTCGGGTTATACACGCGCAGCACCTCGCGCCCGCGCACGAACTTCTGCGCCGTCTGCCAGTGCGCCATGGCCGCGCCGTAGAGATCGGCGACATCGCGGCTCGCGATGTCCTCGACATCCACCTGTTCGTAGTAATAGCGCAGCAGCGGCTCGATGACCTGGAAGGCCGGCTCAGGCATTCGCCCGCGTGCGAACTCCAGTAGATCGTTGATGAGGCGTTCGACTCGCGCTTCGTTTCTGACGAGCATGGTGTCCTCCCGAGGCTGGCGCTTGATTGGAGCCTGCTTGTTCCGAGTGCATGCCGATTATGCGCCGCACCGGGCGTTTGGCCTTGCTTCGGCCATGTGCGCTTGCACAACTTCCACGATAGTCGCGCCGCATGAACGCCGCGGGACATTGGCTTTCGGCTATCGTCAAACGAATCGTGACTGCCGCGTTGCGTGCTGCTGCGCTACGATGGAAACCCGCACCTCAGACCGGAGAGACAAGATGGCCGATGTACACAACAATTGCCGCATCCTGCTGGCGTCACGGCCGGAAGGGGAGGCGACGACTGCGAATTTCAAGCTGGTCGAAACGCCGCTCGCGCCGTTGAACGATGGGGAAGTGCGCGTGCGCAACCACTATCTGTCGCTCGATCCGTACATGCGCGGCCGGATGAGCGACGCCAAGTCTTACGCTGATCCGCAGCCGCTCAACGAGGTGATGATCGGCGGGACGGTCGGTGAAGTAACAGAGTCACGCAATCCCTCATTCAATGTCGGCGACAAGGTGGTCGGGGTGGGCGGCTGGCAGGAATACAGCACGTCGGACGGCACAGAGCTTCGTGTCGTGGATGCCGCGCGCGTCCCGCTCTCGGCGTATCTCGGCGCAGTCGGCATGCCGGGCGTGACGGCATGGTTCGGGCTCAACCGCATCATCGAGGCGAAGGCGGGCGAAACCATCGCGGTTAGCGCGGCAAGCGGCGCCGTGGGCAGTGTCGTCGGCCAACTGGCCAAGGCGGCAGGCTGCCGCGCGATCGGCATTGCGGGCGGCCCGGAGAAATGCCGCTATGTCGTCGAGACGCTGGGTTTTGACGCGTGCGTGGACTATAAGGCAGGCAAGCTGCGCGACGCCCTGGAAGCCGCGGCGCCGGAAGGCATCGACGGGTACTTCGAAAACGTCGGCGGCGATGTGCTCGACGCCGTGCTCGAACAGATGAACGCTCATGGGCGCATCGCCTTGTGCGGCATGATCTCGGGATACGACGGCCAGCCCGTGCCGATCAGGACGCCGACGATCTTTCTCCGGCAAAGGCTCAAACTGCAGGGCTTCATCGTGACCGAGCACATGGACGTGTGGCCGCAAGCCCTTAAAGAACTTGGCGAGCGCGTCGCGTCGGGGAAGCTACTGTTCCGTGAAAGCATCGCTGAAGGTCTCGAAGCCGCGCCGGAGGCGTTCCTCGGCATGCTGCGCGGAAAGAATTTCGGAAAGCAGTTGGTCAAGCTGATCTAGACGCATGACGCCCTTCGCAATGGAGGGCGCGAGCTTCATTAAAGCGCGACGTATATCGCAGAGCATCGGATTGCGTCGCGCGGTCCTCGTGCAATTCCCGGTATGACAAGCCACCGGCGCTGGCTATGATGCTGCCTTTAATCTCGCTTACGCTCGTATCGCGGATATGAAGGACGAACGCCTCGTCGAAATGAAGATATTCCGGGCCGTCGCGGAAACCGGCGGCTTCACCGCCGCGGCGCTCACGCTCGATCTTCAGCAACCTTATGTCAGCCGCGCCGTCTCGAATCTCGAGAAACGCCTTGGTGTGGCGCTACTCAGGCGCTCGACGCGCCGTCTACAGGTCACGCAGGAAGGTCACCAGTACCTCGCACTGTGCAAGCGCATTCTCGATGACATCGAGGTCGCGGAGGCGCAACTGTCTCGCGCGAGTCAACACATGACCGGCGCCATCCGCGTGACCGTGGCGACTTCATTCGGCATGGATCAGATCGTGCCGCTCATTCCCGGCTTTCTCGAACGCTATCCGGGCTTGCGCGTTCGGCTGTCGCTATCCGATACGCTCGCAGATGTGATCGGCGAAGGATTCGATGTTGCGATCCGCATGGGCAGCTTGCAGGACTCGAATCTGGTCAGCCGCAAGCTGTGTCATCTGCAGCGCGTGGTGACCGCGTCGCCTTCCTATCTCGCGCGTCACGGTGTGCCTTCGGTGCCGGCCGATCTCGCCAATCACAACTGCCTGATGTGGGAGCCGCCAATGGACCATCTGAACCATTGGCCGTTCATGGTCGACGGCGAACGCACGTCCATGCTCATCAACGGAAACTTCCAGACGAGCAGCGGCGTGAGTTCGGTTTATATGTGTCTCGCGGGCGTCGGCATCACGCGCATGGCGGAGCATATGGTGCTGCCTTCGATTCGCAGCAACATGCTCGTGCCGCTTCTGACCGACTTCCAGCCAAGCGACGAAACCGCGATTTATGCGCTGTATCCGCGAGATTCGTCGCTTCATCCGCGCGTGCGCGCGTTCATCGACTATGTGGGGGAAAAGCTCAAGCGGCCGCCGTGGGCCGCTTAAGCGATGGCGTCACCTGTCATCCAGCGTTTTGGGCAGGCGCATGGTCATGGCTGCGCCGAGCACGAGAAACGCTGAGATCACGTACATGCCGATATTCGCGTTGCCGACCATCACGTTGAGCATGCCGACGAGATACGGCGACACGAATCCAGCGATATTGCCGACTGAATTGATGAACGCGAGCGCCGCGGCCACCGATGCGCCAACGAACAGACTCGTCGGCAACGCCCAGAAGAGTGCAACGCATGAATACACGCCTGCGGCCGCCACCGAGAGGCACACTGTCGTCACGACCGGTCCCGCCGAAAGCCACATGCTCATTGCCAGTCCCACTGCGCCGATCAACATGAACAGGGCGAAGTGCACGCGGCGTCCGCCGGTGCGGTCGGCGCTGCGGTTCGACATATACAAGGCGATGGCCGCGAAGATATTCGGCACCGCCGAGTACAGGCCGATGGCGAACGGGTCCGTTACACCGCTGCGCTTGATCAGCGAGGGCATCCAGAAGCCGAGCGCGTAAAGGCCCATGATGAGGCAGAAGAAGATCGCGCAGAATCCCCAGAGTTTCCGGTTGGCGAGAAATGCGCGCACGCTCGAATGATCCACCTTGCCCGCGTTCTCAGCGCGGATTTCGTTGAGCACGTCGTTGCGCTCTTCTTCGGTGATCCAGCGCGAGTGAGCGGGGTTGTCGTCGAGAAAGGCGAGCACGACGAACGCGAGCACGACAGCCGGAATCGCCTCGATGAGAAACAGCCATTGCCACGCCGCGAGATACTCGTTGCCCGCGAACGCATGGAGGATATAGCCGGAAATCGGCCCGCCGACGACGAACGCGAGCGGTGCGCCCATCACGTAGATGGACATTGCGCGGCCGCGATATCGAGCTGGGAACCAGAGCGTGAGCAGATACATGATTGCGGGCGCGAAGCCTGCTTCGGCGGCGCCGAGCAGGAAGCGCGCGACGTAGAACATCGTCGGTGTCTTCACGAAGATCATCGCCGCCGAGATCACGCCCCAGGTCAGCATGATGCGCGCGATCCACTTGCGTGCGCCGACTTTGCGCATAACGAGATTACTTGGCACCTCGAAGAAAAAATATCCCGCGAAGAAGATGCCCGAGCCGAGGCCATAGATGGCGTCGTCGAAATGAAGTGCGTCGAGCATCTGGAGTTTCGCGAAACCCACGTTCACTCGATCGAGGTACGCGACCAGATAACATATCAACAAGAGCGGCAAGAGCCGCCAATAGGCGCGGTAATAAGTGCGGCTCGTATCCGCCTGCCTGACGGCTTCTTCGCCATATAGCGCTTCCATGCGTGTCTCCGGTATAGATGTTTTTGTGCGCCTGGTGCGGCATGCTCAATCACTTCGCGCATGCCGCGACGTGCTGGCAGATCTCGATGCGTCAATCGAGATAGTCCGGTTCCTCTTCTGCGATCTCGTACAGCATGGTCTGGAAATGCAGCCAGCTGATGAACGAATTGCCGAGGTGCTGGTGCGAATATTCGGCGAACTTGTGATCGATCGGTATCGGGCGCGATTCGGTCGCGTCCATCAGCAACTGCATCTTGCAGCAATGATCGAGCGCGATGAACGTCCACACGGCATCGTCGATGCTGTGGCGGCTGGCGGTCAGCAGCCCGTGATTCTGATGGATGATCGCCTTGTGATTCTGGAAGGCGAGCGCGATAGGATTGCCCGATTCGTCCGCCACCGGCACCTTGCCCGCTCCATCGCGTACCACGGTATGACTGCCGTAGAACATGCACGCGTCCTGCGTGACGTAATCAAGCGGCTTGCCCATCGCGGCCCATGCGTCGCCGTTCACCGTATGGGCATGGCACGAGCCGATGATGTCCGGATTCTCCGCATGAATCGCGGAATGCAGCACGTAACCCGCGCGGTTCACCGCATACTTGCCTTCGATCACGGTGCCCGAATGATCAACCAGCACCAGTTGCGACGTTTTCGTGCGCGACCACGGCACGCACATCGGGTTCGTCCAGAAAAGATCCGGATGCTCCGGATCGCGCACCGTCAGATGGCCGCCGAAGCCAAAGCTAAAACCGTGGCGGGCGAAGATCCGGCACGCGGCGGCGAGATGTTCCTTGCGATACCGGCGCTCCTCGGCGGAACTCGAAAACGTCGGTTCCTGTGGAAAGATGAGGCCATCCTGTGTCGGGCTGTAAATCGAATCCTTGGCGTCCATTAGCATCGAAGCGTCCCCTTGTTGAGTTCGAGGTGCCAGTATAGGAGCGCGTTTGCGACGGATTCAGGGGCTGTAGGGAATAGGATTTATGCACGGAAATCGTCGTGCAGAGCGTCAGTTCGGCGCTCCGCTGCAGAGACGCTCGCGGTGGCCGTCGTGCGTGCGGTCAGCGTTCCTTCGCACAAGCGTTCGACATGCACGAAAACGCGATGAGGAGCGGCAGACCGGCGACCATGTGCCCGCGATCCGTCGCGCGGTATTCCATTTCCAGCAGTTCGACGAGCGGCATCGCCGCGCTTTCGTGCGTTTGAACGTTCACACGCGTCACGCCGGCGCGCTGCAACAAAGGGACGAGCGCAGGCGCGCGCATCGCGGCGAGCGGTTCGAGCGAACGTTGCGCGGCCGTCAGCACCAGACCATCCACATCCGGCGCGAAGTTGAAGCCGTGCACGGTTTGCACCTGAGCACCAGGACGCCCGACGATGGCGTCGCGCTGAACGTTCGCCACGTCGTTCGCGCGGCTCCATGCGCCGATTGGGGACTTCCTCCATTCAAGTGGTCGAAGTTACTGCCGTTAGCAGGGGTAAAGCCGCGCATTGCGGCGACCGCAACCTCGCACTCGGAATCTGGAATGAAAGTCTCTACTCGGCTCATGCTGCTAGCCGTTACAGCGCTTATCGCGCTGCTCGCAGTCGGTGGATACAGCGTCTATAGCGTGCGACGCGCGATGCTCGATGACAAGCAGGCGCAGATCGTCAACCTGTTGAAGATGGCCGAGCACCTCGCCCAGTATTACCACGAGCAGGAAGTTGCCGGCGCGATGACGACGGAGCAAGCGCAGGCGGCGACCAGGACCGCGTTGAACAGAATGAATTATTCCGATCAGAGCTATTTCTGGGCGCGTCTTCCGGACGGGACGTCGCTCGTGCACCGGAAGCAGGAGAACATCGGCAAAGTCCTGCTTGGTAAAGCGCCGGACGGACGGCCAGACACAGAGCTTTATCGCGAGATGCTCGCCAAGGAGCACATTCCGGTGCTGATGGTGGTGACGACACACCCATCGACCGGCGTGATGACAGGCAAGATGAACGGCATCGTCGAGTTCAAGCCCTGGGGCTGGTGGATCGGTACGGGATTCTTCACCGACGATATCACCGCCACTTTCCTGCACACGACGCTGGAAACCGCGGGCTTAATAGCACTGGCGCTCGCGGTCATTGCCGCATTGGCGTGGAAAACCATTCGCAGCGTGACGGGCGCCCTCGGCGGCGAACCCGGGTATGCAGTGGGCGTTGTCCGGGCCATCGCAGGCGGCGATCTGAGTTCACCAACGGTGCTCAAGAACGGTGATGACCGCAGCCTTCTCGCTGCAGTGGAACACATGCGCCTCGGTCTCGAAGAGATGGTGACCAGGATCCGTGCGAGTTCGGAGTCTGTCTCGTCCGGCGCCGTTGAGATTGCGGCGGGCAATACCGACCTCTCGAGCCGCACGGAGCAGCAAGCGGCGTCGCTGCAAGAAACGGCAGCGAGCATGGAGGAACTGACAGCGACGGTCAAGCAGAATTCCGAGAACGCTCAGCAAGCGAGCGGACTGGCCGACAACGCGAATGCGGTCGCCAACGAGGGAAGCGCGATCATCGGTCAGGTTATCCAGACGATGGACGGCATCGAGCAAAGCTCGGGCAAGATCGCTGAAATCATCGGGATGATCGAAGGCATCGCGTTCCAGACCAACATTCTGGCACTCAACGCTGCGGTGGAAGCCGCACGCGCCGGCGAGCAGGGCCGTGGCTTCGCGGTCGTCGCGAGCGAAGTGCGCAGCCTCGCGCAGCGTTCATCGACCGCCGCGAAGGAGATCAAGGATCTGATCGAAACGTCCGGCAGCCGGGTCCACGAGGGATCCGAACTCGTGGCGCAGGCAGGTGAAACGATGAAGCGCGTGGGCACGGCGATCCAGCGAGTCACCGACATCATGGGCGAGATTGCGTCGGCGTCGAACGAGCAGACGCGAGGCATCGAGCAGGTGAATCAGGCCATCTCGCAGATGGACGAGGTCACGCAGCAGAACGCGGCGCTCGTTGAAGAAGCGGCGGCAGCGGCCGGGTCGATGGACGACCAGGCGAAGCAACTGACCGCAGCCGTTGGTGCGTTTCGGACGGGGCAGATGTTCACGGCATCGCCGGTAGCGGCGAGTGCAGTTCCGGCTAAGCGATCGCCGGCTCCGGTGCCGGTGCGCGCTGTCACGCGTCCTGCGAAGCCGGTGGCCGAGCGCGCTCAACCGGTCGTGGCTTCCAGTGACGGGGACTGGTCGACTTTCTGATCGAGGATGTTGCATCGGATGAAAAGCCGCAGTTGTCTGCGGCTTTTTGTTTTGGGCGATCCGACACGCGCTACACGGGCTTTGCGGTCTCACTCATTGTGGTGGGTGATTCCCAGCGTGGTGGTGATCGTAGGCACGCCCGACTTCGCTGTTACCGTTCCAAGTTAGCCCCGACCGGGTCATCGGTCGGGGCTTTCTTATCGGCCTACGAGCCGGTCGGTCCTCCGTCGACAGCAGTCATTGAGTTCTAGCTGTTAAACATCCGACTTAAGGACTCACCGGGGAATTGTAAGGAAAGTTAAAACTACCCTTAGACGAAAATTGAACCGTTAATATCACCCCTCGAATTTGCTGACCTTTGACGTAGCTGAGGACCAGACGACCATGCCGCGTCGCGATCCGCCTGCGGTGGAAGGCGAGCGGAGCAAACGGCATCGACGAGTGCCGGAGCAATTTATAACTTGAGAGAGAAACCGATGATCATCTATCACGGCGGAGCCGCATTCGAGCCGAACGTCATGCGTAATGGAAAAGCCTTCGTGGCAACGGCGTCCATCCTGGAAGAGGATGGCCATTCGACCTCCCTCGGTAAGTGGGGCTTTTTCGCTAGCGAAGACTGCGCGATGCAGTTCGCGATCCGGTCGGCGACGGCCTTCCTCGAGGGTGATGAATTGCCTGTGCCGCCCATCGGACTGTCTGCGTAGTTCGGCTCATGCCGTAGCGGTGTTGGACCCGTTGACGTTCACGCTGCGCGCCCTGCGCCTTCTGGCTAGTACCGGTCGCGCCGTAGCGCGACGTCGCTGTCGCGCACATGTCCTGTCGTCAGCCGTTGTGCTGTGGTGCACGTGCACGGCTGGTACGCCGTCTTCCTTGCCAGTGCTGTCGCCGGAATTGGGCAGTTGGGGCCGCTTGTCCCATGCGACCAGGCACTTGGTCGCGGACGGTTCAGGAACTGCTCGACATGTCTAGATATCGTATTTCGCAGCGTTTCGTCCGAGAGAACCGGCTTCGGTTCATCTCCATCGGACTGCGCTCATGCTTCCTACGGTAACGTTCCTCCTTCGAACGAAGCACGCGAATCGTACGCTTCAAAGGACGTGGCGCAACCGCTGCGCCACGTCCAGTCGCTCAGTTCACGGCGACTTCAATGCGCCGCGGTTTGGCCTCTTCCCGGCGAGGCAGCGTCAACCGAAGCACGCCGTCTTTGAGCGAGGCATCGATCTTTGATGTATCGAAGTCCTCGCTCACCGTGAAGGTGCGTGAGAAGTGCGGCGCCCGGACCTCCGCGTGGATGAGCCGCAGGTTGGCTGGCACTGGCACGACGGAGTCGGCATCGATCGTCAGGCGTCCGTCCTGGACCTTCACTTCCAGCCGGTCCTTCGATACACCCGGCAGGTCAGCCCAAAGGGTGACCGAGTGCGCGTCTTCGATAATGTCCACAGTCGGCGTCCGCGTCTCGCGCCGGCGTTGATCATTCGACTCTTGACGAGCCACCGCATCTTGTTCGCGCTCTGCAACTTGTGTCGTATCGCTCATGACATCACCTCGTTCGTGTCTTCATTGGACGGTGATCGCACGCGGCTTCGACGCCTCGCGCTTGCCTACTGAAATCAGCAGACATCCGTCGATGTACCTAGCCTGCACCTTCTCGGGGTCGGCGTGCTGCGGAAGCTCGATAGCACGCCGGAAAGCGCCGCTAAAGCGCTCCTGAGCGTATTCGCGCGTGCCTTCCGGCAAGGCGCCATTCTGTGTCACGCGTTGGCCGGCGATGACAAGCAAGCCCTTGTCGACAGACACTTCCAGTTTGGCTGGGTCGAGACCGGGCGCAAACGCGACGATCTCTATCGTGTCGTCGGTCGAGCCGATGTTGATTTGCGGGAACGCGTCGAGGCGGCCTGAGCGCAGGCTGCTCGGTAGGCCATCGAATACACTCGACAACTGCCTTTGCAGTCTCTCCAGTTCGGTGAAGAGATTGGCCCCAGTGAAAGCTTCATTCATCTTTGCTCTCCTCTGGCGGCAAGAGGGGAAGCTGCTTTTTGCGCTTCAGCTTAGCTGCCCCAATGCCGCGGACAAATTAAGTTGAAACACGCAGCGCGCGCGGATGGCGGCTGCCTTTCTACCGCCTAATATAAAAAATTTTCTGGAATTTTCAAGGGGTGAATCTCGCATGAGTCGACGGTTCAATTGCACTTGAAAATCGATTTTCCGACCATACAGTCCGGCCAGCTAGGTCGTAGGAGAAACGTCGTGGAATTCGATACCGATTGGATCACTCTCGGAAAGCATCGCATCAAATTGCGCTCAACGAAGGGCTTCCCTGGCGAAATCATGCACCGGGTAGCCGAGGTCACTCGTCTGGCGGTCGATCACAATATGAGCGCGCGGGCGCGCATCGTCGAGATCGTGTTTCGGCAGGAGAAGGCTTACGACATCACGATCGGCACCACAATGGCCGATGACCGGGTGTGCGCGCCGCAGCTCGAAGCGGCGATCGCGACCGTGATGGGCCTCCTGCCGGAGCAGATCAACCTTTTCGTAGAGGCGGTTACGCAGGAGGAAGTGGACCTGCACTTCGGTGTCTAGAACGGATGCTCGCCGAGAAGCTTGGCACCGTGCCACCGTTGCAGTGAGTTGCGTGAGTTGCAGTGAGTTTTAGTGAGTTGAATTGGGCGGCTTAGAGCACGATGGTGCCTTGCTCAGGCACTCGTCGTCTGGCTCAATGATCGAACATTCAAGCTTGGGATAGCGAGCCGTGGTTTTAAGCGCGTCTTTGTCAACTCATTGGGAGACCGCCGGTAGAACGGACGTCCAGAGAAGTAGTGGTGCGGCTCAAACGCAGGAACGGCTCCAAGGAACGTCGTGGGTATTGCCTCTCAGTTAATGCATAGCTCGCTGCGCATAGACGGCCGTGGACCGCATCTTTGACGGTGTAAACCGAACCGGCTTTCGAGAGTGCTTGGCGCGCCGATTTACGTCCGCTCCCCTAGAAGGCGCTGCTATCCATGTCCAAATTGCGATCGCAGCGGCTTTGCAGAGGAACGCGAACCCGTCTGGCGTGCCCGGAGTGACACAGGCCTTGCTAATCACGACCGGCAGTTGCAATGCGTCCGTCGCTACGTTTGCGTCATTGAGGGGGTGGTGGCGGTGGCGGGCATTCCGTCTGGAACCAGTAGTCGACGAGGCGCTGTGCGTACTGTAGATCCTCGGGGTAGTAGGGATCATCCCAGAAGGGCGATGGGTCGTATCCCGCCTTTCTGAGGGCGCCCAACTCCACTTGGTGTTGAGCCATCGTGGGGTTCGTGTTTGTCTTCAGTGCGGCCAGGTCGCGGCACTCGACGTCGGTCAGATGCCTTCCCGGCGGAAGCACCCCGGCTCCCGGCGGCGGCATCTGGCCGATGACGCATCCCGTGAGCAAGCACGCCAAAGGAAGGAGGCGGGTCAGCGTTTTCAAGGTTCCGTTCACGATGGTTACTCGCAGTTAGTGTCGCCGCCCAGACGCACGTCACCTCGGAATCCGCGTTGCCGTCGTCTTTCTTGACCACTCCATCGATGCCCGATGTCTGATCTTTTACGCCGAATTTGTTGGTCGGCCATTCTCAACTCCTCTTCGTTGTTCCAGTCGCATACAGCAAAGCATATTCCGGGCGCGATCACGAAGCCTTCTCCGCATTACTGAGTTCTTCAAAGATGCGCGCAGCGTCGGTGTGCGTCCGGCGAAGTCCGGCGCGTGCTCGCATTCGCTTCGTAACAACATAACCGCCGCCGATAGCTTCCCGTAAGCCTCATTGGCCACGACGAGCGCGATGCGTCGCGTTCCCGTATCGTGTCGGATTGTTCTCTGTCCGCTTACTTACGGAATCACGACGTGTCCGCCGATACCGCTTCCTCGACGCCCCGCGACCCCGACGCGCCCATGACCTCGCTCGAGCGCCGCGGCATGGCCGCGCTTTTGCTCGCCGTCGCGATGGCAACGCTCGATACCGCCATCGCCAATACCGCGCTGCCGGCCATCGCCGCCGATCTTCACGCGACGCCCGCCGCGTCGGTCTGGATCATCAACGCGTATCAGCTCGCCATGGTCGCCACGCTGCTGCCGTTCGCCGCGCTGGGCGGAATCATCGGGCATCGGCGCGTTTATCTCGGTGGATTGATCGTATTCACGATCGCGTCCGCGGTGTGCGCGTTGTCGTGGTCGCTGCCGACGCTCGTCGCCGCGCGTCTGCTGCAGGGGCTCGGCGCCAGTGCGGTCATGAGCGTCAACACGGCGATCATCAGCGCGATTTTTCCGCTGCATCGGCTGGGACGCGGTGTCGGGCTGAACGCGCTGATCGTCGGCATTGCGTTCGCCGTCGGGCCGACAGTGGCGTCGATCGTGCTCTCGCTCGGCACATGGCCCTGGCTCTTTGCCGTGAACCTGCCGGTCGGTGTGCTGGCACTCGCGATCGCCTGGTCCGCGCTTCCGCAGACGAAGCGTAGCGCGCACGGCTTCGACCGCATCGCGGCGGCGCTCAACGTCGTCACGTTTGCGGCGCTGATCTTCGCGTTGGGCGAAGCGGCGCAGCGCGCGCCGTCGCGAATCGTGCTGGCATCGCTCGGCGTGGCGCTCGTCGCAGGCGCGTTGATGCTGCGTCGTGAGCGCGGACATCCCGCGCCGATGCTGCCCGTCGATCTGTTTCGACGTCCCATGTTCGCGTTATCGACGATGACCGCCGTCTGCTCGTTCGCCGCCCAAGGTCTCGCCTTCGTATCGCTGCCGTTCTATTTCGAGGGCGTGCTCGGCCGGACGCAGGTTGAAACGGGCTTTCTGATGACGCCGTGGTCGGTGCTCGTCGCGTTGATGGCGCCGATCGCCGGCCGCTTGTCGGATCGTTATCCGCCCGGTCTGCTCGGGGGGATCGGGCTGGCGATTCTGTGCGCGGGAATGGTGTCGCTCGCGGCGCTGCCAGCCGATCCGCATGCGCTCGACATCTGCATTCGCATGGCGGTTTGCGGAGCGGGTTTCGGCTTCTTTCAATCGCCAAACCTGAAGGCTTTCATGGCGAGCGCGCCGCGCGAACGCAGCGGGGGCGCGAGCGGCGTGGTCGCAACCGCGCGGCTGATTGGTCAGGCGCTGGGTGCGGCGCTCGTGGCGTTGTGCTTCGGACTCGCGGGCAAGCACGGGCCGGGACTGGCGCTTTCACTCGGCGCGGGATTCGCGGGGGCGGCGAGCATCGCGAGCGGATTGCGGCTCGTCACTCGCGATGGCGGTGAGACGTCGGTGGGGATGGCGCGGGAGTGAGCCGGGTCGGTTCGATGGGAACGGATCGCGTGTCACATCGACGTTGACAACGGCCTCCAGTTGCGCGATGTCCGGCTGCGGCGACACGTAAGTGCGCGGGCAGCCGACGCACTGCGCCTGTAGAAAGAGTTCGGGATCGCATCGCCTGCAAACTCGCCCGAGTCGCTGAAGCAAAGCGGGCCAGCCCCCCGATGAACAGTGCATCATTCGCATATCCGGTTGCCTGAAGCCCAGGACCTTGTGCGCCACGGACACTTGCTGTCTCTCGGTTCATCTCAAAGGAAGTACCGCCATCATCCCCGCTCATTGCCCATTCTGGATCGACCGATCTAAAATGACCCGGCAGCAATCACGACACGGAGACGACCCGCATGATCGAGTTCTACTTTCACCCGACGCCCAATCCCGCGAAGATCGCGCTCTTTCTCGAGGAATCGGGACTGCCTTACGATCTGAAGCCCGTCGATACCAGCAAGGGTGAGCAGCATTCGCCCGCGTTCCGCGCCATTAATCCGAACGGCAAGGTGCCGGCTATCGTCGATACGGATGGGCCGGGCGGACAACCGGCGGTCGTGTTCGATTCCACCGCCATCCTGCTGTATCTCGCGGAGAAGACCGGCCAGTTTCTCGGCGCGCCGGAAGATCGCCCGCAGCTGCTTTCGTGGCTGATGTTCATCGCGAGCGGTCTCGGGCCGTTCTCCGGGCAGGCGGTGCACTTCCAGTACGCAGCGCCCGAAGGGCTCGACTACGCGGTGAACCGCTATCGGCGCGAGGCCGAGCGCCATTACGAGGTGCTCAACGACAGGCTGAAGGGCCGCGAGTTCATCGTCGGCGACAGCTATACGATCGCGGACATGTCCGCATGGGGCTGGGTCGATCGCGCATCGCGCGTGTTCAGGAATAGCGATGGTCCGCTCGCATCCTATCCCGAGTTGCAGCGCTGGTTCGCCAAAATCGACGCGCGGCCTGCCGTCGAACGTGCGCGCACCGTCAATAAAAAGCATGCGTTCAAGACCGTCAACGACGACGAGACGAAGCGCGCGCTGTTCCCGTCGAACTATCCGAAGTCTGCGTAAAGGGAGAGGGCGCATGGCACGTCCGCGTGAGTTCGACGAAGATGCCGTGCTCGAGGCGGCCACCGTCCAGTTCTGGTCGCGCGGCTACGAGGCAACGTCCGTGCGCGATCTCGCTGCCGCGATGGGCCTCACGTCCGCGAGCCTTTACAACGCGTTCGGCGACAAGCGTGCGCTCTATGAGCGCGCGCTAGAGCGTTATGTCGAACGGGGCTTTCGCGAGCGCGTGCAGCGGCTGGAACATCAGGCCGCGCCGCGCGATGCCATCGTCATGTTCTTCGACGAGATCATTCGGCTCTCGGTGAATGACCCGCATCGCAAGGGCTGTCTGATCGTGAACTCGGCGATGGAGCTTGCGCCGCACGACAAGCAGTTTCAGCGCGCGTTGAATCGCATGTTGAAAGACATCGAAGGCTTCTTTGCGCGCTGCGTGACGGCGGGGCAGGAAGACGGCGCCATTTCTCTCGACATCGACGCCGCCGACATCGCCAAGTCGCTGCTCGCGTCACTCATCGGCTTGCGCGTGCTGGCACGTGTCAACCCGAAGCGCGAGTTGCTGGAAGGCGCGTTGCGGCCCGTGCTCGCGATGCTCGACGTCACGCCGAAAGCGACGCATGCGACCCAAGCGCGCCGCAAGAGTTGATCACCACCGCAGCAGCTTCGGACCGAGCCACGCGCCGATGCCCGCAGGCAGGATCATGCCGATGGCGTACCACACGCTCCAGAATGCCGGGCTCATCTCCGGACAGTGCAGGCAATACGCGACCGTCGCGATGGCGCTCGCAAGCAGTCCCGCGACAGCGCCCGTGCGGCGCGGCTGCGTCGGCGCGAGGCTTTTCATCGCCCAGAAGACAGCAGGAAAGGTCGGCGCCGAAAGCAGCACGATATTGAACGGACACGTGCGCCATGTATGCCCGAGCAGAGTCGGCAGACGTTCGCCGGGCGCGGCAGCTTCGAGAACGACCAAGCCGGCGAGCCATACCGCAACGAACGGCATGCCGACGAGCAGCCACGCCTGACCGCCGCGCGCGCCCGGATGACCGAGGCGCGTAACGACGGTCAACGCGCCGGTCGCAATCACGAGCGGATAAGCGAGTTTCGCCCAGAAGACCGGCGTACGGGCGACGATCGAGAGATCCGGCCGCACGCCGAACACGATGCTCATCAGGACCACGGAGCCGAGCGCGCCGAGCAGCAGCGCCTTCGTGAAACGGCGCGCGACGGCGCCGCGATCGACGCGCGTCACCTGATTCGAGAGCAGGCCGATGAGGTCGTCGGTTTTCATTTGAGCCCCCGGATGCGGGCGGCGAGCGCCTTGAGACCGCGATGCACGCCTACTTTGACCGCCGATTCAGAAAGCCCGGTGATGCGCGCGGTTTCGGTCACCGACAAGCCTTGCAGTTTCATATGCATGATGGGCAGGCGCTGTTTGTCGGGCAGGTCTTCGAGAAGTTTGCCGATGTCATGCCGCGCTTGCGCGGGCTCGTCGTCGGCGACGGCGAGAAACTCTGCGTGATCGTCGAGCGGATCGTTCAGTGAATCGCGGCGTGCGCGCGAGCGAAAGAAGTCCATCAGCTTGTAGCGGGCGATCGCGTGCAGCCACGCGGTCAACGGCTCATCCATGCGGTACGTGTGCCGCGCATTATGCACGGCGAGCAGAATCTCCTGAACGAGATCCTCGACGTCGTCGCGATGCTGTGGAATGCGCCGGCGCAGATAGCCGCGCAGATGTCG
The DNA here is from genome assembly GCF_022879615.1 of Caballeronia grimmiae. Lineage (NCBI taxonomy): Bacteria > Pseudomonadati > Pseudomonadota > Betaproteobacteria > Burkholderiales > Burkholderiaceae > Caballeronia > Caballeronia grimmiae. The sequence goes on from NZ_CP084273.1 coordinate 740,232, forward strand.
CGCGAGCGCCTCGAGAAAACCGCGATACGCATGCTGGTCGCCGTCGAGTCCCGCAACGAAGAGCGCCCTCAGGCGGTTTTCCGCTTCTTGCAAGATGGTTCCTGTATTGGCGAGACGGCCGGACGGCGACGCTCGATCAATGCGGGCCACGCGCGGGCGCAGTCCCGGCACGCCGCATTCTGGATCGATCGTTCCAGAGTAGCCGAAGCCGTGATGCCCGGCAATGAATGCCGTGCGGATTCGCATGACGCATCTCCCCCTACGTGTCGCTTTCTATTTCGTTCGCGCGCTGAGAATGGTTACATGCGAATTAATTTATTCGTGGTCATGCATTCCGCTGTAACCGATCAATGGTTGTCGACGAATTCACTCGTATCCGACGCATCGACACGGTGAACGACATGGCAACGACACTCACACCCGCAGGGGAAGCGCCGCAACCTGCATCGCCGATTCATCCGGTCTGGTTGCGCGTCACGCACTGGATCAACGCGTTTGCCGCGCTGCTCATGATGTTCTCGGGCTGGCGCATCTATGATGCCTCGCCTGTGTTTCCGGGCTTCGTCATTCCTACGTCGATCACGCTCGGAGGCTGGCTCGGCGGCGCGCTGCAATGGCATTTCGCGGCGATGTGGCTGCTCGTCTTCAACGGCATCGTCTATCTCGCGTTGAACGTGATGAGCGGGCGCTTTCTCTCGAAGTTTTTTCCGCTGTCGCCGCGTGCCGTGCTGCGCGATCTCGTCGCCGCGCTCAAAGGGAAGCTGTCTCACGCTGACGTGCGCCAGTACAACGCGGTGCAGAAACTGGCGTATCTCGTGGTTGTGGCCGATCTGATCGTGCTCGTGCTTTCGGGACTCGCCATCTGGAAATCAGTGCAGTTTCCGTTGCTGCGCGAGCTGATGGGCGGCTATGACCGCGCGCGCGTCGTGCATTTCCTCGCGATGGCGGTGATGGCGGCGTTCGTCGTCGTGCATATCGCAATGGTCGCGCTGGTGCCGCGATCGCTTCTTACGATGCTGCACGGTGGATCGAAGGGGGACGAGAAATGAAAGCCAAAGACAAGCGAATCATGACGATCGATCGCGCTTCGCTACTGGCGGACGCGCGCCGCGAACTCGACATGCCTTCGAGGCGCCTCTTCGGCAAGCGCTTGCTGACGCTGGGCGGACTGTCGCTGTTGACGGGCTGCTCGATCAGCGATGGAGATTCGGTCAACACGTTCCTCACTGCCGTCTCGCGTTTGAACGATCGCGCGCAGGCGTTGCTGTTCGACCCGACGCGCCTCGCGCCAACCTACACCGAAGCAGAACTCACGCGTCCGTTCCCTTTCAATGCGTATTACGGCGTAGATGAAGTGCCGCGCGTCGACGGCGGCGACTACCGCCTGAAGGTCAGCGGACTCATCACGGGACAGCGCGTATGGACCCTGCCGCAGCTTTACGCGCTGCCGCATGCCGAGCAGATCACGCGGCACATTTGCGTCGAAGGCTGGAGCGCGATCGGGCGTTGGGGCGGCACGCCGTTCGTGGAGTTTTTGCGCCGGGTAGGCGCGGATACGACAGCGAAGTACGTCGGCTTTCGCTGCGCCGACGATTACTACGAGAGTATCGACATGCCGACCGCTCTGCATCCGCAGACGCTGCTCACGTTCGAATACGACGGCGAGCGCTTGCCCGCGAAATACGGCTATCCGATGAAGCTGCGCATGCCGACCAAGCTCGGCTACAAGAACCCGAAGCATATCGTCGAGATTTTTGTCACGAACACATACCCCGGCGGGTATTGGGTCGACCAGGGCTACAACTGGTTCGGCGGCTCTTGATTGCTGGACCGGTTTTCTGCTTTCTTGCGTTCCTACTTTCAACCCGAAGGAGATGTGCCATGAAGCGACTGATGACAGCATTGTTTGCAATCACCATGACGTTCGCGACGTCCGCTGCGTTCGCGCAAGCGAGCGGCGCGATGTCCAACGGTGCAATGTCTCATGACGCAATGAGCAAGGGCGCCATGTCTCATGACTCGATGAGCAAGGACTCGATGTCGCATGACACCATGAAGAAGAGCGGCAAGATGAAGAAGCACGATTCGACGGGCATGGACCACGCGGCTTCGGGTGCGATGTCACAGTAATGAGGCGAAGGGCCGGGCGCGTGCGGCCGGCCCTTTCACTCGTGTGCTATCGGGCTAGAGCCGCACATTGCACGCTGAAAACAGTACTTCGGTCGCGCCTTACGCTACGCGAAACTGACCAACGGCGCTCGCGAGTTCGTTAGCTTGCGTTTGCAACGCCGAAGCGGCGGCCGCCGACTGTTCGACCAGCGCCGCGTTCTGCTGCACCATTTCATCGAGCTGCGCGACCGCACGGTTGATCTCCTGAATCCCGCGCGTCTGTTCGTCTGCCGCGTTGGTTATCTCGCTGATGATCGTGGTGACGCTCGACACACGGCCGACGATCTCGGTCATCGTCTCGCCTGCTTGCTGAACCAGCGACGCACCGGTCGATACGCTGGTCACGCTTGAATCGATCAGTTCCTTGATCTCCTTCGCTGCCTGCGCGCTCCGTTGAGCGAGCGTTCGCACTTCGCCTGCCACGACAGCGAAGCCGCGGCCATCCTCGCCTGCACGTGCTGCTTCGACAGCGGCGTTCAGCGCAAGGATATTCGTCTGGAAGGCGATCCCTTCGATCACGCCAATGATGTCGCTGATCTTCCCGGATGCGCCTTCGATCTCCTGCATCGTCGAGACGACGTCCGAGACGACCGCGCCGCCCCGCGATGCTGCGCTCGCTGCGGTGGTCGCGGTCTGATCGGCCTGCCGGGCTGCGCTGGCCGATTGCGATACCGTGGACGTGATCTCTTCCATCGATGCAGCCGTCTCCTCAAGGCTTGCTGCCGCGGATTCGGTGCGACGCGACAGATCATGATTGCCGGAGGCGATCTCATTGGCGGCGTGACGCACGGATTCACTCGTGTCGCGGATCTGCACCATCACGCTGTTGATCTTGCCGACGAACGCGTTGAACGAGCGGGCGATCTGCGCGACCTCATCGTTGCCATTCGCAGGCAGGCGCTGCGTCAAGTCTCCGCTGCCCGAGCCGATGCCCTCCATTGCGTCGCGCACCTTGGCGAGACCTCTGAAGGCCACGCCCGTGACGGCGCCGATAACGGCGGCGGCGATTGCGGCCAGCACCGCAAGTGAGGCGATCGATGCAACCAGTAGCGATCGCATTCCCGCTGTCGCTTCCGACTTGTCGAGCGCAACGAGCGTCAGCCAATCCGTTCCCGGCACTGCGCGAGTACGTATCAGCTTCGTCGCACCGCCGACGGTGGCCTCGATGGCAGCCGGCTGTTGCCCGGAAGCCGAATTGATGGCGTCCTTCGTCAGTTCGGCGGCGACGTCCGTCGCGGGTTTGAGCGTGAGCTTTGCATCGGAGGCGGCGACGATATTGCCGCTGCGGTCGACGAGCATGCCGAAACTGGCGGGTGTCGGGTGGATCGATTTCACGTTTGCAACGACGCTGTCCATCGCCACGTCGCCTGAAACGACGCCCTTCACTGCGCCGTCGCGAACGATCGGCGCAGCGAAGGCGACCACGAGCTTGCCGGTGGTGACGTCGACGTAGGGCGGCGTAACCACCGGCTTTCCGGCCTCGACCGCCTGCTTGTACCACGGCCGTCCGGTCGGGTCGTAGTCGGGAGGAATGCCGTTGGAATCAGAGAACTTCGCCGTTTTGTCCGCGTAGCCGACATAGACGTTCGTGAAGCCGCCTGCGGACGCGACCTGCTTGAGAAAGGGCACCGGGTCAGCACTCAGCGCGGCGTCTTCGACCGAGACGATCATCTGAGTTTTCGATGTGACCCATTCCTCGATACCCGCCTCGTGGCCGGTAAGAACCGCCGCAAGGCTGTTTTCGATGGATTCGCTGTTGTAGCGATGAGCGACGCCGTAGTTGACGCCCGTATTGACCGCAAGTCCGGCAACGACGATGGCGACGGAAGCGGCAAGGACGCGACTGCGAATGGAAGAGAACATGTAAGCCGTATGAGCCGTGGAAGATCCGCAATGGCTCAGTTAACGACAGATGCGGCGCGCTCTTGATGGCGTTTCGCGTACTCGGTTGCAACTGGTGGCGCCGGCTCGACGCCGCGTAGTTCTGGCCGGAACGCTCGCCAGCGTGGTTGCGGGGGCATCCGGTCGCCGGCGCCCCGCAAGTCGTGCTTCTCGTTCTCTCGATGATGACGCCCAGTCGCGGAGGATCGCTTCTGCCGATTCCCCACTGGGCGTCAGGCAGTCGCTCCGGTCACGCGAACTCCTCGGCCTGACGCGCTCGCGGCAGCATCCGGTCAAATTCACGCTTGACGATGCCGTAGCATTCGCACGAACTCGCCTCCAGTGCGCCGCGGTCGAGCACCTTGATGCAGCCGCGGCTGTTATGGATGAGCCCTGCGTCGTGCAACTTCCCGGCTGCCTCGGTGACGCCTTCGCGACGCACGCCCAGCATGTCAGCGATGATTTGCTGCGTCACTCGCATTTCGTTCGACCCGGTGCGGTCTGACTGAATCAGCAGCCAACGGCAGAGTTGCTTGCTCAGCGTATGGTGACGATTGCAGGCAGCGGTCTGGGCGATCTGCGTCAACAGCGCCTGCATATACAGCAGCGTGATGCGCCGAAGAAGGTCCGAACGGCCGAAGTGATTGCGCAGGGCGCTTGCGCTCATGCGATACGCGGACCCCGCGCCCTGGACCTGAACGCGCGTCGGCATCGTATCGCCGCCCGTCAGTATCGGCACGCCCGTCATTCCCTCGCGGCCTACTGCGGCCACCTCGACGCAACCACCATCTTCCATGGTGTGAAGCAGAGTGATGACAGCCGTAGTGGGGAAGTAGACGTGATGAATGCGTTTGCCGGAATCACAAAGCAGCTGTCCCGCTCGTAATTGAACGAGCTCCAGATCGCACGCGATGGCCTGCCATTCATGCGTAGGAAGCGCGCCTAATAGGTGATTTCCGTGAAGGTCCGACTGAAGGGTCAACATACTCTCTCGTTGGTCTATGCGTTTTTACTTTTGCTTCTCCGGCTCGCACTTCATCCGCGATTGCGCTGAATGCGCTGAAGTGTCGATCCGGCCCCCGCACGCTGGCGCTGTCCGCTTGCAGACAGTGCTGGTTATTTGTTGTGTGCTTGGTCATACATAAGCGAGAGTCGTGCCAAAGTTCATACGAGCCGACGAATAAAATTGCAAATCGTCGGGTTTGATTCATTCATGAAACCCTAAATGGACGGCTTCTATGGCCGGGTTAACTTATTCCGTGGCATGCGCCAAATGTTTAACGTTTGCGCTGTCCGTCTGATCGATCACTTCTCTCGAACTCGGGAGCTTCCATTGGCCAGCGCGCCCAGTTTGCAAAACGTTGCAGGCAGGAATCAAAAACAGGCGTTCGGAGCGACTCGTGAAAGCGGCAGTCAGCCGGCCAAGCGACTTCCGATGCGCAAAATCGCACGAGGCTAGAGAAACTTGCACGGTGGCGAAAATCTTGCGCGTGTTCGACCGTCGCTGGCGTCGGCTCGGGCACGCCTGTGTCTGTCGCCAACGGCTCGACGACCGTCCAGATGAGCAAGAGGGCGAGCTTCGGCCCCACGTGGGATTTCAACGCCGGTGGCACATGGGGCATGCTGCCGAATGCGACGCATCCGATATTGAGGTGGCAGGTCGCGCGGTAGGTCGCGTTACTGAGGTTGAGTCGTGACGCTGACACTCGCCACGCAAAGTCAGTAGCAGGCGATAAGTCAGCGGCTTGGCATATGTACAAAGGCGCATAGACCGCTAAGCGGTCCACACGTCGCTTGTAAGCGGAGGCGGGCGGCATGACCGCTACCCAGCGTGCGGCGCCGTCCGCGGACTCACGGCAAGCTGCCGGACAGTCGCGATGGGTGAGAAAGCGATCCGCGAGATCGCTTCCTCGTGCGCGGCACGCCACTGACGAACCTGCCGTCCGGCGCTTCCCGGCATGGAGACCGTGCAGGTTCGGATATTTGCTCCCGGAGTGGCAAAGGACGTGTCGTCGTACCCAGTCAGGCGCGGTTACGGTTGTAGACATCCAGAAACACCGCCGCCAGCAAGACCATCCCCTTGATCACTTGCTGGTAATCGATGCCAATGCCCATGATCGACATGCCGTTGTTCATCACGCCCATGATGAAAGCGCCGATCACCGCGCCCACCACCTTGCCCACGCCCCCGGAGGCCGATGCTCCGCCGATGAAACAGGCTGCGATCACATCGAGCTCGAAGCCGAGGCCAGCCTTCGGCGTTGCCGTGTTCAGGCGTGCCGCGAAAATCAGACCTGCCACCGCCGCCAATACTCCCATGTTCACGAAGGTCAGGAAAGACAGGCGCGCGGTATTCACGCCCGACAGACGCGTCGCCTTCTCGTTGCCGCCCAGCGCATAGATGCGGCGGCCGATCGTCGTGCGATTGGTCACGAACTGGTAAATCAGGATCAGTACGGCCATCAGGATCAACACGTCGGGCAAGCCCTTGTACGTGGAGAGCAGCCAGCACAAGTACGTGACGGCTCCCGCGAACAATATGTTCTTCATGGCGAAGAACGCGACCGGTTCGACGTCCATGTCGTGTGCCTGTGCCTTGCGGCGTTTGCGCACCTCCGCCGCGACCAGCCCCAGCGCCAGGATGATGCCCACGATCAGGGACAGCACCCGGAAGTCCGTGCCGCCGAACGGATCGGGCAGAAAGCCGGTACTGATGCGCTGAAATGACAGTGGGAATGGGCCGACCGATTGGCCTTGCAACAGCGCCAGTGCGAGTCCCTTGAAGATCAGCATTCCTGCCAGCGTCACGATAAACGACGGAATGCGCGCGTAAGCAACGAACCAGCCCTGCGCAGCACCAATTAACGCCCCCACCAGAAGCGTTGCGATGATCGTCGGTACCACGGGCCATGAGTACTGCACGATCAGAACCGCAGCCAGCCCGCCGATAAAGCCGCTGACCGATCCGACAGACAGATCGATGTAGCCGGCCACGATCACGAGCAGCATGCCGAGCGCCATCACAACGATGTAGCTGTTCTGCAAAACCAGATTGGTGATGTTCAACGGCTGCATCAGCACGCCGTCGGTCTGGTACTGGAAGAACCCCATGATGACGACCAGCGACAGCAGCAGGCCGTAGTCGCGCAGATTGTTCTTGAGAAAGCCGAGTTTCATGAAATGGCCTTGATTCGATGTATATAGATCACGCATGACCGGCGTTCACGATTGCGCGCATGATGCGCTCCTGGCTCGCTTCGTTTCGATCGAGCTCGACCACGAGCCGACCCTCGTTCATCACATAGATGCGATCGCACATGCCAAGCAGCTCCGGCATTTCGGAAGAAATCATCAGAATGCCTTCGCCCTTGCGCGCCAGCTCGTCGATGATTGTGTAAATCTCGTATTTGGCCCCGACATCGATGCCTCGCGTGGGTTCATCGAGAATCAGGAGACGCGGCTTCGTAAACAGCCACTTGCTCAGCACGACCTTCTGCTGATTGCCGCCCGAAAGATTGACCACCGGTTGCTGAATGCCGGAACTGCGGATGCGCAACGATTCGCGATACCGCTGCGCAACCCTTGCCTCGGCGTGTTCGTCGATTACACCGTGACTGGACACTTCGGCGAGGTTCGCAAGCGACACGTTCTTGCGGATTTCCTGCTCGAGGATCAGGCCGTACCCCTTGCGGTCCTCTGTCACATAGGCAATGCCATGCTTGATGGCCTTGCCTATGGTCGATACATCCACTGTCTGGCCGTCGATCAGCACCTGCCCGCTAATCCGTCTGCCATACGAGCGCCCGAAGATACTCATGGCAAGTTCGGTGCGACCCGATCCCATCAGCCCCGCGATGCCGACCACTTCGCCCTTGCGTACGTTGAGATCAATGCCCTTGATGACCTCGCGCTCGGAATACTGTTCGTGGAACACGTGCCAGTCGCGTACTTCGAAGATCACGTCGCCGATCTGCGGCTCGCGCTGCGGATAACGGTGTGCCATGTCACGGCCGACCATGCCGCGAATAATGCGATCCTCGCTGACCTCGTTTGCGGCGCAATCGAGCGTCTCGATCGTGCTTCCGTCGCGGATGACGGTGATCTGATCCGCGACCTGTGTTATCTCGTTGAGCTTGTGTGAAATGAGGATGCAGGAAATACCCTGTGCCTGGAGTTCCAGCAGCAGTTTTAGCAGCGCCGCGCTATCGGTCTCGTTCAGGCTCGCAGTGGGTTCGTCGAGGATCAGCAGCTTCACGCGCTTTGATAGCGCCTTGGCAATTTCCACCAACTGCTGCTTGCCGACGCCGAGCTTTCCGACCGTCGCATCGGGCGACTCATTCAGACCGACGCGCCGCAGCAATTCTCGCGTGCGCTTGTGCGCCGCATGCCAGTCGATCACGCCGCGTTGCGCCAGTTCGTTGCCAAGAAAGATGTTCTCGGTGATCGAGAGCATCGGCACGAGTGCCAGTTCCTGATGAATGATGATGATGCCGCGCTCTTCGCTTTCGCGGATGTCCGCGAAGCGTTGCTCCATCCCTTCGAAGTGGATTTCCCCTTCGTAGGACCCGTGCGGATACACGCCGCTCAGCACCTTCATGAGAGTGGACTTGCCTGCGCCATTCTCACCGACGACCGCATGGATTTCTCCAGCCTTGACCGTCAGATTGACGTTATTGAGTGCTTTGACACCCGGAAACGTCTTCGTGATGCTTCGCATGGACAGGATGATCTCGTCCGCCACGCCGTCTCCTGATTTTTGATGTTGTGCAGGGTCCGCTCGCCGGAGCACGCGTGACGTCTCCGGCGACAGACTGGGATCTCGATGTTGCCTTACTTGACCTGCGCTTCCGTGTAGTAGCCGCTGTCAACCAGGATCGGCTTCCAGTTGGAGCCGTCCACCAGTACCGGGTTGAGCAGATACGACGGGACTACCTTCACGCCGTTGTTGTAGGTCTTGGTGTCGTTCACCTCTGGCTGCTTGCCTTGTGCCATTGCGTCGATCATCGCAACCGTCACCTTGGCGAGCTGGCGCGTGTCCTTGAACACGGTCGAGTACTGCTCGTTGTGCAGAATGGACTTGACCGAAGGAATCTCGGCGTCCTGCCCGCTGACGATCGGGCACGGCTGCTGAGCCGTGCAATAGCCCACACCCTTCACCGACGAAAGAATGCCAATGCTCAAGCCGTCGTACGGGCTCAGCACGGCGTCGAGCTTGGCATTGCCGTAGTAAGCCGACAGCAGATTATCCATACGGGCCTGTGCGACGGCGCCATCCCAGCGCAGCGTACCGACCTTGTTCATTCCAAACTGCTTGCTGCGCACCACCAGCTTGCCGCTCTTGATGTACGGATCCAGCACGCTCATCGCGCCGTTATAGAAGAAGAAGGCGTTGTTGTCGTCGGGCGAACCACCGAACAGTTCGATATTGAACGGGCCTTTTCCCTGTTTTAGACCTAGCTTGTCAACAATGGACTGCGCCTGCAGCACGCCGACCTTGTAGTTATCGAACGTCGCGTAGTAGGCGACATCGGGGGTGCCCTTGATCAGGCGATCGTATGCAATGACCTTGATGCCGGCATCGTGCGCTTTTTTGAGCACATCGGTCAGGGTGGTCCCATCGATTGCAGCGATCACCAGCACCTTCGGCTTCTTGGTGACCATGTTCTCGATTTGCGCGAGCTGATTGGGGATGTCATCGTCGCCATACTGGAGATCGGTGGTGTAACCGTTCGCCTGCAGGTACTTGACCATGTTATTGCCATCGGCAATCCAGCGCGCGGACGACTTGGTCGGCATGGACACGGCAACCAGCCCCTTGCTGTCGGCATGGGCAAGACCGATCATTGGCAACGCCATGACCGCAATTAGGGTTTTCAAGAACAGACGTTTCATCGGTATGTCTCCTTCGGTATTTGGATGAGTGCCGCTCTGGCCGCGGTCCAGGCGATCGTATTGTTAAAGCACCGCGGTTTTAATTCTGACTTGCCGGTGACGGGCCCGTCTATCCGTGGTCTCGATGATGAAGCGAACCCGGCCTCCTCAAGCCCAAGTTCACGCGCACCCGTATTCGGTACGAACTCATCGTGCGCGGAAGACCCGGGCGACATTAAGAAGACGCATTCGCCGCGGCCCGCAAAGGCCCTGTCGGCCGGCGCCCGGTTGCTGTTCACATATTGGGCGGCACTTCACGCCGGCCGGGGTTTGTTGGGATAGCCCCTTTGACGCCGCTGAGCCTGCGCCCTTTGATGCAATTCGTGTCTCCCGCTCCGGTCTCGTTCGTTTTGATTTTTGGCCCTCAGATGGGTTGGAAGCAAGCTTACGTGCAGCGTTAGCATGCGTCCAATATAAAAAAACCTCGCATTGATATCATTTTTGGTATCGCCCAACGGGTCTTCCTCACCGCTGCACTGGAATCGGCTAGTCCATTGCGGGCTAGACGGTGGGCTTGTGTGCGGCTGGATGCGTATAGGTATCCTCGCCGGGGAAGGGGTGAGCCGGCGGCTTGGCATCCCCGCCAACGAATGTCCGGTCTCAACCTTTGTAGCCGCCGCATGAAAGACGCGTTGACGTACGGCATGAACGTACCATGCCGGCTGTGGTCCGCCGCAAGGGTTCGCTAGGCATGCGCGTCGGATATCACGCCTCCCTAACAGTTTGACGCAGGCGGGTAGCGGTGCGATGGTTAGACAAGCCCACTAGGTTGCTCACCTGCTCCTTGGTCTTGCCTGAGACGATATGTCGGAGGCTGTAAGTGTTCCTAAGCACGTGCGGGCTCTCGCCGGTCGCATCGAAGCCGGTCCTTCCAAGAGCAGCACGCAGGCATTTCAACATCGTGCCCGTCAGCATCGGTTTTACTGCTGCGGTCGCGATGAACAACCATTGTGTCGTGCTGTGCACTGATTGCTTCGTCGCGCGATGTGAGGCCGGTGCTTATCGAGAAGACAGTCGGTCGGTCGTCGGCGACATCGAGATCATCGACCATCAGTTGCCCTGACTCGGCCGCTGTCACTCCAGAGGCGAGAAAGAGCGCGATTGATTCGGGCACATTGCCTCCTTACAGCCAGAACACTCTTTCCGTGCCAGGCTACGATCAGCTTGCGTCCGTTTTCGTGGTTGAAAGTATTCAGATGTCGCCAGTGCAGCCGATAAACACTTGCCCCCTTCGTCACAAGAGACGGGGACAGCGCGATGTGTGGCATCGCTTCCGTTCGTACCAGGCAAAAAACGATGATGACTGTAACTATCCGGGCGCGCATTGCCCTCACCATGACGTTCTTAGGCGTTTTACTTTGCCTGTGCGTAGGCTTGGGCCTGCTCGGAATGAACGCGATAAACGCCTCGGCGAAAGATATAAGCCTCAACACGTTGCCGTCGGTCAATGCGCTGGGCCTTTCTGACGTCTACCTCGGACGAGCACGCCTTTCGCTGGACCGCTACGCGCTCGCCCCCGATTCGCCTGACGCCAGTACACTGCGCGCGCGCGCCGACAAGTTCCTTGCCGATTCCGACGACTGGTACAAGAAATACGACGTCATCCCGCGCAGCCCCGACGAAGACGTCCTCGCGAAGGAGGTGGTCGCTGCGCGCGCAGATATGCGCAAGCAGGTCGAAGCATTCGGCTTGGCCATCGAGAAGCGGGAGCAGGCCGATATCGCCCGTCTGGCGATGAAGGACCTGCCGGCCGCCTACAATCGTGCAAGCGACGCCTTCAAGAAGCTCAAGGAGTTTCAATTGACGGACGCTGCCCGTCAGGACGTCGAGAACGATAGCCGCGTCGCGACTCTGCGGACGTGGGGCATTCTCGCTCTTGTTTTAGGCATTGCAGCCGCCGTCTCTGGCTGGTTCTTCCTCCGCCGCGCGATCATGACGCCGCTGGCCGAAGCACTCACACACTTCGAACATATTTCATCGGGCGATCTGACGCGCCACGTTGCGATCAAGACGCACGACGAGATGGGGCAGTTGCTCGCCGGCATTGCCACGATGAAGAGCAAGCTGGCGGACACAGTCGGCACCGTGCGCATCAGTAGCGAAGCAATCGGAAGCGCGAGCAAGCAAATCGCGGCCGGCAACACCGACCTGTCGTCACGCACCGAACAGCAAGCTGCGTCGCTTCAAGAAACGGCTTCGAGCATGGAAGAGCTCACGTCGACGGTGAAGCAGAATTCCGAGAACGCGAAGCAGGCGCGTGGCCTTGCCGACAATGCCAACGCCGTAGCCAACGAAGGAGCCGCGATCGTCGGACAGGTTGTCGAGACGATGGCTGGCATCGAGCAAAGCTCCGGGAAGATTGCCGAGATCATCGGCATGATCGAAGGCATCGCCTTCCAGACGAACATCTTGGCGCTCAACGCGGCGGTCGAAGCGGCGCGCGCAGGCGAGCAAGGCCGTGGGTTCGCGGTGGTCGCCAGTGAAGTCCGCAGTCTTGCACAGCGATCATCAGCCGCTGCAAAAGAGATCAAAGGATTGATTGAAACCTCCGGCGACCGAGTGCAAGCGGGTACGGAACTCGTCGCGCAGGCAGGGGAGACCATGCAGCGCGTCGGCACAGCCATCCAGCGTGTCACGGACATCATGGGCGAGATTGCCTCGGCGTCAAACGAGCAGAGCCGCGGCATCGAGCAAGTCAATCAAGCCATTTCGCAGATGGACGAGGTGACGCAGCAGAACGCGGCGCTCGTTGAGGAAGCAGCCGCAGCAGCCGGCTCTATGGAAGATCAGGCGAAGCAACTGTCCGCAGCCGTCGCCGTGTTCCGGACTGCCCAAACGCTCTCCGTCGCAGCGACGAACAAGTGCACGCCGCAGATTGCGCGTCCGTCGACCCCCAGGAAGTCGCCGACGATGACGAGAACGGCAAAGCCAGCGATTGTAGCCGCGCAGCCCGTCCATGCGGGATCCGACGGCGATTGGTCGACGTTTTAAGCCTGGAGCATGTTCGTCATGCCGCCGAGAAAGCAGCCGCTGACACTGGGGGTGCCCACTGCCGAAGCTCTGCCTTGTAACGATGACGCTGAAGGCGAACGCCTGATCCGTTGCGAGGTTGATGACATGGTCAAGCAGCTGCATGAGCTTCGGCGTCGGCTGGCTGGCATAGAAAGCCGCATCTCACAGAAGGCAATCGAGTCCGTCATTAAGGCTTGCGTCGAGCTGGACGGGTTCCTCCGATCGGATGGCGCCCAGGGAACAGAGTAGGGACCGCTCATCAGTGGGACGCGCTGGCCGGTCGGTGCATTCCACGGCACGCTGGCAGCAACGTCTGGTCAATCGCCCGCAACGCCAGCCGCATGACGACGTACGACCACTATAACGAGTCACACCCGCACAGCGCCCTGAAATACCGCTCGCCTCGTGAGTTTCGTCGGCAAGCAGTTTCTCCAACCTAAGCGGGACCGGGTGTCCGGTTATGCGGGGGCAAGTCCACTCCGCTTGCTTGCACATGGCGTGATCGTGTGCGGCAGGGCTTAAGGGTTCGCGGTATTCAAACACAAGGAAAAAGGGAAGGGTTTCACCGATGATTCATGCTGATAGGCGCTTGTTGGTAGTCGATGATATGGCCACCATGCGCAGTTTGATTCGGAAAATGCTCAGGGCGATCGGCTATCCGGTCATCGAAGAAGCAGAGGATGGGGTAGCTGCGCTCGAGAAGCTCAAAGCGCAGCATTTCGATCTGGTGATTACTGATTGGAACATGCCCAATATGGACGGGCTCTCCCTGTTGCACGAGATCCGCAAATCCGAGGATGTGGCGCACCTGCCGGTACTCATGGTCACGGCTGAAAAGAAGCGCGAAAACGTACTAGCGGCAATTCGCGCCGGTGCTAACGGCTACATTGTGAAGCCGTTCTCCGAGGCGGCACTGGCCGACAAGCTTGCCCAAGTGCTTCCACTTCCGGTCAGCTCCGTCCCGACAGATCGTGGCACTTCTGTGTTCGGCGCTATCTTCAACGCGGCCACGTAACTCGATGCTCACACTTTGTTTCAATTTGTTGCAAATGCGTGAGATCCTCGCGGGATAAGGGTTTTGCGCACTTGCCGCAGTGGTCGGGGTGCCGCGCGCCCCGTCGCATGGTAAAGATTTCAACCCTCGCACCGTTAAGGAACTCATGCAAGCGAGGAGCGAAACCATGAAGATCCAGTCAAACAACAACACCGCCATGCCGGAACCAATCAACGTCCAGCGTGCAACGAATGAAAGGGACTACGCCATGACTCCGCAGCATGCCGACGCGATTGCCGCGGATAGCTCGACGGTCAGGCTTTTGTCGACTTCCACGTTGCGCGCGTCGAGCGCGACCGATATCGATATCGATAAGGTCGCTTCCGTTAGAGCCGCCCTGCGTGGTGGTACATACAGTATCGATTCGGGTCGCGTGGCCGACGGGATGCTCGGTTTCGCGCGCGATCTACTGCAATGACCAAAGGCCGTCCCGCGTGCGTAAAGAAGTCGGGCGCCAGTGAGAGCTACAAGCGAAGCTCGCGCTGGGCCAAAGCAGATACATCGCCTCGTTCTGATCGGGTGTCGGGCTTCGCGGCCCAACGGTCTCTCGTCGATGGAAATTATGGAGTGACAAACGTAAGCGAGAACGCGGCCGCGCGGGCGGATTGAGAAATCGCCCGTGGACGTGGCGCGCTCGCCAGTAGTTGAGCGCTTGCCCAATGTCCGTGTTCTCCGTTCAGCGATTTAAGACAGGCCCGCAGTTCTTCCCGGCGCGATCCGGGGGTTGCTAGCTTGGACCAAGGGCGTTGGCTACCTCATCATCCGTTCTTGCAGCCAGGATCGACACTTCGCTAGTGGTAAGAGCGCGTTCGGGTCGGTCAGCCGCCAGCTTGCCGCCGGCGCAAACACCGACATCTGTAAATAGCCAGAACACGACATTTGAACTTGGGACCTACAAACGAAAATGCGCTAATTTATATTATGTAAAACGTACTCAGAGTTGACGAAGATGAGTTCCGCGTTTGACAAAACCGTCTGTCGTTTCGGCTTAGAGAACCGCCCGCCGTCGAGTTCATCATCCATAAAGAACTCGAACACAAGCCGCAACCCGCGCGCGCTCCACGCCAGCGCAGCCCCACCGCTCAAACGCCGTCCTTCATCTCCCGCAGATGTTTGTAGACAGTCGCGCGCCCCATGCCGAGCACCTTGGCGACATAGTTCGCCGAACTCTTGCCCTTGAACGCGCCCTGCGCGTGCAGCGCCTCGACAAGTTCACGCCGATGTTCGCGCGTGAGCGAATTCAGCGCGATCTGCCGCTCGCGCAGCCAGCCGTGCAGAAACGTGTTGATGCGCTCCTGCCAGTCGTCTTTGAAAAGCTCGACGGGCTGCGCGACGACGCCCGCGCCGCGCAGGAACAGTTCGAGCGTCGAACGCATATCCTCGAAAGCCGCGATGTTGAAGTTGATGCACATCACGCCGGCGGCGTTGCCTGCATCGTCGAACAGCGCCGTACTCACGCAGCGCATGCGGCGGCCATCCCAGTTCAGCTTCTCGTAGGGACCGACGAGCCGGTCGCGCGCGGTGTCCTCGACATCATCGAGTGCGGAGTCGTCGCCGATCTCGCGCTTCGACAGATTGTTCGACAGATATGCGACGGTCTGATCCGACAGATCGTGGATTACGACTTCGGCATAGGGAAAGAACAGCGTCGTGATGCTGTCCGCGATGTGCGCATAGCGCGCAAGCAGCGCCTCTCGGGCGATGACATCGGGCTTCGGCGTCTTGCGTCGTGACATTGACTGGGAATGGGGCATGAGTTCCGAAACGGTGAAAGCCGATGATACTGCTTAATCCGCGGCGCGCGGCTTCGCGAGATGGACGTGGAGCGCGTGCGCGACCGCGATGTCTTCGAGGCCGAGGCCAATGGAGCGGAAGAACACGTTGCGCTCGAAAGAAGGCGCCGGGCACGCGCCGCGTACGAGCTCCGCGAGATCGCCGCGAATCGCCTCGGGCGACCAGCCGTGACGCTCCTGCGCGATCACCATTTCGCCCGCGCTCGACGGCGTCGTGTGCCGATAGTCGCAGTAGACATCGAGCGCATTCATTGCGGCCGGATCGATCTCGTGCGCGCGAGCGACGTTCGTGCTGATCGAGGTGATGAGCGCGGGCTTCGTGAGCGCATCGAGCGAAAGCACCGGCGTACCCGACGACGTGCACAGCAACACGACATCCGCATCGCGCACGCACTCGGCGACCGATGCCGCGATGCGCACGCGTGCGTCGAGCGCCCGCGCTTCGTTGGCGCGTTCGTGGTCGTTCACGAGGCGCGGCGAATGGATGCGGATGTCCGACCATGCGCGCAACGGCGCGACATGCCGCAAATGCGCGAGCGCGACGCTCCCCGAGCCGATGATCGCGAGGCGCTCGCTCGATGCGCTCGCGAGCCGCGCGACCGCGAGCGCCGTCGTGCCCGCCGTGCGCTCGGTGGTGAGGAGCGCGGCATCGCACCACATCAGCGGCGCGCCGGTGCGCATCGACATCAGCGCGGTCCAGGCAGTGACGACCGGCGCGCCGGGATGCACGATATACGGCGAGAGCTTTGCGCCGAAGACGCCGTGTTTCGCGAGCGCGCCGAGATAAGTGATGAAATCCCCCGCGCCGCCCGGAAAAGGCGTGAGCGTCTGCGTTGGCTGCACGGCGTCGCCGCGGCCGAGCGCGTCGAACATGTCTTCGAGCGCACCGTGGATATCCAGCGACGGCAGCGCTCGCCGCACGTCGTCTTCGTGAACGATGAAAGGCGTCTCATCGCGCGTGGTTTCGGACAAAGAATTCATGCGGAAGCCTCCGGGTTCGCGCGGCCATGGTCTTGTCATGCAGCCGCTGTGGAATGGGTAGACGTTTTTGTCCATTCTAGACTTTTATTCTGTTTTTGGACTATATTTCCTATGGGCGCTCGGCGATACCCGCGCGGCAAATTAAATACGACCTTGGGTGACGACAATGAACTGGAAGATGATTTGCTTCGCGGGCGCGGCGAGTTTCGCGTTCACATTCGGCGTGGCGCACGCGGACTCGCAGACCTTGCGCTTCGGCGTCGAGGCGTCGTATCCGCCGTTCGAGAGCAAGACGCCGGCAGGCACGCTTGAAGGCTTCGACATCGACATCGGCAATGCCGTGTGCGAGCGCGTCAAGATGAAGTGCGTGTGGGTGGAAAACAGCTTCGACGGGCTGATCGCCGCGCTGCAGGCGCGCAAGTTCGACGCGATCAATTCGGCGATGAACATCACGGCCAAGCGCAAGCAGGCCATCGACTTCACGCCGCCCGTCTACGTGATGCCGATCCAGATGATCGCGAAGCGCGGCTCGCATCTGGAGCCGACGCCCGCAAGCCTGAAGGACAAGCGAGTCGGCGTGCTGCAAGGCTCGACGCAGGAGGACTACGTGCGCAAGCATTGGGCGAGCGCAGGCGTGCAGGTCGTGACGTACCAGAGCCAGGACCAGATTTTCGCGGATCTCTCGGCCGGGCGGCTCGACGGCGCGGTGCAGGAAGTGCAGACGGCGATCGACGGCTTTCTCGCGAAGCCCGAGGGCAAGGACTTCGATTTCGCGGGCGGCCCGTTGACCGATCCGTCCACGCTCGGCGAAGGCACGGGCATCGGCTTGCGCAAGGACGACGCCGCGTTGAAAGCGAAGGTCGTCGCCGCGCTCGATTCGCTGAAGAAGGACGGAACGCTCAGTCAGCTCTCGCAAAAGTATTTCAAACGCGACATCATCGCCAAATAACCATTTCAGCAGGCTCTGCAACATGGCTCAGGACGTGATCGTGCTCGGCGCGGGCATCGTGGGAGTGAGCGTCGCGCTGCATTTGCAGCAGCGCGGATGGCAGGTGACGCTCGTCGACCGGCGCGCGCCCGGCGAAGCGACGAGCTTCGGTAATGCGGGGCTGATCGAGGCGTCGTCGGTAGTGCCTTATGCGTTTCCGCGCGACCTGCGCACCGTGTTCAAGCTCGCGATGAACCGTTCGACCGCGCTGCGCTACGACCTGCGCTCCCTGCCCGCCTATGGGCCGTGGCTCGCGCGCTACTGGTGGGAGTCGGCGCCGGCGCGTCTTGCCGCCGCCGCGCGCGACATGCTTCCCCTCATCGGCAACAGCGTGGCCGAGCATGAAGCGCTGATCGCGCGCGCGGGTCTCTCCGATCTCGTGCGGCCCACGGGCTGGCTCGAAGCCTATCGCTCGCGCGAGCAGTTCGAGCGCGAGGCGAGCGATGCCGCGCGCATCGCGAGCGAGCACGGCCTGGGCATGAAGGCGCTCGATGCGGCCGCGCTGCATCGGCTGGAGAAATCGCTTGCAGACGGATACGCGGGCGCAATCCACTGGACCGACCCGCGCAGTGTCATCGATCCGGGCGCGCTGACGAAAGGATATGCGGCGCTGTTCGAGCGCCAGGGCGGACGCATCCTGACCGGCGACGCGGCGACACTCCAACAGTCGGGCAGCGGCTGGCGCGTGATGACGTCGAGCGGGCTGGTCGAGGCGCGGGGGGCGGTCATCGCGCTCGGCGTCTGGTCCGGCGATCTCGCGCGCAAGTTCGGCTACCGCATTCCGCTGGTGGCGAAGCGCGGCTATCACATGCATTACGCAAGCGACGGCCGCGCTGCGCTATCCCGGCCCGTCGTCGATATGGAAAACGGCTATGTGGTGGCCCCGATGCGGCGCGGGCTGCGACTCACGACCGGCGTCGAACTGGCGTCCCGCAATAGGCCGCCGAGTCCCGTGCAACTGGAACGAGCGGAGCGCGTCGCGCGTCCGATGTTTGGCCTCGGGGCGCGCATCGACGACGCGCCGTGGCTCGGGATGCGACCCTGCACGCCGGACATGCGGCCGGTGATCGGACCGGCGGACCGTCATCCCGGTCTCTGGTTTGCGTTCGGACATGCGCATCACGGACTGACGCTCGGGCCGGTGACGGGCAGGCTGCTGAGCGAGTTAATGGGCGGAGAAGCGGGCTTCACCAGTCCACATCCCTACCGCGCGGGGAGGTTTTAGTACTGCGCAGCCGGGGATGTAGACCCGGCGCAGGGCCGTTGGACCTTCTGCAGACACTAGCCGGTTACTTATTAGAGACAGAGGGCGCTGTGTATGCGTTGCCGCAGGCTGGTTAGCGGCGAATACGCGGTTTCCCCGAGGAAACCGCGATCCGGGCTGCGCAACGCCCGGCGCGCCGCACGCCGGGCGTCATCTCCCCTACTGCCATTTCGCTTTCTTGTGCCGATTACGGCCAATCACGTCCCAAAGCTTTTTCGATTCCTTCTGGGCCGACTTCGCACTTTCGTCGTGGTGCTCCGCATCGCCGCCATGCGCCGCAGTGGCGCCCCGTTTCGCGTGTCTGAACAATTCAGCGAGTCTCATAGCAAGCTCCTTTCGCAGCGAACGCGCCGCGAAATTCAAGTCTACTCCGGCTGCTATCGGATGGCGTTATCGCTTCATTCTCGCTGCGTAGGTATCGTTGCGCGTTCAGCAGATGGTCACGCGTGCGCGCGGCCGTCGTTGCGCCGTCGCGTTCGACCATCGCTTTCACGACGGCTCGATGCTGCTTCGCGAAATGCCGCCGCGTGTCGTGCGGCGTTCTCTATGACGTCCCGCTCTCCATGATGGGCGAGTTCATGTCCCAGAGCCTCGCCACGCGTATTCGCGGCACGGCCGGTTGGCGGCTCATATAACGGGGGGCACTTCTGCTCGGGCGCCACGCCGGTGGCGATTGGCTTCATGGCCACGCAGTTCTCGTTCGGCGTGAGCTTCCTGCTGCTCGGCGCGGTGTTCTTTCTGAGCAACGTCTGCGCGTTCTTCATTCCGGATCACCTGTATGACACGAGCGCGTAGGAACCCAAGGCACGCGCACCCTCGGCACCCGCACGCGACACCGACGCCGCGTCGACGCATCATTTCGGTGATCTAAGGGATCGCGTTTCAAACGAATATTCTTGCGTTAAATGCAGCCGTCGAAGCCGCACGCGCCGGCGAGCGAGGGCGCGGGTTCGCGGTCGTCGCAGGAGAAGTGCGCACGCTCGCACAGCGCAGCGCGACTGCTGCGAAGGAGATCAAAGACCTGATCAGCAGTTCGGTGGAACATGTGAACGCGGGGTCGTCGCTCGTGCTCGACGCAGGCAACACGATGGATGAACTGGTGCGCTCGGTCAAACGTGTGACCGACATCATGGGCGACATCGCCTCGGCATCCAATGAGCAAAGCACCGGTATCGAACAGGTCAACGTCGCCGTCAGCTTGATGGATGAAGTCACTCAGCAGAATGCCGCTCTTGTCGAGCAAGCAAGCGCCGCGGCACAAGCTATGGCAGAGCAGGCGAGCAGCCTTCGCCGGGCGGTCTCCGTCTTTAAGCTGAACGCGCTTTGATCCCGAAGTGAGACAGTGTGCGCTGACGATGAACCAGCGCTGGCTTTGCGATGGCCCGGATTCCTTGGCTGCCGGTAGCAGCCAAGGCTCGCAGCCTCGTTCGGCAGCCCTCTTGCCGCATCATGCGGCGTGAACGCTACACCCAACTCAGCTAGCTAACGCTTGCGACCCATCTCCGTTTCAGCGGATCGAGGCGTCAACGCCGCGTTTCGGAGTGCCTCAGCCGTTCGCCTGCAGCTCTAACCAACGCAGCGCAGAAGGAGATCGACGCGTTCTGTTATCTCGGCGCACCGCCAACCGGCTGATCCAGCCGATGACGATCCGTCTGATTCCCACAGCAGTCCGCTACTCGATACGCAAGGCCGGCCTTAGTAGACCTTGAGATGCTGCCGTGACAACGCACGACCTCACGCAGTTTCTCCCAGCTAGTCCGCAATCGCGAGCGGCACATCTCCGGGCTTAGCCAACCTTGGGATTCACGACCGACACCTTCGGGCCGTTGCTGTCCCAGTCAGCGAGATACCAGTTCTTCTTCCACACGGGGTTCGTGCTGGTGATCGCGCCCGTAACGACGCAGCCATTCAGCCGAAGACCCTGGACGTCGAACGAATCGGTCGTGCAGCGGTCGGTATGGTTCGTGATCTGGATGTCGACGTTCTTTGCGACGGGTCCGGGGAGGAAGCCGAGGTACACCAGGATGCCGCCGCCCGCGCAACCCTGAGTCGTCGGGCTGACGATCTTGATGGCCTGAAGCACGGCGTTGTTGTCGTTCGGCTCGATGTCGAGCCCACATGCCGGCGCAGTGCCCGCAATGTTTTCCCAGAGCGGATTGGTGAACGTGATCCCGTTGCCGGACGTGATCGTCGCGCCTTGACGGCGGCAGCCGTTCGCGTGGTGGCCGCTGATCGACACGTTCGAACTGGTCTTGTTCGAGCCGCTCTGGCTGTTGCCGATGTAGATGCCGTCGCCCCAGCAGTT
Organism: Caballeronia grimmiae; assembly: GCF_022879615.1. Lineage (NCBI taxonomy): Bacteria > Pseudomonadati > Pseudomonadota > Betaproteobacteria > Burkholderiales > Burkholderiaceae > Caballeronia > Caballeronia grimmiae. The sequence continues at coordinate 761,610 of NZ_CP084273.1, forward strand.
GATCGTCGTCGGGTTCGTGATCGTGACGCCGGTGGCGCCGTTGATTGAGATGCCCATGCCCCACTCGCCCGAACCGGCGGAGTTCAGTTCCTTGCTGCCGTCGAGATACGGTGCTTCGATGTTCACGTTGCTCACGTCCCACACGCGCATCATCTGATAGGAGCCGGTGTTGTGCGAGAGCATCTTGATAGACGCGCCCGGCGCGAAGCGGATATGCGTGTTCGAGCGCAGCGTGAGACCGGTCGCGTCGATGCGGCTCTTGCCGGTGATGAGAAGAATCTGGCCGACCGAGCCGTCGATGGCAGCCTGAAGCGCCGCGCGATCGTTGGTCGTGCCATCCCCCTTCACGCCGAATGACTTGTCTTGCAGCACGCCGTTCGTGCTCGTGTTGCTGGTGCCTTGCGAGCCGGTGCTCGCCGCGGTGCGCGGGTCTGCGGCGCCCAGGTTCATCCACGGCGATGTGCCGCTCTTGTACCAGTTGCCTGCTGTGTTCTTGGCGTGAATCACGCCGTTCAAGTAGAGGATCGTGGTGTACGCGGCGGGGGAACCGGTCGCCACCGATGCGCCGTTGCGCGTGGCACGGCCGCCCACGAGCGTCCAGACGGCGCCTGAACTATCAGTGATGGATGCTGCCGGCGGAATCATCGTCCCGCTCGATGAGGCGGCCTTTGCTACCGCCGCAGGATCTGCGGCATCGGTACCGACAGCGTCACCGCCGCCGCCACAGGCAGCCAATGTGGCACTTCCTGCACCCGCCATCATGAAGGTAAGGAACTTTCTACGTGAAAAGGGAGCGTTGGTCGTGCTGGTGACGCTAGAAAAGGAAGTTTCGTCCTGCGTTTGAGGAAAGCTGTTCAACGACACGGCAATTTTTTACGTTTGGTGAAGGAGGCCGAAGTATATGGGCCGAAAAGCGACCAAAAACGTATCTGAAAGTAACAATCGGAAGAAAGCAAAGCTTGGATATGCTCATACCGTAAGGAGGAAAAAACGCCCGCAATCGTCTGCGTATTGAGAAAAGAACGGACGCGTTATTTCATAGGAAAGGCGTCTAACCGATGATTTTTTCACTAATTAGAGCTATGTAAATCCTTAATGTAGTAAAAACTGCTGATAAAAATGCGATCTGCGGCCCAGTTGCGGGCGATTTCCGACCATTGCGGTTGGTTCGCACATGTGCGGATCTCCGCGCCTCGCGTTCACTAACAGCCATCTTTGCCGCCTTCGGCACGAGGTCAGGAAGTTTTGCCCCAACGTGCCGGACCGCATACTTTGCCTCGGCGCTTTAGATGAAGTGACAGCGGTTCGCGAGCTAGCTGCGTGGATCCTCGGTGGTGCCGAACGATGCTGACGTCCGCGTCGCCCTGACCGTTGGGCATGTACCTGCATCAGGATCGGCGTTCCTGCGAAGAGAGCTTGTCTTGCTCAGGCGGCGTTCGCCGGGCGCGAATGCGCAGGCGATCGAGAGCACTCCGCCGGTGCTTTTGCCGCAACTCTCGGAACGCGAGGTGGATTTGTGGCGGGCCGCTGGATTCGCTTGGGCCAGCAAGCGGTTCTGAGGAGAAGGCGCTGCTCGAAGACGGTCGCTGGTAAAAGCGGGAGTCGGGAAACCCCTCGTTGACGGGCGTCGAAGTCAGAACTCAATATTGAAGCGCTTCAACTGCGCGCGGACAGCGGCGACCTTCATCACCGAGAGAACGGACAGCGCAACATGCGCGCGTCCAAGTGCCACTGCCATACCTAAAAATTGAAGCGCTTCAAATTCGCGTTACTGCGAATCAAATACATACAATGGAGACAACGCATGTCCTCGACCTTCCCTCGCACCGCCCTTCGCGGCTTACTCAGCGCCTGCCTTGCCTCGCTGAGCGTCGGTGCCGCACATGCGGCTGATCTGAAAATCGGCGCGCTTTTCCCGTTTAGCGGCGGTCTCGCGTTGCTCGGCGAGGAAAGCTATCGCGGCGTGCAGCTTGCCGTCGACGAACGCAATGCCGCAGGCGGCGTGAACGGCGACAAGGTCGTGCTCGTGAAGGCCGATGCCGTCGATGCCAACCAGGCCGTCGGCGAAGCGCGCCGCCTGACTTCGGTCGAGAACGTAACCGCCGTGTTCGGCAGCTACTCGTCGGCGGTGTCGTCGGCCGCGACGCAGGTGACCGAACTCGCCGGCGTGCCCTTCTTCGAACTCGGGGCGACGGCCGACACCATCACGAGCCGCGGCTTCAAGTATCTCTATCGCAGCAACTCGACCACCAAGACCTTCGCGGACAGCACGCTCGAAGCGCTTACCAAGGTCGTCGCCCCGCAACTGAAAGTGGACCCGAAGTCGCTGAAGATCGCGATCATCGCCGAAGACGGCCCGTACGGCACGCTCGTCAGCGGCTTCCAGAAGGAAGGCGCGAAGAAGCTCGGCCTGAACGTCGTGCAGGTGCTGCCCTATTCCGCCAAAAGCGTGGACTTGTCCTCGCTGATTCTGCGGCTCAAGGGCGCGGACGTCGACGTTGTCCTGCAAACGGCGTATCAGAACGATGCCATTCTGTTCTTCCGTCAGGCCGCGCAGGCAGGCTTCAAACCGAAGGCCGTCATTGGCGCGGGCGGCGGCTATTCGCTCGCCGATACGGCCAAGGCCGTCGGCGCGCCGATGAACGGCGTGTACGACATCGACTTCCCGCAAGTCGCCATGAACGAGAAAGGCGCGCCCGGCCTCGACACGTTCACCACCGAATACCAGAAGCACTTCGGCATGGCGCCGCGCTCGGGTCACAGCCTCGTGAACTACGTCGGCGCGAAAGCGTTCCTCGACGTGCTCGCCAACGCGAAGTCCACGGACAAGGACAAGATTCGCGCAGCCGTCCTCGCCTACAAGAAAGCGACTGGCACGACCGCGGCCGGCTGGGGCTTCCAGTTCGCGGACAACGGGCAGAACCAGCTCGCGACCACGAACGTCATGCAGTGGCAAGGCGGCAAGCTCGTGACCGTGTATCCGGAATCGGTTGCGATCGCCAAGCCTGTTGCCGCGCAGTAATTCCGCCGCGATCAAGCCCCATTCCTCTTTCACTCGAACCGCGTGGCGCTGATGCGCCGCGCGGCGTCCGGGAAACGAGCATGTCTATTCTTCTGCAACTTCTCGTCAACGGCCTTTTGCTCGGCGGCGCGTACGCGATCATCAGCATCGGCCTCACGCTGATCTTCGGCGTCGTGCGCGTGGTCAACTTCGCGCACGGCGAACTGCTGATGGTCGGCATGTACGCCGTGTGGCTGCTCGCCGCGAAGCTCGGCTGGCACCCGTATGTATCGGCGGTGCCGGTTGCGGTGCTGTTGTTCGCGCTGGGCGTGCTCATCCAGCGTTTCATCATCCAGCCGCTGCTCTCCGCCGATGCCCACATCCAGATTTTCGCGACCGTCGGCGTATCGACCGCGCTCGTCAATCTCGCACTGATGATCTTCGGCGCGGACGTGCATCCAGTCGAGGTCACGTTCGGCACCGAGCATTTGCAGTTCGGCGACATCAACATCGTGAGCGGGCAACTGTTCACGTTCGCCGCCGCGCTTGCGGTCGCGGGCGGGCTGCATCTGTTCCTGCAGCGCACCTACACGGGACGCGCGTTTCGCGCGGTGGCGCAGCATCGCTACGCGGCCTCGCTGATGGGCGTGAACGTTGAAACCACCTACGTGCTCGCGTTCGGCATTGGCGCGGCGCTGGTCGGGCTCGCGTCGGGGCTGCTGGTCGCGCAGTATCCGGTGTTCCCAACGGTCGGCCAGTACTTCGTGCTCACCGCGTTCGTCATCGTCGTGCTGGGCGGTCTGGGCAGCCTGCCGGGCGCACTCGTCGGGTCGATCGTGATCGGGCTCATCGACAGTCTCGCGGGCTACTACATCTCGCCCGACATGAAGGAAGTCGTCTACTTCGCGATCTTCCTCGTGATTCTCGTGGTGCGCCCGACCGGCCTCTTCGGTCTCGGACGCGGCTCCGAATAACGTTCAGCGAGGCAACCGATGTTTCCAAATCTCCTGCATCCGCGCGGCTACATGGGCGCGCTGGCGCTGCTGGCGCTGCTCGCGACGCCGTTCGCGCTGCAATCGCCGTTCGCGTTTCACCTGGCCGTGCTCGTGTGCATCTTCGGCGCACTCGCGACCGCATGGAATATCGTCGGCGGATTCGCCGGCCAACTGTCGCTCGGGCACGCGGTGTTCTACGGCATCGGCTCGTACACGGCGACGCTCTTCGTGATCCACTTTGGCATCACGCCGTGGCTCGGCATGTTCGCGGGCGCTGTCGTATCGGCGGCGGCGGCGGTCGTCATTGCGTATCCCACCTTGCGTTTGCGCGGGCCGTTCTTCGCGCTCGCCACCATCGCCTTCCTGGAAGTGTGCCGCCTGCTCACCGTGCATGAGGAAAGCTGGACGGGCGGCTCCGCGGGCCTGAATGTGCCGCTCAATATCGGCCTGCCGTGGATGGTCTTCCGCGAAAAGTGGGCGTACCTGCTGATCGCCTTCGGCTTCCTGCTGGTGACGTTGTGGGCCGCGTGGCTGATCCGCCGCTCGCGCTTCGGCTTCTATCTGATCGCGGTGCGCGAGCGTGAAGACGCGGCGCGCGCCGTCGGCGTGAACGCGGTGAAGGTGAAGATCGGCGCGGCGGTGATCTCGGCCGTGCTGACGAGCCTCATCGGCTCCTTCCACGCGATGTATCTCACCTTCATCGATCCGTCCGCCGCGTTCTCGCTCGAATTGTCGGTGCAGATCGCGATGTTCGCGCTGATCGGCGGACTGGGCAGCGTCGCCGGGCCGCTCGCGGGCACCGTGCTCGTGCTGCCGATCGCCGAGGTTGCGCGCGGATGGCTCAGCTCGTTCGGCAGCGGCACGCACGGCTTCGTCTACGGCGTCGTGCTGGTGCTCGTCGTGCTGTTCATCCCGCGTGGCCTCGTCGGGCACCTGGGCGGCTACGTGCTGCGTTTCATCGACCGCCTGCCCGGCGCTCGCACGCCGCCGGCGCAACCGGCGAAGTCGATCGCACCCGCCGATGCCCTGCCGCTCGGCACGCCGCTGCTCGTCGCGGAGCATCTGAAGAAGCGCTTCGGCGGTCTCGTCGCCACCGACGACGTGTCCCTCACGCTGCATGCCGGCGAGATTCTCGGCGTGATCGGCCCGAACGGCGCGGGCAAGACGACGGTCTTTAACCAGCTTTCGGGCTTCATCCGGCCCAACGAAGGCATCGTCAAGATTCGCCTCGCCGATGGCCGCTGGGCCGAACCGCGCACGCCCGATGCGTTCGCGAAGGACGGCATCGGCCGCACCTTCCAGATCGCGCAGCCGTTCGCAGGCCTCTCCGTGCTGGAGAACATCATGCTCGGCGCGTTCATGCATACACGAGTGCGCCTGGAAGCCGAATCGATCGCCCGCGAAGTCGCGGAGATCACCGACCTCACCTCGTTGCTCGATACTGAAGCGCGCAGCCTGACCGTCGGCGGCATGAAGCGTCTCGAAGTGGCCCGCGCGCTCGCGACGCGTCCACGCGCCCTTCTGCTCGACGAAGTGATGGCCGGCCTCAATCCCGCCGACATCGCGCGCGCGATCGAGATGGTGCGGCGCATCCGCGACTCGGGCGTCGCCGTGCTGATGATCGAGCACATGATGCAGGCGACGATGGCGCTCTCCGACCGCATCATCGTCATCAATGCCGGGCGCATGCTCAAGGAAGGCAAGCCGTCCGATGTCGTCAACGATCCTCAGGTGATCCAGGCCTATCTCGGCAAGGGGTATCTCGATGCTCAAGCTGCATAACGTATCGGCCGGCTACGGCAAGAGCGAAGTTCTGCGCGGCGTCTCGCTCGACGTGCAGGAAGGCGAGATCGTCACGCTCGTCGGCGCGAACGGCGCGGGAAAGACCACGACGCTCAAGACACTGTGCGGCATCGTCGCTGCGCGCGGCGGGAGCATCACGTTCGAGGGGAAGGAACTCGTCGGCAAGACGGCGCACGAGATCGTCGCGATGGGCGTCACGATGGTTCCCGAAGGCCGCCAGCTCTTCCCTTTCCTGAGCGTCGAAGAGAATCTGCTGATGGGCGCGTTCCGTCACGCCGCACGCGGCGCACGGCGCGAACGCATGGACGAAGTGCTCGAACTCTTCCCGCGCGTGCGCGAGCGGCTGACGCAGCTCGCCGGTTCGCTGTCGGGCGGCGAGCAGCAGATGGTCGCCATCGCGCGCGGCATGATGTCCGCGCCGAGACTGCTCATCTTCGACGAGCCGTCGCTCGGCCTTTCGCCCTTGCTCGTCGAACAGATGTTCGAGGTGGTCGGCACGGTCGCGGCCCGAGGCGTGACGGTGCTGCTCGTCGAACAGAACGTGTTTCACACGCTGAAGCTCGCGAACCGCGGCTACGTGCTGGAAAACGGCGCCATCGCGCTGACCGGAACCGGCGCAGAATTGCTCGACAGTCCCCACGTGCGGCGCGCCTATCTCGGTCATTGATCGAATGGCCGACGCATCGCATCCCGAACTCACGGAGAACAACTCATGCAAACCGAAGTGAAGCCCGCAGTCAAACCCGATGAACAGGTCATCGCCTATCAATTGCCGCAAGCCCCGTACATGTCGAAGGATCTCGTGCACGGCGGCGTGATGACCGACTGGCTCGAAGACGACAACCTGTGGGTTCCCGCGACCGAAACCGTGTCGTTCAAGCCGCTCATTCTCAGCGCGAGCCAGGGCTATTACGTGAACCTGCTGCGCGTGCGCCGCAGCGGCGTGATCTCGCGGCATCGTCATAGCGGAGCGGTTCATGCGATGGTGCTGAAGGGCCGCTGGTACTACCTGGAACACGACTGGGTCGCGGAACAAGGCGGCTATGCGTTCGAGCCCGCCGGCGAAACGCACACGCTTTTCGTGCCTGAAGACGTGCCCGAGATGATCACGTGGTTCCACGTGACGGGCGGCTACACGTATGTCGATCCGCAAGGCGTCGCGCAGGGCTACGAGGACGTCTTCACGAAAATCGAAGCGGCCCGCAAACACTATGCGTCGATCGGTCTGCCGGCCGACTACATCGAATCGATCATCCGTTGAACGCCATGACATCCACTCTTCCCGCATCGATGCAGTACATCGATCACGGCGCGGGCGGCGCGCCCGATTGCATGCGGCTCGCGCAAGGACCGCTGCCCTCGCCCGGCGCCGATGACGTGCTTATCGAAGTCGCCTACGCGGGCGTCAATCGCCCGGACGTGCTGCAACGTTCCGGTTCGTATCCGCCGCCGCCGGGCGCGTCGCCGCATCTGGGGCTCGAAGTGTCGGGCCGCGTGGTCGCGACGGGCGCGCGGGTGACGCAGTGGCGCGTGGGCGACGAAGTTTGCGCGCTGGTTCCGGGCGGCGGCTACGCGCAATACTGCATCACCGATGCATCGCATTGCCTGCCGGTGCCGAAAGGTCTCACGCTCTTGCAGGCCGCCGCCTTGCCCGAGACCTACTTGACCGTATGGACGAACGTGTTCGAGCGCGGCCGGCTGCAAGCGGGCGAGACTTTCCTCGTGCATGGCGGATCGAGCGGCATCGGGCTGACTGCAATCCAGCTCGCGCACGCGTTCGGCGCGCGCGTGTTCACGACCGTCGGCAATGCGGAGAAAGCAGCGGCGTGCCGTGACGCGGGCGCGGATCACGTCATCAACTATCGCGATGAGGATTTCGTCGATGCCGTCGCGAAGCTCACCGATGGCCGGGGCGTCGACATCATCCTCGACATGGTCGGCGGCGACTACATCCCGCGCAACATCCGCGCGCTGGCGCTCGAAGGCCGGCTTGTGCAGATTGCGTTTCTGGAAGGCAGCCGCATCGAACTGGACGCCATGCCGATCATGCTGCGCCGTCTCACGTTCACCGGATCGACCTTGCGTGCGCGCAGCGTCGAGCAGAAGGCGGCCATCGCCCAGGCGCTGCACGCGCAGGTGTGGCCGCTCCTCGAAGCGGGCCGCGCCCTGCCGGTGATTCATCGCGTGCTGCCTTTCACCGACGTGCAGGCTGCGCACGAACTGATGGAATCGAGCCGGCACATCGGCAAAATCATGCTGAAAGTGGGAGACCGATAACGTGCGGCACGACAAGCGTGTGGTTCTGGTAACGGGCGGCAGCGGCGGCATCGGCGAGGCGCTCGTCGAGCGTTATGCGCGCGACGGCGCGGCAGTCGGCATCGTCGACGTCAACGAAGAAACGGGCGCAGCGCTGGCACGGCGCCTCGCCGATGCGGGCCTGCGCGTGCATTTCGCGCACGCCGACGTCGGCGACTTCACCGAGTGCGAGGCCGCGTGCCGTTCGATCGAAGCGGCGCTCGGACCGATCGATACGCTCGTCAACAACGCGGGCATCTCGCCGAAACACGCGGGCAAGCCGATGCCGGTCTGGCAGATGGCGCCCGACGAATGGCGCCGCGTCATGGACGTCAACGTGAACAGCGTCTTCAACTTCTGCCGCATTCTTGCGCCGGGCATGGTCGAGCGGCGCTTTGGCCGCATCGTGTCGATGTCGTCGGTGGCGGGCAAGGCCTATCTCGACATCGTCGCCGCGCACTACAGCACGACGAAGGCCGCGCTGATCGGCATGACGCGGCATCTCGCGGGCGAACTCGGCCCGCATGGCATCACGGTGAACGCGATCGCGCCGGGGCGCATCGACACGCCGCTCGTGCGCGGCGTCGCGCGCGAGGCCAACGAGAAAGTGGCGCGCGAAACACCGTTGCGACGTTTGGGCGCGCCGGACGAAGTCGCATCGACGTGCCTCTTCCTCACGTCCGATGACGCGGCGTTCGTCACGGGCCAGGTCATCGACGTGGCCGGCGGATGGCTGATGACATGACGACGCACGCGCCATTGCGAACCATCGGCTTTCCCGGGCGATACACGCAAGGCCCGGGCGCGTTGGCTTCTCTCGGACCGACGCTCGCGGACCTCGGCGCGCGCCGCGCATTCGTGCTCGTCGATGAGGCGGTGGCCGTTCGCGTGTCGGCGGACGTCGTGCAATCGCTCAAAGCCGCGGGCGTCGCGCCGCATCTGGCCGCGTTTCCGGGCGAATGCACGGCGGCCGTCATCGCGAAGCTGTCCGCCGATGCGCGCGAGCGGCATGCCGATGCGGTCGTGGCGATCGGCGGCGGCAAGACCATCGACACGGCGAAGGGCGTTGCGCGGGCGCTGGACGCGCCGATCGTCGTCGCGCCATCGGCCGCTTCGAGCGATGCGCCGACGAGCCGGCTCATCATCCTGTATGACGAAGCGCATCGCGTCGCGGGCATCGAGATGTTGCCGCGCAATCCGGATGCGGTGATCGTCGATACGGCGTTGATCGCCGCCGCGCCCGCGCGCCTGTTCGCGGCCGGCATCGGCGATGCGTTGAGCAAGAAGTTCGAAGCGGCGCAGTGTCAGCGTGCTGCCGGCCTGAATTCATACGGCACGCCGCCGCTGCCGAGCGCGCTGCTGCTCACCCGTGCGACGCTCGCGATCCTGCTCGAAGACGGGGCGCGCGCCTATGCGGATGTCGGGCGAGGCGAACTCACCGAAGCCGTCGAACGCGTGGTCGAAGCGACCGTGCTGTTGAGCGGCGTCGGCTTCGAGAGCGGCGGCTTGTCGCTCGCGCACGCGCTGATTCGCGGTCTCACGGCGATACCCGCGATGGCTTCCATGATGCACGGCGAACTGGTCGCCTTCGGCACGCTTGTACAATTGTTCGTCGAAGATTCATCGCCCGAAGAGATCGAACCGTTGGCCACGCTCATGACCGCAGTCGGATTGCCGCTCACGCTCGCGCAACTGGGGCAGCACGCCCCGCTCACCCCGGCGCAAGAAGCGCTCATCGCCGAGGCCACGCTCGCCACGCGCTATAGCCGGCACATGTCGCCGCCGTTGACGGCGCAGCGGGTGATCGACGGCATCGCTCGCGCCGATGCCTACGGACGCACACGCAGCGCGTCATGAAGCCGACCCGCGCCACGCTCGCCGATGTTGCGCGGCTCGCCGGCGTCTCGCTCGGCAGCGCGTCGCGGGCCCTGTCCGTGCCGGACCAGGTCAAGCCGCAGACGCTCGCGAGCGTGCAGCGCGCGGTCGAACAGCTCGGCTACGTGCGAAACGGTGCGGCGCAGGCGCTGGCGTCACGCAAGACGCGCACCGTCGCGGCCATCTATCCGACGCTCAACAATCCCATCTACGCCGATTCCATCCAGTCCTTGCAGCAGACGTTGTGGGGCTACGGGTATCAGTTGCTCATCGCGAGTCACGAATATAGGCCCGCGCGCGAACTGGAAGTGCTGCGCGCGATCCTCGAACGCGGCGTCGATGGCCTCGTGCTCGTCGGCACCGATCATCCGCCCGAAGTCATCGAGTTGACGCGCCAATACGACTTGCCTTATGTGCTGACGTGGTCGGTCGACGAAACGCAGTATCCGCACTGTGTCGGTTTCTCGAACTTCGAGGCCGCTTATCGGCTCGCGCGGCGCATCGTCGAATTCGGGCATCGGCGCGTGGCCATGTGCGGCGGCTCCACAGCGGGCAACGAGCGAGTGCGCGCACGGCAGGCCGGCACGCGCGCCGCGCTGAGAGAAGCCGGCCTCGACCTGAGACCCGACTGGATCGTCGAAGCGCCGTTCACGTTCGAAGGCGGCCGGCAGGCGCTGCGCGAATTGTGGGACAGCGAAGAGCGTCCGAGCGTCGTGATTTGCGGCACGGACCTGCAGGCCATCGGTCTGCTCGACGAATGCCGGGCGAAGAACATTCGCGTGCCCGACGACCTCTCGGTAACGGGCTTCGACGATATCGAGCACGCCCGGCTCACGCAGCCGCCCCTTACGACGGTGCGCGTGCCGTCGCTCGAAATCGGCGCTCGTGCGGCGCGGCATCTGATGGCGCTGATCGACGGCAGAAACGGTGAGGATGAGATCGTGCTGGACGCGCCGGTGGTCGAACGGGACACGCTTTCGAGGCCGCTGGGCGGGCAGGCCGGAAGCTGACCGACGCCCTGCCCTGGAGCGCGCGCTTCTTCACGTCGTTGCATCCTTGGCGCGGCGATGCAAGGTCGACGGGCCAGGGATCGGCTCGATGCGCCCGGGCACGGAACAGATCGAAGTGTCTCGATGAGCGTGTCAGTCCATGTCTGACAGAATTGCCTTGATCAAAGCCTGCTTAGTTGTGCATGCGCTGCGAACGCGTGTGCATCGAGCGCGTCGAGATGGTTGTAGACTGCTGTGCCTGCACGTAAAGCCCCTCGGTGGGCCGGACGTCTCTTGATGAAGAGCAACGGTCATTTCCATCCGCTGGACGGTCTGTCCGAGGCCGACACACTGTTCCTGCTCGAAAACCCGTGCCCGAGGACGCCGGCAACCGGCAAGCGCATGAGTTCCCGGTTCGTTTCGCGGCATTAGCGTCCGACCGGAGATGCTTGCATGGAGTGCATCCGAACCGTGCAGCTTTGTTTACCCAAGGTATCCGCAATGTATAGAGTCGCGCTGCAGGCATGTGCCCGCAGCGCGACCCATCTCACGATTACGCGAGGAACGCCAACCCGACGCGTGCGCCGCCGGTTGGATCAGCAGAAACCGCCGTGATCGGCGTCGATTTCAATCAAGCAACCGCGTAACGTTCGAGCCAATGCGCGTAAGGCGCCGGCAGCGTCCAAGACGGTCGTTCAATACCCAGCTTGCGCGCCGCGTGGTACGGCCAATGCGGATCGGCCAGATGCGCGCGCCCGACCATCACCAGGTCCAGCTGACCGTTCTTGACGGAGCGGTCGGCCAGTTCCGGCGTATCGATGCCCCACGCCGATGAGACGGCAATGCCAGCCTCGCGGCGCACACGCTCCGCGATCGGCGCGAGAAATGCCGGCGCCCACGGGATGGCCGCCTTCGGCGTGGAAAAGCCCACGCTGACACTGAGCATATCAAGCCCTTCGCGCTTGAAGTTCTTCGCCAGTTCAATCGACTCAGCGAGGGTTTCTTCGTCGCGTCCGTCGTACTCGATCACGCCGAATCGCGCCGTCAACGGAAGATGCTCAGGCCATACCTTGCGTACGGCGGCCAGCGTTTCCAGCAGGAAGCGGCTGCGGTTCTCGAGGCTGCCCCCGTATGCGTCGTCGCGTTGATTGGAATGCGTGGAAAAGAAGCTCTGGCCGAGGTAGCCGTGCGCGAAGTGCAACTCGAGCCATTCGAAGCCGGCCTCGAGCGCGCGCCTGGCAGCGGCGACGAAGTCTTCGCGAACGCGTGCGATGTCGTCGAGCGTCATCGCTTTCGGCACTTTCGACAGGCCACCGCCGAAGGCGATCGCCGACGGAGCGAGGGTCGCCCAGCCCCGGGGATCGCTGTCGGCGATGTGGTCGTCACCTTCCCACGGCCGGTTCGCGCTGGCTTTGCGGCCCGCGTGACCGATCTGAATGCCCGGCACGGCGCCCGCTGCCTTGATCGATGCGACCACGGGCGCGAACGCATGCGCCTGCTCGTCAGTCCAGATGCCCGCACAGCCCGGTGTGATCCGGCCCTCGGGCGACACCGCGGTTGCCTCGACGATCACCAGCCCCGCGCCCCCGCGTGCGAGACCTGCCAGGTGCACGCGGTGCCAGTCGTTGATCAGACCGTCTTCGGCGGTGTACTGGCACATCGGCGGAATTGCGATGCGGTTGCGTAGGGAAACGTCCTTGAGCTTGTAGGGCTGAAATAATGCGGACATCAGGCTAAACTCCTCTGGATAAGGCTTGTACGTTAGTTCGATGAATATCGAACTATTGAGTATGGCAGAAACTTCTACCCTTTGCACAATGCGCACTTATTCCCATCCTGGCGCCGAGGACTTCACGCTCGCGCGCCTCTTCCACGCGCTTAGCGACCCGGTGCGCCTTGAGATCGTCCGTCGACTTTCAACGGTCGACGAAGCCACCTGCGGCGACCTCGACGGTGGACGCCCCAAGTCGAGCGTCTCCCATCATTTCCGGATCCTGCGCGAAGCTGGGCTGGTACGCACGCGTGTTGCCGGCACCGTGCATCAGAATTCATTGCGGCGCGCCGAGCTGGATGCGCGCTTTCCGGGCCTAATGGAGGCGGTCGTCAAGCAGATCGCCAATGAACCCGCATTGAGCGAATCGGCTTGAAAGTCGGCTGAAGGCCGATGGAAAGATGGGTGCGAGCGCGACGGTACGCACCATGAAAGCCGGGACGGCGAACCCCTTCCCCAGGGCAGCGGTGTCAGCCCAGACGGCGCGTCATAGAGCGTCGGCCTGATCAATCTTCGCTGTACAGAACAAAGGGGACTCGCTCCAGGATTCACGAGGTGGTGAGATGGAATCCTCAGTCCCTGGCGGCGTGGGGCTTACTGCCCTCCATACTGGACCGTCAGAACGTTCTTCACCGACGAGACGCCATCCACGGTTTTCGCAATAGCGGCGGCCTTGTCGATTTGGGTCTGATCGGCAGCGTGCCCGCTGAGCGTGATTACGCCGTTTTTCGCGTTTACGCTGATACCGTTCGTCTGAACGCCGCCTTTTTGAAGCGCCTGGGACACTTTCCGGCTCAGCGCCCTGTTGGCTGTACGAATCTGCTTCTTCGACATTCCCGCACTCGCCGACGGCGCGCCTGCGGAGGCGGCGGTGGTGCCGGCCGTTTGCGACCAAACGTTGACTGAAAACACGGTCGCCAGGGCGATCGCGGCAAGTCTGAGCACATTGATCGTCTTCATCGCTTAGCTCCAGGTTCGCTTGAATCTCATTGAGGGGCACGCTGAATTTTAGGCGGCCATGCGTGACTTCCAAGAGATACTTCAATCTTGAGGATGACCAAGCTCAATTCCGGCCCAATGCGTCGTTTCAGAATGTTCGTGCTACTTGTTGGTTCGCAGGGCGCGAACGCCGAGCGCAGAAGGCAAGCATCCTTTCTGCCTGCCGTGATCGGGCGCTTCGTGGACGCACACCCGCGCGTCGCCGTGTCGCTCGAAATGCGCAGCGAGAGCACGATCCAGCGCTGGGTGTCGTCCGGACATTGCGACGTGGGTTTCGCGACCATCACGCCCGATGCGTTCGGCGTGACGAGCGTCGAGCTTTACACGCTCGCGGGGCTATGCGCGTTGCCGGCGCGGCATGCGCTTGCGGCGCGCGAGCGGATTGGGGCGGCCGACTTGCGCGGTGAGCGGCTAATCCTGCCTTCCTATGCGGACGATACCCGCACCGCGCTCGTCACGCGGGGCACGGGCGTGGGCATCGTCAATCCGCTCGCGACCGTGGATGCCGATCCGGCCCGCATCGTGTTCCGGCAGTTCGCGCCGGAGATATGGTTTCGCGGCTTCACGCTCTATCCGCAGACGCCGCAGGCCAATCCCGTGGTCGAGGCTTTTCTCGAACTCGTGCACGAGGATATGGCGGATTTCAAGGTCGACGAGCAGCAACAGACCGCTCCTTGCCGCGAACGGCAGACAGGCGACGGAGCCCGCTAGCGCGACCGTCGCAAGTCCGAGCCGCCTTGCCTATTCCACGCGTCTGCGCGTCGAAATGGCCGATGCCGTCGAGATGACCAGATCGGCGACGCGACGTTCATCGCGATCCGCCTTCCATCGAGAGCGCGCCACCGCGATGTTCACCGCGCCGATGCCGCGCCCGCGCGCATTGGTGATCGCAGCAGCCGTCGAGATGTCGCTGACGAAGTATTCATCCTCCGTATGCGCGTAACCCTGCTTGCGTATCTGCGCGATGCGCTCCTTGATCTTGCGCGGCTGATAAACCGTCGATGCCGTGTAAGGCACGAGATTCGAGCGCGAGAGAATGTCGTCGATGTCGCCGTCGTGGAACGTCGCGAGAATGGCAAGACCGGGCGCGGTGCAATACGCCGGCAAACGCGAGCCGGTGATGACATGCGCATTGAAAACGTTGCGGCTCACGATACGGAGCACGAAGACGATGTCCGTGTCGTCCAGTACCGTGAGATTGGTCGCCTCTTCTGTCTCCGAGCCGAGTTGCTGAAGATACGGTGTCGCCCGGCTGACGAGGTCGTTGGACGTCAGATAGTGGTACGTGAAGTCCAGAAGGCGCGGCGACAGTTCGTACTTGCGGCTGTCCGCATCCTTCAAGAGATAGCCGAGCGCGCTGAGCGTATAGGTGAAGCGCTGCGTCGCGCTCATGTCGAAGCCCGTCAGCGACGCGATCTCCGACAGCGACAGTTGCCGCTTGGTGCCGTCGAAGGCGGTCAACACCTTCATCGCCTTTTCCACGGACTGCACGTACAGTGAAGATGCGCTCGGGTCCGCCGAATCACCGCCCGCTTGTCTTGCGGGCACTCGGCGCCTGCGCGTGGCTGTGTTCTTGAACTCGTCGCTCATTGCTGTCATGTCGTTCGGTGCGGATGGAGAATTATCACATAGCGCCAACCGGCCATTTAAATGCGATAGTCATGAGCGCAAGGCCGCGAGCCGGTCCCATGCGTCCTCGACGTTGCGCGGCAAAAGATGCTTGCGGATGCGTTCGCTCGCCGTCAGTTCGAAGCCCGGCACCGCGCGGTAATAACGAGGCAACTGGAAACTCGCGAGCCGCTCGCGCGCCCACGCGTGCAGGCTTTCCCATTCGACCGGTGCATCGTTGAACTGCACGTTGAGCAAGATGTCCTGCTCGCCGATGCTCGACGCCACGCCGATCGCCGCGCTCGCGCGCACAGCCGGATGTGCCGCGAAGACGCGCTCGATTTCCCACGCAGATACATTCTCGCCGCGCACGCGCATGCTGTCCGTCTGCCGGCCGATGAAGAAGAGGTCGCCATCGGCGTCGCGACGCGCGCGGTCGCCGGTGTGCAGCTTGCCGTTGCGCAAGGCGGCCCGCGTCGCATCGGGGTTCTTCAGATAGGCGGGCAGGAACGTGCCTTCCACCTTGCTCGACAGCACGATCTCACCGGCTTCGCCCGCTTTCGCCGGAAGGCCGTTCTCATCGAGCAATTCGACTTCGATCCACGGCAGCGCGCGGCCGATCGAACCTGGCTTGCCCGACACGTTCATGGTCGCGAAGCTGGAGCATTCGGTCATGCCGTAGCACTCGCGCAGGCGCACTTTCAGGCGCGCCTGCACCGCTTCCCACGCTGCGGCGCTGACACCCGCGCCCCATGCGACGCGCAAGGTATGCGCCTCGGGCTGCGCGGATTCGGGCAACTGCATGAGGATGTCGAGCACGCCGCCAAGATAATGCAGTTGCGTCGCGCCCGCGCGCTCGACTTGCGGCCAGAAGCGCGAAGCCGAAAAGCGCGGCACCGCATGCAGCGTGACCGCTTCGAGGAACGGCAGCAGCAGCATTTGCGCGCCGCCGATATGACACAGCGGCTCCCACAGGAACAGCCGGTCGCCCGCGCGCACATCGGCGACGCGCAACGCGGCCTCGCTTGCAATGCGCATCATGCGATGCGTGAACACCACGCCTTTCGGTGCGCCCGTCGTGCCCGACGTATAGATGATGCACAGCGGATCGTCCACGGCGATGGCGGGCGTCGCGAAGGCATCGTTCGTATCGCTCGCATCGAACGCAGGCAGCCGCATGCGGCGCGCCTCGCCGCAATCGATACCGGCGGTCACGTCATCGAATTCATCGTCGATGACGAGCAGCTTCGGCTCCGCGTGTTGCAGCAGATATTCGAGGCCCGCGGCGCGCAGTTTCG
Organism: Caballeronia grimmiae; assembly: GCF_022879615.1. Classification (NCBI taxonomy): domain Bacteria; kingdom Pseudomonadati; phylum Pseudomonadota; class Betaproteobacteria; order Burkholderiales; family Burkholderiaceae; genus Caballeronia; species Caballeronia grimmiae. Next base: position 778,244 of record NZ_CP084273.1, read on the forward strand.
TGTTGACCGGCACCCAGACCAGGCCGCTCAGCACGAGCGCGTAGATCAGGTGGATATGCTCGACGCTGTTGCCGAGCATGACCGCGACGCGGTCGCTCGCAACGAGACCGGCATCGGCGAACCAGCGCTGCAATTGCGCGATATGCCGCGACGCTTCCTCGCAGGTGATCGCGTGTTCGTCGAAGTGAACGACGGTGCGCCCGGGCGCGGCGCGCAAGCCTGCGGCCAGCAGCGGCGCGCAATCGAGTTCGTCGTCGGCATGGCGATGGGCGAAGTATTCGGAGTATCGATGCATGTCTGAAGCAAGTCAGCGCGCGCGGCGCTTGAGCCAGGAGGAAACGGCGACCACCAGCGCGATCAGGACGACGAGCGTGGTCGACACCGCCGCGAGCGTCGGCGTGACCGCGAGCTGGATGTCGTCCCACATCTGCTTGGGCAGCGTCGAATTGATGCCGCCGCTCACGAAGATGGCGATGGTGAGATCGTCGAACGAGACGAGGAACGCGAACAGGAATGCAGCGGTGACGCTCGCCATCAGGAGCGGCAGCACGATCGACGTGATGCGCCGCAAGGGCGATGCGCCCATCACGCGGGCGGCATCGTCGAGCCGCCAGTCGAACCGCTGGAAACCCGCCGCAAGCGTGACGACCACATAGGGAATCGCGAGCACCGTATGACCGATCACAAGGCCGAGGTTGGTGCCCGTCAGCCCGAACCGTCCGAACAGATAGAGAAGCCCGACCGCCACGACGATGCGCGGCACGATCAACGGCGCAACCAGCAGCGCGAACACCGGCTTGCTGACGCGGCGCGACATGCGCGTCATTGCGAGCGTCGCGCCGAAGCCGAGCAGAAGCGACAGCAACGCGGTGCCGAGACCCACCTCGAACGAACGCACGACCGCGCTGTGCCACACGGGCGACTCGAGAAAGGCGCCGAACCATCGGGCGCTGAAGAGCTTCGGCGGAAAGGCGATGTAATCGGTCTTCGTGAACGCATAGCGAATGACCGACAGCACCGGCAACACCAGCATCGCCATGATGACGCACGTGTAAAGCCCGAGCGGGCTCGCGGCGCGGGCGGTCGTATCGACGTGTACCTTGCGACGCATCATGAACGGCGCGAAGAGGCGCCCTGCCGCGATGAGCACGGCAAGCCTGAATCCGGCGGCGCGCGAGCCGCGCGAACGCTCGGTGACTTCGCCCGTCAGCGACGTGAGCCCCACCATGCGGTCATAGACGAAGAAGATGACGATGGAACAGACCAGCAGCACGGTCGAGAGCGCGCCGGCGAATCTCATGTCGAACAGTTCGAGGACCGACGAAATAACGAGCTGCGCGACCATGGTTTCTTTCGGCGATCCGAGCAGCGCCGGCACGATGAAGAAGCCGAGGCTCGAGATGAACACCAGCAAGCCAGCCGCCGCCACGCCCGGCGACGACAGCGGCAGAAACACCGTGAAGAAGCTCGTGCTGCGATCCGCGCCGAGCGTTTCGGCGGCCTGCGCGAAGCGCTCGTCGATGCCGCGCATCACCGGAAGCATGGTCATCACGGCGAGCGGCAGCATCGAATGCACCATGCCGATGAGCACGCCCGTCAGCGATGGAATCGTGCCGTTCGTCTCGTGCACGAGGCCAAGCGATAGCGCGATTGTCGAGAGCACGCCGGTCTTGGACAGCAGCAGCATCCACGCATAGGTCTTGACGAGGTAGCTGGTCCAGAACGGCAGCATGATCCACAGCAGCCAGCGTTCGCGCACGCGCTCCGACAGACGGCTCAACATGTAGGCGACCGGATAGCCGAGCAGGATCGACAGCGCGGCCGTCATGAACGAGATGCCGAAGGTGATGCCCAGCACCTTCGCATAGACCGGCGTGCGCGCGATGCGCTCGAACTGCGCCAGACCGATGTGCCCTTCCGCGCTGACGAGCCCGCCTTGCAGAATCTCGCCCACCGGCACGATGAAAAACACGAGCAGGAAGACGAGCGTCGGCACGATCGGCAGGATGCGCAGCGTGCGCGCGATCCACACCGAGCGGCCGCGCCGCGACGCGTCGCTCTCGCGGTGCGCATGCAGTGCAATGGTCATGGCGTGTCCTCAGGCGTGCAGCAGCGTCGTACGATACGGATCCCACACGAGACCCACCCGATCGCCGATACGCGGGCTCACGCTGCGTTCGCAACGCACGGTGAGCGCGCTGCCGTCGCTCATCGCGAGTTGCACGCGCGTGTCGCTGCCGAAGAACACGACCTCGGAGATCGTGCCATCGACGAAACCGCTTTGCGGTTCGACCAGACGCGGCGCCTCGGGACGCACCAGCAGCGTATGGCGCGCGGCGGGCTTGATCGACGCGCCGAGCGGCAACGGAATGCGGCCGCCCGCCGCGAGCAGGATCGGCTCGCCGCTCACGCCGCGCGCCTCGTCGAGCGCGCCTTCCAGCAGATTCGAGTGACCGATGAAACCCGCCGCGAAACGCGAGGCGGGACGGTCGTAGAGATCGGCGGGCGTGCCCACCTGTTCGACGCGCGCCTGGTTCATCAGGCAGATGCGGTCGGAGAGCGTGAGCGCTTCGTCCTGGTCGTGCGTCACGTAGACGAAGGTCGCGCCGAGTTCCTTGTGCAGGCGGCGAATCTCGGCCTGCATGTGCTCGCGCAGTTTTTTGTCGAGTGCGCCGAGCGGCTCGTCGAGCAGAATCACCGACGGGCGATAGGCGAAGCAGCGCGCCAGCGCGATCCGTTGCTGCTGTCCGCCGGACAGCTCCTTCGGAAAGCGCCTGGCGAATTCCGTCATGCGCACCATCCCGAGCGATTCCTCGACGGCCGTGCGCACTTCCTCGCGTGACTTGCGGCGCATGCGCAACCCATACGCGACGTTGTCCCACACGCTCATGTGCGGAAACAGCGCATAGCTCTGAAACACCATGCCGATGCCGCGCTTGCCCGGCTCCATGTGCGTCACGTCGCGGCCATCGATTTCGATGCGTCCCGCGCTCGGTGCGACGAGGCCGGAGATCATCTGCAGCAGCGTGGTCTTGCCCGAACCGGAGGGACCGAGCAGCGTCAGGAACTCGCCCGCCTGCACGGTGAGGTCCGTCGGTTCCAGTGCCGTCGTGTCGCCATAGCGCTTGGCGATGCCGATCGCCTCGAGTTTCGAGCTCATGAGCCGCCCCTCAGGAAATGATCCACGAGTTGAATCGTTCGGTCACCGTCTGACGATTCGCTTCCCACCATTGCGGACTCGGCAGCTTCATCTCCTTGATGTTGTCCGGCGCGGTCGGCAAGAGCGGCGCGCGCTCCTTGCTGATGGTGTCGAACGCGCGCTTGTTGGTCGGGCCGTAGGCGAGCGTGCGTGTGAGCAACGCCTGACGTTTCGCATCGGCGCAGAACCGCACGAACTGCTTGGCGGCCTCCGCGCGCGGCGTGCCCTTTGGAATGCCCCATCCTTCGATGGAATACAGGCCCTGGTTCCACACGATCGTCACGGGCGCGCCCGCATCCTTCGCAGCCTGAGCGCGGCCGTTCCAGGTCGATATCAGGTCGACGTCGCCGCTCTGGATCGCCTGCATCGCCTGCGCGCCGGAGGTCCACCAGATGCTGATGTGCGGCTTGATCTTGTCGAGGCTCTTGAAAGCGCGGTCCACGTCGAGCGGATAAAGCTTGTCGAGCGGCACGCCATCGGCGAGCAGCGCCTGCTCCAGCGTGTCGAGCGGACTGCGGCGCAAGCTGCGGCGGCCGGGAAACTTCTTCACGTCCCAGAAGTCCGCCCACGATTTAGGGCCGTTGTCCTTGAACTTGTCCGCACGATAGGCCAGCACCGTCGAATACACGTCGACGCCGAGCCAGTTCGGAGTGATCGCTTCCGGCATGACGTCCGGGAACTCGCTCGGCTTCAGGCCGATCGGTTCGAGCAAACCCTTCGACTCGAGATACGGGATGTCGGCGGACAGCGTGAGCGTGGTGACGTCCCAGACATAGTTTTTGGTTTGCACCATCGCCGCGAACTGCGCGACGGGCTGCGACTCGCGCGCGACGCTCACCACCTTGATGCCGGTGGCTTTCTCGAACGGATCGTAGAACGCCTCGCGATAAGCCGTCGTGTACGGGCCGCCCGGGTCCGACACCACGATCTGCTTGCTTTGCGCACGCGCGACGATCGGCATTGCGCTGGCTACGGCGAGCGCGCCCGCACCGTGCAGGATGCGGCGGCGCGTCGGGTTGAAGTCTTGCGTCATGTTCACGTCTCCCGCACTGCGATTAAGAGGACCGGCTCGGCTTCCGCCCGACTCACTTGGCGCGCTTTTTGAAGAACGCTTCCATCATGCGTGCCGGCTCGCCCGAGTCGTACGCTTCACGCTGAATGCGCATGCCCGCTTCTATGCAGTCGACGAAACCGGGCTCCGTCATTTCGCGGAAACGCTGCTTGTCGAGCCGCATCGCGACCGGCGGCTTGTCGGCGAGCTCGGTGGCGATCTCGAGCGCCTTCTCGAACACCTTCTCCTCCGGCACGAGGTGATGCATCAGACCGATGCGATGGCATTCCTCCGCGTCCATCAGGCGTCCGGTAAGCGTGAGTTCGATCGTGCGCGACATGCCGAGCATCGAATTCATGATCCAGGGACCTGTCGTGCTGGCGATGCCCGCATTGATTTCCGGCTGGCCCATGCGCACGCCCGGATGACCGACGCGGATATCGCCGAGCAGCGCGACCTGGAACGCCGAGCCTGCGGCCGTGCCGTTGAGCGCCATGACCAGCGGTTTCTTCAGGCCACGCAGCGCGGCGTAATAGCGCTGCCATTCCTTGACCCATTCCACCGCGCGCTCGCCGTCGAAATCGTGCGCTTCGGACAGGTCCTGTCCTGCCGAGAACGCGCGATTGCCCGCGCCCGTCATGATGATCGCGGCGACTTCATCGTCGTCGTTGTAGCGATCGAGCGCGTCGATGATCTTGTTGCGCATCGGCGTCGTCCAGGCATTGAGGCGCTCCGGGCGATTTAGCGTGATGACCGCCACGCGGCCGTGACTCGAGAACAGAACGTCTTCATCCATGGTTATCGCATCGCAATAGTTGATGGTGAATAGCAATATAGGCTCATCAAAAACCGGATGCAACCGGGTTTACGAGATTGCTTGCGAGGGTCGTGGATGGTGCGGCGCGCAATGAGTTGTCGGGTTATCGGAGGCGTAACGTGTGGAATTTTCGAGCCCGACCAGTCGCCGATGCGCGGCCGTTACGGGCGTTCGAAGCTCGCTGGGTTCTGCATAGATCGAGGGCTGCGCCGTGCGAAATGGCGACGTCTGGCGGTCGCCGGCTTTATCGGTTGATGGTCGCCGTGGCTTGCGGCGTAGCTTGAGCGTTATTGAGGAGACAGGGCGTCGATGATGTTTCGACAATGGCGCTGCCCGCCACCGCCATGCAGCAATGGAGGACGCAGAGACAATATCCTGACGCTCGATTCGATGACTATCGGTCGGCGTCGATCAGTATCCGAACGCAATTCCTACGAGATAACGGCGCGCTTATCGCCGAGAGCACCGCGAAAGCGCCTGTCGTTGATCAACACTATCACCAGCACTGCCAGCATGATTCCCGCCGCTACGTCGCAAAGATAGTGGCCGCCGTTCGTCGGGGTGGAGATCACCATCAAGCTATTGAGCGCGATCGCAGCGCGAGCAAGGAAATGCACACGCCGCAGTGCATAGGCGAACAGAATGGCTGTCGTTGTATGCATCGATGGCAACGACACCAGACCTTGCGAATGGGTCAAATCGATTGTGCGAAGAAGGCCTTCCCGGATAGGAAAGAACGTCGAGACCGTCTCAGAGGTGCCCGGATCCGGGACGTGAAAGTGAAGAAAGGCGCTCGCAGCCGGGAATGGCGTCGCGATTGCGAGGCAGATCAACGTCGCGATCATCAATCGCGCCATATGATGGACGAGTTCGGTCCTGCGCCCCAATAATCCGAGAATCATCGGGACGGCGATCATCTGAACCAGTCCACTCGCATACGCCGCATTGAGCACGAAGACCAACACGGGATGATGTCGTACCCACTGATAATAGGCGAGCCAGTCGAATCCGACTGCCTGATCGATTTTGACCAATTGGTCGTCGATCAAAGGCGCCGCGACGGCCACCGAAAGATGGCTCAGGATGCTGGTCGCCGAGCAGAAGGTCAGCAGAGCGACCATCCATCGACCAGTGAACGCGAGATCCAGCAGGCGCGCCCTCCACGCCGCATTGCCGTTGCAAATGGCTTTGGCTCGATAGTCCGTCCAGCATGCAACGAGCACGATCGCCATGATCGCGACGAACGTACGTGACGAAGCGCCGAATACGACACGGAAGCCTGTTTTGGACAGCCAGTAGATATCGGCGAGCGCAATCACGCCGATCAGCGACCAGGCTATCGCATACGACGTCAGCTCCGCGAGCGACTGTTCGAATAGCTGCTGATGGCCGCGTTTTGTGATGTATCCACTTTTCGCCCGGGAAGATGAGACAGAGACTCGTGCAGAGAGTGCTGCTCCTCGGTTTATCGGCAGGTCTGTGCAAGTCTTTAGGTTTCGGTGGCGTCGACGATTGAATCCCGGAAGAAGTGGCATGAGTATCTCCGACACGTAGACCAACGTTTGAATCGAGCAACCGTAGTTGGCTGTGTAGCCCACTCTCGCGTTTATGCAGGCTATTGGCATATGGCGTTTCTTGGCCGAGCGTGCTCTATGCGCAGAGTCATCAGCGTCGCTATCGACCCGCCGCCGTCGAAAGCGGCGCTTGGCAAGAGTTCATCTGCTTTGTGGTCAAGGCGACGCAGTGTCAGCCTGCTTCGACCGATTTTCTGCCCTGCGTTCAAGACACCGCCGCAATCGGCCGTTAACGCACTCACGCGTTATTTGGACGATCACGATGAGTCACGAAGACAAGACCTCGGCCGGCAGTCCGCTTCGGGCCGCCTTTCTGCGCCACGAGGAGAGCCTTGCACCACCCGGGCACTCATTCGGCGAGGACGATCACGCCGTGTATCGCACGCTGCTCGAATCCACCCGGGCGATCCCGTGGAAGATCGACTGGGCGACGATGCAGTTCGCTTACATCGGCCCGCAGATCGAAGCACTGCTCGGCTATGCGCCGTCCACCTGGAAAACGGTCGAGGACTGGGCCGCACGCATGCATCCGGACGACCGCGAGGCCGTGGTGAGTTTTTGCGTCGCGCAATCGCAGGCGGGCGCCGATCACGAAGCGGACTATCGCGCACTGACCGCCGACGGCGGCTATGTATGGATTCGCGACGTCGTCCACGTCGTGCGCAAGGACAATGGCGAGATCGACGCGCTGATCGGTTTCATGTTCGACATCAGCGAGCGCAAGCGCACCGAGGAACGGCTTGCCGAAATGCGGCGCGAACTGGAACGCCTGTCGTTGTCCGACAGCCTGACGGGCGTCGGCAACCGTCGCATGTTCGACACCGTGATGACGCGTGAATGGGCGAGCGCCGCAGCATCGGGAAAGCCGCTTTCGCTCGTGATGGTCGACATCGATTTCTTCAAGTCTTACAACGACTATTACGGTCACCTGCAAGGCGACGAGTGCCTGAAACGCATCGCACGCGTGCTCGGCGACGCTGCCGGGCCCAACGCGTTCCTGAGCCGCTTTGGCGGCGAGGAGTTCGTGCTCGTGCTTCCCGAAACCGACGCCGATGCCGCCGTGCGCGTCGCCGAACGTTGCCGCATGCTGATCGCGGACGAAGCCATCGCACATTTGCGCTCGCCGCACGGTCAGCTCGTCACGGCCAGTTTCGGCGTGGGCACCGTTGCACCGAACGAAGGCATCGACATCACTGCGTTCATCAATTTGACCGACGCGCAGCTCTATCAGGCGAAGGACCAGGGACGCAACCGCATTGCTGCGGTAGACCGCGCTGGTATTCGCGGCGAACGGTTCAAATTGCAGTCGCGTTGATCGTCGCGGGCGCGGCTTCGACGCGTTGAGTTACTCAGGCCGGCCCAAGCGACGCGCTTGTGGCGCACTGCGCTGGCGCATCCCGGCGATGGAGATCCTTGATGCGACAAATTGCAGCAGGTTGCATCACGAAATCCATAAGGCATCCGAATCATATTGATTCACTGCAACGTCAGAAACGGCAGCACGGTCTGATTAAATCGCTGGGCATGCTCACACTGCGCTCAATGTCCGCAGCGGCCCAACATGAGCAAGTTGGCATCCGCCACGCCCCAGACGAAACGCCAGCCGACATTCATCGGCATGAAGCGGTCGTCGCGTCCCCAGATGACGAGCGCAAGCGCCTTGATTTCGTTCAGCCGATGCCCGTTTTTCTCGGCCTGCTGCGAACGATCGTACCGGCAAGCGTTAATGCAATCATCGGGGCAATTCTGGATGTGCCGCCCTCCCTCCCCCTGCTCTTACAGATCGTGTTGGCCAAGTTATTCAAATCGGTGCTCAGGGGCAATATCGGCATCGTCTTCCAGTAATGGGATGCGCTTCCTCATCTCTGGCTACGAGAGAGGTGCCGCGCAAGAGCAAAGACGGGACTCGCGTCGTAGCGCTATGTCACGTTGGCCTGGGAGCCAAGCTCGACGTTTTCTCCGTCAAAGGGTTCGGGCGGCCAGCAACGCCGCATGGCAATTTACTACGCCCTTACCATGTCTACGGAGTACATTTCTGCTTGACGAGGTGACCTCCGCACTCCAATCCATGCTCGTCTGCGAGTTGCTCGACACGCCCCGCATGCTGTCGAGGGCATGAATGACGATGATTTGCGTCACTCGTGAATTCCGCTTCCCTCGCGATGTCTCCGACCGGGTCGCGTTGTTCAAAGACGAGCTAATCCATGAAATCGGCTCGCCGGACCAGTTCATCGGCAATCCGCAGCGAGCGGAGACCGTATCGTTCCTTGCATCGGTAGGCTGATGCATTCAACCGCAACCAGGCAAGACAAATGAAAATCGCAAAGATTGATGTGTTCAACTTCGACCTGACGTACATCCACGGAACGTACACGATGTCCGGCGGTCGAGACATCACTTCCCTTCCCTCGACAATGGTCCGTGTAATCAGTGACTCCGGTCACGAAGGATGGGGAGAAGTCTGCCCGCTCGGCTCTGCATACTTGCCGCAACACGCGTCGGGCGCGAGAGCCGCGCTCGAACTGCTGGCCCCCGCGCTCATTGGCCTCGATCCGACGAATATCTCGAAGGTGTACGACACCATGGACGCCGTACTCATGGGCCATTCATACGCCAAAAGCCCCATTGACGTGGCTTGCTGGGATCTGACCGGAAAGGCTTGGGGTGCGAGCGTCGCTGACATGCTCGGCGGCGTACGGCAGGAGCGCTTCCCTCTTTATTTCGCTGTGCCGCTCGGCTCGCCCGAAGAGATGGTGAACTCCGTGCTCGCGCGACGCGAAGAAGGCATTCACCGGTTCCAGCTCAAGATCGGAGGAGATCCGACGCTCGATGGCATCCGTGCGAAGCACATCATCGATGCAACCGGCCCAGAAGATCTGATCATTGGTGACGCAAACTGCGGCTGGCGCGTCAACGACGCAATCATCGCCGCACGGGCGATGGAGAATCTTCCGCGCTTCTACTTCGAGCAGCCCTGCCCGACGATGGAAGAATGCATCGAGGTGCGCAAGCACACGACGCTTCCGATGGTCTACGACGAAGTCGTGAACGACCCGGCCACACTCATTCGGGCAGTGCGCGAAGGCGGCGCTGGAGCGTTCAATCTCAAGGTCTCGAAAGTCGGTGGTCTCACGAAGGCCAAGTTGATGCGTGACCTGGGACAAGAGCTTGGACTTCAGATGACCATCGAAGATACGTGGGGCGGCGACGTCGTGTCTGCTGCCTCGGCGCATTTGGCTGCGTCCACGAAGGAGCGGGCATTGCTGAGCGTGTCGTTCATGAACGACTGGACCAACGAGCACGTCGCTGGTTACCAACCGCGCAGCAGAGACGGCTTCGGCTCGGCTCCGTCGGCGCATGGTCTTGGCATCGAGATCGATGCGAAGGCGCTGGGTCAGCCGATTTATTCGTTTAGCTAAGTAATGTTCATCAAGGAGGACGCGGCGGATCACTGGCTACCTCCTTCGAGCACTTTCAGGTCGTCCGGACTCAAAGTCGAGCGAAATCAATGAACGGCCGCATAAACCCATTCCATGTTCAAGGCACCCGCGTTCACCAAGTGGCGGAGCGCGGCCGGCGGCGAAGCATGTTGAGGGTGGCACTTCAAGCGTCTGACCAATCGGGAGAGAACGCTCATTCGATGGGGATTGTATAAAATATTCATTCCGGCTAGTATTTCGCGAAGGCGGTCGAGCGGAAGGGCTGTGCCTTCCTCAAACGCCTCTGCGGTCAGCATGCAGGGAATTCCGACTATCCGGCAAACTTCCTGAAGGAATCGTAATGAGCGACAACATCTTCACCGGTACCATTCCGGCCCTCATGACGCCATGCACGGCCGACCGCACCCCTGACTTCGACGCACTCGTGCGCAAAGGTAAGGAACTGGTCGAAGCGGGCATGAGCGCGGTGGTCTACTGCGGCTCGATGGGAGACTGGCCTCTGCTGTCCGAAGCTCAGCGTCAGGAAGGTGTGGCTCGCCTGGTTGCGGCTGGCATCCCGACCATCGTCGGCACAGGTGCTGTCAACTCGAAGGAAGCTGTGTCACATGCCGCGCATGCTGCCAAGGTAGGCGCACAGGGCTTGATGGTGATCCCGCGCGTGCTGTCGCGCGGCTCCTCGCCTGCGGCTCAAAAGGCCCATTTCGCGGCTATTCTCGAAGCCGCTCCCAAGCTGCCGGCCGTTATCTACAACAGTCCGTATTACGGCTTCGCGACCCGTGCCGACCTGTTCTTCGAACTGCGTCGCCAGTACCCGAACCTCGTCGGATTCAAGGAATTCGGCGGCGCTGCAGATATGCGCTATGCGGCTGAGCACATCACGTCGCAGGATGAAAACGTCACGCTGATGGCTGGCGTGGACACCCATGTGTTCCACGGCTTTGTCAATTGCGGTGCGACGGGCGCGATCACCGGCATCGGCAATGCGCTGCCGAAAGAAGTCCTGCATCTCGTGGCGCTCTGCAATAAGGCGCGCAAGGGCGATGTGACCGCTCGTCGGCAGGCAAGGGAACTGGAATCGGCTCTCGGCGTCCTTTCATCGTTCGACGAAGGCACCGACCTCGTCCTGTACTACAAATATCTGATGGTGCTCAACGGCGACAAGGAGTACACGCTGCATTTCAACGAGACCGATGTGTTGAGCGACTCGCAGCGCCGTTATGCGGAAGAACAGTACAAGCTGTTCCGCACATGGTACGCGGCCTGGTCGAAAGAAAACCAGGCTTAAGTGACGGCCGCTTACGAGCTGCTAAGTCGACAGCCTTAGGGGCGGCTACTCAGTATTGTGTCGCCACCGAGTTCGCGATATTGAAGCGTGGCGCGGTGTCCGCCGCAAGTGAGCCGAACTTCACATTCTCGCAACGGTGTCAGCAGCAAGGCGGACTCGTTATGTGTGTCTAACCAGCCGCGAATTCGATTTCGGTGTGGTCCGCCTATCGGCTGCGTCTGCTGGCAAGAGTGCGATCCGGCACGCCTGACAAATGAATGCCTCGTCGTGCCAGAGCATCCGTGCGGTCGGAACACTCGTGTCCATCGCGGACTCAGATCCGCATACCGATCAGTTTCACACCGGCGAAACAGCCGTCTTTTGTCGCGCCCCCGCGATGAACGCTGCGGCGCTTAGTTGCGACTACGCCCTCATGGCAAATAATCTGCAAGCCCAGCCGAACCCGGTGACGATACCGTGGAGCAAACTCACTCGATATAGTAAGTCTCGGTGATATACTTTATACGCATAACGTCCACCGACGCCGGAAGTTTCTTGCCATGAGTATCTCAGCGCCCAGCTCCCGGCTTCAAGCCATTACCGTCGCAGAACAGGCAGCCGACGCGCTTCGCCGAAAGATCATCTCCGGTGAGTTGCCGGAGGGCTATCAACTTCGGCAGGACGCGTTAGCCGCAGAATTCGGCGTCAGCCGGATTCCGGTCCGGGAAGCACTCGTTCAACTGGAAGGCGAAGGGCTCGTCCGCATCGTTCCTCATAAGGGCGCCGTCGTCTCTGAGCTTTCTGTCGCTGAAATCAGCGAACTCTTCATGCTCCGCGGATTGCTCGAACCCCTCCTTCTGAAGAAGTCCGCGCCCAAGCTCACCCAAGCGGACTTCGCTGAACTCGATGCCATTCTGGCCGAATACAAACAAGAATTGCATGCACAGCACCTTTCGCGATGGGGTGAACTCAATACGCGGCTGCACGACTTGCTGATGTCCCGAGCGGAACAGCCTCGCACCCTGGCTATCGTAACCAGCCTTCTCCAGCAGACTGACCGTTACACCCGCTTGCAACTTTCGCTCAGCGCGGAAAGCTGCCGCCGTGCGGAAGAAGAACACAGCGAGCTGGTCCGTCTGTGCAAGACCGGCGACTTCCGAGGCGCCGCTGTGCTGTTGAAGCGGCACATCGACCACGCCTGCAGCGAGCTGGAGCAATTCATCCTTTCACGACGCCGCCTTTGAGCACGTGCACGACGCTCACGCTTCTTCTATCCGCAGCCGAGCGGCCCTTAGCTCCTCTCGCCGCTTTTAGATGATCTTGTCGGAACTCACATCGCAGTTTTGAGTGTTAATGGTGCGTCCACGTTTTTTATTGACGCACGGTAGCCCGCTAGACTACTGGAACACCGCGGCGCTAATCGCACGTCCGGTCCTGGCAAACAGCCTTCAATGTGGAAAAGATCACCGCATTGCCGCAATCCGATACTCACGACCCCGGCAAATACTCGTGTTACCGTCCGTCACGGTAGCGTCTGGCCGCATGCCCGGTCCAAGTCGCCCACACCAGACCCATGTTCAACATCCACGACAAAACCCGCACCGCCATGGACCAGCCCTCATGAAGGATGAAAGGCTTCTGGAGATGCGAGTATTCAAAACCGTCGTGGAAACGGGCGGTTTCACCGCGGCCGCGAACGTCCTCAACGTCAGCCAGCCTTTCGTCAGTCAAAGCATTAGCAATCTGGAACGACGGCTCGGCGTGCAGTTGCTTCATCGTTCGACACGCACGATGCGTCTCACGAACGAGGGCGAACGATTCCTTCGATCGTGCAGCGAGATTCTCGAGAGCCTCGAAGAAGCGGAAGCGCAAGTTCGATCGAGCGAACCTACTGGCAATTTGCGAGTGAGCGCGCCGCATGCTTTCGGCATGGATCAACTGGTGCCTCAGTTGCCCGGCTTTCTCGCGGCTTATCCGAAGGTGTGCGTGCACTTCTCGTTGTCGGATTCCAACGTCAATCTGATCGAAGACAATTTCGATATTGCCGTGCGCATGGGCCGATTACAGGATTCCTCGCTGCGCAGCCGGAAGTTGTGCGACCTGCAACGCATCGTGGTAGCCTCGCCCGCCTATCTCGCCGCGCACGGCCAGCCCGTGACGCCGCAGGGCCTCACCAAGCACGCATGTCTGACGTGGGAATCGCCACGCGAGCATCTCAATCAGTGGCCGTTCATCATCAACGGCAAGCTCGAACGCGTGGCGGTGCGCGGCGGTTTCCGCAGCACGGACGGCACCACGCTATTCCAATTGTGCGTGGCAGGCGTGGGCATCATGCGGCTTGCCGAGCATCTCGCGTTGCCGGCCATCCGCCGGGGCGAACTCGTGCGGCTTCTAAGCGAGTACGAAGCGAAGGACGATACCGCGATTCATATCGTCTACCTACCCGAGCGGCAGGTGGTGCCGCGCATCCGCGCCTTCATCGACTATTTCGTCGATGCCTTTAGAACGCCACCCTGGCAGGCGGTGTAATCCCGCATTTATATGAGCCCGTGATAAATCTTATTGTCCGGCGCCCGTAGATGGTCGAGGCTGGTTTCCTTATCTTAGCGGGCGTGCCAACAGCCCCGATCCGGAAACAACCATGACCGTTACCGTCGAAGAACAGCAGACCGGCGCAAAGCAAACTGAACTGCGCCGCACCATCTCCCATCCGTCTAACAATTCGATCTATCGGCCAAAACAGGCGGGACTGAAATTCCCCGAACTGCCCGATTTCAATTCGTTCGCGGAAGAGCGTCAGCATCGCAAGGAGCGTCTGGTCGCAGCGTGCCGCGCGTTTGCGACGCATAACTTCGACTATGGTTTCGCCGGCCATCTGACCGTGCGCGACCCCGAGTTTCCCGAGTTGTACTGGACCAACCCGATGGCCGTGCATTTCTCGCAGGTCAAGATTTCCAATCTGATTCTCGCCAATCACGCGGGCAAGGTGGTCGAAGGCGAATATGCGTTGAATCGCGCGGGCTTCGTGCTGCACGCCGCGGTGCATGAAGCCAATCCGGATATCGTCGCGATGTGCCACGCGCATACCGTCTACGGCACCGCGTTCGCAGCGCTCGGCCGCCCGCTCGATCCGATCACGCAGGACGCCGCCGCATTCTTCGAGGACCACGTCGTCATCAAGGACGAAGCTGGCGCAGTCGCGGTCGAAGAGAAGGCGGGCCTGTCCGTTGCCGATTACTTCAAGAACGTCAAGGCTGCTATCCACCAGAATCACGGTCTCCTGACCGCGAGCCGTCACAGCATCGAAGCGGCGGCGTTCTGGTTCATCGCGTTGGAGCGATGCTGCCAGCAGCAGTTGCTCGTCGAAGCGACCGGCATCAAGCCCGTCATGGTGCCGGAGCATAGCTCGCGCTACAGCCGCGAGAATGTCGGCAGCGAATACATCGGCTGGCTGCATTTTCAGCCGATCTACGAGCAGCTTGTGCAGACGAACCCCGACATGTTCCACTGAGCGGCGGCGCGTAGGCCGCCAAACATCAGGACCACAAGCCGGCGTGACCATGTAGCACGCCGGTGACGATTCACGGAGACAATCATGTTGAAAACCACTTACGACGATGTCGTCGCGCATACCGATGCCGAGGATCGAACGTATGCCAAGGTGACCTGGCGGCTCATCCCCTTTCTGTTCTTATGCTATGTCTTTGCTTATCTCGATCGCGTGAACGTCGGGTTCGCAAAGCTGCAAATGCTGGCCGATCTCAAGTTCAGCGAGACCGTCTACGGCCTGGGCGCGGGCATCTTCTTCATCGGCTATTTCATCTTCGAAGTGCCGAGCAACATCGCACTGCATCGCTTCGGCGCGCGCAAGTGGATCGCGCGCATCATGCTGAGTTGGGGCGTGCTGTCCGGCATGATGATCTTCGTGAAAACGCCGGCCGCGTTCTATGCGCTGCGCTTCTTTCTCGGCGTTGCGGAAGCGGGCTTCTTTCCGGGCATCATTCTTTATCTTACGTATTGGTATCCGTCGTCGCGGCGCGCGAAGATCACGGCGTTGTTCATGACAGGCATCCCCATTGCGGGCGTCATCGGCGGTCCGCTGTCGGGATGGATTCTGAACAACTTCGGCGGCGTCGGCGGGATGGCGGGATGGCGGTGGCTCTTTCTGCTGGAGGCGTTGCCTTCGATCATCGGCGGCTTCGTCGTGCTGATGTATCTCGACGACAAGATCAGCTCCGCGAAGTGGCTGAGCGCCGATGAGAAGACGCTGCTCGAGAAAGGGCTCGCGACCGAATCGGAGCATATCGAGGTGCATAGCGCGAGCGGCGCGTTCACCAATCGCCGCGTGTGGGTGCTGTGCCTGTGCTACTTCGGCATCATCATGGGGCTGTACGGCATCGGCTTCTGGCTGCCGACGCTGATCAAGGCATCAGGTGTATCGGATGCGCTCAACGTCGGTCTCCTGACGATGATTCCCTACGGCGCGGCCGCCGTCGCGATGGTGCTGCTGGGACGCAGCTCGGATCGCAGCAAGGAACGGCGCTGGCACGTCGCGCTGCCGGCGATCGTCGGCGCGGTGGGTCTCGTGGCAAGTACGCTGGTGCCGCACAACGTCGCGCTGGCGGTGGCGTCGCTCACCGTCGCGACCATCGGCATTCTCGGCGCGCTGTGTCAGTTCTGGGCGATTCCTCCCGCGTTCCTCGGCGGCGTGGCGGCAGCGGCGGGCATCGCGCTGATCAATTCGGTCGGCAATCTCGCAGGCTTCGTCAGTCCTTATCTGGTCGGCTGGATCAAGGACATGACGCACAGCACCGATGTGGGCCTGTACTGTGTGGCCGCCTCGTTGATCGTCGCAGCGGCCGTCGTTCTGACGATGCAGAAAAAGGTTGTGAATCGCTGACGCCAACGTCAATCGCTTTTATGTCTCACTGAAACGCCCCCGCACTCACACCCGGGGGCATCGCGTCTTTTTAGGCGAAGGCCGCATAGTTTTGAATGCCTTCCGCAGATCTCCGTCACGTTGCCGCATTTCGCCAGACAAGATATCTGTTCAGCTACCGGGAAGCTCGATGCCGCCCTGTACCGTGGCAGTAAGAACGCTCAACAGAACAACTAGCGAACGCAGCCGTATGCAAACTGGCCTGTGCCTATTGTGATGAACCGTGCCTGTTCGCGAGCTAGCTGCTCGTTGATACTCGAGCGCAGCCATTGAAACCGGGACAAACCACCGTGACAGCACACGCCTTCTTCAACGCCAACGTTCTGCTCGCCTGGTCGGCTTACTTCGTCGGGACGGCGAGCCCTGGGCCGAGCAATCTGGCGATCATGTCTATCGCGAGCACTTCGGGAAGGCGCGAGGCGTTAGCCTTCGCGGCCGGCGTGATGTCTGGCTCCTTCTTCTGGGCGATGCTCGCCGCGCTTGGCCTTTCCGCCGCGTTGACGGCGTACTCGGGTTTTCTCGTCGCAGTGAAAATTTGCGGCGGCGTCTATCTTTTGTGGCTCGCGTTCAAGTCGGGCCGCTCGGCATGGCGTCCGCGGGTGCATGCAGCGTCGGTCAATGCTGCAGAACCAGACGCGCGACGGCTTTATGCACGCGGCGCGCTGCTGCATCTGACCAATCCGAAAGCGATTCTCGTATGGATGTCAGTCGCCGCGCTCGGCTCATCCGCAGGTCAGGGACCCTCGCACATGTTGACCGTCGTCGCGGGTTGCCTGTGCATTGGGTTGAGCGTGTTCGGCGGCTATGCGGCGCTGTTCTCAATGGCGCCAGCCCGCCGCATCTATGCGCGCATTCAACGTTATCTCGATGCATGCCTCGCGCTCGTGTTCGGCGCAGCCGGCATTCGGTTGCTGGCATCGCGTGTTTGAATGCGGGTTGCATACGCGAGGTCCTCGCCGCCCCCGCTCACGTGCAGCAACTTTGTAGCGACGTAGTCGAGCGCCCGCCTGCATCAGTGGACGCCTATCACAGCGTTGAGAATGAGCACCATAATCAGACCGACGACTGCGACGATCGACTGAACCACCGAAATGGTTTTCGTCGCTTCGCCCATGGTCATCCCGAAAGATTCTTTAACCATCCAGAAGCCGGCGTGATTCGCGTAGTTGAAGAAAAGAGAACCACAGCCAATCGACAATGCCAGCAACGGCAGATTCAAGGCAGGATCGGCGCCCGCCAGCGGCGCGAGCAAGCCCGCCGCACCAACGATTCCTACCGTGGCAGACCCCGTCGAGACCGACAACAGCATCGCGATCAACCAGCCCAGGATCAACGGGGGAAATGCGAAGTAATGCGTTAGATGGACGATGGCATCGCCCACCTTGGCACTGGTGAGCATCTCCTGAAAGGCGCCGCCTCCTGCGATGATCATGATGATCGACGCAATGGGTTTCAGGCTATTGCCAAGTGAACTGCGCAGCTTTTCAGTGTCACCGCCTCGGGCGACGACCAGGGCCATGATAGCGAACAGCACGCCCAGCAGCATTGCAATCAGTGGATTGCCGAGAAAGCTGGCCAACCGGAGTGCCGGGCTACCCTTCGCCAGCACCATTTCGGCGACAGCGTGGATCAGCATGAGAATGGCTGGAAGCAAAGCCGCCAGCACGCCCAGACCAACGCCGGCGCGCTGCTCCTTGTCGATGGCTTGGCCAACGGTGAACTGGTCCAGCAGAGCTTGATCGGGTCTGGTATTCATCCGCGGCGAAATGAATGCGCCATAGAGCGGACCGCCCAAGATCATCGCTGGAATAGCCGCCAGAAAGCCATACAGCATCGTGGGTCCGACCGAAGTTTTAAGCGTGGCAATCGCGGTTAAAGGGCCCGGGTGAGGCGGCACCATGCCATGCATGGCGGCGAGCGCCGAGATAACCGGAACCCCCAGATAAACATAGGCCGAGCCCTTGAAGCGAGCGTGGCTTTCCAGTTTTCGCGCCACGCTGAAAATCAAGGGCAGCATAACCACCAGGCCGACTTCGAAGAACATCGGAATGCCCACGACAAAGGCGACGAGCGTCATGGCCCAAGGAATCATCCGGTCGGAGGAGCGTCTGAGAATGGCCTCGGCAATCTGCTCCGTGATGCCCGCATCCGCCAGAATCTTGCCGAGCATCGCACCCAGAGCGATGACGACTCCCACCGCTCCCAACGTTTTCCCCGCGCCGTTGACCAGGTGCTTGACGATGTTTCCGGGCTCCATGCCGGTTGCGAAGCCTACGCCGATGGATACCACGAGCAAGGCGAGAAGCGGGTGCATTTTGATGCGCGACACGATGAGCGCGACAAGCACCAACACGCTGATGAGCGCGGTCAGTAACAGATCGATATCTAGACTAGTCATGGAGTGAGTTCGGGTTGGGTTGCCTGGATTGCGCGCAGCTCGATGGACCACGCTACTGCAATGCTGCCGGTGAGTTGGCGCTTAGTCGTCGAACATGTAGACGCTCGCTGGTGTGCTCGCGAGGACGACGTTACGCTCTTCCTCGTCCGGAATCAGCGTGCGCAACAATTCCAGCGAT
The DNA here is from genome assembly GCF_022879615.1 of Caballeronia grimmiae. NCBI lineage: Bacteria > Pseudomonadati > Pseudomonadota > Betaproteobacteria > Burkholderiales > Burkholderiaceae > Caballeronia > Caballeronia grimmiae. Next base: position 797,104 of record NZ_CP084273.1, read on the forward strand.
CGGGTGAATTGTTCGGATGCCTCGAACTGCGTATGCGGCCAGTCGCTGCCCCACATCATGCGATGCACGCCGAAGGCTTCCTTCAGGAAACCGAACGCTTTGCGCGTCTCATCGCCGACCTGGCTACGGTCCGACCCAATCCGGTACGCACCTGATATCTTTACCCAGACACGCTGCGTTTGAGACCACTCAAGGAGACGGCGAAAACCTGGATCGCTTGCACCGAGTCCAGGATCGGGCCTGCCGAAATGATCGACGACGACATCGACTTCCGCATTCAAAAGCGGCTCGATGATGCCGTCCAGCCGCGCTGCTTCCGCATGAATCTCGACGTGCCATCCGAGTGCTCGAACATGAGCCAGCGTTTGCGCGCTTAACCAGTGCTCGAGCGGCTCATCCGCATGGCCGATCAGGTTCAGCCGGATTCCCGCGATGCCCGCGTCGAACATCTCAGTCAGCGTATCCAGTTCGCAGTCGCGCGGGATCACCGCAACGCCGCGCAACCTATCAGGCGCGCGACGCAGCGCATCGAGCAGATAGCCGCAATCCGTGCCGAGAAAACTCGGCTGCACCAGCACGCCGCGCGCTATCTCGTGCGCATCGAGTTGCGCCAGATACGCGTCCAGCGGCGCGTCGTAATCCGGCGCATAACGGCGATGCTGAGCGAGCGGAAGACCGCGCCTGAAAACATGTGCATGCGTATCGATCGATGCGATGCAGGCCTCACGGCTCACGTCTGCCCCCGACTCAACGACCATGAATATTTCTCCATCAATGGGTCTACGCACTCCGTCAATGCCTTTGCGCGTGAGTGAGAAGGCTTGCGTCCTCGCCATCGGGAGCAGCGTCACCCAGCACGCGGCCTCGCGTCTCCGGCAGCATCAGCACGGACACCACGACGATCGCGTAAGCCAGGCCAGCATCGATGCCGATCGCTGTTCCAAGGGACATGTTCGTGGACATATGACCCACTAACACTGGAAATCCGGCGGATACGACGCGGCCAAAGTTGTAGCAAAACCCGACGCCGGTGCCACGCATTCCGCGCGGATACAGTTCGTTGAACAGCGCACCCATGCTCGCAGGAATGCCGGCTGCAAAGAATCCCAGCGGAAAGCCGAAGAACAGCATCGCGGTATCGCCGAGCGGAAGAAACAGGTAGGCGACCACCGTGATGACGCAGCAGATCGCGAAGCTGAGAATGGTTTTTCGACGTCCGATGCGGTCCAGCAGTTGCGCACTGACAATGCACCCGCAAAAGAACGCGACGATCACGACGGCGAGATAGCCGCCGGTGCTGAGCACGGACAAATGGCGCTCGGTCTTCAGAAACGTCGGCAGCCAGGTCATCAGCGCGTAGTAACCGCCATGCGCGCCGACGCCGAGCAGCGCACCGATCAACGTCATGCGCAGCATGGCTGGCGAGAAGATGCCGAAGATCACATCGCGTGTGCGCTCGTCGCCATCCACGCGTGCGTCGCGTGCCGATTGCGCCGGCGCGGCCGGCTCCTGCACGCCACGTCGAACGTACAGGATCAGGAGCGCGGGAACGATGCCGATTGCGAACATCACACGCCATGCGGTGTGTGCTGGCAGCAACGAGAACATGAGCGCATAGAGCAGCACCGCTGCGCCCCAGCCGACGGCCCATGCGCTCTGCACGCTGCCCATCGCCTTGCCGCGATGCTCGTTGCGGATGGTCTCGGCCATCAGCACCGCGCCTGCCGCCCATTCCCCGCCGAAGCCGAAGCCCTGTAGCGTTTTCAGCACGAGAAACTGCGGATAGTTTTGCGCGAACGCGCACAGGAACGTGAACACGGAGAAGAACGCCACCGTCCATTGCAGGGTCCTGACGCGTCCGAACCGGTCCGACAGCATGCCCGCGATCCATCCGCCCAGCGCAGATGCGACCAGCGTGACGCCGCTGACGAGTCCAGCCTGCGTGCGGCTGATCGACCACTCGGCGATGATCGCCGGAATCACGAGGCTGAACATCTGCACGTCCAGCGAATCGAGCGCCCATCCGCCGAAACACGCCCAGAACGTCCGGCGTTCATTGCCTGAAATTTCACTGAACCACTTGAACATGCCGTCTCCTCGTCGCCGTTCTTCGTCGAGAACAACGTGTTTCCGATCGCGCGCGATTGCTAGCGGATCTCAGCCTGGTAGATGAAAGCGCTGGCGGGACCGCGTGAGCGGCGCCATTCGAGCGGCTGTCGATCGTAGCCATACGCGAGACGCTCGATGACGACGGCCGGCCTACCGGGTTCGATTCGCAGAAGCCTCGCGTGCAGCGCGCCGATGGCTTCCACGGTGAGGGTTTCCGTCGCGGACGCCACGATCTGGTTGCATTGCGCCTCGTACACGGGGTACAGGAGATCGCCGACTTCGCTCAGGTCCATCTGCGCGAACGCCGCAAAACGCTTGTACGGCAACCAGATTTCTTCGGCGAGCATCGGCTCCCCGTCGAGCAGCCGCAGACGCGACATCCGGATCACGCGCGCAGTGCTCGCTATCTGCAACGTCGCGGCGACCGCCGAGGGTGCATCGACGACCTCGCGACGCAAGATACGGCTCTCAGGAATGCGGCGTTCGCCTTCCCGGGTCTGGAAGCGGAAGAAGCGAAACAGGGAGCCGTCGAAGTTCGCGCGGCGCACGAACGTTCCTCTGCCCTGAAAGCGCTCGAGCAAACCCTCCGCGACGAGCAGATCGACGGCTTTTCTAACAGTTCCGACCGCAAGGCCGTAGCTTTGAGCGAGCGCTTGTTCTGTGGGAATCGCTTCCCCCGGACGCCATTTGCGGGCCGCAATAAGAGCCACCATCTCGTCGCGCAAGCGTTGATAACGGGGTAATCGGCTATCCGTCTGCATCTGTCGTCTCCAAGCAATTCATATATATGATTGCATGTTTGCGCGCGGAGACGGATCGGGGATAACCCTGCTGAGGGGGGTTTGTCTGGAGGGCTTTAGGGGAGAAAGGGGCTTGAACGGACGTGGCGTCCGGATACTGGAGTGAGTGAACTAGCGCGATTTCGTGCTTGGCGCGGTGACGCGTGGTGCGTGGCCCGCCCGTTTGCACCTGCGTAGCGTGTGTGGTGATAAGGAGTCGGCGCATCGCTTAATGACTGAGGTCGCCAACGCTCAGCTAGAGAGCGCGCCGGTCCTTGCGCGCATGATTGATTGCGTTGCTGGCGAATCAGTTACTACTGGCGGAGAACGAGGAGGCTTGCTCTTGTTATTAACAAGAGTCGGTGCTTGGAAGCGAGGCGCTATGTGCGCTGACTAAAGGCTCTGTTTCTGCGATGCCTTGCTATTGCGAACGAAGGCGGCCCCACGTTCACCGCAGCGCACGAGCCGGCGCAAGCGCACAGCCAGGGCGGCGGCAATGTCCGCCCGGCCGTTCGACACTACTCATCCAGCATCAGCGAATCCACATCCTCTCAAACCGCAGGCGTTGTCAACGCAGAGCCGATTGCTTCGTTAGCGACCACATCGACAGCCTCCTTGACGACGCCCACGATTTCATCGACTTCAGCGCGCGTCGTGACCAGCGGCGGCGCGAAGCCCAGGATATCGCCGTGCGGCATCGCGCGCGCGATCACACCGCGCTCGAGCGCCGCAGCGGATACCTTCGGACCGACCTTCAACGCTGCATCGAACGGCTTGCGGCCTTGCTTGTCCGCCATGAATTCAAGCGCCGCCAGCATACCCGCGCCACGCACTTCGCCGACGAGCGGATGCGAATCGAACGCCGCATGCAATTGCTGCTGAAGATAAGCGCCGACATCCGCGGCATTCTGCGCGAGATTCTCGCGCTCGAGGATATCGAGGTTCGCAAGCGCCGCTGCCGCGCAAATGGGATGGCCCGAATACGTCCAGCCATGACCCATCGGACCGAACTCTTGCGAGCCCTTGTCGATGACGTCCCACACTTTCTCGCCGACGATCACACCTGACAGCGGCGCATACGCACTCGTCAGCCCTTTCGCCACCGTGATGAGGTCCGGCTTGATGCCGAAGTGCTGTGCGCCCATCTTCGACCCGAGACGGCCAAAGCCGCACACGACTTCATCGGAGATCAACAGAATGTCGTGCTTGCGCAGTACTTGTTGAATCGCATCCCAGTAGCCTTGCGGCGGCGTGATGATGCCGCCCGTACCCATCACCGGTTCCGCGATGAACGCAGCGATCGTATCGGCTCCTTCCTTCGCGATCAGTTTTTCCAGCTCGTCCACGCAATGCGCCGTGAATTGCGCCTCGCTCATGCCGGCCGGCGCTTTGCGATACCAATGCGGACACACGGTGTGCTTCACGCGATCGACCGGCAAATCGAAGTGCTGGTGAAAGCTCGGCAGGCCCGTCAAACTACCCGTCACGATGCCCGAGCCATGATAGCCGCGCTCGCGCGAAATGATCTTCTTCTTGTTGGGACGGCCGAGTACGTTGTTGTAGTACCAGATGATCTTGATCTGCGTTTCGTTGGCATCCGATCCCGACATGCCGTAGTACACCTTCTTCATGCCTTCCGGCGACCAGTCGATGATGCGCGCCGACAGTTCGATGATCGCCTCCGTCGAATGGCCCACGTACGTGTGGTAATAAGCGAGTTTCTTCGCCTGCTCATAGATGGCTTCGGCCACTTCGGTGCGGCCATAACCAATGTTCACGCAATACAGGCCCGCGAATGCATCGATGTAATTCTTTCCCTGATGATCTTCGATGCGAATGCCCTTCGCGCCGGTAATGATCTTGCCCTGCAGCGCGCCGCTTGCGTGATCGTGCGCGTGCGTCGACGGGTGCATGAAATGCGCGCGGTCCTCCGCAAACAGTTGTTCGAGCGGTTGGTGTTGTTGGCTCATGTGCTTCTCCTTGAATCTCGATATGAGTCTTTGATAAGAGTCTCTTCAGGCTGCGCTCGTGAGCGGCAGTCCCAGGTTGCCGAGGCAGAAGTATTTGGTTTCGACGAACGGCTCGAAGCCTTCTGCACCACCCTCGCGTCCAAGTCCTGACGCTTTCATGCCGCCGAAGGGAATCGGTGCGCCGGTGAACTTGACGCCGTTGACCGAGATCATTGCGAAGTCGAGCCGCCGCACCAACTGGAAGATGGTGTCGATGCGGGTCGCGCAGACGTACGCAGCGAGGCCATGCTCGGTGTCGTTCGCGCGGGTCACGACTTCATCGAGCGTGTCGAACGCGGAAACAGCCGATATCGGCGCGAAATTCTCTTCGTCGTAGATACGCATGCCCGGCTCCGCGTCGGCGACGACGGTCGGCTCATAGAACCATCCGCCGCGCTCGTGCGGTTTTCCGCCAGCGACGATGCGCGCGCCGCGCGTTCTCGCATCGTCGATACGTGCAACGGTTGCATCGAAAGCGGCCTGATGCATGAGCGGCCCTACGTCGACATTCGCTTCGAATGCGCTGCCGACCGTCAATGCCTTCACCGCTTCGCCATAGCGTGCAACGAAGCGCTCATAGACCGGACGAGCAACGAGAATGCGATTGGCCGCGCAGCAATCCTGTCCCGACGTTTGAAACTTCGCGCCAACCGCAATGCGTACGGCCTGTTCCACATCAGCGTCTTCCGTCACGATGAACGGCGCATTGCCGCCCAACTCGAGCGCGAGTTTCTTGATGCCCGCGTGCGCCGCAGTCCGCGCAACGAGGCTGCCCACGCGCGTGGAACCGGTGAAGCTGACGGCACGCACGCGCGTGTCGCAGACGAGCGTTTCCATCGCCATTTGAGGCTCGCCGATAACGACGTTGAACACGCCCGCCGGTAATCCTGCTTCTTCCGCAAGTTGTGCCAGCGCGATAGCGGAGAACGGCGTCTCTTGCGCGGGCTTGACGACGACTGTGCAGCCCGCCGCAATCGCCGCGGCGGCTTTGCGCGTGATCATCGCGACGGGGAAGTTCCAGGGCGTGATGAGTGCGGCCACGCCAACTGGCTCCATGACGGTGCCGAGATGCGCGCCATCGATATGCGTCGGAATGGTGCGGCCCGAGAGCCGCTTTGCTTCGTTCGCGAACCATTCGACAAAGCTAGCCGCATAGGCGACTTCGCCTTTCGATTCGGCAAGCGGCTTGCCTTGTTCCAGCGACAGAATGTCGGCGAGATCGGCCTGATGCCGCATGATGAGTTCATGCCAGCGCAATAGCAGTGCGCTGCGCTTGTGTTGCGGCACCCAGCGCCAGGATTGAAATGCGCGATCGGCGGCATCGACGGCACTGACGATCTGCGGCTGATCGAGCATCGGGACATGACCGATCACTTTCTGGTCCGCCGGATTCGTGACCGCGATGGATGCTGCGCTATCGCTATGAACCCAACGGCCGTCGATATAGCAGTGTGATTTGAAGAGTACGGGATGTCCGAGCAACATGTGAGGTCTCCGTCTGGAAGATGCGTTCGATGCATCGACTTTAGGCTTCAGGCGCATTGATTGTTTTTCGTTTCGCGCCTGTTCCCTTGAGGTTCTTTCTGTTTTATCTCGATTGGCTTGCCGATTTTTCAGAGCGCTTCTTCAGCCCAATACGGCGGACCCTCGGCGACTTTCTTCACCACCTTGGTCACGATATAAGTGAAGTAGCGTTCGATGCCCAGTTCCTCCACCAGCAAGGAATCAATGAAACGCTGATAGTGATCGATGTCCCGTGCGACGACATGCAGCACGTAATCGACACCGCCTCCCGTCGCATAGCACTGCACGATTTCGGACGCCGCGTTGACCCGTTCTTCGAAGCGGCGCATGTCCTGCGCGGTATGACGCGACAGCGTCACTTCGACGACGATGCGGCTGCCCTTGAACGCAGTCGTCCAGTCGATCTCCGCCCGATAGCCTTCGACGAGGCCGCTCTCTTCGAGCTTTTTCACGCGCTCCCACGCGGGCGAGACGGAGAGGTTGACCTCTTCGGCAAGACGCGACTTCGTAATGCGGCCATCGCGCGCGAGAATGCGCAGGATGGCGAGATCGTATCGGTCGAGCTTCATTGCGACACGGAGACCGGAATATTGCGCTCGACGATATCGGCAACGACCGCGACCGTATCCCCCATTTGCACGAGACCGGGGAAGTGACGCGCCGCAAGCAGTCCGGCGCGCTTCGCGGTGTATTCGACGGGCGCCGCGCCCGAGCGCGTGATGTCATGGATGCGTGCCAGCACGTCGCCCGCTTGCACCATGTCGCCCAGATCGCGGCACATCTCGAGCAGGCCGGTGTGTTCGCTTGTCGTATAGCACGAGCCATCGGGCATATCGAGCAGCGTGCTCGTGCGCACTTCGCCACTGCGAGCCCCTTGCTTTTCCACGATGCCCGCGTGCGCGAGGAACCCGTAGACGCCGCGTTCTGCAATGGCAACGCTGCGCGCCGTCGACGAACCGCCGCCGCCCAGTTCGGTTGAGACGAAGACCTTGCCCGCATTTTCAGCAGCGCTGTCATAGAGACCGATGCTGTCGAGTTCCAGCATGCGCATCGAATAAGGCGCACCGAATGCGCGCATCGCGGCTTCGCAACGCGCCTGCTGTGACGAGTCATTCAACACGTGAACCGCGGCAAACGGCAGAAAGTCCAGGGTGCGGCCCCCCGCGTGAATGTCGAGCACATAATCTGCGAGCGGCAGCAGGTGACGCTGGAAGTAATCGGCAATCTTCTGCGTCACGGTACCATCGGGCTTGCCGGGAAAGCTGCGATTCAGATTGCCCGCGTCGATTGGGGAAGTGCGCGTGCCTGCGCGAAACGCGGGATAGTTCATGTACGGCACGATGATGACCCTGCCGCTCACGTCCTCTTCCTTCAACGTCGATGCCAGCTTGGCCAGCGCGATAGGCCCTTCATACTCGTCGCCATGATTGCCGCCCGTGAGCAGCGCAGTCGGTCCCTCGCCGCGCTTGACCACGGTGACCGGAATCATCACCGCGCCCCACGCGGAATCGTCGCGCGAATACGGCAACTTCAGAAAGCCGTGCTGAACGCCGTTCGCGTCGAAGTCGACGGTCGGGCTGATCGGTGACGCGCGCATCGTGCTACTCCTTCACGAACAGTTTGCGAGGCGTTTTGCAGAAGGTCTCCACGCCCGTGTCCGTGATCAGGATGCTTTCCGTGATTTCGAGACCCCAGTCGTCGAGCCAGAGGCCCGGCATGAAGTGAAACGTCATACCGGGTTCGAGGACGGTCTTGTCCCCTGGACGCAGGCTCATCGTGCGTTCGCCCCAATCCGGCGGATAACTCGCGCCGATCGGATAACCGCAGCGGCTGTCTTTTTCGATGCCCGACTTACGCAGCACCGCAAAAAACGCATTGGCAATGTCTTCTGTCCTGTTGCCGGGTTTAGCCGCGGCGAGGCCCGCTTCGATGCCTTCAACGACGGCTCTTTCCCCATTGATGAAATGCTGCGGCGGCTTGCCGAGATAGACCGTTCGCGACTGAGGACAGTGATAGCGCTTGAAGCATCCCGCTATTTCGAAGAAAGTGCCCGCATTTGCCGTGAATCTGGAGTCGTCCCAGGTGAGATGCGGCGCTGCTGCATCGGAACCGGTCGGGAGCAAGGGCACAATAGCCGGATAGTCGCCGCCGTATCCTTCGATACCGGTGATGCCTGCTTCGTAGATATGCGCGACGAGATCGCTCTTTCTCATACCCGGCTCGACCTTGTCGAGAATGCGCGCATGCATCTTTTCGACAATACGCGCCGCAATGCGCATGTATTCGATTTCGCGCGGCGACTTCACTGCTCGCTGCCAGTTCACGAGCGCGGTGGCATCGACGAAGCTCGCTTCGGGAAGATGCTGAACGAGCGACGCATACGCCTTCGCGCTGAAATAATAGTTGTCCATTTCCACGCCGATGCGCAGCGTGTTCCAGCCACGCGCCGCGATGACTTCGCTCGACAGGTAATCCATCGGATGACGCAACGTCGACTGCACGTAGTGATCAGGATACCCGACGATATTGTCATGCCCCATGAACACCGTGCGTTTCGCACCGTTCGCATCCTGCCCGCGTCCGTACCAGAGCGGCTCGCCGTCCATCGCGAGCAGCACGCACTGATGCACGTAGAATGACCAGCCGTCGTAACCGGTGAGCCACGCCATGTTGGTCGGATCGGTCACGATCAGCAGATCGATGCCCGCCTTCTCCATCGCGCGCCGCGTCTTCGCGATGCGCGCATCGTATTCGCCGCGCTCGAACGGCAGCCGCACCATCGGCGCCTCGCCTACCCGTTGTTGCTTGATCTCGGACATCGTCCTCTCTCTCAGAGCGTCACGTCGTTGTGGAAATTGGTTCCTGCCCGTGCAGCACGCGCACGCTGCAGCGCAAGTGTCGCGATGGCGGTGTCCTGTGCCCCTGTTCCGGTGAGATCGCACAGCGTGATTTGTTCGTCGCTCGTGCGACCCGGCGCTTGGTTAGCAATGACTTGTCCGAGCTCCGCAAACGACGCATCCGCTTCGACCACGCCGGCCTCGATGGCGTGATGCAGTTCGCCAAGCACGCGCGTTTGCTGAAGGCGATCGCAAACATAGAGCGCTTTTGTGAAGACGTCGGGCGCGATCTCGTTCTTGTGCTCGGCATCCGAGCCAATCGCCGTGATGTGCAAACCGGGACGCAGATCGCGTGCATGAATCAAGGGCTCGCGGCTCGGCGTGGTCGTGATGGCGATATCGGCGTACCGGAGCGCATCGCCTACGCTGTCCGCCACTTCGCACGGCAGCCCCGTGCATTCGCGTGCGTATTGCAGCGCACGTTCGCGCTCGCGCGCCCATACCGTCACATGCCCGATGTCTCGCACGAGGCGCAAGGCATCGAGTTGCAAGCGCGCCTGCTCGCCCGCGCCGATGATCGCGACGCGCTTCGCATCGCGACGCGCGAGCCATCGTGCGGCCACTGCGCCCGCCGCCGCGGTGCGTACCGCCGTGAGATAACCGTTGTCGAGCAACACCGCTTCGGTCAGTCCCGTATGCGCGGACAGCACCAACATCAGACCGTTCAGACTCGGAAGCCCCAGCGAAGGATTATGAAAAAACCCCGGACTCACCTTGATGGCGAAACTCGAAAAGCGCCGCAAATAAGCGGTTTTCACGTCGACTTCGCCCGCGTGCTCGGGAATGTCCAGACGCAGGACCGGTGGCATGGCAACGGCTTCGGTTGCCAGCGAGCGGAACGCGGCCTCGACTTGCTCAATCGCGTCCTGATCGAGCGGCACCAGTTCGCGTAGTTGCGCTTGCGAGAGCAGCACAGTGAATTGATCAATGGCGGCCATGGAATTCACGCGGCTCCAATCAAACGGCGATGGGTGTCGATATCGATGTTGCAGCCGCTGACGACGATCACGATCGGTCCTCGCGAACGAACCGCGCCATCGAGCACCGCAGCCATGCCGACCGCCGCCGCGCCTTCCACGACGAGCCGCTCCTCGCGATACGCATGGGTGATGCCGCGCGCAATCGATACCTCGTCGAGCAAGACGACACGGTCGATCAGTTCGCGCGTCATCTCGAAGGTATGCCGGTTTTCGAGGCCGATGCCGCCGCCAAGCGAATCCGCAAGGGTTTCGAGTTCATCGACATGGACGGCTTTGCCCGCTTCTAGACTCGCATGCATGGCCGCGCCGCGTTCCATCGATACGCCAACCATTTCGGTGGCGCGCGCGATGCTTTTGGCCGCGAATGCAACGCCGCTGAACAAGCCGCCGCCCGATAAAGGCACGACGATGGTCGCGACGTCGGGCAGCGCTTCGAGGATTTCCATGCCGATAGTGGCCTGGCCCGCTATTACGCGCGGGTCATCGAACGGCGGCACGAATGCATAGCCTTCTTCGCGTACGAGACGTTGCGCCTCCGCCTGCGCATCGTCCTGACTCTTGCCTTCGATGACGACGCGCGCTCCCAGCGCGGTGACGGCATCGACCTTGTTCCTCGGCACGAGCGAGGACATGCACACGGCCGCTTCGATACCGAGCGCGCGCGCCGCATAAGCGACTGCACGGCCGTGATTGCCGGTCGATGCCGTCACGACACGCTTGCAGCCTTCATCGGCCAGCTGCGCCAGCGCGTTGGTTGCGCCTCGCAATTTGAAGCTGCCAGTGGGCTGAACGGTCTCGAGCTTGAGATAGACCGGAACGCCCGCCACCTTGCTAAGCGCCGCCGATTGAAGGAGCGGCGTGACGAGCGCGCGGCCCGCAATGCGCTGGCGAGCGCGATAGACATCGGCGAGCGAGAGTCTGGACATGTGGGACTGAGTTGCTATCCGTTGATCGATGCAACTCAGTCTAATGTCCTAAAAAATCGATTTCGAATGTCCTAGTTCAATTGAAGTCGTGAACGTGCGGATATTGTCCGAACACCTCGCGCATCGTTTCGACGGCTCTGCGGAACGTGCGCTCGCCGACTTCCGCGCCGACACATAGACGCACTGCGTTGGGCCGCTCACCGCCGCGCACGAGAAAGGGGTCGGGCGACGTGACCGCGATGTTCCGGTTGCGCAGTTCACGCGTGATGCGCTCCGCTTCCCATTCTTCCGGCACGCGCAGCCATGCGGACAACGCATTCGGATGACTGCCGAGCACGTATTCGCCGAGCAACTCGCGCACGACGGCCTGCCGCGCGGCGAGACGTTCACGCTGGATCTGCACGAGACGTTGCGCCGTGCCATCCATGATCCAACGCGCGGTGACTTCCGCCATCGGCGATGTCGCCATCCAGCAGCTCACGCGCAGCACGCTTTCCGCCCGCAAGGCGAGCCGGCGCGGCACGGTCATGAAGCCTGTGCGCAAGCCACTCAGCACCGACTTGGTCATGCTCGTGCAATAGAACGCGAGGTCGGGAATATGGCTGGAGATTGGCGTTTGCGTTTTCGTGGGCAACGCGCCATACACGTCGTCCTCGATGACATACACGCCATATCGCTCGGCGATTCGCGCGATGGCGCGGCGGCGCGAGTCGGGCATCAAGGCGACGGTAGGATTGTTCAGCGTCGGCGTGCAAACGAGTGCGCTGACGCGCTCGCTGTCGCAGACTTCCTCGAAATGTTCGGGACGTATGCCGTATTCGTCGATTTCCAGCCCCTTGAGCGTGAAGCCGAGCACGTTGGCCGAACCAATCACGCCGTGATCAGTGAGGCTTTCGCATAACACCGTATCGCCCGGACCGACAGTCGATGCCAGTGCCAGAAAAATGCCGTGCGCGGCGCCGTTGGTCACGAGCAAGGTGTCGGCGCTCGCGGGCATGTTGAGCGTCGCGAGCCATTCGACGCCCGCCTGCCGGTGGTTCTCGAAGCCGGCAATGGGCCTGAACGCGCGAATCCAGGGTTGATCCTCGATGGTCGACAAGGTCGCGCAGACCTTGCGCCACATCGCATCGTGCTCCGGCGTATGAACGATGCGCGCGATCGAGAAATCCACGACGGAGCGCTCCGCCGTATCGAGCATGTAATTGGACATCGTCTCCGTCACGCGTGCCGTGACGAAGCTGCCGCGTCCGACTTCGCAGCGGATGAGGCCCTGCCTTTCCAGTTCTTTATACGCGTTGGTGACCGTCTGCACGCTGATTTGCAGGTCCGCCGCCACGTCGCGCTGCGGCGGCAGACGCGCGCCCGATGCAAGCGCGCCGCTCTCGATGTCCGCAGCCATCGCCTTGACGAGCCGCTTGTATTTCGATTGCACGCCTTGCCCCGTGCGCACCGCGTCGCGCCATCGTTCGTTCACCTTGTCGCTCTCCTGATGCTCATGTTCCCTTTTCCCATGCCCAATAGTGGCGCAAAAGTGCGTTCGAAAATAATTGTCCTAGAGCAATCGCAACACAAATATGGCTTTGTATTCTGCATCGTGGCTGCGTTGAAAGGCTGCTCAACGGCTTTAGTCATAAGGGTTTCTCCGGTGTCGCGGCGTCATGCGGCCTGATTCTCCGAGCGAAGACCAACCATACGAACGGGAACGATATGAAGACGAAGCGACTGTCTGGAATGCTGGTAGCGGCGTGCGTCGCGACGGCGGGTTTCACGGGCTATGCAGCAAGCGCAAGCGCCGAGACGACGCTGCAGCGCATTCAGCGCACGGGCGAGGTGCGCATCGGCTATGCAAACGAAACGCCGTTCGCCTATACGACGGCCGACGGCACCGTGACGGGGGAATCGCCCGAAATCGCCAAGAAGGTCTTTGCGAAGCTTGGTGTCAAGAAAGTGGATGCGGTGCTGACTGAATGGGGCGCCTTGATTCCGGGCCTCAAGGCGGGCCGTTTCCATGTCATCGCGGCCGGCATGTACATCACCCCGGAACGCTGCAAGCAGGTTGCCTTTGCCGATCCGCAATACCAGATCCCCGACACGCTGCTGACCATGAAGGGCAACCCGAAGAATCTTCACAGCTATGCCGATGTCGCCAAACAGCCGGACACCAAGCTCGCGGTGATGGCGGGAACGGCGGAACTCGGCTACGCGCGCGAAGCGGGCATCAAGGACGATCAGATTCTTCAGGTACCCGACACGACCGCGCAATTGCAGGCCGTGCGCGCACGCCGTGCAGATGCCGCCGTCGGCACCGCGCTGACGATGAAGGGTCTCGCCTCGAAGGGCGGACCGCAAGTCGAAGCCATCAGCCAGTTCAATGACGATCCCAAGCATACGGGCTATGGAGCGCTGGCGTTTCGCCCCGAAGACACCGACTTGCGCGATGCCGTCAACAAGGAACTTCATGCGTGGATCGGCACAGACGATCACCTGAAGACGGTCGGTCCGTTCGGCTTCGACAAGTCCAACGTGACTGCCAAGAAAGCGCCTGAACTCTGCGGCGGATAAAGCTTTCCGTCGAAGCGCGCGCTGCATGCAACCATTAACGAGGACCCGTCATGAGTGACCTCAATGAGCTTCTACCCTTGATGATGAAGGGCACGCTGGTCACGATCCAGATCGCGATCTTTAGCATTCTTCTGGCGATCTTCATGGCGTGCGTTGCAACCGTGGTGCGCGCGGCGCCGTATCGAATTCTGAGGTGGGCCGGCAACGCGTACGTCGAGATATTTCGCGGTACGTCGCTCCTGGTGCAGTTGTTCTGGCTATTCTTCGTGCTGCCCTTGCCGCCGTTCAATCTGCAACTGACGCCGTTCACGGTCGCGATCGTCGGTCTTGGCCTGCATTACGGCGCGTATGGTTCGGAGATTCTGCGCGGGGCGTTGCGTTCGGTGCCGGGCGGCCAGTATGAAGCGGCGCTCGCGCTGAACATGCCGGCGTCGGCAAGGCTGCGCCGGATCGTGCTGCCTCAGGCGATGATCTATGCATTACCGCCGGCGACGAACCTGATGATCGAACTGCTGAAAGGGACGTCGCTCGTATCGCTCATCACGCTGTCGGACCTTACCTTCCGCGCGCGCCAGCTCGACGAAGCGACCTTCAAGACCGCCGAAATCTTTGCGCTCACGTTGCTCATCTACTTCGTCCTGGCGCAGATCATCGCGACCGTGATGCGCTATTTCGAGCGGCGCGTCAGCAGCCATGTCGCCGTGCGTCGTGCCGTTCCGAGGGCTGCATCATGACCACACTGAGCCAATTGTTCGATGTGAAGTATGCGCTGCATATCCTCCCCCAACTCGCACGCGCGGCGACGTACACCATCGGCATTACGCTGATCGGCTTCGCCATTGCGCTGGTTCTTGGGCTCGTGCTCGCCATTCTGCGGCGCAGTGACATCGCGCCTGTCGCGAAGATCACGGCCTTTTTCATCGAGTTCATACGCAGCACGCCGTTGCTGATTCAGGTGTATGTACTGTTCTATGTCGCTCCACTTTATGGCCTGACGATGTCCGCTCTGACGGCGGGAACCATCGGCATTGCGGTTCACTACGCTTGTTATGTCTCGGAGGTGTATCGCGCGGGGCTCAACGGCGTGGCGCGTGGGCAGTGGGAAGCGTCGTGTGCGCTGTCGCTCTCGCCGTGGCGCACGTATAGCGGCGTCATTCTTCCGCAGGCGATACGTCCTGTGATTCCCGCGCTTGGAAACTATCTCGTCGCCATGTTCAAGGATACGCCTGTGCTGTCCGCGATCACGGTCGTCGAGTTGATGCAGCAAGCCAAGAATATTGGTTCGGAGACCTTCCGGTATCTGGAGCCGATCACCATGACCGGCATCTTCTTTCTCATCATCAGCGTGACCTTCGCCTCGGGCGTGCGTCACGTCGAACGACGCGTGCGCTTGCCATGATGCAGGACATCACGCGTGCTGAACACTCGAACCCGGCGGACGGCGCACGGAAATGGATCTTCAGGAGCAGCAGATGAAACGAGACCTCGACCCTGCACTGGGCGCGGCGGCCGCCGCCAATGCCGACACGCCGATCGTGCGCTTTCGCAACGTGACGAAACGCTATGGCCCGCTGACCGTGCTCGATGGCCTCGACTTAGACGTCGCGCGCAATGAGAAAGTGGCGATCATCGGGCCGAGCGGTTCGGGTAAATCGACGCTGCTGCGCGTGCTGATGACGCTCGACCCGCTGACCGATGGCGTCATCGAAGTGGATGGCGAACCGCTGACGCATGAAATGCGGGGTGGCAAGCTGATACCGGCGTCACCGCGGCATGTTCGCAAGGTGCGCAGCAAGATCGGCATGGTGTTTCAAAGCTTCAATCTCTTTCCGCATATGACGGCCTTGCAGAACACGATAGAAGCGCCGGTCAGCGTGCTGGGTCTGTCGAAGAAGGAAGCCACCGAACGCGCGCGCGAGCTATTGTCGATGGTTGGCCTCGACGAGAAGTGCAATCACTATCCGTCGCAGCTATCGGGGGGACAGCAGCAGCGCGTCGCCATTGCGCGTGCGCTTGCAATGCGTCCCAAGGTCATGCTTTTCGACGAAGTCACGTCCGCGCTCGACCCCGAGTTGTGTGGTGAAGTGCTGAATGTGATTCGCCGTCTCGGCGCCGAGCACGATCTGACGATGCTGATGGTCACGCATCAGATGGGGTTTGCCAAGGATTTCGCCGATCGCGTGTGCTTCTTTTCGCAAGGGAAGATTATCGAGCAAGCGCCGCCGCAGCAGTTCTTCTCTTCGCCGCAGCATGTGCGGACACAACAGTTTCTGCGTGCGGTAACGGAGGCGTTGTAGACGCCGATCGTCGGGCATCGGCGTAATCAGCTTCAAATGCTGCATGTGAAGGACTTAGAGCACGGCCTGAAACGAGCGACTAGTCATTACGCGAGAAGAATTGCTTCGCGCCGACGACGAAACCTCTCGCGACTGGCCACATACAAGCGGATCATCGGCGACTATGCTTACAGCATCAACAGCAAGGAGCCGCCATGCAAGCGTCCGTCGTCCGCCGGTCCGTCGATCTCAGTGCTTATCCGAATCTCGTCGTCGTGTTATTGGGCTTCCGCGTGCGCCGGCTGCGAGGAATTGCGGCGATACTAGGCATCGGCAAAGGGCTGCGGCAGATCGAATCGAATCCGCCCGATGGCTTGCTCTCGAGCCAGCAAGTGTTCTTCGCGCTCAACCATATCGGTATTCGTCAGTACTGGCGCGATCTCGACAGCCTCGAAGCCTTTACTCGCAGCGAGCCCCATTCCCGCTGGTGGCGCGACTTCCTGCGCGATAGCCGCGGCGCTGGCTTCTGGCATGAAACCTATAGCCGGCAAGGAATGGAAGCGGTCTATATCGACATGCCCGAGCCCGCGGGCTTCGACCGCTTCGCGCCCGAACGCCAGCCGACCGGTCCTTTCATGAGCGCGCGGCAGCGGATGGGAGCGGATTAGGCACTTGCGAAACGTGGATCGCTCGCATTAGCGCACTGCGTTTTCCGAATGTGTTGCTTGTCCCCCGATACCGGTCGTCTCAGGTGGAATGCGAATGCGCTGGAGGTCATTGACGGAACGCGTCGACTTCGAACGTTCGTTGCGATTCAATCCAACGCGAGCAATAGCATGGGTTGCCTATGTTCGCGAGGCTTGCTTGCAGGGCACTCATTCGTTAATCGTCGACCCTTACCGGGCTCGGATGGTACATGTGACCGAGCACGCGGTCGCGTATCCCCTCAGTTATCACAGGGTCTTCGAGCGGGCCAGAAGAATTAATTAGTGGTGGATAACACAGCGCTTCCCCCTCGGGCTTGACGTCGGACGCGCGCTAAACCTTTGATCACGCAGACTTCGCGTGAATAACGGTTGCCTGGGTTCCAGCTCTGGTTCAACGCTCCCACTCGTCCAATAACCGAACCGCTAACGAAACCCTCTTGCGTTTCGACGCGGCGTTTCCTATCATCCTTCAACGCGAATGATTCGCATTCACGAACAAGGAACACCGATTCGTGCCCACGACCAATGTGTCCCGGCGCGCGCCCTTTTTCACCTTCGTCATCCATGAGGTAGCTGAACATGGCAACGTGCGGTCCAGATAAAACTCACTTCATGTCCAATCCGGGCGTACGAGCAAGCCGCCATGCGTCGCGCTCGCCTGTGCTCGACTTCGTCGCCATAGGCCTCGGGCCGTTCAATCTAAGTCTCGCCTGTCTCGCCGATCCGATACGCGATCTGCGCGGCGTATTCCTAGAACGCAACGAGGATTTCGACTGGCATCCCGGCATGCTGATCGACGACACCACGTTGCAGAACCCGTTCCTGGCGGATCTCGTGAGCCTTGCCGATCCCAAGAGCAAGTTCAGCTTTCTCAATTACTGCAAGCAAGAAGGCAAGCTGTATGCGTATTACATTCGCGAGCGGTTCTACCTGAGCCGCGCTGAATACAACCGCTACTGCAAATGGGCGATACGCCAGCTAACGAGCATTGCGTTCGGCTCGGACGTGCAGCGGATCGATTACGACGAGAACGACGGACACTATGTCATCACCGGCAAACATGTACGCAGCGGGGAACCCTTCGTTTATCGCGCGCAGCGCATCATCATCGGCGTGGGGTCGGTTCCGCAGTTGCCGGCCTGTTGCGATCCCGTTCGCGATCGTTGTGTCCACAGCGCTCAGTACACCTCACAGAAAGCACAAGTTCAGAAGAAGCGTTCCATCGCCGTGATTGGAAGTGGACAAAGCGCCGCCGAAATATTTTATGACCTGCTGAAAGAGAGCGACGAGCACGACTATTCCCTAACGTGGATCACCCGCTCACCCCGTTTCTTCCAGATGGAAAACACCAAGCTCACGCTTGAAATGATCTCGCCGGACTACATCGACTACTTCTTCAACCTGCCGGACAGCGTGCGCGAAAGCATCATCGCGAAGCAGGACAGTCTGTACAAGGGCGTCAACGCATCACTCATCAACCAGATCTACGACCTTCTCGACGACCGTCGAAGCCGCGGTCGCATGAACGCCCGGCTCATCACCAATTCAGAGCTGACAGGTTGTCTCTACGACGAAAACGATTGCTATCACTTGCGCTTCGTTCAGCGCGATGAAGGTGTCCAGTACACGCACGTCACCGATGGCGCGGTGTTCGCCACCGGCTACGCGCAGAACGTGCCGTGCTTCATCGACGGCATTCACAGCCGCATCCGCTGGGATGAAAAAGGACGCTATCGGCTCTCGCGCAACTATGCGATCGACCTGAACCAGCACGAAATCTTCGTGCAAAACGCAGGCCTCTACAGCCACGGCCTGACGAATCCGGACCTCGGCATGAGCTGCTATCGCAACTCGTGCATCTTGCGCGAGCTTACCGGCGTCGAGCATTACAAGATCGAGCGACGCATCGCATTGCAGGACTTCTCCGTGCCGGATACCGATGCGTTCGTGAAGTCGCCGCTGGAGGCGCAATGAATCTGCGCAATACC
This sequence comes from Caballeronia grimmiae, assembly GCF_022879615.1. NCBI lineage: Bacteria > Pseudomonadati > Pseudomonadota > Betaproteobacteria > Burkholderiales > Burkholderiaceae > Caballeronia > Caballeronia grimmiae. The sequence continues at coordinate 815,861 of NZ_CP084273.1, forward strand.
ATCATCGCAATGACGACGTTCGCCGTCGTAAGCGATGCGATCCTCATTCCGTTCTATCCGCAGTTCTTTGCCGCGCGATATGGCGTGACGAGTCCCTTGCACGCGGGCGCTTACGTGGCGTTCATCTCCATCGTCGTCATGTTGACGCTGCCGCTATGGGCACGCATCGCGAAGCGGCTAGACGCCATGCATCTGCTGGTCTACACGCAATGCGCGGCGGGCGTGCTGTCGCTGGCAAGCTATCTCGCTCCGACGGTCGCCCAGTTTTGGGTTCTCTCGCTCGCCATGTTCATGTGCAAGAGCAGCTACCTGCTGATGTATCCGTACATGATGCGACTGGAGCCGAAGGAATCGCATGCGCATACCATCGGCGTGCTGTCAGTCGTCGTGCATTTCGGCGCGATTGCAGGCGCCGCGGCTGGCGGCTTCGTCATGCAGGTGTGGAGCGCGCATGCGTGCATCTTCGCGATGGCCGCTGGCGATTTCGTTCAGATGGCCATCTGCATGGGCCTCATCCGCTCGCATCGCATCGCGCGACGCTGCCGCTTCGCCGACGAAGCGCAGGACGCATCGGTGCGCCCGAGTCTGCGCAAGCGCCTGCCGATCCTGCGCCTTGCGTTGCTCATGCTCGTATTCGACTTCTGCGTGTATCTGGTCCGTCCGTTCATGTCCTCGTACTGGCAGTCGGTCACCGGCGGACAGGGCGAGCTCGTTCCCGGTCTCGTGTTCGCAATTCCAGGCATGGTCGCGCTGGCAGCCCTGCGCCTCAACAAGCGCATCGCGCAACGCGGCAAGCGGCTGCCGGATCACCTGATCGCGAATCTGCTGATCTGCGGGACGGGCATGCTGTTGCAAGGCATCGAGGCGCCGCTATGGATCATCGCGGGCCGCGTGATGCTCGGCTGGGCGCTGTTCCAGATCGTCGTCAAGCTGGACGTCACCATGTTCTCGTTGAGCACGCCCGCGTCCTATGCGTCGGACTATAGCGTCGTCAACTTCTTCCAGAACGTCGGCGTGTTGCTCGCGTCCTTCGCAGCGGGCGCGATCGTCGACGAGACAGGTCTGCGCGCGCCGTTCTTCGTAGCAGCAGCGGGCCTTGCGGCGATCACGCTCATCAGCGTGTATCTCCTCGGCCGCCCGCGTACGGATGCGCCCGCATCCGTTCATGCCGACAAGCTTTCCGACACAGGAGTCAGCGCCCGTGCGAACTGATATTGCCGCTCACGAAATCGCCCTGCTCGACGCAACGTGCGAGATGCCCGAAGCTCATATCGATGGCTTCGACATCCGCCCGCTCGACGCGCAACGCGACGCCCCGACGCTGCATCGGTGGTTCATTGAGGAACGTGCTGCGTTCTGGAACATGCGCGACTGGAGCGTCGCGCAAGTGGCAGCGTTCTATCAGGACATCGCCGATTCGAATCATGCCGATGCATGGCTCGCGCATCGTCATGGCAAGCCCGCGTTCCTCATCGAAACGTATGACCCGGCGCACGAAGAGGTCGGCGAGCATTACATCCCCCAGCGGGGCGACCTCGGCATGCATCTGTTCGTCGGCCCGGCGACGACACCGATTCCGGGCTATACGCGTCGTGTATTCCGCGCCGTGATGAGGTTCGTGTTCAGCCACCTTCACGCGCAGCGCATCGTCGTCGAACCGGATGCCGGCAACGCTCGCATCCATGCGCTAAATCGTTCCGCTGGCTTTGTCTACTGGAAAAACGTGGCGTTCCGCGACAAGACCGCATCGCTCGCATTCTGCACCCGCGACGATTTCTACCGCTCACTCCATACGGATCACTAATCAACAAGGACAGATATTCTTATGACCATCGACACTCGCGCCACGATGCAACACACGCTTCTTCAGCCCGCCGATGCCGCGCATCATCTTACGCCCGCGGTTTGGGAGCGAGCGAACCGCATGCTGATTCGCAAGGCCATCGCCGAATACGCTCACGAATTGATCGTCGAACCGCGCCGTCTCGCCGAAGAAACCGGCGACGGTTATGCGCAGTATGAACTCGAATCGGACGACGGCACGCGGGTCTATCGGTTCGAAGCGCGTCTGCTTGCGCTGCGTCACTGGAGCATTCGCGCAGAAAGCATCGTCTGCACGCAGGAGGGCGCGCCGCAATCCCTCGACGCACTCGCGTTCATTCTCGATGTGAAGGCGCGTCTAGGTATCAGGGAAGACAACCTTCCCATCTATCTCGATGAAATCAGCAGCACGCTCTACGGTGCGGCCTATAAGCAGGTGAAGGACGGACCCGATACGCTTGCGCTTCTTAACGCCGATTTTCAGGCAATCGAAACCGCGATGAGCGAAGGCCATCCCGGCTTCGTCGCGAACAACGGACGGCTCGGCTTCGACGCGGGCGACTATCGCGCCTTCGCGCCAGAGGCGGCATCGCCGATCCAGCTCGTATGGCTCGCGGTGCACAAGGACAACGCCGCATTTCACAGCGCACAAGATACCGACTATGACCGGCTGATGAATGAAGAGCTCGGCGGCGCTGCCATCTCGCGCTTTCACGGCATCATCGAAGCCCACGGTGGAAATCCCGACGACTATCATCTGATGCCCGCGCATCCGTGGCAGTGGTTCAACAAGCTCTCCATCGCTTTCGCGTCGTATGTGGCGACGAATCGCATTATCTGTCTCGGTTATGGCGACGACCGCTATCTCGCGCAACAGTCCATCCGCACGTTCTTCAACGTATCGGACAGGTCGAAGCGTTATGTGAAGACCTCGCTCTCCATTCTCAACATGGGCTTCATGCGCGGCCTTTCGCCTTACTACATGTCGGGCACACCGGCTATCAATGACTTCATCAAAGGCATGGTCGAATCCGATCCTTACTTGCGCGGCAAGGGCTTCACGATACTGCGCGAGGTGGCGTCGCTCGGCTTCAGGAATCGCTACTACGAGGCCGCCGTTCAGACGGATAGCCCCTACAAGAAGATGTTCTCCGCGCTGTGGCGCGAGAATCCGCTCTCGCTCGTCTCCGATGGACAGCGCCTGATGACGATGGCCGCGCTCCTTCACACCGACCGCAATGGCCGCGCGCTGCTGCCTGCGCTGATCGAGGCATCCGGACTCGGCGCGCAAGCGTGGATCGAGCGTTATCTGGATGCCTATCTCGCGCCGCTCGTGCATTGCTTCTATGCTCACGATCTGGTTTTCATGCCTCACGGCGAGAACCTGATTCTGGTGCTCGAGAACAACGTGCCGGTGCGCGCGATCATGAAGGACATCGCCGAGGAATCCGCGATTCTCAATAAGGACGCGAAGCTGCCGGCCAATGTGCAGCGCCTTGCCGTGGATGTGCCCGAAAACGTCAAGCTGCTCGCGATTTTTATCGACGTCTTCGACGGCTTTTTCCGCTACGTGAACCAGATTCTCGTCGAGCATGGGATGTGCAGCGAAGACGACTTCTGGAACGCAGTGGCGCGTTGCGTCGCGCGCTATCAGGACGAACATCCGCAACTTGCCGCGAAGTTCGCCAAGTACGACCTCTTCGCGCCCGAGTTTCTGCATTCGTGTCTGAATCGCCTTCAGCTCGGCAAAAACCTGCAGATGGTGAATCTCGCCGATCCCGCCGCTAATCTGAAGATGGCGGCCAACCTGCGCAATCCGCTTGCCGGACGCCGCGCCGCGCTGAGTGCAAGGCCGGCGGCGGCTCATGCGAACGCGGAGTCCGTCGACGCATGAGCAAGCGCACGAACTGCACGTTGAAGAATCTGCTCGATGTCGCGGCGCAACTCGTGCCGGGGCTGAACGGTATCGTCGACGACTGCGCATCGAGCGAAGGCGTCGGCGATGACGTGCATGTTCGTGGAGGACCATATGCGCTGAACCGCGCCGCGCTCGACGCGCTGCTTGCCTACTGGGCGAACGCATATCCCGAAGCGGGACGTGCGTACTGGGCGTCGCGCTGCTGGGGCATTCTGATCTGGCAGCCGGTCTATCTGAGCGTGATCGGCGTGCATGCGGCGGGCGCGTCGTTATCGCTCGCGCGCATCGCGCAGCCAATCAATCGAGGATGGACCCGCGAAGTCCGCTTGCCCGATCACGCACTCGAGCACTGCGCAGGCGCGGCACTCATCACGCATGCGGCCAGCGAGATTGCCGCATGCTCGCGGCAGATGCGCGATGACCTCATGCCGGTCATCCGCCTCAATCCCGCGATGGTGAACGGCACGCTGGCCGATGTCGTGCTTGCCGCGTTGCTGGCCGCTCGCAAGGCGCGGCCCGACTGGAACGACGCACACGTGCAGGCACTCGGCGAACGATGGCTCGCCGCGCTTGCCCTCGACGGTCACGGCGGCTATTTCGCGTTCGAGCGCCCCGACGGTTCATGCGCGCTCGCACTCGACCGGAAGATCTGCTGCTATCACTATCGACGCGGCGACGGCGAGCTGTGCAGCACCTGTCCACGCCTCGCGAAGCAGGAGCGCATCGTGCGCCTGAACATGGAACGGGACGCAGCACTCGACGCCTGATCGCAGGTGCGCAGTGTCCACGCACAAGGATTGATCGATGAACGACATCAGCAACCTCACGCATCTCGCGCTGCCCGACGATGCGCAGGACACCCGCTTGCAATTGCCTGCGAGCGCCTATTTCGACGAGGCGCTTTTCGAACGGGAGATGACGCGCATCTTTGCGCAATCGGCTCGCTATGTCGCGCATGAGCAGACGGTGCCGAAAGCAGGCGACTGGCGACGTCTGCCTCAGGACGATGGCGCGCGCGTGCTCGTGCGCGGCCAAGACGGCGTGCAGTTGCTGTCCAACGTGTGCCGTCACCGGCAGGCGTTGATGCTTGGCGGCGAGGCGGGCAACGTCGGCGTCGTGGCAGGCGGCGATGCAAAGTCGATCTCGCTCACGCGCGGCAATCTGACAGCGACGGGCGGCAACATCGTGTGCCCGCTGCATCGCTGGACCTACGATGGCCACGGCGAATTGATCGGTGCTCCTGAATTTGATCGAAAGCCATGCCGCAATCTGGAGCGGTTCCCACTGCACGACTTCCACGGTCTGCTATACGAAGGCCCGCGCGATCCGGCGCGTGACCTGGCCGACGTTTTCGCGCGCCCTGAATTCGATCTATCCGGCTATATCGTCGATCACGTGGAAACCCATACATGCCGCTATAACTGGAAGACCTTCATCGAAGTCTATCTGGAGGACTACCACGTCGCGCCCTTTCATCCGGGGCTCGGCCGCTTCGTGACTTGCGACGATCTCGAATGGGATTTCGGAGAGACCTACAGCATGCAAAGGGTCGGCGTGAACAACGCGCTCGCTCAAGCCGGCTCCGACGTTTATGGAACATGGCACGACCGGCTGCTGGCGTTCGACGGCGGGGAGCCGCCCGCTTTCGGCGCGATATGGCTCGCGTATTTTCCGACTCACATGATCGAGTTGTATCCGCACGTGCTCGTCGTTTCGACGCTGTATCCCAAGGGGCCGCAGGAGACGCTCAACGTCATCGAGTTTCATTATCCCGAGGAAATCGCGGCGTTCGAGCGCGAGTTCGTCGATGCGCAACGCGCCGCGTATCTGGAAACGATGATCGAGGACGACGAGATCGCGGAACGCATGGATGCGGGCCGCCTGCGGCTGCATCGTCGCGGCGTGAGCGATGCCGGTCCGTATCAGTCGCCGCTAGAAGATGGCATGCGGCACTTTCATGCGTGGTATCGCCGGGCGCTTGGTGAGGGGAGGGAGTGACAGCGTATGCGCAACGAAGTCGTGCTGGCAGCGTGTCTCAGCAGGAGATACGCGAACCGTGGCCGAGCGCCAGGCGCACGCTCTGAACCCGCCAGCCAGGCAGGACCGGCGACGGCCCTGCCTCCTGCTGGTGAACGACGCGCTTACCCCTGATCTTCCGGAAAGTCCGCGCTTAGAGTTGTCTTCTCCCACGCGTCGAAGTCGCGTTTGAGTGTATCGAGCTTCTTGCGCGCCAGTTCGAGCGCGGTCTTGCCCAGCAGCAGACGCAGCGGCGGCGCGTCGGCGGTTGCCGCCTCGATGATCGCATGCGCGGCGCGCACCGTATCGCCAACCTGATTGCCACTGCGCGCCGAGGTCTGCTTGCGGCGCTCGCCGGCTGTCGCGGCATAGTCGGCAATCTCGATCGCCGACGCCTTGATCGACGGTCCCGCCCAGTTCGTGCGGAACGGGCCGGGCTCGACGATCAGCACGTCGATGCCGAGCGGCTTCACCTCCACCGCGAGCGATTCCGATATGCCTTCGACTGCGTACTTCGTGCCGTGGTAATACCCCGTCGCGGCAAAGCTGGCGAGCCCGCCGATCGACGAAACATTGATGACGATGCCGCTCTTCTGCGCCCGCATGACCGGAAGCACTGCCTTGGTCATGTCGACGAGACCGAACACGTTCGTCTCGAACATGTCGCGCACGGCATCGTCCTCGCCTTCCTCGATCGCCGCGAGATAGCCGTAACCCGCGTTATTGACGAGCGCGTCGATGCGGCCAAAGCGTTGCTTCGTCTGCTCGACGACGCTCGCGATCTGATCGGCCTTCTGTACGTCGAGCGGCAACGCGATCGCGCGATCCTCTACCCCTCGACGATATCCTGCACTTTCGACGCATCGCGGGCCGTCACGACCGCGCGCCAGCCGCGTTTGAGCACAGCCTTCGCCAGTTCACGGCCAAAGCCGGTCGAACAGCCAGTGATCAGCCAGACGGGGTTGTCGCGATTCATCATGTTCGAGCTCCATTGAGTGTGGACAGCGTCCGGTCGTCGACCGTGGGGCTTCATGCTATCCGTTTCGCGGCGGTTTCGCCGGACTCGGCAACCCTCTCACCTCTTCGTCTCATCCGACGAAAGGCAGCTTCTTCGCGCGTGCCTCGCTCAGCATCGACACGCGATATGCGCGCGCAACAGCATGCCCGCTTCGCCGTACCTGCCGCGATTGATGAGCGAGGCATCTTCGCAAGCTCGTCGTGATTCGCGCTGTCGCGATGCGGCTTCAATGAGTCAGGCGGCGCACGATGCCGATGCGCTCCGTTACCTCGTTGTAAGCGCGCACCATCTCGCCTTGCCGCTCGCGCGCACGAGTCCACGATGTAAATGCCGCACTTCGCAGCAATGTTCTAACACTTGACGCAGCGCGGCCTGTCCGTGCTGAATCGAGCCTGATCCATTCGAGGTCGTGAATCACCAAGGATGGTGCTTTCAATCCCGCTGACGGTGCCTGACAACGAGCTTGCTTGTGGGGCGCGCGGCCTGCCGACAGGACACATTTGTCAACCACCGCTTTCCTTCGCGATGCCGACTATAATCGCTCGGCGCGCCGCAACGGTCGCTTGCCGTGCGGCTTTCCTTCGAAGTTCGAACCTTCAAGAGGATGAACCCAGCCATGAGAATAGTTGCCGCGTTTCGACCGAACGTCTATGCAAGGCACGTCCGCAAAGCTCTCACTCCAAGGATCGCCGCCGTCGCCCTGACGAGTCTTTCGGTCATCACCGGCTGCGCGTTCGCACAGGACGACTCCGACCGCGGCTACGACCGGCATGGCGGCGGCGGCGGGCACGTCAAGGTCATGATCATCTCCATGTTCGGCCCCGAAGGTCAGGTCTGGCTCGACAACCTCGGTCCATGGCAGCCCGTCAAGGTGCCGGGGTTATCGCCGGATTATCCGAACGTGAACTGCAATCGGGACGATGTCTGCGTGATGACGACGGGCATGGGCCACACCAATGCGGCGGCGTCCATCATGGCGCTGGGCTTCTCCGACCAGTTCGATTTGCGGCACACGTACTTTCTGGTCGCGGGAATCGCGGGCATCGATCCGGCTCGCGGCACGGTCGGCTCGGCGGCATGGGCGAAGTATCTGGTGGATTTCGGCATTCAGTGGGAACTGGACGCACGCGAGAAACCCGCCGACTGGGAAACCGGCTTCACGGGCATCAACACCAAAGGCCCGAAGGAGAAGCCACCGCTCGATTACCGCACTGAAGTGTTCGCGCTCAACGCATCGCTCGCGGACGCGGCCTACGCGATATCGCGCAACGTCAAGCTGTCCGACAGCGATGAAGCCAAAGTGGCTCGCGCGAAGTTCAGCTACGCGCCCGCGAACCAGCCGCCCGCCGTGATCCAGTGCGATACGCTCGCCGGCGATACGTGGTGGTCCGGCAAATACATCGGCGAGCGAGCGCGTGACTGGACACGTCTTTTGACCGACGGTAAAGGCGTCTATTGCACGACGCAGCAGGAAGACAACGCGACGTTCGAAGCGCTCAAGCGCGCGGCCAGCGTGAACCGGGTGGACCTGTCGCGCGTGGCGGTGCTGCGTACCGGATCGGACTTCGACCGGCCGTATCAAGGACAGACGGCTGCTGACAATCTGCTCAACTACGCTTCGCAGGGCGGCTTCGCGCCGGCGATACAGAATCTGTATCTGACGGGCGGCCCGGTCGTCAAGGAGATCGTCACGCACTGGGGCGCATGGCGAAAAGGCGTGCCGTCGCACTGAAGAACGCATCCGTTCAGGACAGGCGGCGAACGGTTGGCGAGACCGTTCGCTGCTCGGCCCACATCGGCAGCCGGCTGATGCGCTGGAAGCGATACAGCCGGTTCACCGAGGCCTTGAATTGCGGGCACCGCTGCCGTACTGCCCGGGAACGACAAGGCGAACCTGAGGCTCTTCGTCAGCCCATTTCGAAAGCGATCGCTGTATCACCGCAGCGCAGCGCGCCGGCCAGCGCAGGATCTCGACGCGCTCCTGGGGCACCACGCGATCGTACGACAGCGACGAAGCGTCCCACGCTGACACGCCGTTCTGCAACAGGCGAATGCTTCCGCCATCCATGTCAAGGATGATGGAACGGCCAACCATCGGTCCATACGTCTTCTAAACCCGTACCTTCGCGGCCGTCGACCTTTCCCGGCGCGACTTCGATACATTAGACGAATCATCGCGATAAGTGGAACAGCGCACAATCGCTTCGCGTCGCATTCGATAACCTCGTGTCTCATCGCCTCGGAGCAGGCGAGCTTCTACGAAAAGACCACGGGGAAAATCATGAAATCACGCATGGCGGTTGGACTGAGCGTTTTGCTTGTGGCATGTGGCGGCGGCGGTGGCGGTGAAACCAGCGCGACGTCCGCAGCGTCAGCGGCGCCTGCATCCAGCTCGACTGCCGCCGCATGTTCGGGCGGCCCCTTCACGACGGACCCGGCCAAGGTCTGTTCCGATGCGTCCGGCAAGCTCGTCACCGCCTACGTCTACGCACAGCCACAAACGGTCATCGCTGACGGCACCGTCATCTCGGCCGACACGACGTGGCCGGCGAGCGGTTCGCCCTATTACATCGCCGGCACGGTGCAGGTTGCCAAGGGCGCTACGCTCACGATCCCGGATGGCGTCATCGTCGAGAGCATGAAGCCCGTGCCATGCACGGCCGACTGCATCGGGAAGATTCCGACGAACGGCATCATCAACGTCGCCGGGAAGCTCAACGTGGGTGGCAGCGATCAGTCGCAACTGCTGGGGGTGACTGTCAGCAACGTCGACGCCAATGTGGGCGGCGGCACGGTGAGCATCCAGCATGCGCGTCTCGAAGACGCGTTCGTGCAGATCAGCCCCGCTGCGCCGTTCGCGATGACTTACACGCAGGCTTACCGCCTGAACGTGACGCCTATCGTTCGCGCCGGTGTGACCACCTACGAGGCGGGAACGAACGGCTATCCGAGTTTCAAAAACTCGACGATCAAGTACAACACGTTCGTCGATTCGGCCGCCTTCGCCTTCGATCCTTCGGTGATCGTGCAGAACAACCTGTTCGTGAACATGGTCGATCCGCTCGTGCTCATCGACAATTTCCCGGCGAGCGGCGCGCCTGCCGGCATCGCGAAGAACAATTCGTTCCTGTTCAAGAAGACTTCGCCGAATACGAACCGCATGGTGATTGCGGCTCACGGCACGTACGCTGCATCGGCGACTCACACGCTCGACTTCTCGAACAACTTCTGGGGCGTGACCGATACCACGACGATTCAGTCCCGCATCCTCGACAGTACGAACTCGAGCAGTCCGCGGCTGCCGAACGTCGTCAACTATGCGCCGGTTGCCGTGAGTCCCGATCCGGCGACGCCCGCCGATCCGCAAATCGGCGTGCCGAACGAGTAACGCACGCTGCGGTCTGCGACGGACGCCGTTCATGCATCGGCGATGCTGAACAGCGTCCGCGACGCGCGCCGCCCTCGTGCCGCAGTCAGTGCGCGGCGCTCACGAGCGACGCGTCCGCTTCGCGGGCGTTCGTGCGGATCGCGATGACGGCGAGCAGCGCCGCCGCGAGCGGCACGGCGAGCGTCAGATAGAAGCCGCTCGGCCCGCCCATGTTGAGGAACGTGCCGCCGACGGCCGATCCGGCGATCGCGCCGACGCGTCCCATGCCGATGGCCCAGCCGGTGGCGGTCGCGCGCAGCGTCGTCGGATACGCGCTCACGACCAGATAGTTGAGCGCGATCTGCTGCCCGCCGATGCCGAGCCCCGCCGCGCCCGCGAGCGTGAACACGAGTCCCCACGACGTATCGGCGTAAGCGAGCCCGATCGCGATTGCGATGCCGAGCAAAAGCAGCGCGATCAGCAGCCGCCGCGTGCTCACTTTCGGCAACACGAAGGAAAGCGGAATCGCGCAGACGATGAACACAGCATTCACGACGACCGTGCCGAGCGGCGCTTGCGCGGCGGGCAGGCCTGCGGCTTTCAGTACCGTCGGCAGCCACGACAGGAACATGAACCACGCGATCCAGTTGGAGAAATAGACGGCCCAGATCGCCACGGTGTTGCGGGCGTTGCCCTCGCGAAACAGCGCGGCGACGCTCGCGCGCCCGGCGGCTTCCTTCACGGCGAAGCGCGCGTCGTGCGCGAGCGGTTGCGACACGATGCGCGCCAGCACCGCAGTCACCGCGCGATGATCGCCGCGCGAGCGCGTCACGAGGTAATGCAGCGATTCGGGCAGCACGAACCAGAGCACCACGAGTAACGCGAGCGGCGCCGCGCCGCCGACCACGAACACGCCTTGCCAGCCGATTACCGGCAGCATCCGCGCCGCGAGCAGGCCGCCGAGCATCGCGCCGGCGGGCAGGCCGAGAAGCACGCCGGTCATGATCGCGCCGCGATGCCGCGCCGGACCATACTCCGCCGCGAGCGCGAGCAGCACCGGGGTGCAGCCGCCCATGCCGAGGCCCGCGATGAAGCGCAGCGCGAGGATTTGCGTCGTGCCGCTCGCAAATGCTGTCGCCAGCGATGCGATGCTGAACAGCGCAACGCCGCCGAGCAACGCGGGACGCCGCCCCACGCGATCGCCGACGAGCCCGAGTGTCATTGCGCCGATGGTCATGCCAAGCGTGCCCGCGATGAGGATCGGCGCGAGATCGCCAGGGGCGAGATGGAATGCCGCGACGATCGCAGGACCGGTGTATGCGATGGCCTGCGTGTCGAAGCCATCGAACAGCGTGGTCGCGAAGCACAGTAGGAAGATCGTCCATTGAAACGGACGAACGCGTTCGCGATCGATCAACGACGCGATATCGAGAGGCGTGCTCATGGTGTCTCCGTTGTGAGTTATGCGTCGGAGCGTAAGCGAGCGGCGCGGGGCGCGTCCAATACCGATGCGGACTGAGGCTATACCGTGCGGGTATGGCGATCGTTGATTGCTTGTCGTGCGTGTCTGCTAGGCGTGATATCGGTTGATGCTGCGGTCAGTAGCCGAATGCTGCAAGACCAGTTCATCGCTCGATGCACTGTCTAACCCTTCGTCGCGGTAATCTGCAAGTATTGAACGCCCGGCACTGTCACGCTCCAAGCTCGCACGTAGCGTTTCGCATCCCAACAGCGTCCGAAGTTGAGCAGCCGGAACCGGGCGACTAATAAAATAGCCTTGTATCGCGCTGCAGCCTTCCGACACAGCGAAGCCGAATTGTTCGGCTGTCTCCACGCCTTCCATCGTGGTCGGAAGCCCAAGACATGCGCTCATCGTGATGATTGCCCGCACGATCCCGACACTTTCTGCGTCGTGAGGAATGTTGCGGACGAATGACTGGTCGATCTTGATCTTGTCGAATGGAAACTTGCGGATGTAGCTCAGGGACGAGTAGCCCGTGCCGAAATCGTCCATTGAGATTCTCACGTGCATGGCACGCAGATGGTTCAGCGTATGAAGCGTGCGAGCCTCGTCCATGAGTAGGACGCCTTCGGTGATTTCGAGCTCGAATCGCTGTGGCTCGAGTCCGGCTTCCTTGAGTGCCGATACGACATTCGACGCCAGCGCCTTGTCGCGAAATTGCACGGGCGACAGATTGATCGCCACGCCGATGCTCGCAGGCCACGTCGCCGCTTCGGCACAAGCTGTTCGCAGCACCCAGTTGCCCAGTGGAATGATGAGGCCCGTCTCTTCCGCGATCTCGATGAACTCCGCCGGAGAAACGAGCCCGCGCTCGGGATGCCGCCAACGCACCAGCGCTTCGGCGGTGGCGATGCGCCCGGTTTTGGCATCGACCAGCGGCTGATAGTGAAGCTCCAGTTGTCCGTCCGTCAGCGCGCGCCGCAATCCGGCTTCCAGCGCCTGTCTTTCCTGCGTCTTGTCGTTCAATGCGGACTCGTAACGCCGATAGGTGCCCTTGCCGTCCGCTTTCGCCGCATAGAGCGCGAGATCCGCGTTGCGCAGCAGTTCAGCGGGAACGGCGCCGTCTGCCGGGTAAAGCGCGAAGCCGACGCTTGCGCCGAGGTGAATCGACTGACCATCCACGACGAACGTCTCGCTGTTGCATGCTTCGACGATGCCGACGCACAGCGCGCACGCCGCTTCCGCATGGGCGCCGCTGTGCATTACCGCGAACTCGTCCCCGCCAAGGCGCGCGACGACGTCGTCGGCCTTGACGAGCGCCCGCAACCGATCAGCTATCTGCATCAGGACGGTGTCGCCTGTGAGATGACCGAACGTATCGTTCACTTGCTTGAAGCGATCGAGGTCGACCATGACGACGGCAAAGGGCTTGCCGGCATCGGCGGGAAGAGCGGTTTGCAGCGTAAGCAGCTCATAGAAGCTCGCGCGGTTGGGCAGGCCCGTGAGCGAATCGTTGAAGGCGAGCGCGCGCATCTTCGCCTCGGTGCGCAGGCGTTCCCGTTGGTCGCGCACCGCGATGACGGTTTGCAATTTGTGGCCCAGCGGTACTTCCGAACGAAGCACGCGAACCGGGATGCGCTGCCCTGTCGCGCCGACCAGTTCCGTTTCGAGCTCCTCTTTCTCGGGCAAGCGGGCGAGATCGATGTGCGGAAGCAGCGCGCTGACATGCCTCCCTGCAAGATCGTCCTGTTCAAAGCCCGACAGGCGCTCGATACTGCTGTTCGACGTGACGATCACGTTGCTTTGGGTGATGAGCAGGCCTTCCAGTGCAACGTCGGCGAGGTCGCGCAGCCGTCGCCTGTCTTGCCGGATTCGCGCTTTCGCCGCGAGGTCGAATCGCCAGCCGAGCACCGCCAGCATGATCAGCGCAAGCGAGACGCCAGCGACGACGGGCGTAACGGCCTGGGGAGAAACGGCATCGGAGGGAAAGGCAACGCTGGGATCGTAGCGCAACCTCATCGCCGCCATGCCGCAGAAATGCAGCAGCGCGATCGCGAAGAGCATCAGCGGAGCGGCGCACTGCCGGATGCGCCGGTTGCGATTGGCGATCGCCACCATGGACAGGCCGAACAACGGCAGACTCACTGCAATCGACGACAGGACCAGTTCCAGGTCCCATGACACCGTGCCCTGTACCAGATAGGCGCTCTGTCCAATGTAGTGAAGGGCCGCCACGCCAGTACCGATGATCATCCCGGCCAGGAACTGTCGTGGCGAGCGCGGATCGGAGATCGACACGGTTGCGCCCGCGCCGATGCCGATGATCGCGCAGGCCAGCGACACCGCCGTCAGGAATGGTTCGAACGCCGCGGGCATGTGCGGCTCGAAAGCGAGCAGCACGATGAAGTGTGTCGCCCACGCCGTGCATCCGCTTGCCACGACATTGACCACGCCCCAGTGAATCCGCGCTTTGCCCGACGCGCGGGCGGCATGTCGTCCGACTGCGAAGGATGCGTAAATGCCGATAGCGCATACGAGGCAAGCAAGCAGCATGAGCCTCGTGTCGTGCGCGTGAAGAATGCAGTCGATGACTCGGAGGCCCGGTGCGTTCTTATGTTCCATTTTTGTCCGGTTCTTGTAGCTGGTGCCGCTGCAGCGCGAGGGTGTTTTGAAACGAGTTAAGCGTTATGTCGGCGTGTGGGTCTGGAAACTTGAGTGATTAAGTATCTTGAAGTGGCGAAGCTCTTTCATCGGCGCATTGCTGTCAATTCTCGGCGTGCGCGCTTCAAAGTGTGTCTGTTTGCAGAGGGCGTTGGTCGATACCATGCGGATCACTTCCCATACCGTCCGCTTGCCCGAGTGTGCCCATGAAACTGAAGCTCTATCAGATCGACGCGTTTACAAGCGACCTCTTCAAAGGAAATTACGCAGCAGTCGTTCCGCTGGACTCATGGCTTTCCGCTTCCCTGATGCAAGCGATCGCTAGCGAAAACAATCTGTCGGAAACGGCGTTCGTCGTGCGCCGGGATGATGGAGAGTTCGATATCCGGTGGTTTTCCCCGCTCAAGGAAATCGCCTTCTGTGGGCACGCGACGCTCGCAACTGCTTTCGTTCTATTCAAGCACCTTCCTCAAGCTACCCACATAGATTTCCATGCTCGAGCGACCGGGGCGTTCTCGGTGCACCGCCGGTCACAAGGTCTGATAGAAATGAACTTTCCACGGCGCGAGTACGAGCCAACGAAGGACGTTCCCGGCGACCTTGTGCGCGGTTTATCGATTCAATCTAAAGCGGTCTTTACGAGCGAGCAGGCCTACATTGCCCTGTACGACACGGAGACCGATGTACGCGCCGTCGTGCCCAACCTGGAACTCATCGCGCAGCTTGGTCCACGAGACGTCGTGGTGACTGCGCCCGGAGACCGTCACGACTTTGTGTCTCGCTACTTTTGGCCGGCAAACGGCGGCGCTGAAGACCCGGTGACCGGGTCCATTCACGCGGCTCTTGCTCCGCTCTGGTCGAACTTGATCGGTAAAAGAAAACTCGTTGCGCTACAGGCTTCGGAACGGAGCGGCATTCTGTATTGCGAGCTTGAAGCGGACAGAGTGCTGATATCGGGTCATGCGGTGCAATATCTGGAAGGAACGATCGATTTGTCGGCTGCACAATTGTCGTGAGGCGCTATTCGATCCGCGCCTCGCCATTTCATTGTTGAGCTAGAGAAGTCATGCCGGACTTCACGAGCTTGAGACGCTTGCGATCGCAACGCCGCGAATAGGCGCGATACCGGCAGCAAATTCGAGTTCTGATCTCTCGTTCCACCTTCCGAGGTACGCGCGCCGATCGTGTTTGCCGGGCGGGATCGCCCTGAGCTTTGTCATTTTGCGCACTGTGCGCGGCCTTCAAGCTTCACGGCTTTTATATGCGCGGCATTCTATGCATACGACGCGCTTCGCTTAGTCGGGGCTTCGCTTCTCTGGTATGTGGCCTGGCAGGCGCATACACACACAAATGGCCGATCCTTTCGTCGTGCGCGACCTGCCGGCCGCAGATTGGTCACGCGCGCTACGGCTGAACCGGTTACATGCCTGAGACGCCGATCCAGCCGGCGTTTTGAAACAGGCCACCCCCTCGTACCCGCAAAAACAAGACGCTCGTTCGCCGGAGAAATCGCCGTGAGCGAGGCGCGCAAAAGCTTGAGATGCTTGCGGCCTTACCTTCAGGCGAGTCGCGAGCGCTTACCGCGGTGTGGCGGATAGAAGAAGGTCGCGGACCGCGGTAGCGTACCGACCACAACTTTGCCGACAGAAGTAACTCTGTCGTTTTCTCGCATCAGTCGGGTAACACCTTATCGAGTAGTTGTTACCGATTCTCGCCTCTACGCGCCCCATGCGTGCGAAGAAGTAACAAAAAGAATCAGGCGCAGCGCAAGAAGAAACCGAAAGCTAAAGCCGCCTATCAGCATTCAATCACGCTTTAACCGTCGAAGTGAAGAAAATATCCCTCTCTTCGCGCACGATTGCGTGCGTTGGATTTTCTGTAGCAAACGATTGCTCGATGTAACTAAATGTTGCAAATACCGGTGCGTAGTCAGACAATTTGTTTGCGCCTCGACGATGCGGCGCGTTGAGCAAGTCGAACTTCTAACTGGTCCGCCGCCATGATCCACGCTTCCTCCGACCTCGGTTCCATCCGCGAGTTGAATATGTCGTATCTCATGCTCGCTCAACGCGTTCTGGCGGCCGACCGCGAGGCGGCACAGGCGCATCTGGGTCTGTCGTCGGAAATGGCGGACACGCTGCTCAAGCTCTCGCCGGCGCAGACGGAAAAGCTCGCGTCGTCGTCGCAACTGCTGTGCTTCTTCCGCCTGAGCGCCGATGCGATGCTCGGTGGTCTCGCGAGCCGCGGCCACGAAGCGACGGCTGCGGCGTCCGTGTCCAATCACGTTCTTCTCGCAGCCTAACCATGAGCACGACCACGTCCACCAAGCGCCTTGCTGATGACGCCGCCGACGTACTGCGCGCAGTCAAGCTGATTCAGCTTGGCGCTCGCATGCAGGTGCTGGAGTCCGAGTTCCCGAAGCTCTCGCGTGAACGACTGATCCGCCTTTATCGGGAAGTCAAAGGCGCATCGCCGCCCAAGGGCATGCTGCCGTTCTCGGAAGACTGGTATTTGACATGGGCGCCGAACATCCATACGTCGATGTTCGCCAACGTCTATGCTTTCCTCGAAGCGAACAGCGAAGGAATGGATCGCGTCGACCTGCTGACTCGCGCCTACGCGCTCTACGCAGAGCATTTCCAAATGAACGGCGAGCCGTTACAGATGGACCTGACGCGCGCCTGGACGTTTATCCGCTTCAAGGATGCCGGAATTCTGCGTCTCGCGGGTTGCACGCGCTGCCGCGGCAAGTTCGTCGCGCACGCGCATGAACCGTCGCACTCGATGGTTTGCGGGATCTGCCAGCCGCCGTCGCGAGCAGGAAAAACCAAGGCCGCCGCGAAAGCAGCGCTCGAGCGAAGCGCGGCATTGCAGGCCCAGGCGGCCTGAATCTTTTACCGGCTGCAAGCGGCTCTCTGCAGGTTTGAGAGCCGCAGAAACTTATCCCGAAGCGCTTCTTGCGCGCTGAGTCGGACGTCGAACGCGGCGGGCTTCGCTTATCGTTCGTCACATTGCAGAAGGTGAGTACTTGCTGCTCACGCATACAGCAGCCGCTGCTCGTCCAACGTGAATCGACCGTCGATCCTTCTGGAGCGGAAGCGGTTGACGATTCGCTCGCACCCATTCAGATCGACTCGCCCGCTAGATGTCGAAGGCAGCGCACATGGCCTATCGATCGTCACATCCGAGAAGTCGAGTCGCGTGGACGTGACCTTCAGCAGCCGCTGCTCGTCCAACGTGAATCGACCGTCGACCCTTCGGAAGCGGAATGTCGTTGACGATTCGCTCGCGCTCCCATTCAAGTCCTCTCGCCCAATATTTGTCGAAGGTAGCGGGCTTGGCTTGTTGATCTTCACATCGGAAAAGTTCACTACGTGCTGCACCCGCGTGAGCGCAACGTGCAGCAGCCGCTGCTCGTCCAACGTGAATCGACCGTCGACCCTTCGGAAGCGGAATGTCGATCCGCACGCGTTTCCATTCGAGTCCCCTCGCCCGATGAATTGTCCATATGACATCGAAGGCTCGAGCCTCGAGCGTTGACGTCGAGCGAGCGCACACAAGTAGTCGATGCATTCGATAACCCGCAATAGCAAGTCGCACCAGAAGGGCCCGCGCGCCAATGCCTGAGCTTCCCCAAACTTCCAAATAGCAACAAAGCGGTTCAACGACTTGACGCTTGCCGAGAGAGAGAAGCTCCCGCACTCCGTAGCTCGATAAACAGTGGAAACGGTCAATCCCTCTCAAACTCGGCGTTTCGTGCTTAGCAGCCCTTCCACCGCGAAGACGCTCTCGCCAAGGCTGGCCCGGTCTTGTCAACCAACAAGCCCTGATCAAGCAACTCCATCACGGCGCACTAGATTTTTCCCTGCATCGCTTCGTGCCGTCGGCTACGGGAATTTTGGAACGGCATGCGCGTCCCACTACCCCCGCCCAATGACGCCAGCCGCGCCGCGCCGACAACGCCAGAGCAATCAATCGGCGGTCTTGAACACACCCATCGTCACGCGCAGAGTGTCGCGCCTGATCTCGGGCTGAACCGACAGCAGCCTCAGCTTAAAACGCCACCTCAAGCTGCAGTTTTGAACACGCCCATCGTCGACCGCAGCGTTTCAGCCTGATCTTGAAGCGAACCCGCCGCAGCCGCAGCCTGCTCAACGAGCGCCGCGTTCTGTTGCGTGACCTCGTCCATCTGACTGATCGCCTGATTCACCTGCTCGATGCCACGGCTTTGTTCGTTGGAAGCAGACGCGATCTCATCCATGATGTCCGTCACTTTCTGGATTGCCGAGCCGATCTTCGCCATCGTTTCTCCGGCCTGACCGACAAGCTCGGTGCCCGCGTGAACGCGCGTGCTCGATGCTTCAATCAGTTCGCGAATCTCCTTCGCCGCCGTAGACGAACGCTGCGCCAGGCTGCGCACTTCGCCCGCGACCACTGCAAAACCGCGCCCCTGTTCACCGGCACGCGCGGCTTCCACCGCCGCGTTGAGCGCCAGAATATTGGTCTGAAACGCGATGCCTTCGATCATGCCGATGATTTCCGCGATCTTGTGCGAGCTTTGCTCGATCTCGGCCATCGTGCCGACGACGTTCCCGACGATAGTCGCGCCTTCGTGAGCAACATCGCGTGCCGTTCCAGCCAGCCCGCTCGCCTGACGCGCGTTTTCGGAGTTGTGCTTCACGGCCGCGGTCAACTCCTCCATGCTCGCCGCCGTCTCCTCGAGCGATGCTGCCTGCTGCTCGGTGCGTGAGGACAAGTCCGTATTCCCGACCGCGATCTCGCGGCTCGCGCTTGCAATCGCGTTGGCGGACGTCTTCACACTTTCGATCGCAGCCAACAACTGACCGCGCATGCGAGCCATCGAATACATCAGGCTCGAACGGTCGTCGGCTGCCGTCGCGACATCAACGGCGAGATTGTTATCCGCGATCTGGTTCGCTACTTCGGCGGCATATGCCGGTTCGCCGCCCATTGAGCGAAGAATGCCGCGATTGAGGCGCGACACCACAAGGCTCAACGACACCGCGATCACAGCCAGCACGCCGAGACTCCAGCCGAGCGAGCTATAGAACGCCGCATCGATGTCGTCGATATAAACGCCCGTGACGATAAACCAGTCCCACGGCTGATACCACGACACGTAGGACATCTTCGGCAGGATCTCATTGCTGCCGGGCTTCGCGAACGAATAGTACGTGTAGCCTGCGCCCTGGCGCTTGCCTACATCGATCAGATCGCGATACAGATAGACGCCGTTCGGGTCCTTGAATTCCATCATCGTCTTGCCGACAAATTCGGGTTTCATCGGATGCACCAGCACCTTCGCCTGCGAATCGAAGACACTGAAATAGCCGTTGTCGCCAAACCGAATATCGCGGATTGCGTTCAGCGCGCCTTGCCTGGCCTGCTCTTGCGTGATCTCGCCGGTAGTCGCCTGCTGCGCGAATTCGCGGATGATACTGTTCGCAACCTCGGTGGCGTGCTTGATGCCCAACTGGGTCTGTTCCATGCGCACCGCTCGCATGCGGTAAGCGTCAGCAATGGAGATCCCTGCAAGGCATACGAGGCTAAGCAGCAGGGGCAGCCAAAGTTTTCTAGAGAAAGTCATGCGTCGTTAGTCGTTGAATGTCGTTGATTGCGTGGAAACCGTCATAGGGTCTTGGCGTACATTCGCATTAACGGCTGTGATCTGCGTGACTTGACAGGGGACGCACGCTCGATCGCCGGGCGGGACAGCTTTCGGGCGACGTGTTCCTATCGGGGCGAAGGAATGCGACGCATGCGGCCAGCCAGTTCGGCTTCATCGACCGACTTCAATAAGCATGATTTGATGGCGTTCGATAGAAGATGCTGGTTCGTCGGAACTGGCTTCGCACGTGGTTGTTCGGTCATCTGGCCTATAAAGCTTTCGCACGCGGCCGCCGATATATATGTCAGCCTGGACGCGAAAGGCAAGCGGCAAGACTTCGCCTTGAGAGCAAACTGCGGCCACGGCGCGCAACAGGATGCGACTGCGGGCGACCGGAGAGCAGCGCTTCAGAAGTGCGCGGACAAGCATTGCAGGATTGACGGATCGCGCAGACGTTGATCGAACGCTCGTTCGACAACAACTTACGCGCAAAGACGTGCTTATCGTGTCGGCCTTATCGGCGTTCGGACGATTGCTCCATGAAGCAGAAGCGCACGCTGACCACTACCACTACGCGCCAGCCGCGCGCCGGACCATAAGCCGCCCCTACCCCGACGCCAGCCGCAAACGGCAACTGGAATATCTCATCGCCCGCTCTCGTCACCTATCATTCTGGTTTTGAGAAGAATCACGATGAAGCACGACGAATACGACGTAATGAATGTCGACGGCGCCCGCCCGGTGAAGATGTGGACCAAGGGCGTCCCCGTCGAAGACGAAGCCAGGCGACAACTGAGCAACACGGCCCGGATGCCGTTCATCTACAAGCACATAGCGGTGATGCCCGATGTTCATGTCGGCAAGGGATCGACGATCGGCAGCGTGATCCCGACGCTCGGCGCGGTGATTCCGGCCGCCGTCGGTGTCGATATCGGGTGCGGAATGATGGCAGCCAGGACGACCTTGAGCGCAAACGATCTGCCGGACAATCTGGGCACATTGCGCAGCGCCATCGAGCAGGCCGTTCCTCACGGCATGTCGCCTAAAACGCGCGGGTTCAAGGGCCGGGACAAAGGATCGTGGGAAAAGCCGCCGCAGCCTGTCGATCAGGGCTGGGCGAAGCTGAAAGACGAATTCGATGTGATCGTGCAGAAGACTCCGAGGCTTAGGAACACGAACAACTACACGCATCTGGGCACGCTTGGAACAGGCAATCACTTCATCGAAGTCTGCCTCGACGAAGAAGGCTTCGTGTGGCTGATGCTGCACTCCGGGTCCCGAGGCGTGGGGAACGCCATCGGTTCGCACTTCATCGAAGTCGCAAAGCAGGACATGCGCACGCATTTCGTGAATCTTCCCGATCAGGACCTCGCCTATCTGCAGGAAGGAACGCAGCACTACGACGACTACGTCGAGGCTGTCGGCTGGGCGCAGAAGTTCGCTCGCATAAACCGCGAAGTGATGATGCTCAACCTGATCGCCGCGGTTCGCACGGTCATCACGAAGCCGTTCGAAACGCACGTCGAAGCGGTGAATTGCCACCACAACTATGTGCAGAAGGAACATCACTTCGGCAAGGACGTGCTTTTGACGCGCAAGGGGGCGGTGTCGGCGCGCGAAGGTGAACTCGGCATCATTCCCGGTTCGATGGGGGCAAAGAGCTATATCGTTCGCGGCAAGGGCAATCCCGAGAGCTTCCATAGCTGCAGCCACGGCGCTGGACGCACGATGAGCCGCACGGAAGCAAAGCGCCGCTTCACCATCGACGATCAGATGCGGGCGACGCAAGGTGTCGAATGCCGCAAGGACGTGGACGTGATCGATGAAATCCCGATGGCCTACAAGGACATCGACGCGGTGATGGAAGCGCAGCGGGATCTGGTTGAAGTTGTCCATACCCTCAAGCAGGTCGTTTGCGTGAAGGGTTGAGGGCGGCATGCGGCTCGAAGACCATGCGAGTGCGACGGCAGCAACGTGTACTCGCGTTGCACCGAACAGAGTGATTCGACAGAAGAAAGCTGAACCACCGCCGGTCCATTTCGCAGCAAGACGCCACGACGAAGGGGCTTGCCGGCTCGACGCCCTTCCAGCCGCCGCCGACGAATTTCCATCCACCGGTTTACAAAGTTTTGTCGCTCCGTCAGAATGCGTCCTTCAAATGCGAATGGTTCGCATTTCACACACATTCACGACGAAGAAAAATGACCACAGCAGCATGCGGCGGATGGACCCTGCGGCCCTCGACCTTGGCGGTACTTCTCCTGTTCGCCACGACTCACTGCGCAATGGCGCAAGAAAACGATGCCGCGGCATCGCCGTCATCGCCGGGGGCGGCCGATGCGACGCTTCCCGCTGTCTCAGTCACCGCGACCACTGAAAGAGACCAGGGGCAGCACTTGCAGAGCGATGTCAGCTCCGGCGCGCTTGGCACGCGCACGCAGCTCGACACGCCCTACTCGACGACCATCGTCACCGGCGAAGAACTCGCGGATCGGCAAGCGAAGAAGCTCGGGGATGTCTTCTCGCAGGACGCGTCCGTGTCGGACAACAGCAATCCGTATAACGCATGGGCAAGCTACATCACCGTGCGCGGCATGCAGCTCGACTGGCAAAACGGCTTTCGCATCGACGGTCAGCCGTTCAACGCCTACGGCATCACGATGCCCTACGAGCAACTTGAAAGCGTGCAATTGCTGAAGGGGCTCTCCGGCTTCATGTATGGCTTCGGTGCGCCGGGCGGCGTCGTGAACTACGTGACGAAGAAGCCGCCGCTCATGGACCGGCAGATCGCGAGCGTCGATGTCGGCTATGCGTCCACCAACGTGTGGTCGGAGCATATCGACCTCGGGGGGCGCGTTGGACCCAACGCCATGTTCGGTTACCGTTTCAACGCCACGCATGAGGAAGGCAAGACCTACAACGACGGCAACGTGCGGCGCGATTCATTCTCGCTGTCCGCCGACGCCCGCCTCACCCGCGATCTCACCGCGACGTTCGGCGCGTTGTACCAGGAGCGGCATGCATCGGGCATCACGACGGCGATATCGACCGCTGAACTCACGGGGAACACACTGCCCGTGCCATTGAGCGGTGGAAGCAGCACGCTCGTCACACCCGATCAGCACCTCAACACGAACCTGCAGCTTTATACGGCTGGCCTGCGCTACAACCTGAATCAGGACTGGACGATCTCGGCGACTTACAGCTTTAGCAAGAGCACGCGTTACCGCAATGAGAGCACGTTCTACCTGACCGATCCCGCCGGCGACTACAACGATACGCGCTACGAAGGCAAGGAGGGGCATCAGCTGAACGCGTGGCAGATCATGGCCGAGGGCCTGGTGAGGACGGGGCCGTTCCAGCATCAACTCGTGTTCGGCGCGTCGTATCAGAAGCAGACGAACGACAACACCGCGAACTCGTTCTACGATCAGATCGGCATCGGCAACATTTATCAGCCGAACACGAACCGCTACAGCGGCGGCGGCTACACCACCTATCGCAATGCGGACATCGTGCAGAAGGCGCTTTTTGCGAGCGATACGATCGCGCTGACGTCGCGCTGGTCCGTGCTCGGCGGCGTGCGCTTCACGAATTACGAACAGCACGGTTACGGTGTCGACGGCGCGACGACTTCGACGTACTCGAAGAACGGGATCGCCACACCGTCGGTCGCGTTGATGTACAAACTTACGCCCGGCACGACCCTTTATGCGAGCTACGTCGAATCGCTCGAAGCGGGGAACGTCGTCGGCACGACATACGCGAATTCGGGCGCGGTGCTGAACCCGCTGCGCAGCAAGCAGTACGAAGTCGGCGTCAAGACGCAAAACGAACGCTGGAGCGCGACTGCCGCGCTGTTCCGCATCGAGCGCGGTGCGCAGTACGCGAATAGCGACAACGTCTTCGTCGAAGATGGCGAGTCCGTGTTTCAGGGCGTGGAAGCAGGCGCGGACGTGCGGCTAGGCCGCGACTGGACCGTCGGCGGCGATGTGATGTGGATTGCGACGAAGTACAAGAAAGGTTCGGACTACGACGGGAATCGCGTGGCGGGCGCGCCGGGCTTCGTTGCGACTGCGCACGCGGCCTATTCGGTGCCGGTGGTGCCGGGTCTGACGCTGGGTGCATCGGCCAAGTTCACGGGCAACACGAGCCTGCGTCCTGCGGGCGACATCAAGGTTCCGGGCTACATGATCTACAGTCTCGGCGCGACTTACACGACGAAGATTGCAGGACATAACGTCGGCGTGCGTGCGGCGATCGATAACCTGACGAATCATCGCTATTGGGAATTCCAGTACGCCGACTATATTCAACCGGGCGAACCGCGCACCCTGGCGGTCAATGCTCGCGTGGAGTTCTGAGGACTGTAGCTCGTCTGGATTCGGGAAGGGTGGTCGTGGGTGAGCGGCGCGGCCTCCTTCTTTCAATCGGCGTCGATATGGAGTATTCCAGAATCGCCTCGCAGATACCTTCCAGCGCGAACGAACTCTCACAGTAGCCCGCGATACCGGGCGTCGTGACCGAGCCGCCCATCGATGCAATATGCAGAATGCGCCCGCCTATGACATAGCGATTGCACCAACGCCATCCGATAACGCACCTCTCAACGCATCTGTGTCACCGCGATGCCAATCACCATCGCCCCAATCGCGCCATCGAACAAACGCCACGCGCCCGCACGCCGAAACAGCGGAGCGAGCAACCGCGCGCCGTAACCGAGCGCGATAAACCACACCAGACTCGCAGCCATTGCGCCGATGGCGAACGCCAACCGCGCATCGGCGGGTTCGCGAGCGCCGGCCGTGCCGATCAGCAAAAAGGTGTCGAGGTACACATGCGGATTCAGCCACGTCAACGCAAGCGTCGTCAAAATGGCCGCACGCGCACCGACCGTCGACGCCGTCTGGCCGCCGACCGTGGCATCCATCGTCGCGTGTGACGGCTTCCATGCGCGCCACAGTGCATTCAGACCGAACCACAGCAAGTAGGCAAGCCCGACGTAGAGCAGCGCATGCACCACGCGCGGATAGCTTTCGACCAATGCCGATGCCCCGCCCACCCCTGCTGCGATCAATGCGAAATCCGACAGTGCGCACAAAACGACGATCTTGCCGACGTGCGAGCGCATGATGCCCTGCCGAAGGACGTAAGCGTTCTGCGCACCGATGGTGACGATAAGCGACGCGCACAGGACCGCGCCGTGAGAAAAGGAAAGCCAGTTCATGGATGCAATGGGAATCGGAAGAGAGTTGGACAGACCCGACGAGTTGCGCTAGATTGCCCGACAGCTTCGACGAAGCAAAGCTAATTCCCTTTAATCCGATTAAGCAACGCTAATGCTCGACTACGCCCTGTTCGATGCCCTGTGCGCCGTCGTTCGTCACGGCTCGTTCGAGCGGGCGGCGCGCGCGCTCAACGTGACCCCCTCGGCGGTCTCACAGCGCGTCAAGCTGCTGGAAGAGCGAGTCGGCACGGTGCTCGTCAAGCGCGGCACGCCCTGTGTCGCGACGCCGTCCGGTGCGCTCCTGTGCCGCCATACCGAGCGGGTGCAGATTCTCGAAGCACAGCTTGCGGGCACGCTGCCCAATGTGCCTGGACTCGACAACGGGCGGCCTACGTTGCGCGTCGCCGTCAACGACGACAGCGTCGGAACCTGGTTCGTCGATGCCGTTGCGCCCTTCTGTGTCGAGCGGCAGATTCTGCTGGATCTCGTCATCGACGATCAGGATCACACCGCGCAACTCATCCGCGAAGGCGCGGTGCAGGCCGCCGTCACCACGCAGGCGGAGCCGGTGCAAGGCTGCCGCTCGACGCCTCTCGGACGCATGCGTTACTTCGCGGTCTGCTCGCCGCACTTCCACGAGACGTACTTTGCCAACGGCGTGACGCGCGAAGCGTTGCGCGCCGCGCCGTGCGTTTCTTTCAATGCAAAGGACGAGTTGCAGCAGCGCTTCATCCGGCGCGTGACACGTGCGGAAGTCAACCCGCCGCTGCACTGGATACCGCATGTCGCGGGCTTTCTGCGTGGATGCGTGGCCGGACTCGGTTGGGGCATGTGCCCGGAGCGCATGATCGGCGAACATCTCGAGCGCGGGGAACTCGTGCAGATGGCGCCCGGCCGTCACCTCGACGTGGCGCTGTACTGGCAAAGCTGGCGGCTGTCCATCGGCTGGCTCGACGAGTTCGGCGCGATGCTGCGAACGCGCGCCGCCGAGTGGCTCGGGTAGTGTCTGGTTCGATTTTTCGGTGAAGCCGCGCCATAAGCGATCGGCCTACGGCGCCTACGTCCCAGCTTTAAGCCGCCGCTTTCGTCACCGCATTCTCCCGCTCAAATTGCTCCATTAACGCCGTACGCTTCGCTTCGGCCATCTCGGCGTGACGCTCCTTGACATGCCCGAAACCGCGAACGCTTTGCGGCAACTTCGCAAGCTCGACAGCCGTCGCAAGCCGTGGCGCATCGAGCGATTCAAGCACCTCGCGCATCGATGCTTCGTACGCGTCGATCGCCTTGCGTTCCCGCCGACGTTCAGCCGTATATCCGAACGGATCGAGCACGGACCCTCTCAGCACTTTGCCTTTCGCCAGCATCCTGAACACCGTCAGCATCCAGCTTCCGTATTCCTGTTTGAGCAATCGCCCTTGCTTGTCCTTCTTCGCCAGCAACGGTGGCGCGAGATGGAATCGAAGCCTGACATCACCTTCGAACATCGCCGTCGCGCGCTGGGCGAAGTCCGTGTCCGCGTACAGCCGCGCGACCTCGTATTCGTCCTTGTACGCCATCAGCTTGTATAAGCTCACGGCAATCTCGCGACTGACTTTCTCACCGCCCACGCGGTCGCGTTCTCTTTGAGCCGCTTCTCTGACATAACGCTCATAGCGATGCGAGTATGCGGCACTCTGATAAGCCGTCAACCTCCGCACGCGATCAGCAATGATCTGCTCCAGCGATTGTCTCCTGGGCGGCATCGAAACGACGCTCACTGGGTCGCCGATACCCGCCGCTGTCTTCACCGTGCTAAGGTCGAGCGCCGCTTGCCGGCCCCACGCGAATGCCGTCTTGTTCATGTTGATGGCCGCGCCGTTCAGTTCGATCGCGCGCATCAACGATTCTTCTTCGAGCGGAACGAGCCCGCGCTGCCATGCAAAGCCAAGCAGGAACATGTTGGTCGCAACGGCGTCGCCCATGAGCGCGGTTGCAATGCGCGTCGCTTCGAGTGAATCCGTGCGCAGCGAATGCGCTTGCACCTGCGCGAGCAAGCCTTGCGCCGATGCGGACCAGTCCGGATCGCGGGCAAAGCTGCCGGTCGGAGCGACATCGGTATTCACGACGGACACCGTGCGAGCGGAATCGCATAGTGCAACCGCATCCTTGCCCGCAGCCACCATCGAGTCGCAGGCGAGGATCAAGTGCGCTTTCCCGGATGCAACCCGCGCAGCATGCAGCGCGTCGGGCGCGCGTGCGATCCGGATGTGCGACATCACCGCGCCGCCCTTCTGCGCCATGCCCGCCATATCGAGGACGAGCACGCCCTTGCCTTCGATATGCGCTGCCATTCCCATCAACGCACCGATCGTCACGACACCCGTTCCGCCGACACCGGTCACCACCACGTTGTACGGCTCGCTCAAGTCAGGCAGCGACGCCGCCGGAAGGCCGGACGGAATGGCAATTTCCGCCTTGCGCGACTTGCGCAACGTGCCGCCTTCCACCGTCACGAAGCTGGGACAGAAACCCTTCACGCATGAGAAGTCCTTATTGCAGGAGCTTTGGTCGATGGCGCGCTTGCGGCCGAGCGGCGTTTCGAGCGGCAGGATCGACACGCAATTCGACTGCGTGCCGCAATCGCCGCATCCCTCGCAGACTTCCTCGTTGATCAACACGCGGCGTGCAGGATCAGCGAGTTTTTTCTGCTTGCGGCGCCTGCGTTTTTCAGCGGCGCACGTCTGCGCGTAGACGATGACCGTCACACCCGCCACGTCGCGTAGCTCGCGCTGCAGTTCGTCCATCTTGTCGCGATGCAAAAGCCGCGTGCCCGCCGGCAACGCAGCCGCGTCGAACTGCCCGGGTTCGTCCGTCACGAGATGAACCTGCTTCACGCCTTCGGCGGCGACCTGATTCACGATCTGCAGCACGCTCGGCCCGCCCTCCACGGGCTGTCCGCCCGTCATGGCGACGGCGTCGTTGTAGAGAATTTTGTACGTGATGTCGACGCCCGCCGCGACCGCCGCCCGAATTGCCAGCGAACCGGAGTGCATATACGTGCCGTCGCCGAGATTGGCAAAGATATGGCGCGTCGTGGTGAAGGGCGCCTGTCCGATCCACGAAGCGCCTTCGCCGCCCATCTGCGTGAACGTCTCCGTGCTGCGGTCCATCCACATCGACATGAAGTGGCAACCGATGCCTGCCACCGCCCGGCTGCCCTCGGGCACCTTGGTGGACGTGTTATGGGGACACCCGGAACAGAAATACGGCACGCGCTGCGGGAGCTTCATGTCCAGCGCAGGACGCGCCTTGTTGCCTGCGAGGGTATCGAGAAAAGCGTGAACGCTCGACGGCAAGCCATCTGGTCCGAAGACGCGCGCGAGCCGCGCCGCGATGGTGGCCGCGATCGTCGAAGCGTTGAGTTCTCCATTCGGCGATAAAAGAATGCCGTCCTTGGGGACCTGCACCCATTCGCCCACTTCGGCGTACTTGCCGACCACGCGCGGACGCGACGATACCGGCTCGTTGTACAACTGCTCCTTGATCTGATACTCGATGATCTGCCGCTTCTCTTCGACGACGAGAATCTCCGATAGACCGTCCGCGAACGCTCGGACGCATTGTGGCTCGAGCGGCCACGAGACGCCGATCTTCAACAGGCGAATGCCGAGCGCGCTTGCGGCATCCTCGTCGAGCCCGAGCAGCGCAAGCGCCTCGCGGGTGTCGAGGTAGCTCTTGCCCGTCGTCACGATGCCGAACCGTGCCTGCGGCGCGTCCCAGAGTTGTCGATTGAGCCGGTTCAATCGCACGTATTCGAGGAGCGCGTAAAGCCGTTCGCGCTGAAGCCGGTTTTCCTGTTCCAGCGGCGCGTCGGGCCAGCGCAAGGAGAAACCGTCGGGCGGAACGGGATAGCTGTCGGGGATGTTGATCTCGACCGAAGCCGGATCGACTTCGAAAGACGACGACGTTTCGATCGTGTCCGTAATGGTCTTGAAGCCGACCCAGCATCCCGAATAGCGCGACATCGCCCAGCCGTGAAGGCCGAATTCGACGAATTCCCGAACGCCGGACGGGTTCATCACCGGCATCATCGCGGCGATAAACGCATGTTCGCTTTGATGCGGCAAGCTCGACGACTTGCAACTGTGATCGTCGCCCGCGATGACGAGTACGCCGCCATGCCGCGACGTCCCCGCGATGTTGCCGTGCTTGAACACGTCGCCGCTGCGGTCGACGCCCGGCCCTTTGCCGTACCACATCGCGAACACACCATCGACCGTCGCGTTGGGATCGAGGTTGACCATCTGCGTGCCCCAGACCGCCGTGGCCGCCAGTTCTTCGTTGAGGCCCGGCGTGAACCGGATGGCGTTCGCATCGAGGTGTTTCCTGGCTTTCCACAGTTCCTGATCGACCGCGCCCAGCGGGGAACCGCGATAACCGGATACGAAGCCTCCCGTCTTCAAGCCCTGAGACTCGTCGCGCTGTTTCTGGGCTAGCAGCATCCGCACGAGCGCCTGAGTGCCGGTCATATAGACGCGTCCGTGCGGCTTCACATACTTGTCTTCCAGCGAGATGGACATCGTCGAGTCTCCGGGTATGTCTTTGGTTTCCACGGAGTGTAGGAAGCGCCTCGCTCATCGTAAAATCATAAATTCGGAAACCCGCTATGACTTTTTCGAATGCCGAGCGACATCACGATCCGTCAATTGCGGTACTTCGTCGCCGCCGCGCAAAGCGGTCAGATTTCGATGGCCGCGGCAAACGAGCATGTGTCGCAGTCGGCCGTGACGAACGCGGTGTCGTCGCTCGAAAGCGCGCTCGGGACGAGGCTCTTCGAACGCTTGCCCCATGGCGTCGCGCTGACGCTGGACGGCCACGACTTCTACAATCACTCGCGGCACGTGCTCGACTCGCTCAGTGATGCGCTTCACAAGTCCCGCTCCCGCTCGAAAGAAGCTCAGGGAACGGTGCGCATCGGGGCTTCGTACACGGTGCTCGGATACTTCCTTCCCGAAGTGCTCGCGCGCTTTGCCGCGAGTTATCCGCAAGTGCACTTCGAATTGCACGACCTCGACCGGGCGACACTGGAAGCGTCGGTGGCGTCGGGCGGCATCGACGTGGGCGTGGCCATCCTGTCAAATCTGGAGTCCATCGGCCGATTCGAACATCGCAGCCTCGTCAGTTCGCCAAGAAAGCTGTGGGTCGCGCCTTCGCACCCGCTCGCGAAAATCCAGCGGCCGACTCTTCGCGATATCGCGGCGCATCGCTACATCATGCTGACCGTCGACGAGGGCGAGGAATCCGCACTGCGCTACTGGAAGAAGGTCACGCCTCAGCCGGACGTCTTCCTGCGCACGGGATCGATGGAAGCCTTACGCGGACTGGTGTCGCACGGATTCGGCGTGACGATTCTCTCGGAGATGGTGTTCCGGCCGTGGTCGCTCGAAGGCAAGCGCATCGAGGCGCGCGAGATCGCCGATCCCGTCCCGCAGATGGACGTAGGCATGTTGTGGAAGAAGGGCTCGCCGTTGTCTCCTGCGGCGAGCGCGTTCGTCGATTTCCTCGGCTACGGGCGCGGAGTTTAGGGGACGCCAGATGCGCATCGATCACTACAGCCTCGAACTCTTCATCTCCGTTGCGGAGACCGGCTCCATCGCGCGGGCGGCGAGCCTGAATCACATTGCTGCATCCGCACTGAGCAGGCGGCTGACCGATCTCGAAGCAGTGATGGGCCTGCCGCTGCTCATCCGGTCGGCGGCCGGCGTCGAACTGACGGAAGCGGGACGTCATGCGCTTTCGTGCGCGAAGTCGGTCGACGGCCAGTTGCGGCAGATGGCGCGCGAGATACAGTCGCTCGGCGGGCAGGTGGCCGGGACGGTGCGGCTATTCGCGAACGCTTCAGCGATCGTTGGCTTCCTGCCGGAGCTGCTCAAGGGCTTTCAGGCTGCGTATCCGCTCGTGGAGATTGCGCTCACCGAGCAGATCAGCGACGAAGTGGTCCGCGCATGTCTCGACGGTCGCGCCGACGTCGGGATATCGGCGAATCCCGAGGCGCCGTCACAACTGCAAACGTGGCACTTCGCCGATGACCCGCTGATGGTCGTGCTGCCGCCGGGGCACGACCTCGAGCAGCACGACACGGTCGCTTTCGACGATGTGATCCGCTACCCGGTGGTCGCATTGCAGGCGGGCGGCTCGCTGGATCAGGTCCTCAAGGAGCGGGCTGAAGCGGCCAGAACGCCGCTGAAACTCGTCGTCACCGTGAACAGCTTCGACGCGCAGTGCCGGATGGTCGAAGCCGGTCTCGGCATTGGCGTCGTGCCGACGAGCGCCGCGTCGGCCTTCGCCGGATCGCGCAATTTCGTCCGCAAGCCGCTCGATGAAGCGTGGGCCCGCAACCGCTCGCTGCAAGTCCACGCGCACCGGAAGACGCCGGCACTGCGCGCGGTTCAGGCCCTCATCGATTTCCTCACGCATAAGGGTTAATTCCGATCTCGCAATCTGCGAGAGGGCCCTTGCTCAATCAGCACTTCCACCGTTGCGCGCTTGCCGTCTACAGTCTCCTCCCAAGGAGACGTTCGATGGCAAGCCTAACCCTGACGGGCCGGATTCTTTTTCTCAGCACGGACCCGGACCTCGTGCAACGACAGCTCGAAGGCCACGACCTCACGCTCGCCACGGCGGGCGCGCTGAGAGACGACATCTCGACCGACGAGATCACGCCGATGAGCGTCCTTACGCGCTTCGACGAACGGCTCGGCGCGGTGCCTTACGTCGGGTTTCATACGGGCGAGCGCAATCCCATCGGCCACAACGCCGTCCGCGACGGCAAGTTCTGCGTGACGGTCGGCGGGAATCGCTACGGCAAGGGATCGTCGCGCGAGCATAGCCCGCTCGCCGAATACAGCGCCGGCATTCGGCTCGTCATCGCTCACAGCTTCGAGCGGATCTATCGGCAGAATGCGGACAACCTCGGACTCTTCACATCGACAGACTTCGGGTTGATCGAGCGCATCCAGCGCGGCGAGGCGGTCGACATCGAAGAGCTGGTCGGTTCCCGCGACGCTCTCGCAGCCGCGATCCTTCGTAACGGCGGGCTTCTTCGATACGGCGCGGCGCACATGAAGGAGATCGTTCCGGTATCGGCCGAACCGAGCAGCGGGCCGCGCACGCTGACCCAGAAGATACTCGAGCGTCATGCGCTGAAAACCGAAGGAACCGACGGGACGCTTGCTCCCGGCTCGGGGACGTTCGTGCGCGCCGACTGGCGCTTCATCCACGAGTACTACACCGGGATGGCCGCGCACATGCTGCACAAGACCTTCGGCCGTCCGCTGACTTTGCATCAGCCGGAGACGATCCTAGCGTTCGAAGATCACCTGTCTTATTCGCACAAGAGCGAGCTTCATATCAGGAACGGCCTGCTTCCCAACGTGCGCGAACTGTCGAGCGCGCATCGTCAGTTCGCGAGGGACTACGGGCTGGTTAATCACGGTTATCTGAATGAACGCGACGGCGGCATCGAAGAAGGCTCGGAAGGCATCTCGCACGCGATGATGGCGGAGCAGTACGCGCTGCCGGGCCAGGTCGTCGTCGGCACCGACTCGCATACGCCGCACAGCGGCGCGCTGGGATGCGTGGCCTTCGGCGTCGGCACAACCGACATGTCGAATGCGTTCGTCACGGGCGCGGTTCGCCTGACCGTGCCGCAGTCGCTGCGTGTCAATCTCAACGGTCGCGTGCCTGCAGGCGTGACAGCGAAAGACATCGTCCTGCATCTTCTGGCCGATCCCGCGATTCGCAAGGGCTCGGGCGTGGGCAAGGTTTTCGAATTCGCTGGCCCGGCCATCGCCGACCTGACCACCGACGAACGGACCACGCTGACCAACATGACCGCCGAACTCGGCGGCTTCACCGGCATCGTTGCACCCGATCAGGAGACGGTCCGCTTTCTGAAGGAACGACGCGGCATCGACTTCGTGCTCGAACCGTGGATGTGCAGCGATGACGGCGCGGCCTACGCAGCCGTGATCGATATCGACTGCTCCGGCATCACGCCGATGCTCGCGGCGCCCGGCGATCCCGGCAACGGTGTGCCCTTGTCCGCGCTCAGCGAGCGGCCGGCGGTGGACATCGCCTACGGCGGATCGTGCACGGCCGGAAAGCGCGAGGACTTCGATCACTATCACGAAGTGCTTTCTTGGGCTGCCGCTCGCGGGCTGTCGGTGCCATCGAACGTGCAGCTTTTCCTGCAGTTCGGAACCTCCGACGTGCGCGACTATTGCGTCGCGCGTGGCTATCTGAAGGCGTTCGAGCAGGTCGGCGCGGTATTGCTGCAGCCCGCTTGCGGCGCGTGTGCGAACTGCGGCCCCGGCTCGTCGACGGAGTCGTCGCAGGTCACGATCAGCGCGATCAATCGCAACTTCAACGGCCGGTCGGGACCGGGAAAAGTGTGGCTCGCGAGCCCGCCTACCGTCGCGGCGAGCGCCATCGCCGGCAAGGTGACGTCGTTCGACGAGTTGCAACGGCTCTACGCCTGACGCGTTCGTTGCTCGCTTCGATGCAGCAATGAGGCGAGCAGCCGCCCCGCATGCTTCAGTTTCAGCGCACCCGACCACCACAATACTATTCAGGAGACACCTATGGCCATCGCGGAAAGTACCCCGGGCTTTCGAGCGCCAGCCGAAAGCGCGTCAGGCGAAGCGATCACCGGCATAACCGGCGGTGAAGTCGGTGAAATCTCCGCCCGGCTGGACCGGCTGCCCGCGACGAAGGCGGTATGGAAACTCATCCTGCTTCTGAGCCTCGGCTTCTTCTTCGAACTGTACGACCTGCTCTTCACTGGCTACATTGCGCCGGGACTGGTCAAGAGCGGCATCCTTTCATCGACCACGCACGGGCTGTTCGGCACATCGGGCGTCGCGAGCTTCATTGCGGCGCTGTTTTCCGGCCTGTTCATCGGCACGGCGGCATGTGGCTTTCTTGCCGACAAGTTCGGCCGCCGCGCGATCTTCACTTACTCGCTGCTCTGGTACGTCGCGGCCAACGCGATCATGGCGTTTCAGGACACCGCGTTCGGCCTGAACCTGTGGCGCTTCATCTCGGGGCTGGGTATCGGCGTCCAGTTGATCACCATCGGCACTTATATGTCCGAACTCGCGCCGAAGCATTTGCGAGGCAGGGCCTTCGCGGTGTGTCAGGCCATCGGCTTCTCGGCTGTGCCGGTCGTCGCTTACCTGTCCTACTTGCTCGTGCCCGTCGCGCCGTTCGGCTTCGACGGCTGGCGCTGGGTCGTTTTGATCGGCGGTGTCAGCGCGCTGTTTGTCTGGTACTTCCGCCGCAACCTTCCCGAGAGCCCGCGATGGCTCGCAAGCAAAGGCCGCGTCGATGAAGCCGACGCCGCCCTGAAGAAGCTCGAGGCGCAAGTCGAAAGCCAGTTCGGGCAGCCGCTGCCGCGGCCGGGTCCGTCCGAACCCGTTCCGCGACGCGCGAGTTTCGCCGATATGTGGAAGCCGCCCTATCGCCGCCGGACCTTGATGCTCATCATCTTCCACATCTTCCAGACAGTGGGCTTCTACGGCTTCGCGAACTGGGTTCCGACGTTGCTGGTGAAGCAAGGCATCACGGTCACGTCCAGTTTGCTATACACCACGGTCATCGGACTCGCGGCGCCGATCGGCCCGTTGCTGGGCTACTGGATCGCCGACCGCTTCGAGCGCAAGCACGTGATCGTCGCGATGGCGTCGGTGAATATCGCCGCTGGTTTGCTCTTCAGTCAGGCAGGCTCGCCCGCCACGATCGTCGTCCTCGGCGTGCTCCTCACGTTGGCCGGCAATATCATTTCATTCACGTATCACACCTATCAACAGGAGCTTTATCCGACGACGATTCGCGCCCGTGCCGTTGGGTTCGTGTACTCGTGGAGCCGCCTGTCCGCCGTCTTCAGTTCGTTCGTGATTGCGTTCGTCCTGCGAGATTTCGGCGTTCACGGTGTCTTCGTGTTCATTGCGAGCGCGATGTTCTGCGTGATTCTCGCGATAGGCCTGATGGGTCCCCGAACCTTGGGCAAGTCTCTCGAAAGCATCTCCCACTAGCGAACCGGCGGCAAGCGCGCTGGACCTTCTCAGCGCGCTTGCCCCAGTTGCTCGTCGATCGTCCTCGTTAGCGGCGATTGCACGTCGCCCGTGTGCTTCGTCTGCACCGGCTCGATCAGCACGATCCAGCATTCTTCATCGGCGACGGGATTGTGCAGCGTGCCGCGCGGCACGACGTGCATCGAACCAGCAGGCAAGTCGACGACGCGGCCGCCTTCGTACTCGATCTTCAAATGCCCGCGCACGACGAAGAAGAGTTCGTCCTCGTGCTTGTGGTCGTGCCAGACGAGCTGGCCGCGCACCTTTGCGACCTTTACGTATTGATCGTTGACCTGCGCGACGACTTTGGGCGACCAGTATTCGGACACATCGCCGAATGCGGCTTCGAGGTTGAACGATTCGGCAAACGCAATAACGGACATCATCATCTCCAGATGGACAGGACGGATGCGGCCAGCAGCGCACCCATCGCAAGATTGAGCATGCGCCAGTGAGCCGGCGTTCGCAGCACCCGCGCAAGCAATGCACCGAGCGCGCACCATAGCGCAAGCGAGCCGCTCGCGGCCACGCCAAACGCCGCCCCAAGCAGGACCGCGAGCTGGCGAGGACTGCTCGCAAGCATCGCGAACGAAGCCGCCGCGCCGACGGTCATCGCCCAGCTTTTCGGGTTCAGCCACAACAGCAACATGCCGTTCGCGAGCGTGACCGGCTGCGCGGGACCGCTATTCGCAGTCGGCGGGCCGCTTCGAGCCACGCGCCATGCGAGCCACAGCAGGTACGCCGACCCCAGCGTCTTCACAACGATTTGCAGCGCGGGCATTGCTAGCAGCATGCTGCCTAGACCGAGTGCGGCGACGGCGGCGAGCAAGGCAAGACCGATCGCGATGCCGAGCATCAGCGGAATCGAGCGCCTGAAGCCGAAGCGTGCTCCCGACGCGGTGGCGAGCGTCGTCGCACCGCCGGGTGTGATGGTCGCGACAACCGCGAACAAGAGAAGCGAGAGATCGAGCGAAGCCATCGGTGCGCATGCGAGTGAGCCAGCCTGCACTCTATCGGTCGCGGATGCATCAGCAAAACCAATAATATTGATGCCGCGCATTACGCCCCATAATGCATGTATGCCTCGAAACCTCGATCTCGATCTGATCCGCACTTTCGTCACCGTCGCCGACAGCGGCAGCATGACGGTCGCCGCGAACCGGCTGCACCTCACGCAAGGCGCCGTCAGCCAGCAGGTCAAACGACTCGAAGACGTGCTGGACTGCCTGTTGTTCGTGCGCAAGACGCGCAAGCTCGAACTAACGCGACAAGGCGAGCAGTTCCTCGTCAAGGCGCGTCAGTTGATGCGGCTGAACGATGAAATATGGGGCGACCTGACCGGGCAGTCGCTGAGCGGCAGTCTGCGCGTCGGCGTGCCGTACGATCTGGTGACGCCGCTCGCCCCGGCGATGAAAGCGTTCGCCGAGACGCATCCGCTGGTGGAAATCTCACTGGTCTGCGGCGCGTCGCCGGAATTGCGCGAGGCGCTGGATGGCGGGCGGGTGGATGTATCGCTGGCGGAATACGCTGCGAGCGAGGCCGAGGGCGAAGTGATTCGCGTGGAGCCGCTCGTCTGGGTGACGGGGCGTGACAGCGACGCGTGGCGGAAGCGGCCCTTGCCTCTGTCGATGGTGGACGAACGCTGCGCCTTTCGCCCGGTCGTGCTCGGTGCCCTCGCGGACGAAGGCATACTCTGGCGCACCGTGTTCGAGAGCGGCAACATCGAGGCCACTGCCGCGACGGTGCGAGCGGGCCTTGCGATTACTGCGTGGCTTGTGTCCACGGTGCCCGCCGACCTCGAGACGCTCGCGCCTCGCGTAGCCGGTTTGCCTGCGCTCCCATCGTTCGCCATCTGCCTGCTGTTGCCGAAGTCGGTTCAGCCGGCGGCGCTCGAGTTCGCACGCTGCGTGCGGGAATCGATGGCGGGTGACGTCGCTTCGAGCGGGCAACTGGCGAGCGTTGCGTGACGCCGGCGCCATTCAATGGTTCGCTTCTCGTCAGCGTTAGGCCATGGATTCGACTGCGCGCGCGATCGACTCATGCTGAAACGCCTTCCGGTGATACGCGTGAAAACCCGAAAGGGAAAAGCTCTGCATTGCACCTAAACGCTTCAGCCATGACCGAACTCGCCCTGCTCCCGGGTGTGTTTGGTAAAGCGATTGAATGATTCAGTGGGCGCGGCAATGCAGAACGCGGTCTAGCGCCCTTCGCACGCGAACGGCGCGGTCTTCGAACACGTAAGAAGCAATTAGCGCGAGCACACCTGCGATTGCTCCGGTGAGGACGTGCTCTAGATAAGGGACGCGATAGCGGCTCGCGTGCGAATAGGCATCACCCAACATGCTCAGCACGGCGACAACGGCCGCATTGCCATAGCGATTCGTATAGAGCTTGCGCGCGGGAGTGAACGTGACGAGCACCGCCAACAGGCCAGTGAAGAGACCGGTCCTGAGCGCTATCGTCCAGTGCGCGAGACTCATGACCTGGCTCCAGCTGCCCGGCATGCATGTCATGCAAGCGCACGTCGGCTGCCAGAAACGCTGAATGAACCGTGCGGCGCGATGCTTCCAGTCGTTGGCCATGATCGTCCTCGGGTGCCCCGTTTGTGAACTATACGACGCTCCGTTGACAAAGTGCATGCGGTTCCTCGTTGCAACAAACGACCCGGTCCCGGTGCCGCATGTCAGATCCAGGAAACGATTCCGACTGCAAGTGTTGATCCCGTAAATCTGAGTTGTCGTTCGCATTGCGGCGAAGCGCGGCGGATTCACCCAGACTTGACTAGCTACTGAATGCACGGGGCCGCGTCTCAAAGTCCTGTTCCGACTCAATCCACATCGTTAGTCTTCCTTTTTAATCATCCGGAAGTGAATTGGACCGCTTCGATTTAAAAGCAAAACCGTGCATGGTTAAACTAATTGCATACGCATCGCTCAATGAACAAGCGCAGCAAAGACGTTACTCGGTTTTCACCCGACGCATCTATCCACCAAATCTTGTCTCGCCGTGACTTCCTGCGTCTGCTGATGGCGGGAGCGGGCGGCGCTGCGTTGTCGTCATGCGGAGGTGGAGGCGGCGGCGACCAGGAGCCCGCGACGCAAGCCGCAAACGGCGTATCTGAACCAGCGAACGCGATCAGCCCGCCCACTACCACGGTCTCGGGAGATGCCATCCGTTCGCCCGGTACCACCGTCTCGGGGGATGCAACTCGTCCGCCCAGCACCGGGGTTTCGGCGGCCGCAACCTATTCGCCCGGCATTACCATTCCGCGCGCTGCATCCATCACTGACAGCGCGGGCGACATCTGGACGCTGGTCGGCGGCCGTGTAATGAAAAACGGCATCAACATCCTGACTGGCTCGAGTGTCACGCTAGCGTTGATTCTGTATTTCAACGGCATTGTCTTCGCGCAGAATTCGCGCGGCGTCTGGTATCAGAACGGCGTGCCGTGGAAGAACATCGGCACGATCGATCCTCGCAACGTGGTGAAGCCGTCGAACAAGTCGCTGTTTTATGGCGTCAACGGCCACATGGCCTGGAACGCGGGCGTCTACTACACGATGTCGGCGGAGCAGCAACTCGCCATCCTGAAGGACCTCGGCGTGACGATGTATCGCTGCGACACGGCCGATGCCGGCATGTCCACGACGCTCGCGATGGCCCTGCGCGGCGCGTTCGCAGGCAGCGGCGTCGGCATCATGCCGGTGCTCAATCCGCGGTCGTCAGACTGGAATTCGAGGGGCACGGAGGCCACCGCACATTCGCTCGGCTATGACCTTGCCGTGCGCTGCACACAACCGTTGAAGGGCCTCGTCACGCATATCGAATGCGGCAATGAACTGGATACGGTCGGCCTGCAAATCGGCGGCGACGGCAGCCAGACTTTGGACTGGAACCCGGCTGAATGGCCATCGTTCCGGGGCGTGATCCGCGGCATGATCGCGGGCGTGAAGGCGGTCGATCCGACCATCAAGTGCGGCGTGAACGTCGGTACACCGATGGCTTATCGCGCATTGCAAATGCTCTGGAACGGCATCACGCCGAACGGGACGGCAACCGGCGTATCGGGTGCGGCGACGCTCCAGTGGGACTACACGACTTATCACTGGTATCACAGCTCGGGCAAGATCGAGTGCGGCGGGCGCAACAACGCGTGCATCAACGTGCTGCAAGTGCTGAAGGACTCGTTCAACGTGCCCATCTGGCTGACGGAATGGGGCTGGTCCGGTTCGGCGGATTCGGCGACGGCGCAATCGGCGTATGTGCAGGAAACGATGGCGTCGTACTACGCAATCAAGGACACGTACAACCTCGAAAGCATCATGATCTTCACGATGATCGACGTCGACTACGGCCTGATCCTCGCCGACGGCGTGACGAAGGGCCCGGCATACGAAACATTCAAGCACTTCATCGCCGTGAATCCTGTGAGAGCGTTGTGATGAATCTTCGAGTTAGTTAAGTTGTCCACCATTTGTTTGCGCTGGCGTCGCATTCAGTAGCTAGCGATAAATACCCATGTATTAGGTATCTATTACATTTTCTCCGGCTGAAGAATTAACCAAATAGATAAAGTTTCCGCTTGAGCCGTCGATAACTGAAAGGACATCGACAGGTACCGGCATTCTGACTGTTCGGTTTTGTCCACCGGTCCGTCCTGCGTCTGCCCTAATATCAATAACCGGCTCTGGGATTTATCAATGTTCAACTTGCATCATCTCAAGGTCGGCACGCGGCTGACCGTTGGCTTTGGCGTCGTCGTTGCGATGCTTGTGATCGTGGCTGCGATCAGCTTCTTCAACATGCGCACGCTCAACAATGGGATCGCGCTTATCACCGAAGACCGGATGGTCAAAGCGGCCGAGATATCCAAAGCCAAGGACTCGGCAAGTCAGACCGTTCTGCGATTGCAGCGCGCCGCAATCACGGGACGTCAGGAAGATATTCAGGCGATGAAGGCCGGTATTATTGAGGCATCCGAATCCACTTCAAAGCGCCTTGAACACGTTCGACGGCTAATTTCGTCATCACGCGGTCATGAACTGTTCAACGCGCTTGTCGAAGCGCGTGGCCGTAACACCGCCGCGCGCAATGTCGCCGTCGACATGTTGACCGCAGGTCAAGTCGACGATGCCCGTGCGCACATCGCCGGACCGCTCACAACAGCCCAAGGCCAGTATTTCGCGGCGTTGGACGCGATGGTTGCCTACCAGTTTCAGTTGGCCGACGAGTCCGCGAAGGAAGCGAACGCCGCCTACGATCGCGCGTGCCTGCTCTCGTTTGGGGCAACCATCGCGGCTGTGCTCATGGCGATTGCCGCCATGCTGGTCATCACGCGATCGGTGACGAAGCCGGTCAAAGACGCGCTGGATGCGATGACCGCGTTGGCGCAAGGCGATCTGACTCATCGCGTCGAAGCCGCTGGCCGCGACGAACTCGCCACCCTGATGCGTGCGATACAAGCCGCATTCGCCAAGCTGTCTTCGCTCGCGAATGGAATCAAGGAGTCTGTCGACGTCATTCGAACGGCATCGGGTGAGATCGCGGCTGGAAGCACGGATTTGTCTTCGCGCACCGAACAGCAAGCGGCATCGTTGGAAGAGACTGCGGCGAGCATGGAAGAACTCACTGCGACCGTCAAGCAGAACTCCGAGAACGCGACGCAGGCAAGTGGCCTCGCCGACAACGCGAATGGCGTTGCAAACGAAGGCAGCGCGATCATCGGGCAAGTCATTCAAACGATGGACGCGATCGAGCAAAGCTCGGGCAAGATCGGGGAGATCATCGGCATGATCGAGGGCATCGCGTTTCAAACCAACATTCTCGCGCTCAATGCCGCCGTCGAAGCCGCGCG
Organism: Caballeronia grimmiae; assembly: GCF_022879615.1. NCBI lineage: Bacteria > Pseudomonadati > Pseudomonadota > Betaproteobacteria > Burkholderiales > Burkholderiaceae > Caballeronia > Caballeronia grimmiae. Next base: position 856,946 of record NZ_CP084273.1, read on the forward strand.
CGCGGGCGAACAGGGCCGCGGTTTCGCAGTCGTCGCGAGTGAAGTGCGCAGCCTGGCGCAGCGATCGTCGACTGCGGCGAAGGAAATCAGAGAACTGATCGAAGCGTCGGGCGATCGCGTTCAGACCGGTACGGAGTTAGTGGCAAAGGCAGGCGAAACGATGCAGCGGGTCGGCACTGCGATTCAGCGCGTCACTGACATCATGGGCGAGATTGCGTCGGCATCGAATGAGCAGACGCGCGGTATCGAGCAGGTGAATCAGGCCATCTCGCAGATGGACGAGGTGACGCAGCAGAATGCCGCGTTGGTCGAAGAGGCGGCGGCCGCGGCGGGATCGATGGAGGATCAGGCCAAACAACTGAGCGAAGCGGTCGCCGTGTTTCGCACTGGCCAGACGTTTGCGGTAGCTCCTCAAGTCACGCGACCGCTGCTCCGTGAGAAACAACCCAAGGCAACGGGCGCCGTGAAGCCGCCGGTTACACCGGCGTTATCGGGCGCGGACTGGTCGGCCTTTTGAGCTTCGACAGGCACGCTTGACTCGTCGCGGCGGAAACGCGCTGGCGAATGATACGGCTTAATGCCATACCGCAACGAACGTTCTAAAACCGGTACACCGCCGACGCCATTCCGTTGACATCCAGTCGCCGCTGCGTAATCGGGCTACCCGCGGCGGATTTCTCGAGGCGTCCGACTACCGCCGCAACGTTCGCGGACCAGTGTGAGTCGATCTGATACGTGGCGTTCACATTCAGGTGGACGTCACGCAGGCCCGATCGAGTTGCGTATTGCGGCAGTCCCGACGCGGCGCTTTCCTGCGCATTCACGCCAAAGAACGTCGCCGTGTACGTCGCGCTGGCCCATGTGACTCCCGGCCCCATCGACACGAGCCATTTGCCGAGCGGCGCGGACATGTAGAAATCCGCCATGGCGGTCGTCCCTTGGCCGGTTCCGGCGATGTCCTGATAGACCGCCGCCGCGCCGGTGAACGCCCACCAGGTGTAATCCGCAAAGAGGCGCAACTTGGGCCCGTAATGCACATCGGGCAAGCCCTTGAGTCGGGCATCGTCGGATGCGCTGCGTGACTGGAAATCGAAACTTATAGACGTACCGACGTGATAGTTCTCGCCTTGCAGCACGTTGATGCCGAGCACATCCGGTCCCTGAGAGAAGATGCGATCGCGCCACGAGATGTCCTGCGCGGGCAGCGGAAACAGCTTGAGCCGGGAGGAGCCGGGATACGCCGGAAAAATGTATAGCCCTGGCCCGACGGCGACTTTCCAGTCACCTTGCGCTGGTGCTTGTGCTTGCGGTTCGACGGCGCTGACGCTGCCAGCGGCCCATAACAATGCATGAGCGATGCATCCTGCAACGCGCGTGCGAACGCCGCGTGACATGACGGTGCCCTTCACGCCTTTTCCGCAATTGAAGCCAGTTGCCGCAGCCGACGCGCCAGCGCGCGTGACACGACGGGCGTGGGATTGTCGGCGCAAGTGCTGGCAGCCGCGCTTTCCCGCAAGAAAAGCCCGCATTCGCGTGCCACGACCTCGCGCTCGTTATCCGAAGAGATCATGTGATAGGAGTCATCGAGCCAGATCGTTCTAAGGAATGAAGCGCCGACATTCGCCCCGATGAATTCCGCATTGTGCGGGCTCGACGTTTCATCGTCGATCGCGTGAATGATCAGGCAATCGCTCGAAACTTCCTTCGTTATCCTTTTTACTAAAGAAGCGAGACGGCTCGCTTCGTGAAGCGCGGGCATCGCGATCGACGCGGCCCCGACCTCGCTGATACCGCTCTTCTGCATCGCACGTGCAATCTTCGACCGCAACGCTTCGTTCTTGAGGCCATAGGGTTCGTGCTCGCGATACCTGTACCGCGAGCGCAGTGGCGTGTAGTAACACCAGTCCACTAGGAAGTGGTACCACGGAATCGCCCAGCCGTCATAGTCGAGCGTGATCGAAAGTAGCAGCAGCGCTCGTGCATCCGGCCGCTGGTGCGCCACGGCTGCCGCGAGCGTGGCTCCCATCGAAAGTCCACATATCGATACATGCCGATAGCGGGCGGCGAGTGCGTCGAACTCACTCACCGCTGCGCTGATCCACTGTTCCATCGACAGGTGTCCGGTGCCCGCGCTGTAACCGGGCAACTCCGGCGTGTGCGTCGCGAAACCTTCGTCGCCAAGAAAGCGGGCAATGAAGCGCAATTCGAGCGGCGAACTCGAAAGCCCATGTAGAAGGAGAACAGCGTGATCGCCGCTTTGTGATGTCTTGAAGCTGGGCTGCGTCACGATCGCTCTTCCATTCGCAGAATAAGAAAATCGCCAGGCGGCGTAGTGAATCGTTCACAAACGCATTCGGCCGGGCGCCAGTCATGGCCATCCGAACGAAAGCGCATGCGATGCCGCCCGGGAACCAGGCGATCGGCTACGCGAGCGAGGTCTTCCTGATGAACATGTGCATGCTTCCGGCCGAACACGACGCCTGCGCTGAACGACTGCATGTCGATGGAAGCATCGGCAATCACAGGCGACGACGCAGCCAGGAGGCTTCCTTCGACGCTGGTCGCTGCGTCGAGAGCCTTGATCAGAATGAGTGAGCGGTTGTATTGAGCGATGTGATGCAGCAAGCGATGCATCTCATCGGTCGACCGTTGAGCCAGCAGCCGCTCGTTGTCGTGACGCAGCAGCATTTCATAACGCGACTGCGCCACTGCGGCAAGCAGCTTTGCGCGATACTGCGCGCGCCTGAGCCGCTCGACGAGCGTAATGAATAGAACCGTAATGAATGGGTAAGAGACCAACAGAACGATATCGGACTGATCGATGAAATCGAGGCGTCCGTAAGGCGGAACGAAAAGATAATCCGCGATGCACAAACCAGCCAGCATCACGCAGACAGCAGGCGCGAGCCCGCAATAGTACTGCACGAGTACGGCTGCAATAAGAAAGGCGGTCCCCGGCATGACCGGGCCGAGTACCGGATGCAACAGTGCGCGAACGACAGCCGCGGCAAGAAGCGCGGCCGCCGCGATGATCCATCGCCTGACACCACGAGGCGCCCAGCGCCGGGAATTATTGACTCGCATTCACTCGAATAAAAGAATTGCTGGCAGACAGATACGCACGGCTTGAAGCAGAGCGAATCCGCATGACTGGCGGGTAAACTGCGCTCATCGTTATGGCATTCGTTGCGTCTGTGCTTTCACCGAGCGCAGTAAAGGCGGTAAAGACGATTGCGAATCGCGAGCCTCGTTATCACTCTGGCTTGCCGTCCACTCCAACAGCACGCTATTGCAGCCTTGCTTAAGGCGCGCTTATGACTTGCTTCGGGTCTACCCGGTGACGAGTCAGTTCAGCGGCTTACAGACGGCTTCCGTTTGTGACGGGCCTCGGATTGTCTAGCAAGAATGTCGAACGACAAATGGCTGAATTCCGAAAAATCCTCACCGTGACGCTTTGGGCAGGAACGTGCCGCGCGTTGTATGGAGAGGAGGCGGAATGAGGCGCGGGTGCGCCGAGATGGATGAGCGCAGCTTTCGCTAGCTCGTTGTGATTTTGCCCGCATATTAAGCCGGACGTAGGCGGGACAGACGATTCGAAGAACAGCGGGCTGTCGAGCGTGCAAGCTCGTTTGCCAAAGCGGCGGCGCCGATGCTACAGGCGCCGCCGCTCACTCGTATCAACCAGTTTGTTTGCCCGAGTAAACCGGGAAGCGGCGCGTCAAGTCCGCGACGGTTTGTTTCACGCGAGCGAGCGTGCCCTCGTCTTCCGGCGCTTCAAGCACGTCCGCAATCAGATTGCCGACGATCTCCGCTTCCTTCGTGCCGAAACCGCGCGTGGTCATCGCGGGCGAGCCCAGACGCACGCCGCTCGTGACGAACGGCTTCTCCGGATCGTTCGGAATCGCGTTCTTGTTGACCGTGATGTGCGCGTTGCCGAGCGCCGCTTCCGCGGCCTTGCCGGTGATCTTCTTCGCGCGAAGGTCGACGAGCATCACGTGGCTCTCGGTGCGGCCCGACACGATGCGCAAACCGCGCTTGACCAGCGTTTCGGCGAGCACGCGCGCGTTGTCGATCACGGCTTGCTGATACGCCTTGAACTCGGGCGCGAGCGCTTCCTTGAACGCGACGGCCTTCGCCGCAATCACGTGCATCAACGGGCCGCCCTGAATGCCGGGGAAAATCGCCGAATTGATCTGCTTCTCGAACTCCGCCTTCATCAGGATGACGCCGCCGCGCGGCCCGCGCAGGCTCTTGTGCGTGGTGGTCGTGACGAAGTCCGCATGCGGCACCGGGTTCGGATAAAGCCCCGCGGCGATCAGACCCGCGTAATGCGCCATATCGACCATGAAGTACGCGCCGACGCTCTTGGCGATCTGCGACAGCCGCTCGAAGTCGATGCGCAGCGCAAACGCCGACGCGCCCGCGACGATCAGCTTCGGCTTGTGTTCCTTGGCGAGCGCTTCGGTCTTCTCGTAATCGATGTCTTCGGCTTCGTTCAGCCCGTAGCTCACGACGTTGAACCACTTGCCCGACATGTTGACCGGCGAGCCGTGCGTGAGGTGGCCGCCTTCGGCGAGGCTCATGCCCATGATCGTGTCGCCCGGCTTGAGCATCGCGAAGAACACGCCCTGATTGGCCTGCGAGCCGGAGTTCGGCTGCACGTTCGCCGCTTCGGCGCCGAAGAGTTGCTTGACGCGATCGATTGCAAGCTGCTCGACGATATCCACGTACTCACAACCGCCGTAATAGCGCTTGCCGGGATAGCCTTCGGCGTACTTGTTCGTGAGTTGCGAACCCTGCGCAGCCATCACGGCGGGCGAAGTGTAGTTTTCCGACGCGATCAGTTCAATGTGATCTTCCTGACGGCGGTTCTCTTGTTCAATGGCTTGCCAGAGTTCCGGGTCGACGCGCGAGACAGTACCAGACGAATAATCAAACATGAACGGCTCCGATGAAGTGGGCGATTAAACGTGGAAAGCAACGCTTGCCGACCGTGTTCGCGGGGCGCGCGACCGCAAATCGGCCTTGCAGTGACGCAAGCATCGCCAGATCATGCCGTGACTCGTATCGCCGGGACTAGGACGTTTTCGCCATCTTTCGTGGATAAAAGCGTCACCCTCCACACGCGCGGCCAAGCATCATCAACCGTGGTCCGCGTTCTTGCCGGTTTGCAGAATCGGATGCGACTCGCCGGGAATCGGCCTGCCGCGATTGTCGGTCGGAACGAGTTGCGTCTGGAACGCGACGAATAGCGCCTGAAACTTGCCGTCGACTTCGATCATCACCGCGCCATCCTGAAACACGCCGTTCTCGTTCGAATGGTCTTTCGTATGGCTCCCCGGCGGCGGCTTCGGATTGCCCTGATTCATGTGCGTTTCGTGCAACCCGTCCTTGCCCGGTTCGAACAGGAAGCCGAAGCCATACACCGTTACGTCTTTCCGGGGCTTCCATCCAAGCCGGTTGTCACGATAGCTCGGTGTCGGATAAACATAGTCGACGCCATCGACGGACATGTCGAGTTGCAGCATCTCATTGATGAGCGCGTTGATGTCGTTGTGCTCGTCCTTCGTGTCGAGCGGAATGGGACGCATCGCAGTGAGATCGACGAGGCGCTTGTCATGCACGTAGTCCAGTTTTGGAAAGCCCGTTGTCGACACGCCTGCCGCAAGCGTGGCGAGATCGGCGGTCATCGGATGCTCGAAGTACTGGTCCCACAAATAAAGCACGAGATAACCCGCTGGCCCGGTGAGCGAGCTGTCGGACTTCACGTTCGTGACGATGCGAAACTCATTGCCGTTCTGGTCTTCACTGACGATGACGTAATGCGGATCGCCTTCGTAACCGTCCAGAAAGGGAACACCGAGGGTGACCTTGCCCTTGAATACGACATAGGGATTACGTGCCATGCACCTCTCCTTTACGTGAAACGTCACGGTATTTTCAGCTTTGAAAGACCTTCGTGCACAGTAGTTGAAACCTTCGAGTCTTCTGTCACGGTCGCGTCATAAGCCTGACCATAATGTCTTGCAAACGCAATTCAAAGCATATCCGTTCCCAAAAGGAGTTCGACGTTCATGGTCACGAAGATCCAGCAGGATGGTGCATCGATCGCATCGCGCCGTGGCTTTCTCAAGCTCGCAGGCGCGTCGGGTCTCGCCACGGCCGCCAATGTGATGAGCGGACCCGCGCTCGCGCAGACATCGAATCCTGATGGAACGCCCGAGCAAGTGCACCTCACGTGGGGTGAAGACCCGACGAGCGAAGTGATCGTGAGCTGGGCGTCGCTCGCACGAGCGATCAAGCCGCGCGTTCGCTTGAGCAGGGAAGGCGGTCACGCGCACGAGGTTCACGCGATCCAGCGAACGTACACCGATGGTCTCAACGGCGAGACCGTCTTCACCTATCACGCACGCTTGCACGGGCTGCGTCCCGACACGGCCTACCGTTACGAAGTCACCGCCGACAACGACAGCCGAGCCGCGCAACCCTTCAGCGCGAGTTTCACGACCGCGCCGCACGGACGCCGCAAGTTCCGCTTTACGAGCTATGGCGATCTGGCGACGCCGAACACAGGTTGGGTATTGTCATCGCCGCAAAGCCGCTTCGCGGTGCAAGCCGTCGAACGCTTTCAGCCGCTCTTTCATCTGTTGAACGGCGATCTCTGCTATGCGAATCTCAACCCGTCGCATCAGCCGGAAGTTTGGCGCGACTTCGGGAACAACGCGCAGACATCGGCCGCGAATCGTCCGTGGATGCCCTGCCCCGGCAACCATGAGATCGAGTTTCACAACGGCAAACAGGGCTTCGATTCGTATTTGACGCGCTACATGCTGCCCGACAACGGCACGCATTTTCAGGGACGCTGGTACAGCTTCAAGATTGGCTCCGTGCGCTTCATTTCGCTCGATGCGGACGACGTCGTCTATCAGGACGCCGCCGCGTTCGTTGCCGGCCCCGCGCCGCTCGTGCCTGCCGCGAGCACGGGTCACGCCGCCATTCCGCCCGGCACGTCGCTTTATGTTCGCGGTTATAGCAACGGCGAACAGACACGCTGGCTGGAACGCACGCTGCGCGAGGCATCACATGACGACGACATCGACTGGATCGTCGTGCAGATGCATCAGGATGCGCTCAGTTCATCGAAGACGGGCAACGGTTCGGATAAAGGCATCCGCGAGGCATGGCTGCCGCTCTTCGACCGCTATGGCGTGGACCTCGTGCTATGCGGCCACGATCACGACTACGAGCGCAGTCATCCGGTGCGCGGCTGCAATCATCATGCGGGCCGCAACGTGCTGACGGGCGAGCGCGTCGACACCCTTCAACCGCGTCCGGTGACGACAGCACAGCGCGCAAACGATCCGATCGACTCGACGCGCGGCACGATCCACCTGATTCTCGGCGGCGGCGGCACGAGCGCCCCGCTCGATGTGTACGGCACCGATCCGGGTAACGGGTTGCCGCAAGCGCAAGTGTTCACGAAACGCAATGCGCCGGCCCCGGGCGCGACTGCGGGCGCATTCGTCCGCCCCGGCGCCGATGCCGTCGAGGATGCAATCTGGTCGGCGCAACGCGATACCGGCACGGGCTATGGCATCGCCGTGTTCGATGTCAATCCCGGTGAGCACGGCGGCAAGACTTCCATCACGATGAGTTACTACCATGCACCGGGCGCCGATCAGACGTCGACGGGCGAGTACGAGCTGTTCGAAGCCGTCGTGCTGGAGAAGCAGTGCCGCCGCTGAACTGAGTCAAAGACATAGCCCCGGTGACAGATGACATCGGGGCTTTAATTCTTTCGTTATCCGTATTATCGCTAGAAACCGATGCACCATAGCGATGCATCGCGTCACAAATAATTCATTCAACTCAGACTTCCGAAGGCCGTTAAGCATGCGAATTCATCGGCGGACCAGAGCCGCGATCTGGATGAACTCAACGGCGCCATGTCGATCCTCGATCGCACCACGCAAGAGAATGCAGCATTCGCTCAGGACGGCGTGCAGGCCGCGCAAGGGCTGCGCAAGAAAGCCGAAGCCCTGACCTCGGTCATGCAGGCGTTCACGCTGGAAACGTGCTGAGCGCAATATCTGCCGGAACAGTCCCTCAACTCTTGCGCCATCGCTCGCGCTGGAACGCGTGCCGATGTGCGAATCGACGGTGGCCATGCTTTCTCCACTAGCGGAATGTGAAACGAGCAGCGAGCCCATCATCTCGCGGCTCATCGAATCGTGCGCGCTAAAGGCGCTCTTTCAGCCGATCGTGCGGCTCTCGGACGGCGCGGTCATCGGACACGAAGGGCTCATTCGCGGCCCGGCAGGCGGAGCGCTCGAATCGCCGATCGCTCTCTTCGCTCGCGCGCACGATGAAGCACTCGCCGTCGAGCTAGAACAAGCCGCAGCGCGCGCATGCATCGAGGCTTACTTCAACGGTCGCCTGGACGGCGACGCGCTTCTCTTCGTCAACTACAGTGCTGCCGCGATCAGCTCCGAGCCGGATCGCGAAGCCTCGTTGCTGCACGTCGATCGCAAGCGGATCGTGATCGAACTGACGGAGCAAAGCCAGATTCCCGACCTCGATGTCTTTGCCGCTTCAGTCAATGCATTGCGTGCAAGCGGCTTGCGCTTCGCGCTCGACGATTACGGCGTCGCTAATGCGTCGCTGAGTCTGTGGGCACACTTTGCACCGCACTACGTGAAGGTCGACCGATACTTCGTTCATGGCATCGCGCAGAATGCAGTGAAATTCGAAGCCGTCAAATCGATGGTGTCTTTCGCGAACGCGACCGGCACATTGCTGATCGCGGAGGGCGTCGAATGCGCAGCGGACCTCAGAATCGTGCGCGATCTGGGTATCCCGTTCGCGCAGGGCTTCTTGCTTGGGCGTCCATCGCAGACGCCGGCGACGCGCGTGTCCGAATCCGCCGCTACTCTGCTGCGATCGCAACAGATCGCGGTGTATCCGGCGACGAAGCATCGTCGCGCCGATGTCAAAGAAAGCGCGAATCAACTCGAATTCATGTTGATCGAAGCGCCCACGCTTAAGCCCGAAGCGCGCAACGACGACGCCGTGCCTCTCTTCAACGCGTTTCCGTCCCTGCACGCGCTCGCTGTGGTGGATCGCCATGGCACGCCCGTCGCGCTCATCAACCGGCGTTCGCTGATCGACCAGTTCGCGTTGCCGTATCACCGCGAACTCTTCGGCAAGCGTGCATGCATGCAGTTCGCCAATCGGGAGCCGGTATCCATCGAACGCACGGCGAGCATTGAAACGATCGCCACGCTATTGACCGATGACGAACAGCACGCGCTATCCGACGGCTTCATTGTTGTCGACGACGGCAAGTACATCGGTCTCATTGCAGGCGCAAGGGCAGTGCGGGCCGTGACCGAGCTTCGACTCGATGCTGCGCGTCACGCGAATCCGCTGACGTTTCTGCCCGGCAATCTGCCCTTGGGCGCGCATATCGAACGCCTGATCGATAGCGGCGTGGGGTTTGTCGCGTGCTACGCGGATCTGGATCACTTCAAGCCCTTCAATGATCGTTACGGCTACTGGCAAGGCGACGCCGTCTTGAAAGCGGTTGCGCACGCATTGTCGTCGGCGTGCGATCCTCATGGCGATTTCCTCGGCCACATTGGTGGCGACGACTTCCTGATCCTCTTTCAAAGCGGCGACTGGTACGAGCGGATCAGCAGGGCCGCAGGCGAATTCAACGAGCGGGTGCGCGTCTATTACTCCGCTGAAGACCGCGCTGCGGGCGGTATCATCGGCGAAGACCGATTCGCGAGGCAGGCGTTCTTTCACTTCGTGAGACTGTCCGTCGGCGCGGTCACCGTCAAGCCGGGGCAATTGCGCGCAGCGGCGCAACTGAGCAAGGTCGCGTCAGTTGCAAAGCAGCGCGCGAAACGCGACACCATTGGCATCGTCGTGATGGAGTTCTCTGTCGATGGCGACGTCATCTGACCGTCTGCTGCGACTGTTCATTCGTCGTCTGCACTTCTACCGGTCGAACGCAAGTCATCGCGCGCTTGCTGCGCGAGCGCTTCATAATGCTTTCGAAACCTAGTCAGCTCTTTCTGGTCGAGTTCCTCGAGATCGAGTAGCGCGTTATGTGCGTTGTCCAGCGCCCGGATGATTTCGTCGAGCTTTATCTGCATTGCAGCGGTGTCGCGATTCTGCGTATTCTGAATCAGGAACACCATCAGGAACGTGACGATGGTCGTCGACGTATTAATGACGAGTTGCCACGTGTCGCTGAAGTGGAAGAACGGTCCGGATAAGCCCCATACCACCACCAAGCCCACAGCGACGACGAACGTCGATGCACGGCCAGCCAACTGCGCAAGCGTGTTCGAGAACTTGAGGAACCAGGAAGTCTTCATGTCGTCTCCACGTCATCGGATGCTGGTTTGCTTGATTGCTCTTCGCATCATCGGAGGAAAAGGCGCTCAATGTCCCGGTCCGTTTTCCTCGATACAAGTCAACACTAGCGTGCTATCGGCATTGGCTCCGGGGCTTAACATCGCCGTGTGCAACTCGGAGCTGCTGCAGCGCCAGTCGGCTTGTACATCGCGTCTACACGACTGCGCAGAGTCACTTAGGCTTCTTTGATCCGGCATGTATTGGCATGTGTCGCGGCCATCGCATTGACGCACGAGGTCGCCGGTTGCGTTGCCGGCCGGCGCGCCGCAGTTCGCGCCATAGGTCGCGGATATGACGGTAATCGTCCGCGCACCCGCATGTGAAGCGCATATCAGCATGAAGATTGCCGCCATGGCGCGAGCGCGTGAATAAGTCCTGAGTGCTCAACCGCGCCGCTATTGTTCATGGCGTCCTCCGTCCACTGACACCGTGAAGAAGGCGATAGCACGCGCCCCACGGCTATCTTTGATATTAGACATTCTGAAGCCAGTGTGAAACCGTCCATTCCCGGCGTCTTGCGCAAGACACGTGGACGATAGGTCATTCCCTCACGCGAACGACGCGCCGATACTCACACTCATTCGATGCCTTCTTAAAAAGGGACGTTTGAGAAATGAATACCACTGACGCGCAAGCCTTTTCATCCGCAAGACCGGTTATCGCACTGCATTGCTCAGGGTCCGGAGCCGCTCAATGGCGAAAGCTCGGCGAGGCCATCGGCGGGCGTCACGTGTTCAGCGCGCCCGAGCATTACGGCTGCCAGAGCACGGGAGCGTGGAGCGGCGAGCGCGCATTCACGCTTGCCGACGAGGCCGCGAGAACGGTCGGCATCATCGACGCCTCCTCGGACAAGGTTCATCTCGTGGGCCACTCATATGGCGGTGGCGTGGCATTGCGCGCTGCGCTCGAACGCCCCGAGCGCATCGCGAGTCTGACGCTGTACGAGCCGTCGGCGTTTCATCTGTTGAAGACGATGGGCGCACACGGAATGCATGCACTCGCAGAGATCGTCGCGATCTCGAAGCGCACCGCCGATGGCGTCAGCTGTGGTGATTATCGCGGCGCTGCGGCTTCATTCGTCGATTACTGGGGCGGTCCGGGAGCATGGGACGCGCTGCGGCCCTCGGTGCAGGCGGCGCTTACACGTTGGGCTCCGAAGGCGCCACTGGATTTCTGTGCGCTGCTCGACGAACGCACGCCCGCCAGTGCTTACGCCGCGCTGCGCGTTCCCGCCCTCATCCTGCGCGGACAGCACGCGCCTGTTCCAACGCGTGCCATCGCGGAGCGCCTGCCCATGCTCCTGCCAGCGGCGCGCCTCGCAGTAGTAGAGGGCGCAGGACACATGGGACCTGTCACGCATGCTGACGAAGTGAATGCGGCCATCGTGCGGCACATCGCTGAAGTTGATGCTAACATCGAACGGACAGAATCGATTGCAATGTCCACCGAAACGCTTTGATCCGCTGCCATAGAACCGGCTTTGCGCGCCTTCTGACCTAGTAACCGTGCGCCGTCAACCGCGACGCATACCAGCCGACGAACTGGTCGACATACGTCTCAGTGGTCAGTGAATACGGCCCTGGAATGTAGCCGGGATCTCGCGCGCCACGATGATTGATCGCAACGAGGCTCGCATCCTGCGCGTTCGTCGCGACCCAGACTTCGGTCAGCTTCGTCAGGTCATAGTCGACGCCTTCCACTGCGTCCGCGTGAACGAGCCACTTCGTACGGACCAGCGTCTTCTCGGGCGTAAGCGGGATGATGTACGTGATCATCGCGTGATCGCTCATCACGTGTGACCATGAGTTATGGGTCCACAGGTGGGTGTCGCCGAGATCACGGCGAGTCAGATTGCCAAGCAGTTTCCGGCACGCGACCCTGGTATCCATCGTCTGCGACTCGCCATTGCCTCCAATGATCAACCGTTGCGTGCGGAATTGCGTGACGACGTCGCCGCTGAGCGCTTCCACCGGTGAGCAGACATAGCCTTCGCTTTCCCAATCGCTCTGGCTTTCGGCGTTGACCTTGTTATATGCATCGAGCGCCTTTCTTCCTTCCTCGTCCATGTCGTCCGCGCTCGCACCCGTGGATTCCGGCACGAAGGACAAGGTCAACTCCGGATGTCCCGCCTCGCAGTGATAGCACTCGCGATTGTTCTCCATCACGAGCTTCCAGTTGCCGTCTTCGATGATCTCGGACTCAAACGCAATCTTCGTGTTCTGCAACTCATAGGGAGCGAAACGCGGAGTCATCGTTTCTTCGAGCGTTGCGATGTCGGCGGGCGGCTCGTCCGCCAAGCACACGAAGATATGCGTGCCGACGACCTTGATGTGCACCGGCAACAGACTGCGGCACGTCGCATCGAAGTCCTTGCCCATATGCTTCGCATGACGCAGGCTGCCGTCGAGATCGTAAGTCCACTGATGATACGGACACACCAGCATGCCGACAGTCGACTTGCCGGCTTCTTTCAGCCGCGAGCCGCGGTGACGGCATACATTGCGATACGCGCGAAAGTTCTCGTCGTCATCGCGCACGATGATGACCGACGCCTTGCCGATGTCGATGACCGACACGTCGCCCGGTTCCGGCACATCCGCCGTCACGCCAGCCACGATCCAGTGCTTATGGAAGAAGACTTGGACGTCGGTTTCATAAACATCTGGTCGGCTAAAAACCTCTCCCGGCAATCCGCAACCCGGCTCGCGGCTCCGAACGAGTTCACCGAGGGGCTTCAACACGAACTCAGACATTGTCTTCTCCAACTTTTGGAATATAGCGGGAGGTCGAATGTTCCCGCATTGGCCCCAGTATTGGAGTGTCGAAGAATCGCGTCAATGCACTTAATTTTCCACGATGTATTACTTTGGATTATGCGTTCGCGCGTGCGTGATGCCGCCCGCTAAACTTCTTGGCCTCAAGCGACGCCCGCCGCCTCGCGCAGTAGATTGATGAGACTTTCAATCGTCGGAGTAATGCTTCTGCCGTGAGGCACGACGACATAATAAGCGTCGCGCAGGGTAAGCGTCGCGTCCGTCAAGCGCACGAGTTCGCCAGAGACGAGACGTTCGTGCAATAGTCTCGACCAGCCGAGCGTGATGCCTTGTCCATCGATGGCTGCCTGCACCGCGTCCGCGTAGAGGCATGTACGCAGGCCATATTTCAGCTTGCCAGGGCGGCCTCCGAGCGCTCTGAACCATTGCTCCCAAGTGAGCCATCCTTCGGACGTCGGATCGTCTGCAATGAGCGAGCAATCGGCCAGTTCATCCAGCGTCTCCGGCATGCCGTGCTTCTCTATCCAGCTCGGGGAACACACCGCGAATACCTGCTCTTCGAACAACAGATATGAGGTTCCATCTTTCCAGGTGCCATTTCCGAATCGCACGACGGCGTCTACTTCGTTGTGACGCAAGTCGGCAGTGAACATGGTCGTCGTCAGGCGCACGCGCAGATTCGGGTACATCTGCTTCAGTGCTCCGATGCCGGACATCAGGCGAAAATGCGAGAAAGCCGCGGTCGTCGCCAGCACGAGTTCTTCATCATCGATGCCAGTGGACAGGCGATCGAAGACGCCCGCGATCCTGCCCATCGATTCCGACACCACCGTATAAAGGACCTCGCCTTCCTTCGTCAGCTTGAGATTCCGGTGCAGCCGGTCCAGTAAGCGAACGCCCAGCATTTCTTCGAGAAGCCGTACCTGACGACTGACCGCCGCCTGTGTGACGCCCAGCTCCGCAGCGGCATTAGTGAAGCTGCGCAGCCTCGCCACGGCTTCGAATTCGACCAGTGCGGTCAGCGAGGGAACGAGCCGGCGATACCCTTTCGCGCCATCTGTAGCAGCTTTCATCGTTAGCTCATGGAGGAAATCGTTTCTATGACCACGCTTTCAGAGGGGCGATGATGTTCGCCGCTCGTTCGACAGCGAACGATAGCGAACTGCTGCGCGCCCTGCAACGAGGCATTAATGTTTTCCGCCGCGTCTTTTAGACGAGCCGCAAGCCGGCCGGCTTCGCGTTGCCTCAGCCGCAGCCACGCATAATCTAATGTAATAGCGCCCTGAAAATTAAGCGCGTTGACGCTGCCATTTCGTGAACCAATACTCCACGCAAGCGAAGACCCGCGGCAACGCTGTCACGAACTGGCTCGGTTGCCGGTGATCGTCTTCGTCATCGACTCAAATCACCAAACACGTCCATCCGTTCGCGCGTCACGACGCAAGCGCACGCACGCAGGGCGTTTCAACTGATCCAATGCCATGAACTCGCTAGACAGGATATTCGACGTTGCGCCCGATGCGGACCGTTTTTCAAATCAGGGTACATGGGAAAGCGGTGGCGAACCGTGGGCAAGCCGCGAACAACAGACGCTCACCTGCTGCCGAGTGATCGATGAAACGCACGACGTCAAGACGTTCGAGTTTCGCGTCGGCGACGGTACGCCGGTACGTTTCGAACCGGGCCAGTTCATGACCATCTCGGCAAACGTGCACGGTCAATCGGTCGAACGTTGCTATACGATTTCGTCCCCTCCGACGCGCCCCTACCTCGTATCCATCACCGTCAAGCGCGTACCCGGCGGCACGATGTCCAACTGGCTCCATGATCAAATGACGCCCGGACACACGCTTCGGGCATATGGCCCATCGGGAACGTTCACGTCGACCGCCGCGCGGTCGAACAAGTCCCTGTATCTCTCTGCGGGTTCCGGCGTCACGCCGCTGATGTCGATGACGCGCGCAGGCATCGACCTTGGCCTGAACCGCGACGTCGTATTCGTTCATAGCGCACGCACGCCCGCCGATATCGTGTATCGAAAGGAGCTTCACCGGCTTGTCGAACTTTCGCCGGGCCTGCGCACATACTTCGTCTGCGAAGGCATCGGCGATGAAGTTGAATGGCGCGGACCAACGGGCCGCCTTAGCCTTTCGCTTCTATCGGAGTGGGTGCCCGATTATGGAGAGCGTGAAGTGTTCACATGCGGCCCGGCGGGCTATATGCACGCCGTTCGCGAGTTGTTGCGCGAAGGCGGGCACGATCCGGCTCGCTATCATCAGGAGAGCTTCGATATCACGTCCGGAGTCGCGCCCGAGCTGGTTCACGAGAAAGAGCCCGTTTCTCAGAAGAAATTCAGCGTCAGGCTGTCGCGGTCATCGAAGAGCTTCCTGATGGACGCCTCCGAAACGGTTCTCTCTGCCGCCAGAAAGGCAGGCGTCGCAATTCCTTCGTCGTGCAGCCAGGGCGTGTGCGGCACCTGCAAGACGAAAGTAGTCGACGGAACCGTCGATATGAAACACAACGGCGGTATCCGCGAACGAGAGATTCAGAAGGGTTTCCGTCTGCTGTGCTGCAGCCGGCCCACTTCCGACCTGACGCTCGAACTGTAGCGGCACGGAGATCGTTTATCGCAGCCCCACATCACAACGAAGAACGGAGCAGTCGATGAGTGCGAGCATTGCGGTCGATAACGGAGTGGAAGACAGCGTTCTTCGTGAAGTCAGGGCGTATCGGCTGGCGCGCGTTCAAGAGCAATTGCGCAAGCACGAATGCCCGGCGATCTTGCTGTACGACCCGGTCAACATCCGCTATGCAACGGATACGTCGAACATGCAGGTATGGGCGGGGCGCAATCCTGCCCGCTATGTGCTGGTCTTCGCAGATGGCCGCATCGTTGCCTGGGAGTTTCATAGCAGCGAGCACGTATGGGACGGACTCGATCTCAACGTCGAGTTGCGCGGCGCGCTAAGCTGGACCTTCTTCAACGCAGGCCACGAAGCGGAGCGGCGTGCGGGGACGTGGGGCGCGGAGATCGTCGACGTCTTGCGCCAACATGCCGGCGAGACCCGGCGGCTGGCCGTCGACCGTCTCGATCCCTTGGGCACCGCGTACCTGCAGAAGCACGGCATCGCGCTTCTGGACGGGCAAGCGCTGATGGAAACCGCACGAATGATCAAATCACCGGGCGAACTCGTGCTTGTTGGCGAGTCCTTGCGCACTGCGGAGAAAGGCATCGAGCGCATGCGGCGAGAGCTTCGTCCGGGGATGACCGAGAACGAACTCTGGGCGCATCTGCACTTCGAGAATATCAAGCATGGCGGCGAATGGATCGAAACGCGACTGCTTGCGTCCGGCGACCGAACGAATCCGTGGATGCACGAGTGCTCGACGCGCGTGCTTCAAACAGGCGATCTGCTTGCATTCGACACCGACATGGTGGGTCCATATGGTTACTGTTCCGATATCTCACGCACATGGCTCGTGGGTGACAGCCGCCCCTCGGACGAGCAACGCAAGCTCTATGAGCTTGCCTATTCGCAGGTCCACTACAACATGGACCTGCTACGTTCCGGCATGACGTTCAAGGAGTTCGCGGATCGGGCATGGACGATACCGGACCAGTACATCAAGAACCGCTATTGCTGCCTCGCGCATGGCATCGGCATGGTAGACGAGTATCCGTCGATCGCTCATCAGGTGGACTGGGACAGTGCCGGATACGACGGACGCTTCGAAGCCGGCATGACGATATGCGTCGAGAGTTATATCGGCGCGGAAGGCGGAACGCAGGGCGTCAAGCTCGAACAACAGGTCGTGATCGGCGAGGCAGGCTGCGTATCGCTCACCGGTTGCGGCTTCGAGACGGACTGGCTTTGAACTTCATCGAGTTGAAAAGTCGAGACCATATCGGTTACTCCACGCGCAAAGCGAACCACAGCTTGCGCGTCGTCGCGACGAGTACATGCGCCCCGCTTCTATCGTGCTATACGCCCGCCGCCGATGTTTCGGTCCCCAAACGAAGCGCACGCCTCGCGCTCAGCGCCAACAGCACGCACGAAAGCGCATTGAACAGGAACAGTCCGCGCGGACCAGTGAGCGTCATCAGCGCGGAAGCCAGCGTCGGGCCGATCATCCCTCCAAGCGAGAAGAGCACGAGCAGCATCGCCGACACCGCGACCCGCAGATGCGACTCGGTGCGATCCTGTACATGCGATACGATCAGCCCGTATTGTGTGAACGTCACGGCGACGTAAGCCAGTGTTGCGCACCACGTGACGATCCGAAAGTTCAGGGTGAACAGCAAGAGACTCAGCACAGCCGAAATAGCCGCTGTGTAATAGACGAGTCGCCGCCGGTCGATCCGATCCGACAGACGCCCCATCGGAAACTGCGGAAGGAGCGCACCGATGAGCGCGACGCCCATGAACGTCGCGAGATCATGTGTAGAGAAGCCGGTTCGATCCAGATACACCGGCATGAGCGAATAGAAGTTGCTATAGATGAATCCGGCAAGAATGCAGCCCGGCACGGCAAGCGGCGTCGCTACCATCATCTCCTGCAGGCTCTCTTTCCAGCTGCGCGCCGGGACGCGATCGAGGTTCGAGTCGTCGACCTTGACGGGCCACCCTTCCATGAGCGTCACCGGCATGACGGCCGCCGCGAAAAGTGCTGCGGCGATCGAGAACTGATGCGCCGCCGATCCGCCACCCACGTTCAATAGAAACTGGCCGCTGCCTACCGCGAGGTAGTTGATGGCCGCGTACAAGCCGAAGACCTGACCGCGCTTTTCATTCTCGACGGTGCCGTTCAGCCAGCTTTCGACGGACGTGTACAGTCCCATGAATGCCATGCCCGTGAGCAGGCGAATGAAGCCGAGCGTCCACGGCGATTCTGCGGCGCCGAACGCAAACGCGAGGATGGACGCCGCCGCCGAGAATGCAACGAAGGTCCGATGCTGCCCGATGCGATCAATCAGCCTTCGATTGATGAACGCACCCAATATGAAGCCCGCGTAATAGCCCGACTGGATCAGGCCAATGACCAGCGTCGACGCGCCTGATTGCAGCACGCGCAGCGGAATGAGCGTCTGAAAAAGGCCATTTCCCACGATGAGGAACGCGTAGCCGACCAGCAGACCGGCAAGCGCGCGCACCACGCTTCGCTTGCCGCCAGGCGCGTGATGTCCCGGATTCGCCGCTGCGGAATCCGGCCACGGCGGGGTTTTGCGGCCGAGAAGCGCCGCTTCGTTCAGTGGCCCGGTGCGCCCGACTGCGGACGCGTCATGCTCCTCATCTATCGCTGATTCGCGGTTTTCGTGGGCGAGGCTATCGGTATGTGGGGGGCGGTATGCCGCACTCCCGTTCGCTTTCTCGTCGTCCAGTTGTCGCATGGCACCTTCGGGTTGGCTCGGCAATTCAGGCACGCGTCGAAGGAGCACTTCGATCGCGCGCACGCCTTGCGTATCGCTACATGTAGAACGCATCGTAACGCAGTTGCGCTTCATGCCTGGACTCGCCGGCTTCCATCAACGCCGGCTCGCCATCCGATCAGGAATCCATATCTTTGACGCTTGACGTAGTCCGCCGGAAGATTCACACCGGCCAGCGCAAGCTTTCATTTCACTACAACCGGCAGCGTCACCCGGCGAAAACCCCGCTACGCCCCACTCAAAACGTAATCGATTAGCAAGACTATTTCCTCTCCCGTACCGGGAAAACGCTAATCGAAACGCGCAAACGCCCTGCATATAGTTTGCCTAATTCAAATTAAGGCGCAGCGTCGAGTCGATTCCGAAGTGTGGGATTCAGACTGAAATCGCGATCTTAAGCGCCCGCCGAAGCAGCCGTTGCAGCACGAATCCGATTGCCAGCCAGTGCATAGCAAGTTCGACGAAGGACCTAACCAGAAACAGGACCGGAGGAAGACATGGCGCAGAAGCAGGACGATTCACAAGAAGGCAACGCAATCGGCACCGGACCGGTCAACGCGGCGCGACGCGGGCTAATGCAAGGCGCGGGGCTCGGCGCCGCGCTCTCGCTTCTCGGCGCGGCCGGCGGCGTCTCGGGCGGCTTGATCTCCTCAGCGCAGGCCGCCGAAGCAGCGTTTCCGCAGCACAAGCGCTGGAAGATCGTGTTCGTGAACCACGTCACGACGAATCCGTTCTTCGTTCCGACGCAGTACGGCATTCAGGACGCGTGCTCGATGTTGGGCATTGACTATCAATGGACGGGTTCGGCCAACTCGGATGCAGGCGAAATGGTCCGCGCGGTGAACTCCGCCATCGCGGCAAAAGCCGACGCCATCGCCGTGCCCATCGTCGATCCGAACGCATTCGACAAGCCGATCCAGGCTGCGCTCGACGCCGGCATCCCGGTGTTCGCATACAACGCCGACGCCCCGCGCGGCAAGACGAACCCGCGCCTCGCTTACATCGTCAGGAACTTTATCTGTCGGGATATCAGATGGGAGAGCGCATCGTAAGCCTCGTCGATAGCGGCCTCGTTGCACTGTTCATCGCGACGCCCGGTCAGCTCAACATTCAGCCGCGTCTCGACGGCGCGAGCGACGCCATCAAGAAGTCCGGCAAGAAGATCGATATTCAGACCGTGGCCACGGGCGCGACCGTCAACGAAGAACTGTCGAAGATCAAGGCGTTCTTCCTCGGCCATCAGGACCTGAAGGGCATGTTCGCCGTCGACGCCGGCAGCACGCAAGGCGTCGCGCAAGTGATGAAGGAATCGAACCTGCCGTCTAAGGGCGTGCACGGCGGCGGCTTCGACTTGCTGCCGCAGACGACCCAGCTCATTCACGAAGGCTTCCTCGACTTCACCATCGACCAGCAACCGTACGTGCAAGGGTTTTACACCGTGATGGAAGCGTTCACGTTCCTTGCTTCGGGCGGGCTCGTCGGGCCGGCGAACGTCAACACCGGTCTCAAGTTCGTGACGAAGAGCACCGTCGAGCCGTATCTCAACACATCGACGCGCTATGAGGGCAAGACGACGAAACCGCAAATCGTGCCGATGAGCGGCGCCATCAAATCGTAATGAACACGGTCAAGCAACCCGGCGAAGCACGGACGCCCGCGCGGCTCGACCGGCCGCGCGGCGCGTGGACATCGCACTGGGCGGCGGAATTGCGCATCCTGCTCGTGGCGATCCTGCTCGCAGCGTATTTTCAGATCGTCAATCACGACTTCCTGTTGTCCAACGCGAGCCTCGTCAACCTGTCGCAGTTCATCGCGCCGGTGGCGATCATCGCGTTCGGCGAGATCATGCTGATGATCGGGGGCGACATCGACCTTTCAGCGGGGATGGTGTTCGCATTTACTCCGTTCATCATGGTGTTCGCCAACGAAGCAGGCGCGCCGATGTGGCTTGCCGTCATTGCAGGGCTCGTCGCCGCCGCTATCATAGGATTCCTGAATGGTGCGGTCACAGTGTTCCTGCGCTTGCCCTCCTTCGTCACGACGCTCGGCACGCTGTTCCTGATCAACGGCATCACGCTCACGATGTCGCGCGGCACGCCCGCTGCCACGCCGGGTTCACCGGGGTTCGCGGCGATCATGGGCTCGTGGGGATACAGCGAGATCATCTGGACGGTCGCGCTCGCGTTCATCATGCATGTGTTGTTGCGTCATACGCGATGGGGCCTGCACACGCAGGCGGCGGGCGCCAACCCGCTCGGCGCGAGTGAAGCGGGCATTCACGTCAATCGCCTGCGCCTTGGAAACTTCGTGCTCGCCGCGGTGCTTGCGGGATTCACGGGGATTCTCGAAGGATTTCGCATCACGTCAATCGATCCGCAAGCGGGCGGCAATCAGATCATGTTCCTCGCCGTGGCCGCGGCGGTGATCGGCGGCACGCCGCTGACGGGCGGCTCGGGCACGATCGTCGGCGGCCTGCTCGGCGCGGCCGTGCTCGGCATCCTGAGCGATGGTTTTACGCTCATCGGCATCAACGCGTTCACGTTCAACATCATTCTGGGAGCGGCCATTCTCGCCGCGATGATCTTCAACATACACGTCGGACGCATCCGGCGCAGAGGAGGACGATGATGGATGCATCGCAAGTCGCGCCCTCCTCTCTTGCGCTGCGCGGCGACACGCTCGTGAAGCGCTTCGGCGCGGTGACCGCACTCGACGGCGTATCGTTCACGCTCGGCAAGGGCGAGATTCTCGGCATACTCGGCGACAACGGCGCGGGCAAGTCCACGCTCGTCAAGATACTCACGGGCTTTCATCAGCAGACGGGCGGGACGCTGCATGTGCACGGCGAAGAGACGCTGCTGCGCAACGTCGATCACGCACGCGCGCTCGGCATCGAATGTGTGTATCAGGACCTTGCCCTCGCGAACTCGTTGTCGATCTATCACAACATGTTCCTCAATCGCGAGATCGTGCGGCAAGGGCCGGGGCGTCTGCTGCGTCTCGTCGATCACAGGCAGATGCGCGAGCGCGCGGCGCAATGTCTCGACGACATCGGCGTTCACGTGCCGTCAGTGGATCTGCCGGTGGAGCGGCTGTCGGGCGGGCAGCGTCAGGCGATCGCGGTGGCGCGCGCAGTCAATTCGAACGCGAGGATCCTGTTGCTCGATGAACCGCTCGCCGCGATGGGCGCACGTGAAGCGGCGCTCATCATCGATCTGGTGATGCGGCTCAAGGAGAAAGGCGGGCTTTCGATCATCATGATCATGCACAACTACGCGCAAACGCTCGACATTGCGGACCGCATCATGTTGATGCAGCGCGGCCGCGTGACGTATGAGCAGCGCAGCGCGGAAACGTCGGTGGCAGAGCTAATGGATATCGTGCGGCGCGAATATCGTGCGATGCGGGCGACGACCGCATAGCAGTCGCACGCATCGCCTCACGCACACGCAAGTTCGCGCTGAACCAGCGACCCGCTCGCCTTTATCCCATAGCGCCGGGCGAGCGCATCGAGTTGGACCGGCCACTCGGCAACTTCGGCGGCATCGTGCAGGTCTTCGAGATCCTGCAGCATCGCCGCGACGCGCGGTTCATGCGCATCCACACCGGACAGCGCGAGCGCCTGCAGAAGCGGGCCGTCCTGCCCCGCCTTGTAGTAGCCGATCCCCAGCCCTTCGAGCCGCTCGCTGTAGTAGCGATCGTCGATCAGAACGCCGATCGCGCAGCGGCGTCCGTCGCGGCCTCGCAGGCGGCAACTTCCGCCATCGTCTTCGGAAATGGCTGCCTGCGAAAGCAGATGCGACCGCACGGTGGCGAAGATTTCGTCGTTGCTTCTCATCGTCCGCTCCGCGCGATCAGGCTGCCCGCAAGAGGCTGTGCGTCGACAGTCCGAACTGTCTCGCGATGGACCGCAAACGGTCGTTCCATTCCCAGATGCCGAAGACATCGTGCACGTTCTGAAGGCAGCTCAACAGTTCGATGGTCTCTTGCGAATAGATGTTGATGCGTGCGCGCAAGAGTGCTCGCTTGAGCGCCGCGACGCCCGCATCCATGTAGCCGGGAATGCGCACCGTTTCAGCGATGACGAAGCGGACCGGCACGCCCTCCATCGACGTGCGGTAGTCGTTCGGACGCACGAGTGCGCCGACCGGACAGCCGCCGCATCGTGCGCGATACGCCCCGCCTCCGCGCGGCAACAGCGACGCGCCACCTTGACTCAGAAGGTGAGCGACGCCCTGATCGAAAATCTGCTGATGAGTAAGAAATGCTCGTGCCATCGTTTGCTCCGGTGAATTAGGTCTGTTGAATGAGTATCGGCGGATAGAACGCTCGATCGCATCCATATAAACCCTGTTTTTACCGAAAGGGGCGACGCGTGACGGTAACTTTTCCTGACGGCGACTAAACGAAGTCAATCCGTCAGCCGGTTCGGTTGAAAGATTGCGTTTGGTTAGTTGGGCCGGGGGCTTGCGGTCTGCTAATGCACGCCCGCGTCTTGCAGCGCGCGACCGATACCCGCGTCGAATCTTGGCGCTGCGTTCAGCAAGCCGATGGAAGAGGCGATCCGATATGAGCGCGATCTTTAGACGATCCGCTTCGTGACCGACGACGCCCGCGAGGGACGCAAGGCGTTCAAGGAAAAGCGGCAGGCGCGTTTTCGACGGCGACAAGCGGCTTTGCCACCTCGTCCGAAAAGACCGTCTCGCAAGGCGCGAGCTTCATCAGGCGCGCCATCACCGGCCAGCGCGTGAGAGCGGCGCGATATTCCTCGTCGGCTTGCGAGTCGAAGTAGCGCGCGGCGTCGAGCCCCGGCAGCTTCTGCGCCAGCGCGTCGACGTCGTGCACCGCGCGCGCCGCCTTCGAAGGAACCGAACGCCTCGTCGTGTCGCTCATTTCTGCTCCACCCACACGCCATCCGGCGTTTTCACGACGTAACCCGTGGCCGTCTTCATCGTCACGGTGCTTTCGTTCTCGCCGATCATCTGCGTCTCCGGCAACTTCGACGCGTACTGCGACAGCGTCACACCCGGCTTGAACGGACTATCCGCTACCAGATTCGACAGCAGTTGCGCGACCGCGAGATGCCCCGTCGGCTGATCGACGACGGTCGTCGGCCCATGATTGCCCGCAAAGCCCACGAGCCGCACGCCGACGGGACCGTGAATCACGCTCGGCGTCGGAATCTCACGCAGGCCCGCGACCTGATTATTGTCGCCGCGCAGCGCCGCGCCATGCTCGGGCACGAACACGATCACCGCGCGACGTCCCGATTGCGCGATCAGGTCCGCGAACTTGTCGAAGTCGCTCATCAGCTTGTTCACGCGGACGGGATACGACTCGAGACTCGACAGCTTGCTGTTCGAAAGCCGGTTGCCGTCGTGCAGGCTGATTGTGTTGTAGTACAGCGCCACCGGCCCAGGCGTCTGCGCGCGCTGCGCATACCAGTTCGCGAGCGTGCCGTAGTCGTCCATGATCGGGGAGCCGTCGAATGCGTGCATCGCGACGGGCGCGGCGGCGTTCGAGACGAACGGCACGTTCGGCACGCCCACGTTGTCCTTCACGAGCTGCGTGAAGTTGTCGAAGTGGCCGTCGTGATTGAACGTCACTTGCGGCGTGTAGCCCGCCTGCGCCAGATCGGCCATCAGATGACATTGCGCCGGCGCATCCTTGTACAGGTCCGCGTGCGCTTCCTGACCGCACGACGCACGAAGCACGCGAATCGCCGCCGGGCCGCTGTAACTCGCCGCCGTGCTGAAGTTGGTGAACAGATAATCGAAGCGCGACAGGAACGGATGATTGCGCGCCTTCGATACATCGAGGTCGTCCCACGACAGCGAGCAAATATGCAGCACGATGACATCGAACTGCTCGCTCGCATTGGCCGACGCATGGCCGAAGCTCACCTGCCGCTGCGATTCTTTTGCCCGGAATGCCGCGAGCGTCGCGTTGTAGTCCAGCGGTCCGGCGGACGGACCATTAGTTGCAACTGCGCTTGCCTGCACCGGCGCGGCATGGACGCGCGCCAGCACCGCATTTGCGCCCTGCCACACCGGCAGCACGAAGAGCGCGAGCATCACGAAGGTGGCGACGCGCAGCCATCGATTGATAATCACGTACACCAACAGTCCGCACAGCGCGATGCCGACCAGCATCGGCGGAAGAAAGCGCGGCAGCAGTTCGAGCCAGTAGCCGAAGCTGAACGTGCTCAGATTGCCGAACTCCGCGACGATGCGCCCGAACGGCGGCACGTTCGCCTCGCGATACATCAGCGGCAAGCCGACGGCCAGCCCCGCGACCAGCCGCATCGCGCGCCACAGCCGCGAACGCAGCGGCGCGCTCATCGCGAGCGCCAGCGCGAAGCCGATGTTTGCAAGCCACAGCGGCTCCAGGTGGCCGGTCGAGAACAACGCCAGCTTGCTGATGAAATACAGATTCCAGAACGTCATCGTGTTTGAGAGTGTGCGATCGCTGCATCATCTACGGCACAAACGCGGCAAAGCTTTAATGCCGCTCGGGCGCGAGTCCGGAAATCAGCGCCCGGCGCGCTCCATCGAAAAGGCGCGCATAGCCTTCCACCCCCATCAACAGCACTTCCTTCAGGCCCTTGAGCGGCGAATCCTTTTCGGTGCGCTCGTCCCATTCGATCCACGCATCCGCGCGGCCAAACGTGCATTGCATGAGACGCCGCTCCTCTTCGAGCGTCAGGGAATCGAAGCTCACGCCCAGATGCGCGCCGGCCAGCCGCGTCACGCGCACCGGGAAGTGGAATTGCCGCTCGCCCCGGCTCACGACGACGCCGAGCGAATCGCCGGCATTCAGCGCGAGACTGCCCGGCTCGACGACGAGCCCGAGCCCGCCCGTCGAATAGTCGCTGGTCGTGCAAGCGGCCATGCTGCCGTCGTTCATCACGAGCGTCGCGGGCATCGTCATTGCGATGCGATGCGTCGCGCGCACCTGCCTCGCCTCGCGTGCGACGCTCACTGCCGCGCCGAGCATGATGAGGTTGTAGATCGTCCAGAAGACGTTCATCAGGATGGTCGCGGCTTCGTCGCCCGCACCGAACAGGAGGCGCACGATGCCGACCGACATCGCCACCGCATTGAGGCCGAGCAGGAACAGATACGGCTTGCTCATCGCCCAGTCGATATACGTCTCGTCGATGCGCCCGCCCTTGTCCGTCACGTTGAACTTGCCGTGCTTCGGGCTGATGAACGCGATGGTCGTCGGCAGCGCGATATACCACGCGAGCACCGACTCGTAGACTTCAGCCCAGAACGAATGCCGGAACTTGCCCTGCATCCGTGAATTCGCGATGTTCGCGATCACGATGTAAGGCAGCACGAAGCTCGCGATCGTCGTCGCCGCCGCGTTGATGAAGTACATCTGGAAGAACAGGTACCACATCGGCATCGTCAGGAAGACGAGGCGCGGAATGCCGTAGAAGAAGTGCAGCATCGCGTTGCCGTAGCACAGGCGCTGAAAGAAGTTCAGCCCGCGCCCGAGAAACGGATTGTCGATGCGGAAAATCTGCGCCATGCCGCGCGCCCAGCGCGTGCGCTGCTTGATGTGGCTCGCGAGGCTTTCGGTGGCGAGACCGGCTGCCTGCACGGTCGGCAGATAGGCGGTCGTGTAGCCGCGCCGATGCAGCTTGAGCGCCGTATGCGCGTCCTCGGTCACGGTTTCCACCGCGATGCCGCCCACTTCCTCGAGCGGCCCGCGCTTGATGACCGCGCACGAGCCGCAGAAGAACGTCGCGTTCCACAGGTCGTTGCCCGCCTGCACGAGTCCGTAGAACAGATTGCCTTCGTTCGGCACGCGGCGGAACGTGCCGAGATTGCGCTCGAACGGATCGGGCGAGAAGAAGTGATGCGGCGTCTGCACCATCGCGCATTTGGCATCGGCGAAGAAGATGCCCATCGTCGTTTGCAGGAACGAGCGCGTCGGGACGTGATCGCAATCGAAAATGGCGATGTACTCGCCCGTCGTCTTCGCGAGCGCCCGGTTGATGTTGCCCGCCTTCGCGTGCTTGTTGTCGTCGCGCGTGATGTAGCCGATACCCGCCTCGCGCGCCAGCGCCTCGAATTCCGGGCGATGCCCGTCGTCGAGCAGATACACGCGCAGCTTGTCCGCGGGCCAGTCGATGCCTTGCGCGGCGAAGAGCGTCGGCTTCACCACGGCGAGCGGCTCGTTGTACGTCGGGATATAGATGTCGACGCTCGGCCAGTCCGCAGGATCGTCCGGCAGCTTCGAGACCGTGCGCTCCAGCGGCCATGCGGTCTGCACGAAGCCGAACAGCAGCACGATCCACGTATAGGCTTCGGCCCCGTACAGCGCGTAGCCGACGATCGCTTCCGTCGGCGTGCGGAAGTCGAGCGTCTGCGTGGTGCGCCACCAGATATAGCGCGCCGTCACGAGCATCGCGAGCGTCGCGAGCACCAGCACCGGCAGGCGTCCCGGCAGACGGCGGATCACCAGCGAGAAGACCGCGAGCACCGCAAAAAATGCGAACTGCCCACCCGAGCCGAGCGGCGACGTGCCGACCAAGAGCCAGATCAGCGCGCCGAACGCGGTGATGGCGGGCAGCGCCCAACGCACCTGGCCGATGCGCGTCGCGCCGCCTTCCATACGCGCGCCAACACGCGCCCACGGCAGGCGGTCGATGCGTGCGTCGACCCTGCGCTTGACCGCGACGATCGCGGCGGCCACCGGCGTCAGCATCCGTTCGACGGCATCGAGCACGCGCGCCGCGCTTTCGGTCACCGTCCGGCCGCCTTCGCGCGGCGCGCGCACGAACGCGCGCAGGAGCCACGCCCACGGATCGCGTACGTCGATCACGCCCCACTCGTGCGCCCACGCGAGCAGGAACGCGCGCAGCAGTTCGCGGGCGATGTCGCGCCGGCCTTCGCGCGGCGGCTTGAAGAAGAGGCGCACGCACCAGTCGAACGGCGAGCGTCGAGCGGGCAAGCCGAGCCCTTGCGCGATCCAGTCGACGGCGCGCTCGCGGCGCGTCTTTACGTTCGTTGCATTCATGCCGCGATACTCGCTTCGATCTCGGGCAGCCACGCATCGACGTGTTGCGCGAGCCCGTGCAGGTCGTGCGATGCCTGCGTATGGGGCGCTTCGTCGATGACCCACGCGCCTCGCGCGAACGCCTCCGGCAGCGCCGCTTCCATGTGGATGCGCTGCGCCACCGGCAGGCCGCCCGCCGCCGCACGCAGCATTGCAAGGACATCGCGCTGCATTTCGCGCGCCGGATTCAGGCGATTCACGACGACGCGCACATCGCCGCACGCTTCGCGCAACGCGGGCAGATGTGCGACAAACGCCGCGCAGGCGGCGGGATCGGGCGGACACACGCACAGCACCAGATCGGCGGCACGCGCGGCCTGCTGCGCCTGACGCGACGGATAACGCGGCGTGTCGATCACCACGACGCCGCTTTCCGGCAGCGCGATCTCCGCGATCGCGTTTTCGAGCCATTGCGGATGCGCGGCGAGCTGCGTATCGCAGGCGGCGGCTTCGTCGAGCGTGACTTGACCGTGCGGCACGAACAGCACGCCGTCGTCGTTGCGCCACGTGTGCGCGTGCCACGCGCGCGATGCGCCGGTCAGCGCATGTGCAATGCCATGCGGCGCGAGGGCGTCCAGTCCGAGCCACGCGCCGAGCATGTTCTGCGGATCGAAGTCGATCGCGACGACATCGCGGCCGCGTCGCGCGAGCAGCACCGCGAGCGTGGCGGCGAGCGTGGTGCGGCCCGCGCCGCCCGTCGTCGAAATCAGGGCGATGGTCTTCATGCTTTGGCCTCGGCACGGGCGGCATCGGCGTCCGGCAGCAGACGCCCGTTGAGCGCGACAGCTTCGATGCGGCACGGCACGGCGTCACGCGGATCGAAGCGACGCGCGGCGATCAGGCCGCTGCGCGCACTGCGCCGCTGCCACACGATCCACACGGGCACGCCCGCGAGCGCACCCATTACCGCGAAAATCAGCAGAGTGTCCATTCTCAGTTCCTCGATCCGGCGAGCGGCATGCGGGCCGGCACCGCGCGACGCACGCGCGGCATGGCTTCGGCCGAGACGGTCAAATCCGCGCGATGCCCGCGCGCCTCGTGTTCCAGCACCTCGTGCAGCGCGTCCAGTTCGGCACGCACGCGCCGCACGGACTCCGGTTCCGCCGCTCTGGCAGCCGGTGACGCAGCCTGGTCGGCGGGCGTCGGGCCCGCGAACAGATCGCTGTAGTCCGCAGCCGGCGTGCGGCAGTTCGCGGCGTCGAGCGCGTCCAGTTCCGCCGCGATGCCCTCGTTGGACAGATACGTGACCTTCTCCGCGATGCCTTCCACCGGCGCGGTGAAGATGCGCGCGAGCGCGGCGTCGGCGTCCGAGCGCCGGCAGCCGAAGAGAAAGACGTAGAGATGCGCCGCATCGGCGGTGAAGACGTCGCCGGCGCGGCGCGGACGGCACTGGCCGAGCGCATCGACGTGAGCGAGCGCGGGCGGCAGCGCGAGCTTCGCGAGCACGTGCGGCAGACGCAGCATCGCGCCGCGTGCGAGCGCCGCCTGCGCCTGCGCGCAGAACGCGGCGACGTTCAGATAGCCGAGCGCGGCATCGGCGAGCGATGCGGCGAGCGCGGTGCGGTAATCCGGCATCAGCGGCCGCGTATAGAGCTGGCCCTGCACCGATTGCAGCATCGATTCGAGCCGCGAAAACGGCGTGTCGCGGCCAACGACCGCGTTCGCGCCGAGGCTCAGCATCAGCAGTTCGTACTGATGCCGCAGGAATTCGCCCCGCTCCACCACGACGATCTTGAGCGCGCGCCCGCTGCGGCGCCGCAGCGCATGCACCGCTTCGCACAGTTGTTCGAGCTGCGCGCCGTTGTGATGCGCGAGCACGACCGTCGCGGCGCGCGCATCGCGGCAGGCGGCGACGACGGCGTCGCGGTCGTCGAGCAGTTCCCAGCTGCGCGGCACCCACGGCTCGTCGCCGGTCACGGCCCGGCATACGACGACGCGGTCTTCGTCGTGCGCAATCCGCATCCCTGCGCTTTTCGCTTCCGGCGACGCGACGCTCAACCGGCCCTCGGCGGTGAAGCGCAGCGCGCGCGTATCGCCGGTGACGAGCGCCTTGCCCGCGCGCCAGAAATCGACCTGCCACGACAGCTCCCCGTCCGTGCGCCGCACGCGCGCGACGCCCGCGCACGCGCCGTTCAGTTCGCGTCCGCTCGACTTGTCGCTGGCTTCGTCGAAATCCGGCGATACATCGGATTCAGGCGCGGCGGCATCGTCGCCGAGCAGCAGAAGCATCGCGATGCCGTGTGTCGCGCACCAGTCGGCGAGCAGGCGTGCTTCACGCGCGAGCGCCGTCGCATCGGTCCACGTGAACCAGCGTTGCGCACCTTCGACGATGAAGAGCGCATCGCGGCGCAAGCCGAAGCGTCGCAACGCCCGCAAGCCGCCAAAGAGGCGCGCGAGCGCAGGCGGCGCTTCGCGGTTCGGAGCGGCTTCGTCGCGGGAAACCGGCTCGTCGGGCATCGCCAGCACGTTCAGCCGGCGCGGCCAGCCCGACGCGGCCGATCCCGAGAAGCCGAGCTCGCGAAGACGCGCGGCGGCCTGAGCGCGTTCGCGCGCCAGCACGACGGTCACGGGGCGTTCGCCCGCCGCGCGCACCGTTTCCCAGATCAGCGCATCGCATTCGGGCGAGCGCGGCGCAAGCTGCACCGCGTACAGCGCACCGTGTTCGAGCGTGGCGAGATCGTCCGGCAGCGCATCGATGCCGAGGCGGGCGGGCGTATCGGCAGCGCGGGAAAGACGCGCGCGCGCAAACTGAGCGAGCGCCGACAGCACGCCGGGCGCACGCGGCGATGTTGCATCCGGCTGCACGGCCGCGCTCTTCGGTGGGTTCAAGTCAGTGCTCATTCGTTTTCCGCCGCCGGTCAATAACTCGAATACAGCCGCACCGGCGACGGGCTGATGCGGTAATCGTCCTTGCGCGCCGAGAAGGCGAAGCGCGCGTAGACCATGCCGGAGCTGGGCGCGTAGTCATGCGAATGATCGATGCTCACGCGCGCCCCGACGGCCAGTTGCGGATTCAGCCGGTACTCGACGGTCGCAGCAACGCCATACGAGAAGCTCACGCCCTGCGTCGAGCCACCGGTGAACTTGAGCTGGCTGATATCGACCGGGGAAAGTCCCGCCACCGACGGCAGCCCATTCGGGAAGTACCGCGAATCCTTTTCATACGAGTTCGAAACGCCAGCCGTCACCGTGACGTCCCACATGAAGCCGTTGCGCTTGCCCATGAATTCCAGCGGCACGCCGAGCGACAAATACCGCTGCGGGCTGTAATAGCCGCCTTGCCCGAACGTGTAGTAGCGCAGGTTGTCCGTGTAATGCCACGCATTGCCGACGAGACCGGTCAGCACGCGCATCGTCGCGCGCTGATACACGGGCACGCTGAAGCCGGTGCGCAGCGTGAATTCCCGGTTGCTCGCGACATTGCGCCCGGTCAGCATGCCGACGCCGATATCCGCGAAGGTTTCGATCCTGCCGATATCCGCGCCCACATGAAAATCCACGCCGTCGCGCCGCACGCCGCCCCAGACGGTATGCGTGAGCGGATCGGTGAGTCCCGCGTAGGCGAGTTCGCTGCTCGTCACCGGACGGCGCGACGCCGACACCGAGAAGCTCGCCGGTCCCGCATCGAACCGGTAACGCGCGCCGCCGACGAGGTAATGCACCGGGAAGCCGAGCGGTGTCGAGCCGAGGTCGAAGCGCCACGTGTCCGACACGTAGCCGACGCCGCCGCCAAGCCCATTCGCGTGCTGATGCAGGTCGCCCGAGGTGACGGCGCCCCCCGCATAGCTGCGCAGCGCCGCCGCATCGCTGAAAAAGCCCGCCGTCGTGCCGAACGTGTTGACGGCGAACGGCACCGTCGATCCGCCGAGGCCGCTGACATCGAGCGTCCCCGCGTCCAGATGCACCGCATCGGCATGAACGAAGAAATGGCCGTCGTAGCGATACGGAATCTGCACGTACAACGGCACCTGCTGCGCGTGATACTCGGACACGCCCGCATCGCCGGACTTGTACGCGGGAATCCAGCCCGTCTCCACTTCCGGGTTGCGGCGCTGGCCGAGGTCGTCGAAGGCCGATTGCGCGGGCGTCGGGCGGATTGCGCCGGCGGGCGTGCCGAACGCGGGCGCGATGCCGGCCGCGCGCTCCTGATCCATCGACAGCCGGTAGAGCGACGCCGCATCCGCGTAATCGCCGAGGTCTTCCGCGACGCGTCCCGCCTGCAAGGTCACGTCCGGCCGCGCCGGATACGCGGTGCGCAGCGGTTGCACGATGCCCCGCGCGTCCTGCGGGCGGCGCAACGCGGACAGACGGCGGGCGGCGGACAGGCGCGTGTCGATATCGTCGGGCGGCGCGGCATCGACCACGCGGCGCACGATCGCGAGCGCGTCCTTGCGCTCGCCGCTGCCGCCGCTGTCGCCCAGCACGCGCGCGAGCGAAAGCTGCGTCTCGACATCGTCGGGCGATGCGGCCAGCACCGGCGCGAGCGCCGCGCGCGCCGCCGCGTAGTCGCCCTGCACGCGGGCGAGATCCGCCACTTCGAACGCATAGCGTTTGTCACGGCGGCCAGCGTCGCTCACGGTGGCGAGCAGTGTGCGGGCGCGTGCGTAGTCGGTTGCGGCGATGGCGTCGTCGGCCTGGCGCAGCACCATCCGCAGCGACTGATCTTCGAGCCGTTCCGATTGGCGCGGCGTCAGCGTAGCCGCGCCGCGCACTTGCGCGAGCACATCGGCGAGTTCCGTTTCGCGTCTCGCCGCGCCGAGCAGATCGCCGTAGCGCAGGCGCACATCGGCGTCGGTCTCCTCGGGATGCGCCTTCATCCAGTCGCGCAGCAGCGCGAGACCGCGCGGCGTCTCGCCGTGATCGATATACAGCGAGCCGATCGACGCGAGCATGTTCGGATCATCGGACGCAGCGGACTGCGCGCGATCGAGCGATGCCTGAGCCGTGGCCGCATCGTTGCGCGCCCAGGCGGCGCGGGCATCGATCAACGCCTGCTGGGCGTCGAGATTGCGGGCGAGCGCGTGCATCGCGTCGGTGCGTTCGGTGTCCGGCACGGATGCGAGCGCCGCGCGTGCGCCGGCGAGATCGTCCGTCGAATTGCGATACAGCGCGCTCGCGTAACGCATCGGCGTGGTCGGCGTGCGCGCGAGGCCGTCGTCCATGACGGCGCGGCCCAGTTGCGGCAAGCCCAGGTTCTGATAGATGCGTGCGAGCGCGAAGCGCGTCCACGGCTGATCCGGCGCGACGCGCAGCGACGCTTCGTACTGCTGCGCCGCCGGACCGTTCAGGCCGCGCCCGGCGAGTTGTTGCGCGTTGGCCGCGATGAGGTCCGCGCGCATCGCGACGAGGCTCTGGCGATCGCCGGCATCGGCGAAACGGCTTTGCAGGGCTTCGATGAGCGGCGCGACCTGATCGCCGCGGCCCGTGCTTTCGAGCAGCGTGCGCGTGCTGCGCAGCGCAGGAAGGCTCGGCGCGGGGCCGTCGAGCTGGGCGCGCAGCATCGGTTCGGCGGCGCGCCAGTCGCCTTGCGCGAGCAGCGCATCGGCGAGCATGAGTTGGGCGTCGGCATTGCCGGGCTGCATCGCGAGGGCTTCGCGGGCGTAGCGTTCGGCATCGGCCGGCTTGCCCGCGCTCGCGGCGTCGCGGGCGTGTGCGAGCGTGCCCCAGAACTGCGCGGTGCGCGCGAGACTCTGCCATTTCGCGCGGTTGTCGGGTGCGAGCGCGGCTGCGCGCTCGAACAAAGCGCGTGCTTCGTCGCGCTGGCCCGCGCGCATACGTACGAGACCGAGACCGCCGACGGCGTCCGCATCGCTCGGGCGGGCGGCGGCAGCGCGCGCGAGCAAGGGCTCGGCCGCCGCGACATCGCCGCGCGTGAGCGCCGCAAGGCCGCGTTGTTGCGCGATGTAATCCGGATCGCGTTCCAGCTTCTTCTGCGCCTGGATGCGCGCGTCGAGCAGGTCGGCGCGGTCCTTGAATTCGGCGTCGTCGGGAACGAGCGCGAGATACGCGCGCAGCGCCGGCAGATACGCGGTGTCCGCGCCGGCCGATTGCAGCACGTGACGCCACACGTCGAGCGCCGTGTTGCGGTCGGCGTCGGTGTGCGTCGCCAGCTTCCACGCGATGCGGTTCGCCTCGGCGCGCGTCGCGTCGCTCGCGCCCAGCAGCCGGGCGAGCGTCAGCGCGGCGTCGACGTCATCGGGATCGGCGGCGACCCGGCGATGCAGCGCATCGAGCGCCTCGTTCCGGCGCGCGGGCGTCGCCGCCATCATCTGATAGTACTCGGCGCCCAGCGCCCCGGACGGCGCGCCGTTCGGAAACAGCGCGCTCAGACGGCGCGCGGCTTCTTCCGACTGGCCGCTGCGCGACAGCAGCCGGATGGTCGCCATCTCCTGACGCCCGCTCACCGCGACGCGGTATTCGTCGTCGACTTGCCGCGTGAGGACAGTGCCGGGCGCGGCGGCTTTCAGGCGCGTGATCGTCGCCTGCGCTTTCTGCGCCTGGCCGAGCCGCAGCTGAATGCGCACGAGTTCCGCGAGAAGACGCGGCTCGTTTGGCGCGATCAGCAACGCCTTATCGATGGCCTGCAACGCGAGATCGTCGCGATGCCGGTTCGCCCACGCGCGCGCGGTGCCGTAGAGGCGGTCGGCCATCGGGGGCAGCGCAGGCGCATCGGCTTGCGCCCCAGCATTGCGCCCGGCCTCGGGGATCGCGGCGTGCGCGGTCATCGCCGGCAGTTGCGCCGCGCACACGGCGCTCGCCGATATCAGCGCGGCCCGCAACCGGCCCGGTTTCGTGCGAAGCGCGCGCATCAGCGGATGCCTCCGCATTGCGATGCCGCCGTCTGCAACGCGCCATCCGCCGCGAAGCGGTAACGTCCCTCGCGCCAGCCGAGGCCGAACAGGGTCAGCACGCTCGTGTAATAGCCGGGCGCGGTTTCGGCTTGCGCGCGAGCGGCCTGAGCGTCCGCGAGACGCGTGTCGCCGAGCGCCGTGAGGAACGGCACGGCGGCGGCGGAGAAGCCCGCGTTGCCGTCGTTCGGACCGGCGCGGCCCGTGCGCGTATCGACGCGCTCGGGCGGCGCGCCGTGCTCGCCGATGTAGGCCGCGAACGGTGCGAAACGTTGCAGGAGACCGGCGCGCGCATCGTCGGACGAGGCCAGCATGCCCGTCCACAGATAGACGCGGATCGCGTTGTAGGCGCTTTCGGCCTGGGTATCGCCGTCCGGCTGGAAACCGTGATTCGCCCGATACAGCGCCCAGTCGGGCGAGAATCCGCGCGGCGCGGAATCGATCAGCATGCGCGCCGACGAAGCGGCGAGGCGCGGCCAGCGCGCATCGTCCGGCAGCCGTGCGCCGATGCCTCGAATCACCTGCAGCGGCGCATAGCTGGGATTCACGCGCCACACATCGGCTGACGGATGAAACCCTGTCAGGCCGGGCAAAAGCGTGAGGCCGAGGCCGGGTACCATCGCGCTTTCCTCGTCCAGCACGCGCCGTGCGAGCGCTGCGCCGCGCGCCGTATAGCTGCGCTCGCCCCACGCGCGGCCCGCTTCGAGCAGCGCGTAGGCGATCCACAGATCGGCGTCCGAGGCGGCGTTCGTATCGAGCACGCGCAACGCGCCCGACGCGTCGCGGCCCCATAGCCAGGCGGGCAGACGCGCGGTGAGGTCGCCGGCGGCGAGCTTGTCTTCGGTCCAGTGGAGGATGGTGTCGAAGCTCGCGCGGTCGTTGGCGACGAGCGCGAAGAAAAGCGCGTACGACTGCCCTTCCGACACCGTGCGTTCATCGGCCGAGCCGACGTCGATCACGCGGCCGTCCTGCGAGACGAAGCGGCGCTTGAACGCATCCCAGCGCGGCCACGACGGCTGGCAGACGAGCGGCGCGCTCGCGCCCTCGCCTTGCGCGGCGAGTTCACCCGCGCTTGCGTTCGCGGCGAGCGCCACGCCGAGCGCCGCCATCGCAATCACGCCGGCCAGACGGCGAAGAACGGAAGTCATCGCTCAAAGCCCCTTGCGGCGCGAGGCCAGTTCCTGAAGCGCAGCGAATGCGGCGACGGCGAGCAGCAGGCCCGAGAGCGCGCCGAAAAGACCGAGCAGCACCGGATGCGCCACCGCGTGGCTCCACAGCTTCGCGTACCACGGCACATAGCCGACGACATAGCTTTCGCCGACGCGCATGCTGTCGACGCCGCCGCGCCGCACGAGCGACACGTCGCCCTGCACTTGCGTGATGCGTTCGGACCGTTCGAACACGTCGAGCAGGTCGCCGAGACGGCCGTGGTCGGTCGCGGCCAGCGCGATCACGCTGCGCCCTTCCGCGCCCGGCGACTGGAAGCCCATCAGCGCGGCGAGCGGTCCGCTCTGATCGAGCGATGCGCCGCCGTGCGTGACACGCTTGCCGTCGCGCCACTGCTCCTGAATCGAAAACGCCGCCCGCGCGAGCCCGTCCTTTTGCGCGGCCGGATTGCCGATGCTGAGCGGCAGCGCATCGCGCCAGCGTGCGAACACCGGCGACGACGGCGCGCCGCCGATCACGAGCAGATCCTTCTGCGCGAGCGCGGGCATGTCGCCGGGACGCGCGATCGTCACGCGCAGGCTCGGGAAGCCGGTCCACTGGCCCATGTGACCGAGCATCGTCAGCATCGCTTCGAGTTCGCTCGGAGCGGGACGGTCGGGAATCACGATGGCCGTTTGCGAGAGATCGGCGTATCGCGTGAACGGGAAGCCGCTGTTGGCGAAGTACGCGAGATTCGGCATCTGCGCGTAATGCACGAAGCCGGAGAAGTCGATGGTCGAATCGGGATCGACGGCTGCACGCGCAGGATTGGTCGGCACGCCCGCGCACAGGCCGGTCTTCTGCGAATCGAGGTTGAAGCGCAACTGCAACTGGTTCGAGCTGCCGACGCGGAACGCGGGAATGTCGAGCGCGTTGGCCGCGCCGCTGTTCGCGCCGGACAGTAGCGGCAACTGGATGCGGCCCTCGCTGTCGTCGGCTTTGGCGACGGGCAGGCGGAACGACTTCACGAGCTGGTCGTTGATATCGACCGCGAGCGCGGAGTTGTTCTGCACGGTCGGCGCGGTATAGCGGTACTTCAGATTCAGCGGCACGCCCGCGGAGTTCCACGAGAACAGATCGGCGGGCACGCGCAGATTGAGGCGGATCGCGTCGGGCGCGCTTCCCGACACCTGCAGCTGCGACGTATCGCCGACGAGTTCCTTGAAGCTCACCGGGCGGTTCGTCGGCATCCAGCGCGGCGCGTCGTAGGGCTCGCGCGGCTTGCCGATATCCACGCGCTCGACCTTCGCGGACGCGCCCGACATGGCCGTGCGGCCGAGCACGAGCGCATAGACCGCCTGATCGACTTCCGCTGCGTTGCGGCCGGTCACGACCAGCAGCTTGCGATCGGCGGACGAGGGGTTATCGGCGACGAGGATCGTCGGCCCTTCGATGCGCGGCAGGTCGAGACGAGCCGGCAAGCGGTCGCGCGTACCGATGACGACCGCGTGCTCGTTCGCGGGCAACGCGCCCAGCGCCGGGAAGCGCGCCTGCCGGTAATCGGCGAGCGAGCCGAACCAGGATGCGAGCACGCCCGCGCTTTTGAGCGTCGCGGTGTCGGGCGATGCGGGCAGCACGAACGGGAGCGTGAGGCGGTTGACGTCGCGGGCATCGAAGAACGGCGCGGGCAACAGAGCGAGGTCGTTCGGCAGCTTGATGGGCGCGGTATCGAGGATGAATTCGCTCGCCGGGCTGATGTCGGCCCACAGCGCGGTGTTCGCGGGATCTTCGCAGTGATCGAGCGTGTAATGGCCGATGAAGCGCAGCCCGAACTGGTTGTAGTCGGTGAAGAGGCGCGGATCGAGCGGGATGTCCTGCGTGACGACCGAGCCGGCGTGCTCCTTGTCGAACGGCACGGTGGCGATGACTTCGTTGTTGATCGACACCTTCACGTGCGACAGCGGGAAGAGCAACGCGGGCGAATACGTATAGCGAAGACGCAGGCGCGCGCCGGTGACGACGCGGTCGAGCCGCACGCCGAGCGCCACCGAGCGCGCGTCTTCGAGGCCGCGCAACTGCAGCGGCTGCCACGCGCCGAGCGCGGAGAACGGGACGTGGATGGTCGTGGCGCTGGCATTCCCGTTACCGGCGACGGCGGCGACACTGGCGCTGGCCGGCGCTTCGGGCGATGCGGGAACGGCGGCGGGCAGTGCGGCGGCATCGAGCGCGCGGGCGGCCATTGCCAGCGACAGGCAGAAGCGTACGGCGAATTTCATCGGCAGATCGGGAAGGAGTCGTGGGCGCGCGCCGCGCGGCGGATGTGTGGCATCGTGGCGGCTGTTGCCGGCGAGCGGCTGGGTGGCCGCCGCGGCTGGCTGGGCGGAGCTGGCGCTTCGGGATGAATTTCCGCGCCCGTGCTGTCGAAGAGCGGGCGGAACAAACGCATAATGTCGGACAGTTCGGTTCAACTCGGGCATCCTTCAAACAAATAACCGCCACGTCGCGTCATGGTCCGGCCAACTCCATCATCCAAGTCACCGTCGTCCGCCACCGAGAGCGCCATCGTCAAACGGCGCGGGCTGCTACGCGGCCTCTTTGCGCTGCGTCACTCGTGGGACGGCATCGCCGTCACCTGGCGCGAGGAAAGCGCGTTCCGTCAGGAAGCCTGCGCGGCCATCGTGCTGCTGCCGATCGCCTTCTTCGTCCCGGTGAGCACAGCCGAGCGCGTGCTGCTCGCGGCGTCGGTGCTGCTGGTGCTGCTCGTCGAGCTGATCAATTCGAGCATCGAGGCGGCGATCGACCGCATCTCGCTGGAACGGCACGAACTCTCCGGGCGAGCGAAGGACTGCGGCAGCGCGGCGGTCACCGTGTCGATCGTGATCAGCGCGATGACCTGGGGCATGATCTGCGGCCCGCATGTGTGGCGATGGCTGAGCACGCATCTGTGACGCGCGCGTGTCGACGTGACTGATCTGTATGTCGGCGGGGGATGGGGAAACTTGAGGGGGCGTAGCGTGGGGGGATCGTAGTGCTGGACGGCGAGGCCGGGAGTGATGGCGCGTTCCGGGTGCGGCGAAGGAGGCGACTCTTGGTCGGTGAGGCGGCAAGGAAACGCGATTTCCTGAAGTAACGCTTGGTTTGTTAAGCCCCGGGAGGCCGGCATCCTAATGACTGTTCGGGGGCGACGGCGCAGCGGGGTATCGGCAAGATGCGGGCGTGTCATGGCCGTTTCCGGGCCCTAAACCGCCCTTCGGTCGTTGGGCGGTAGTACGGCAAAGTCGCCTGTCGCAGCAGCTTGCCTCCAAGCTTCATTTCGACTATATTCGAAATATGGAAGATAAAGACGTCGTCCGCGCTCTCGCGGCGCTCGCGCACGAACTACGCTTGCGTGTATTCCGCATGCTGGTCGTCGCTGCGCCCACCGGTTTGACGCCGGGCGCCATCGCGGAACAACTCGACGTTCCTAACGCGACGCTCTCGTTTCACCTGAAGGAACTGATGCACGCGGGCCTCGTCACGCAGGAGCGCGACGGGCGCAGCCTGATTTATCGGGCCGACTACGAACGGATGAGCGGGGTGCTCGGCTTTCTGACCGAAGAGTGCTGCCAGGGGCAGCCTTGCCTTGACTTCGCACGGAGCTATGCAAAATGCTGACGTAGACCTCCATGAAGCGGTTTTACGACCTCGCAGCCAGTGTCGCGTTCTATCTCGATCTGTTCGCCGCCGACGATGCGGCCGAGCTCCCATAGAAGACTAAGGCCGCGGACATGGCGCTGTTCGGTGAAGGCGCATCTACCTCTTGCCGCTTGCCAAGGATTGCTCGGGAGCGCGTCCATACACTGGATGGCGCTCCGGCACAGGGCAAGAGACAGCGGTGATCGCCGCCCGCAGGAGCAACGTCCTGCTGCCCTCCGCGCGGAAAGCCCTTTGACGTCCCTGCTGAATCTGCTGGTTCGGCCTGTCGTCGAGCACGCTGCCAGCAGTGAATACCATGACCTTGAATCTACTCATTCCCTGCGTGCACAGGTTCGCGCGCACTGTGCTTCCCGAGGGCAAGCCGGGCGTTCAGAGGCCAAACTTCCTGCATCGAAACCTTCCATGAACATCCCCCACGTTGCCGCTTCGGGGCAGCCGGCCGCGAAACCGGCCATCAGCTTCTTCGAGCGTTACCTG
Organism: Caballeronia grimmiae; assembly: GCF_022879615.1. Lineage (NCBI taxonomy): Bacteria > Pseudomonadati > Pseudomonadota > Betaproteobacteria > Burkholderiales > Burkholderiaceae > Caballeronia > Caballeronia grimmiae. The sequence goes on from NZ_CP084273.1 coordinate 896,809, forward strand.
ACCGTCTGGGTCGCGCTGTGCATCGTCGCCGGCATTCTGCTGGGCCGGGTCCTGCCTGGTATGTTCCATGCGATCGGCCGAATGGAAGTTGCGCACGTCAATTTGCCGGTCGGCCTGCTGATCTGGGTGATTATCATCCCGATGCTCGTCAAGGTCGATTTCGGCTCGTTGCACGAGGTGCGCCAGCACGTCAAGGGGATCGGCGTCACGCTCGTCGTGAACTGGCTGATCAAGCCATTCTCGATGGCATTGCTCGCTTGGCTTTTCGTCAAGCACCTGTTTGCGCCGATGCTGCCTGCCGAGCAACTCGACAGCTACGTCGCGGGACTGATCCTGCTTGCCGCCGCGCCCTGCACAGCGATGGTCTTCGTGTGGAGCCGGCTGACCGGTGGCGATCCGCTATTCACGCTGTCTCAGGTCGCGCTGAACGACAGCATCATGGTGGTCGCCTTTGCGCCGCTCGTCGGCCTGCTGCTCGGCATTTCCGCGATCACGGTGCCGTGGGCGACTCTCTTCACCTCGGTCGTGCTGTACATCGTGACGCCGGTCATCCTCGCGCAGATCCTGCGCAAGGCGCTGCTCGCCAACGGACAAGCGGCGTTCGATGCGGCGATAGAAAGGATCGCCCCATGGTCCATCACCGCGTTGCTGGCGACTCTGGTGCTGCTCTTCGCCTTCCAGGGCGAGGCCATCCTGAAGCAGCCGCTCGTCATCGTGCTCCTGGCTGTACCGATTCTGCTCCAGGTGTTTCTCAACTCGGCCCTCGCGTACGGGCTCAATCGCGCTGTTGGTGAGAAGCACAGCATTGCGTGTCCGTCCGCGCTGATCGGCGCATCGAACTTTTTCGAACTCGCTGTCGCGACGGCAATTGGCCTGTTCGGATTCAATTCAGGGGCCGCGCTCGCGACGGTCGTGGGCGTGCTCATCGAGGTGCCGGTGATGCTGCTCGTCGTGCGCATCGTCAACCGTTCGAAGGACTGGTACGAGCGCGCCTGAGCAATACGGAAATAATCACAGAGGGCGAACGTGTCCGATCTCACCAATGATCTCCCGCAGGTCGATCCAGCGCTGTTTCGGGTACCCGACATCCATCGCCTGCAGCCTGTCGAAGCCTCGCGCCATCCTCCGCGCTTCCTGCTGCTCTACGGTTCGCTGCGCGAGCGTTCGTTCAGCCGTCTGCTGAGCGAAGAAGCCGCGCGCTTACTCACGGCAATGGGCGCCGAAGTGCGCACATTCAATCCGAGCGGCTTGCCGTTGCCGGACGACGCGCCGGAGAGCCATCCCAAGGTGGCCGAACTGCGTGAGCTGGTACTGTGGTCGGAAGGGATGGTGTGGTGCTCGCCCGAGCGGCACGGCGCGATGACCGGCATCATGAAGGCGCAGATCGACTGGATTCCTCTTTCGGTCGGGGCGCTGCGGCCGACCCAGGGCAAGACGCTCGCGGTGATGCAGGTCAGCGGCGGCTCGCAGTCGTTCAACGCCGTCAACCAGATGCGCGTGCTTGGACGATGGATGCGCATGCTGACCATTCCCAACCAGTCGTCGGTGGCCAAGGCGTTCATGGAGTTCGACGAAGCCGGCCGCATGAAAGCTTCAGCGTATTTCGACCGCGTCGTGGATGTGATGGAAGAACTGGTCAAATTCACGCTGCTGACGCGCGACATTGGTCCGTACCTGGTAGACCGGTATAGCGAACGCAAAGAAAGCGCCGAGGCGTTGATGAAGCGGGTAAATCAATCGGCCATCTGACCGCAGCGTATTCGTGTTTGCCCTCACGTTCAGCGTCGCTCCGTGATTCAAGGCTCACGCGTGTGCCGTATGTGCAGCCCTCGAAGCTCGCGCGCCAAGCAGCATCATGCATCGTCGACTAGCGGTAGCATCGGACCTCGCCGCGATAGAGGCATGAGCCAAGACGCAAACCCGCGCACGTTCGTTTTATCGACGAATGTCCAGACCTGAAGCGTTCAACGCATCGCCCCAAGACCTGCTATAACAAGGTGACGCGCTTGCACGCCGTTGCTCGCGCGGACATCGACCGTCCCGCACAGCCGACACGCTGAACCTGTGGCGCTCGTGCGCGCGCTTTGCTCTTTCATATCCCACAGACCGTTGCATCCGGGTACTGTCTCGCTCGAGAGGTGTGGCATGAAACGAATCAACTGCGCGCATCGCGTCTTCGCGGTGCTTCTCGGCATCGCGTCCACTTTATCGATGACTGCGGCGTTGGCCCAAGGTGCCGGAAGCGGAAGTGCGCCTCGCAGGGATCCACCATTCGTCGCCAGTCCTGAATTAAGCAGGAACACGGCGTCGACCATCCCGGGCGCCGGTGCGCTCATCGATGCAACGGACTGGCCGACATTCGGAGTGGATCGTCAGCGCTCCGGGTTCAACGCGGTCGAGCGCGTGTTGAACACAGGCAACGTATCGCAACTACGCGCGCGCTGGGCCACCGACATAGGCGGTCCCATCACCACGCAGCCGACGCTCGTCACGGGCGTCCAGATCAACGGCAAACCGACCGATGTCGTGTACGCCGCGACGTGGTCGGGCCGAATCGTTGCCCTGAATGCGGCGACCGGCGCGATCATCTGGAGCGTGCAGGCGCCTACGGTGCAAACGAGCTGTGGCAATTTCGACGCGTCGCAAGGCTTCGTGGGCACGATCGGCACGCCGACGCTCGACCGGAACACCAACCGGATGTACGTGGTGACGGGCTACGGCTTCCTGCACGCGCTGGATCTGTCCACGGGCGCCGACGTCATGCCGTGGACTCAGTTGCTCGACGCAGCGAACGCTTCGCCGCGGACGATCGTCTTCGGCAGCCCCACGCTGAGCGGCTCCGACATCTACGTCACTACCGCCGGCCCATGCGACAGGCGGCCTTACCACGGCCAGATCGTGCGTGTCTCGACGACGAACCTCTCGGTACTGCAAAGGTGGTACACGACGGGCGAGACCGGTCCCGATGGCGGCGGAATCTGGGGTCCGGGCGGCGTATCCATTTCGCCGAACGGCCTATGGATCTACACGGCCACAGGCAACGCCTTTGCGGATACGCAGAACTCTTCTTACGCCGAACACGTCGTCAGGCTCACGCCCTACCTGACGATCGATGCGGCCAACGCGCCGCCGCTCTCGACGACCGTCGACGTGGATTTTGGCGCGACGCCCCTGCTCTTCCAGACTCCCGCATGCCATCCGATGCTGGCCGCGATGCAGAAGACCGGCATACTGCACATCTACGACCGCAATACGCTCGCCGACGGTCCCATCTATTCGTTTCAGATAGGCCGCAGCACCCCGTCGGGCGGTTTCATCGGGTTGCCGGCATTCGATCCGGCGCTCAATCGAATTTATCTGGCAAATCCGGTCGATTCGAGTACGGGCCTCGTCCGGCACGGCCTCGTTGCGTTGTCGATTCAGTCGGACTGCTCGGTGGCGATCGCATGGAATCTGCCCGTAGGCGTGAACTCGGCAGGAGCGAATCCAGCAATCTCACCGATCGTTGCGAACGGCGTTGTCTATTACGCCGACGGCATTGGAAGCGAGGTATTCGCCGTCGATGCACAGAGCGGCTCACAGCTTTGGAGTACCAACAATCTGCCCGAAGCGGATCGGGTGACGGGAGGTATTTTCACGTCGCCGACAGTCGTCAACGGACAGCTCTTCGTTGCGGGCTTCGATCACAAGATTCGTGCTTATGGCTTGTAGCGGGAAGCGTGATCGATTCCGTGTTCGTGGGCATCGCGGGATTCACCGTGTCTGGTGATTCGGCAGAACAGTACGCATCCGATGCAAGCAAATTGCCGACGACGGCAATATCGTGCTGCATTGGACGCGTTGAGCATATGACGCGGCTTCGTCGCTGGTGCCGCCTGATGCGATCGGCTGCAAGCGAACCGTTGGGGCCTTCCGTGAGCTATTTCGAATGGCCCAACCTGGCTGATGAACGGCCGTTTAACGACGTCGACTACGAAGACTGGCATTTGCCATCGCTCATTCACCGTTCTGCATGATTCGATGCAAAGACACAGAGTTTTCCGGACCGGTACACTGGAACATTGCTGCCCGCGACGCCGCAATCGTCCACCACCATGCCGATGGCATTACTGCGGGCGTAGGTCAGGCGTTCAGACAGGCTCGCGGCAAGGAGGCTACCCACCATCCGTTGGTGCCAAACAGGGTAGTAGCTGGGCAGCCATTGCGCCGCCGCGCCATATTTGCCGATCACCCATACCTGGCGGTGAGACATCGCGGGAAATACCTCGCTGCCGATCAGCAGATCCGTCATGCGTGCGGGCGCGGTCGGCAGGGGGCTGCGGTCGTGAAGCCGCATCACCGGCAAAAGGAAGACCGTATCAGGAGGCGTGTTGGCTTTGGCCCAGTTAGCCAGGGCCAGCCAGTCATCGCGTTTTGCGGCGGCGTATGAATCCCGGTGATATTGCTTGACGATCACGGCCACGGTTGCAGCGCTACTCAGCGTTAGAAGCAGTGCCGCCACGATCGGGCTGGCGAGCCGCGTGCCGGGGTGCCAGGCTTTCCGCACCGCTAGCACCGGAAATAGCGCTGCAGCGCCAACGGGTTTGACCACCACCGATAACACCAGGAAAGGCGCCCATAAAAGGCAATCGGCCTTATTCGCCGAGGTCATCCACCGCGTGATGAGGGCTGCGAGCGCAAGTCCGGCCAATATTTGCAGATACGTCGTCGAGCGCAGCAAGTGAAGGTTGAACAGTGTGGGCGAGCTAGTGAATAGAGGCAGTAGCGCGCCGATTGCCCAGATTGCCAGCATCACACCTGTCAGCGAACATATCAGCCGCGCCGGGTCGCGCGGCAACTGCAATGCCGAGCCGATGGCCGTGGCGACAACGATCACGAAGCCAACGTATTGCATGACAGCCAAGTGCATCGCCAGGAAGTGATCAGGCCAGTGCTCGAGCAGAAACACGCGGTAATCGTACTCCGGCCTTCTTCCCAATTCGGGATTGAGCGCGAGGCTGGTCAACACTGGGACGGCCAGCACGACACAGGCTAGCAAGCCAGGCCAGCCTTTCCGCATCAGGAGGCTAAGGCTCAGCTGGTGTTCTCGCCATTGCAGCACGACTATCGTCACCATCAGCGGAGCGAGCCACACAGCCATAAAGACGTTGAGGAAAAATACCAGCCCCGCGAAGGCCAGCGCCCAGCCATAGCAGCGGCGCCACACCAGCGAGAGTGCGAGCAGGCTCAAGCCGTTGCCCAGTTCCGAGTGGGTGAACTGACCGATGGCGATTCCGCCATCTCCGGCGAAAGATTCGCCGCGCAGCAAGCTGATGACCGTGCTCAGCAGCATGAAAATCAGGATCTGCGTTCGCCCCTTCAGCCCCAAGACCGCGATCCAGGAGCCAATGCCTGCGAAAAAGACCAGTCGGGAAATGAACAGCCATGGCAGGAAATATTTCAGCACATTGCTGTCGTCAGCGATCCCCACCTGCATCAGCCAAAAGCCGGAAGAAAAATAACGTAGCGACTGCATGAAGGCATCATGCGCGAATTGAGGTTCGCGCCACGAGCCCTCAAGGATCGGTAGATGGAAGACGTTGTTATTGCCGATCGTGAAGCCGGTAATCGCCAGGGACAGCGTACTCAGTCCAATTAGCAAGGCCGCCCAGCTGCGCCAACTGAGTCCTTCTTGCGCGGACGGAGGCTCACGACTGTTCACCCTTTGCGCTGTGTCCACCTGGTCTACTGGCACTTTACTAGTCCTCGCAGAGAACGTGGCCAATCTGCAGCACCGTGACGACACTTTCTTCCGTTGTTGAGTTGTACCTCTGACTTATTCCTGATTGCCGAACGGAATCGTCATGCATCGCGGCATCTTGCAACTCCGCCTTACCGAAAGATATCGCCCGAGACTATAAAAATCACTAACACGAAGATTAGTACGGTCGGATTGAATTCAGAGCGTTGTAGATGAAGCCAGGCGACCAGTCCCAAGCCGCGTCGAGTCATGTCAGCCAGCACGTCACTACCTCCGTTCTCGCCGTTATAGACGCAATGGAGCGGCCAAGCCAGTCCGTTTGAACCGCCTCGCATCACATGCAGGTCTGCCAGAAGCAAGAGTCCTGTCTCACCGTTGTGCGAGCGCTGGTTTGGCGAGTAGCGCAGGGACGAATCGAAGGGGCGGCTCACGAGCATTCATGCAGCGACGCAAAACCGACTTGAACACATGCCGCAAGGCATCGCTGTGTCGGAACCGGTCATGCCGGTTCTTCAAAGAAGGTCGAACGGTTAGGCACGGGATATTCAAGACCAAGCCGACAAAACCAGCGATCTGAAGCGCACCGGGTTTTCCGGAGACCTCAACTCCTGAGAGAATGAGGAAATGGAAAGCATCGACAAAGCAAAACGCAAGACTGCGCCGAAGTATCCGACCGAGGTTCGCGAGCGCGCGGTTCGCATGGTGTTCGAGCACCGTTCGGAATACGCTACGCAGTGGGAAGCGATCCAGTCGATCGCCGCGAAGATGGGCTGTTCGCGCGAGACTCTTAGAAATTGGGTCCGTCAGGCTGAGAGTGATCGTGGTGTGCGAGCAGGCCCCTCGAAGCAAGAGCAAGATCGAATTCGCGAGCTTGAACGAGAGGTCCGGGAACTGCGCCAGGCGAACGAGATCCTGCGCAAGGCCTCGGCGTATTTCGCACAGGCGGAGCTCGACCGCCGACCGAAGTGATGATCGCTTTCATCGACGATCACCGATCGGTCTACGGGGTCGAGCCGATCTGCAGAGTATTGCCGATCGCCCCGTCGACTTACTACCTGTACGCCTCCCGCCGCGCCGATCCTCGTCGGCTACCAGCGCGGCAGCAGCGTGATGCTTTGTTGTGTCAGCATATCCGTCGCGTTTGGGAAGAGAACTTTCGAGTGTACGGTGCGCGTAAGATCTGGCGACAGTTGCTGCGCGAAGGTTTCAGAATTGCGCGTTGCACCGTTGAACGGTTGATGAGGCGGCTAGGTCTGCAGGGTGTACGGCGGGGTAAGTCGATGCGAACCACCGTCAGCGATAAAAACGCACCTTGTCCGCTTGATCATGTTCAGCGTCAGTTCAAGGCGTCAAAGCCCAACGCACTGTGGGTGTCCGACTTTACCCTTGTCGCGACCTGGCAAGGCTTCGCGTATGTTGCCTTCATCGTTGACGTGTTCGCGCGACGCATCGTGGGTTGGAGAGTGTCAAGTTCAGCGCGCACCGATTTCGTACTGGATGCGCTGGAGCAGGCCCTACATGAGCGCCGACCAGCCGAAGGTAACCGTTTGGTACATCATTCGGACCGCGGGTCGCAATACGTTTCTATTCGGTACACGGACCGGCTAGCTGAAGCAGGGATTGAACCGTCAGTTGGAAGCGTAGGCGATTCATACGATAACGCACTCGCCGAAACGATTAACGGCCTCTACAAGGCAGAAGTCATTCATCGCCGCGGCCCGTGGCGCAATGTGCAAGCCGTCGAACTGGCGACACTTAGTTGGGTGGACTGGTTCAATCACCGACGTCTGCTTGAACCTATCGGCAACATCCCACCGGCCGAGGCGGAAGCTCGTTACTATGAGCAACTCGCTGGAATGCCGATGGCTGCTTAACTCCAGCAAAACGGTCTCCGAGGTTCCCGGTGCGCTTCAATACGCGTAGCGAGGTCACGGATGCTCTCCGAAGCCTTGACGCTAGAAGTCCCGATCAATGCCGCGCAACAAGTGCGACTGCGGCACGTGAGCGTCAAGGTTGAGCGAGTAGAACAGTTCGTCTTGCACGCCACCTTGACGACCCATCATAGCGATACGCTCCCGCAGTCAATGCATCAAGAGTAGGCAACCGACATCCAATTCGCCGAGTTTTCAACAGAATCGGCCGGTCACGGACACTTGCATGTCCAGCCTGTTCCGCCGACGCACCGGTCAGCTTATTCAATTCTTGTCCGAAAGCCACATTAAATCTAGCCCAACAAGCCCGCTTCCCCACCAACAGAGCACTCGGCCCCTTAAATGTCCCCCGCTGCCATCGCAAACACCGCATCATCCCCTCGCGCTGAAACAATCGCCGACTCCAGCCCACGCGCCTGCGTCAGCACATACTCCTCGAAGCAATGCGCAGTCGCGATCTTCGCCCCATAAAACTCCGGATCATCCGCTCGCTTGCGATGCGCGACGATCAGCGCCCGCGCCATCTGCCACCCAGACAGCACGATTCCCGCGAGCTTCACATACAGCACGCCGCCCCCGAACACCGCACGCGGATCGCGCTTGCCCGCCTCCAGCACGTACGTCACGACGTTAGCAAGCGCGTCCCGCCCGTCCGCCAGCCGGCGATGCATCGCGTCGAAGACACGCGCAGCGTTCCCGGCATCGATGGTTCTCAACGAAGCGAGCGTCGCGTCGATCTCCGTCAGCAGCGCCTGCGCCGCCGCGCCGCCGTCGCGCATCGTCTTGCGGCCCACCAGGTCGTTCGCCTGAATGGCCGTCGTGCCTTCATAGATCGACAGAATGCGGGCATCGCGATAAAACTGCGCCGCTCCCGTTTCCTCGATAAAGCCCATCCCGCCATGAACCTGCACGCCAAGGCTCGTGACGTCGATCGCCATTTCGGTGCTCCAGCCTTTCACGATCGGGACGAGGTACTCATGGATCGCGAGATGCCGGGCGCCCGTCGCCGCATCGTCGTCGTGATTGGCGATATCCGCGTGCGCCGCAGCGACATACGCGAGCGCGCGCGCGCCCTCGGTCATGGCGCGCATCGTGCCGAGCATCCGGCGTACATCGGGATGATCGATGATCGCCACAGCCTGTGCGCCGCTGCCATCGACAGGACGGCCCTGTACCCGTTCCCGCGCGTAGGCGGCGGCGTTCTGATAAGCCGCATCCGACAGCGCGACGCCCTGCAGCCCCACGCCAAAGCGCGCGGCGTTCATCATGATGAACATGTACTCGACGCCACGATTCTCCTCGCCCACGAGATAGCCGGTCGCGCCGCCGTTGTCGCCATACTGGAGCACGGCGGTCGGGCTCGCCTTGATGCCCAGCTTGTGTTCGATCGACACGCACTGCACGTCGTTGCGCGCGCCGAGTGAACCGTCATCGTTCACGAGAAATTTCGGCACGACAAAGAGCGAGATGCCCTTTACGCCCTCCGGCGCATCCGGCGTGCGGGCCAGCACGAGATGCACGATGTTCTCCGCCATATCGTGCTCGCCCCACGTGATAAAAATCTTGGTGCCGGATATCCGATATGTTTCGTCTTCCTGGCGTTCCGCGCGTGAGCGCACCAACGACAGGTCCGATCCCGCTTGCGGCTCGGTCAGATTCATCGTGCCGGTCCACGTGCCTTCAATCAGCTTCGGCAGATAGCGCGCCTTCAGTTCCTCCGATCCCGCGATCAGCAACGCCTCGATAGCGCCATCGGTCAGTAGCGGGCACAACGCGAACGAGAGATTCGCCGCGTTCAGCATTTCGATGCACGGCGACGCGATCAGCTTCGCCAAGCCCTGTCCGCCGAATTCCGTCGGATGACTGATGCCCTGCCAGCCGCCTTCCGCGTACTGGCGGTATGCATCGCCGAAGCCGGGCGTGGCCTTTACGTGGCCATCATGCCATGTGCTCGGCCGCTGGTCGCCCGGCGCGTTGAGCGGAGCGATGACTTCGGCTGCGAGCTTCGCACCTTCGTCGAGGATCGCGCCGGCGGTGTCGAGATTCGAATCGGCGAGACCGGGTAGCTGGCTCACGCGTGCAATATCGGCCAGATTCTCGATCACGAACATCATGTCCTTGACGGGAGGGGTGTAGCTCATCGTTGTCTCCGTGTTCGCAGCGCGCATCGCGCCGCACTTGCAAATGTTCAGTAGTTGATTCGGCGATTCGATGAAGGCTTAACGTCCTTCGACCTGCGCGCCCAGCAGGAACTCGCGCACGAGCGGCGCAATTTCCTCTGTCCTCGTGATGAGAAACAGATGCCCGTCCTCGATCACATGAAGCGTCGCCCGCCGGATTCGGCTCGCGATCACCCTTGCGTTGACGAGCGGCACGATCGGATCGTCGTCGCCATGCATGACCAGTGTCGGCTGGCGCAACGCGCCGAGCCAGAACAGGCTGCTCCATCCGCATGTCGCCAATAGCTGATACAGGTAGCCGCGGCCGCCCGGGGCCTGAATATGCCGCCCGTGTTCTTCGAGCAAAGCCGGGTCGCGGCGATATGCGCCGCCGTAAATCTCCGCGCCCACTTCACGCAGATAATCCGCGTCGCGGTAACGCCGTGGACCGACCAGCTTTGACAGCACCGACAGCCGCCCCGGCACCATGATGACGCCCGGCGATGTCGCGGCCAGCACGAGCCGCCGGCATCGGACCGGATACAGATACGCGAACTGCTGCGCGAGCGCCCCGCCCCACGACACGCCCAGCGCATCGACCGGGCCGTCGTAGCCGAGCGTCGAGAGCAGCTTGTCGGTGAGCGCGGCGAGCGTCGAGAAGCGATACGGCATGAGCGGCGCAGGCGATCCGCCCACGCCGGGAATATCGAAGATCACGACTTCCACATCGCCGAGCGCCTCGGCGAATGGCCGAATCAGCTCGAGATTTGCGCCGATGCCGTTGAACACGACGAGCGGCGGAGAAGCATCGCTGCCACCCCAGATGCCGACGCGAATGCGTTGTCCGTCGATATCGACGGTCCGTATGTTCATCGTGCGCATCGTTGTTTTCCGTGTCATGAGCTTCGTGGTTCACGCTTCGAGAGCATAGCGGCCCGGCGCATCGTCCAGCCGCCGATGCCGCTTGTTGCCGGGCGCCTTCGGCGCCGCGCGGCGTTCGCCCGATCGTTCGGCGAGCCACTCGCGCCAGTCGGTCCACCACGAGTCAGCGTTCGCCGTCGCACCGGCGAGCCATGCGGCGGCGTCGTCGGGAAGCGCAGCGTTATGAAAGAACTTCGCCTTTGCATTGCCGGGCGGATTGATGAGGCTCTGGATATGACCGCTCGAACTCAGCACGTAGCGCGTGTTTCCGCCGAACGCGCGAGCCGTGTCGTAGACGCCTCGCCACGGCGTGATGTGATCGGTCATGCCGGCCATCACATAGGTGTCACACTCGACCTTCGACAAATCCACCGGCGTGCCAAGCACGGTCAACGCACGAGGCTTCGTCAGCAGGCCTTGCGTGAAGATATCGAGCAACTGGCCGTGCAGCTTCGCCGGCACACGCGTCGTGTCGTTGTTCCAATAGAGGATGTCGAAGGCAGGCGGCGCTTCGCCCATCAGATAGTTGTTGACCCAGAAGTTCCACACGAGATCGTTGGGACGCATCCACGCAAAGACGCGGCCCATGTCGTCGCCCGATAGCACGCCTTTCGCCTTGCTGTTGCGCTTGGCGAGCTCGACGGCTTCCGGCGTCGTGAAGAGTCCGAGCTGCGACGGCGATGCGTTGTCCAGCACTGCAACCATCAGCGTGGCCGCATGAACCGACGTGTCGCCACGGCTCGCGAAATGGCCGAGCAGCGCGGAGATGGTCATCGCGCCGGAGCACGCGCCGTGCAGATTCACGTCCGCCTGCCCGGTGATGTCGCGCACCGCGTCGATCGCTTCGATGAGCGCGGCGACGTAGGTATCCATATCCCAATCGCGATGCGTTTCGCGCGGATTGCGCCAGCTCACGGCGAACACCTGAAACTCGTTCTCGACCAGATACTCGACGATGCTCTTCTTCGCGGCCAGATCGAAGATATAAAACTTGTTGATCTGCGGCGGCACGATCAGTTGCGCACGCGCGTGAACCTTCGGCGTCGTCGGCTCGTATTGAATGAGTTCGAGCACTTCGTTGCGAAACACCACCGCGCCACGGGACGCGCCGAGATTGCCGCCGACCTTGAACGCGCGCTTGTCGACCTGCGACGGCATGCCCTTGTTGCCGAGCGCATCGCGGAGCATGTTCTTCATTCCGGCGACGACACTCGCACCGTTCGATTCCACCAGCTTCCTCATCGCCGCCGGATTGCCCGCGAGCGTATTGGTCGGGGCCAGCGCGTCCGTCATGAGCGACAGCACGAACTGCGCACGCTCCTTGCTCGCTTCGTCGAGCGCGGATCCTTCGACCAGGCCGGTGAGCGCATCGCGCCACGCGAAATAGCCGTGCATCGTGGAGCGATACACCGTCTGTTCGCGCCACGCGGAATCAGCGAAGCGCTTGTCGCCGGGCTGCGGCGCGGACGCTGCGTTGCCGCTCACCGCCGAGGCGAGATCGCGGATCAACGCCGTGGTCTGCCGCATCATCAGGGCGGGATGAAGGACCGCCTGTGCGCCAATCTGCCCCGCCGCTGCGAGCATGTCGACGGGCCGCAGCCCGACGAATGGATTCGGTCCCGGCATGCCATCGGTCGCGCGTGCCGCGATGTCGTCGTTCAAATTCGTCATGTCTGATGCCATTTCTCTGCGCACTCCATCATGCAAGGATCATGACCAGCGTCTCTGCGATGAGAGCGGGCTTGTCCTCGCCTTCTATCTGCAACTCGTTGCCGGTCTTCAAAAGAATGCGACCACCGCCTTTTCTTTCGACGGACGTCAGCACGACACGGCTTCGCACGCGTGCGCCGGATTTAACGGGCGTCATGAAGCGAACCTTGTCGATGCCGTAGTTCAGCGCAGCCGATGCATCCGCCGGCACGACGCCCATTTCGATCGCGAGCGCCGCCAGCAGCGAAAGCGTCAGATAGCCGTGCGCGATGGTGCCGCCGAACGGGCTCTCGCGCTTCGCACGCTCTTCGTTGAGATGAATCCACTGCGTATCGCCGGTGCATTGCGCGAAGGCGTCGATGCGGGCCTGATCGACGATCACCCATTCCGACACGCCCAGTTCCTGCCCCACGAAGTCTTCGATCGTCGCGACGCGATAGCCGCGCGTCGTCATGCTTGTGGCCGTACTCATGCCGATGCTTCCCGTTCGAGCGATTGCGCAAACTGCTCGCGCAAGCGCTTCTTGTTCAACTTGCCGACGCTCGTCTTGTCGAGCTGATCGACGATCTTCACGATTTGCGGCACCGCATACTTCGAAATTCGCCCGGTTTCGCTGAACGCGAGCACGTGATTCCGGATGTCATCCGCCGATGCAGCGGACGTAATGCCCGGCTTCAGCACCACCAGCGCCACCGGCCGCTCGCCCCATTTCTCGTCCTTGACGCCAATCACCGCGACTTCTGAGACCACCGGATAGAGCGAAATCAGGCTCTCTATTTCGAGTGACGACACCCACTCGCCGCCCGACTTGATCACGTCCTTGATGCGGTCGGTGATTTGCAGATAACCCTTCCTGTCGATGCTTCCGATGTCCTGCGTATGCAGATAGCCGCCGTCCCAGAGCGCCGCCGATGCCTCGGGATTCTTCAGATACCCTTGCGTGAGCCACGGCGCACGCACCACGATCTCCCCGCTAGCGCGTCCGTCGTGCGCGACATCGGCGCCCTCCTCGTTCACGATGCGCATATCGACGAGCGGTATCGGCAGACCCGTCTTGCAACGTAGCGCCACCTGCTCTTCGATATCCAGTTCGTCGCTGCCCGGCCGCAATTGCGCAAGGCTGAGCAGCGGGCAGGTTTCGGACATGCCATAGCCCGCGAAAATGTCGATGCCCCGCTCGAGCGCGGCGCGCGCCAGTCCATGCGGCAGCGCGCCGCCTCCGATGACGACCTTCCATCGGCTGAGATCGACGCTCTTCGCGTCACGGCAACCGAGCAGCATGTGCAGGATGGTGCCGACACAATGCGAGAACGTGACGCCTTCGCCGCGCACCAGTTCGATCAGGCGTTCGGGCACATAGCGGCCGGGATAGACCTGCTTCACGCCGAGCATCGTCGCGATGTACGGCATGCCCCATGCGTGAACATGGAACATTGGCGTGATGGGCATGTACACGTCGCCGCGATGGAAGCGTTGCCCTGATGCCGGGCTTGCGAGCGCGGCCATGCCGGTGATCGTGTGCAGCACGAGTTGCCGATGCGAAAAGTAGACGCCCTTCGGCAAGCCGGTCGTGCCGGTCGTATAAAACGTCGTGGCGCGAGTGTTCTCGTCGAAATCCGGGAAGTCGTAGGCGGGCTCGCTCGCGGCGAGCATGGCTTCGTATTCGTCGGCGAACGGGATGGTGCGCGCGTGCGCTTCGTCGCGCTCGTCGTCGATCAGAATGACCGCCTGCACCGATTCGAGCTGATTGCGTATCGACTCGACCACGGGCAGAAAGTCGCTATGCACGAGCAGGATGTGCGCGCCCGCATGATTGATCGTATAGGCGATCTCTGCAGGCGAGAGCCGCACGTTGACCGTCTGAAGCACCGCGCCCATCATCGGGATAGCGAAATAACATTCCAGATAGCGATGGCTGTCCCAGTCCATTACCGCGACGGTGCTGCCCATCGTCGCGCCGTGGCGCGTGAGGCCATTGGCGAGCCGTGCGATGCGTTCCTGCATGCCGCGATAGGTGAGGCGCGTCGTGCCGCGATACACGATTTCCTGATCGGGCGCGTGAGCCATCGGCGTATGCAGAAGATGCTTGATGAGCAACGGGTACGCATACGCCGATGGAGCCGCTTCGAACATCTGCTGATTCATGTGTGTTTCCGTGATCTGTTGCATGGGACCGCCGCTCATTGCCCGAAAGGCCGCTTGACCGTCAGTTTGTTCGTGACCGATCTCACGCCGGCCACGCCGCTCGCCAGTTCGGCGGCCTTGCCGATATGCGCCGCGTCGACGACCGTGCCGGTCAGCGTGATGTCGCCGTCCTTCGCGCTGACGCCGATATCGCCTGCGTCGATCGCCTTGTCTTTTGCGAAGGCGGCATAGACGCTCCTGCGCAGCGCGCGGTTCTGCGTTCTGGTGGCAACAGGCGCGCTGGCGGCCGACGCGACTGAAGGTGTGCTCGCCGCCGCCTTTGCTTCGGTTGCCTGAATCATTGCGCCCATCGCCAGAATGACGATCAGGGCCGCACATCGATATACATTCGGTTTCATTTTTCGCACGGATTGCTCCCGTCAGAAGTTGTGGCGCACGCCGACCATGGCCGCGGTCGTCGACTTTCCCGGCGCGACGGGCTGTCCATAGACGATGGTCTGGTTCATCGTTCCGTGGTTGTCGACGTAGCCGACTTGCGCATAAGTGAGCGTGCGCTTCGACAGGCTGTATTCAGTGCCGACCGCGACTTCGCTCGAATGGTTCGTCGAGTTGTTGTTGTCCTTCAGGTAGTAGAACCCCGAGGTGACTTTGAGCACCGGGCTGAAGCGGTAGCCGAGGCCGGCCGCATAGAGGTCGTAGTCCGCGCGGCCAGTGTTGGCGGGATTCTTGCCCCGGCTGTACGAACCCGAGACGGAGAAATCGCGGAACGTGTACATCGCGCCGAAGTACATGAAGCGGTTGTTGTTGAGGCCCGTCGGCGCGACGCCGGGCAACGGGCTCGTGTCGTGTCCGTTGTAATAGACCGCCGACAGGTTGAGGCCATAGTTCGAATACTTGAGGACAGCGGATTCGCGCGTGCCGCCCTTGAACTGGCCCGGGACGCCGCCCGGTGCATATTCGAGCGCGACGGACGCCCCGTAGAACTTCGGCGACTCGTAGACCAGCGCATTGCTGTCGTACAGCGCGCCGATCGCGGCGTTCGTGCTCGTGCCGCTCCAGCCCGCCACCTGATTCATGCCGAGCCACGCCGTCAGAATGCTGCCGAAGTACTGTGCGCCGCGCACATCGGTGTCGTACATCGCGTAGATCATCGGCACGATCTGGCGGCCCGCGTTGAAGGTGCCGAACGGACCGGTCAGGCCGACCGTCGCGAACTGATTGAATGACGCGGGGACGCCGGGCGTGTCGGAGAGGCCGGACCGGCCGGTGCCGGTATCGAAGCTGCCCTGCAAGCGGAAGTTGAGCTTGTAGCCGCCGCCCAGGTCTTCGCTGCCCTTGAGGCCCCAGAAGCTCGCGTAGATGCCGCCGTCCTTGTAGCGATACACCTCGCCGAGATTGGGCGCGTTCGGCGCGAAGGAAGCCGCAGCCGTGCTCTGATAGAGCAAGCCGGCATCGACCACGCCGTAAAGCGTGACGGAGCCTTGCGCAGAGGCGGCGCCGGAACACGCGAGCAGTGCGGCAAGGCATGGAATCTTTCGTTTCATGAGGTATCCATATCGTTCTGGCTTGCACGCGTGCCGGGGTGGCAGCAGTGATGGAGCCGGTCAATCGCGCATCGGGGAAGCGGACCAGAAAGTCATCGCCGGATGGGTCGCTTCACGATCACGTGAAGTCATGCAGCAAGAATACGGAAGGACCACACGCGCGGCCCCTCTCGCGGCGGGAGGGGGAAGGTGGATCAACCAGCGGACGTCCGGCGCGCGGTCATTGCGTGCCTTCGAGCAATCCGAGCACGACAGCGCGCCGCACCGCATGTTTGCGCGAGCTGGCGTCGAGCTTGCCGAACAGGTTCTTCAGATGCCACTTGACCGTGCCTTCGCCGATCATCCCCGCACGCGCGATTTCCTTGTTCGTCAGATTGCGCGCGAGCAATTCCAGGATCTCGCGCTCTTTCGGCGTCAGCACGACGCTCGGCACGGCGCGCGGTCCATTCGTCTCTCGCGGCGGTGGCCTCGTGTTCGGATACGCGGCGGGCGTCCTGCCGATGTCATCGGGCGACGAGGCATCGTCCATGCGCCGCGCCCAGTCCGCGAGCGAAGGATGAGCATCGACGAGCGTGCGGCGCAGGCGGAAAGTCTGCGCGAGATTCATCGCTTCGCGCAGCAGCGCCGCGCCGTCCGCGCCCTCTTCGTGCAGCGCGAACGCTCGTAGCGCCAGGATTTCGATGCGGCATCGGCCCATTTTCATCTCGCCGGCCTGCTGCGCCGCCGCTTCGAGTGCTTCGCGCGCCTGCTGCCAGTTCCGTGCGGCGAGCGCGGCGTCCGCGTGCGCGAGCCGCTGCAACAGCGCGACCGAAGTTCGCCACACCGGCCCGCGGCCGCCCTCGTGCGCGACGATATCGTCGATCCGGCGCACCAGCGCCTGACACGTCTCGATGCGATAGCGGCCCGCGTGCATGCGGACCTGTTCCGCGAGACTCGCGATGCATAAGCGCGGCTGACGCCGGCTCACGCCGAGCGCGTGCATTGCTTCGAGCATGTCGAGTGCGCGATGTTCGCCGCCGCGCACCACGGCGAGCCGCGCGGCCGTGTGATAGGCAAGGATGACGGCATCCGGCGTTCCGGCGCGTTCGAGCACGTCCATGCGGTTCGACAGAAGCGCCGCCGCTTCGTCGAGCCGGTCGTCCTCGTAGGCGATCGCCGCACACGCCGCCGCGAAGATGCAGGTGATCGGATGCCGCCGGCCGTGCCGGGCCTCGGCGCTCGCGAGCGCGGGCCTCAGCACGTCTTCGGCGAGCGCCATCTGCCCTTCCCATAGATAGCTCGACCCGGTGATGTATCCGCCCCATCGCATCAGAAATTCGACGCCTTCACCGTCGTCCGCGGACCGGGGGCGTTGCTGCGCGCGGCGGGCCTGGGCCGGCTCGCCGAGCATCATCGCGCGGGCCGCCAGACGGTTCGCGTGAACCTGCGCGAGCCAGCCTCCCCCTTCGGGCGGCGATTTGGCCCACGGCTCGAAGAGCGCGAGGAAGCGATCGGGTTCATCGGCGAAATAGGCGGCTGCGCTCAGGATCAGCGCGCACTCGTAACGCAGCTTCACGTCGACGGCCGGGCCGGTCAGAATCTGCTCGACCTGACGCTGGGCCTCGTCGTGGCGTTGCCCGAGCGCGAGCGCCCACGCGGCAGCCAGCCGCAAGCGCGGACGCCGTTCCAGCTCGGGCTTCGGGATCAGTTCCAGCCAGTCGAGCACGAGGCTCAAGTGGCCCTGACGCACCGCTTCGTCCAGGCTGCGCTCGGCGAGTTCGTAGGCGGTCTCGTGCTCGCCCGCCGCGTGCGCGTGGCGCGCGGCCTCTTCGATCATGCCGCGCCCGACGAACCATCGCATCGCGCGTGCATGCAGCGCCTGGCGCTCGCTGGCGGGCATCTGCGCGAAACGCGCGCGCAATGCATCGCGCACGAGCGTATGAAGGCGGCACCACGCGCTGTCTTCGACGGTGATGAAAACGGGCGTCTCACGCACGAGGCGCGCAAGCCGGGCCGGCGTTTCAGTGCATTCCGTCAGCGCCTCGCACAGGTCCGGATGCAGCATGTCGACGACGCTGATGCGCGTCAGAAACGCCTCGTCTTGCGGCGATAAATCCGCGATCAACGCGCCGACGAGATGCTCGCCCAGTCCCCCCGGCCCGGACGCGATGGTCTCCACCGCCTGCCGGGCGTCCGTGGCGCGCGTCATCGCGGCCACCGCGAGCTGCAATCCGAGCGGCCATCGGTCGGTCGCTTCATAGAGACGCGCACAGGCGTCGGCATCCATCTGCGCGCCGAATCGGTTGCCAATCAGCGCGATTGTTTCGTCGAGCCGAAAGCGCAACGCATCGGGACCGACGAGCGTGGCCTCGCCATAGAGCAGCAGATCCGCCATCGGCGCTTCGAGTCCGCTTCGCCCGGCGACCACCACACGCAGATTCTGCGGCGCGTTATGCAGGAGATAGGTGAGCAATTCAGCGCCGGCGGGCGGCAGCCGCTCGGCCTCGTCGATGATGAGCACCACGTCCATCGACAGCACCGCGATTTCCGCAAGCCATGCGGTTGCGCCATCCAGCGCGCCTACGGACGCGAGCGCGCCGTCGAGCAGCAGCGCGCCGAAGCCCGAGCGCGCGCAGCCCGTTTTGACGGCCTGCACGAGCGCGCGCAAGAGCCGCCCGGCGTCATCGCGTTCGTCGGCGAGAAGCCAGGCCACGGCGGACCCGCGCGCCAGAAATTCGCGTCGCCATTGCGCGAGCAACGAGGTCTTGCCGTAGCCCGCCGGCGCCTGGACGAGGGTGATCTGACGGTCGCGATAAGGCGCGGCATCGGCGCTCAATCTGCGCCGCGCAAGCAGATTCAGCGGCGCGCGCGGCGCAATGGTTTTCAGGACCAGTTCGGTCGTCAGGGGCGCCGCATCGCTTGTCATGGAAGCCAATGCACGAAGAGGGGTCCGATCGAACACAGCATCGTTCGAATCGATGGGAGGCGTCAACCCCTCCCGCCGTGAGAGGGTCGCGCCGGATCGCGCTCAACTACGATGCAAAGCATGAATTCACGCATCGTCCCACAGCGCATAACCATGTACCAGCATCTGCTCGTCCCTGTCGGCGATACCGACGCGCGCATCGAAGCGATCGGTCATGCCACCGAATTTGCCCATGCAATCGGCGCACGCATCACCTTCCTGCATGTAGCGCCTACCAGCGGCGAAATCGGCGCGCCGCGCTGGCAAACCGACGGTCGCGCCCGCGAATGGCTCGCACGTGCCGAAGCCGGCGCTCGCGCGCAGGGCGTTCCGTGCACGTCGACGATCGTCGCGAGTGATGAATCGTTCGACGCGATGATCGCGCAAGCGGAGCGGCACGGCTGCGATCTCATCTGCACGAGCGCGAACGCGACAGGAGCCGGCAGCATCGCGGCAAACCATCGTCAACGCGACGCGCTGCGTCCGGCCGTGCTGTCCTGCCAAACAGACCAGCGCCCGGCCGTGGCGGCTTCGATCCGCGCGTTGCTGCACGCGCATCGCATGCTCGCCGACACGCTGCACGAGTGTCTCGACACGAT